>CP141731.1:1933956-2578609 GCA_035621235.1 Actinomycetaceae bacterium MB13-C1-2
CATCAGCCCGACCATTATGTAGCTGACCACGCGCTCGTCTAGCTTGACGAAAGTAAGGATTAGAACCCCGCCGAGGAACAGGATCATGGCGGGCAGCAAGAACTCCGATATCGACCAACGCGCGTCGAGCCAGTCGCGGACGTATCTGCGGATCGGACCCTTGTCCCGCACCGGAAGATAGCGTTCATCACCGGTTTCTAGGGCCACCCGTTCACGAGCGTACGCCTCGTCCCTCTTTTGGCGCTCGATCTGCTTGGCGAGTTTCCTGTCATTTGGAACCAGGGGACGACGGTTCGCCAGCTCCGCCTCTCTGCGAGATCGTGTCGGTGTCGACTTCTTTCCAGAGGGCGCCGCCGAATCCGTGATGTCGGTCTGTTCTTCGTTCTTCTTTGCCACGGGCTAAGGGTATCTGAGTCTGCCTACAGGCCCAATCTAGGCTCACGGTGGGACCCGTCTCGTATCGTCGAATTGCGGTCACAGACTCGGGGTAGATTTGAGGTATGATGACACCAGAAGAACTAACGCAACGTATTGACCAGGGATTCGACACAGAGGTTGCCTTTCTCACGGACCTGGTAAAGATTCAGTCGATTTCATCCGATTCCTCTAAGGCGGGCGAGGTTCTTCGCTCAGCTGAGTTCGTCCGCGACTCGTTCGCCTCGCTTGGTTTAGATGCCGTGGTCCGCACCGCTCCAATGGCAAACGGGGAACCTGGGCGCCCTGCGGTCATTGCCAGAAGTGAGCGCGATCCCGAAAAGCCAACCGTTCTTCTTTACGCTCACCATGACGTGCAACCGGTGGGGGACGTGTCGCGATGGGCATCTGATCCATTCGTCGCTGAGATTCGAGATGACCGAATCTACGGTCGCGGAACCTCTGATGATGGTGCCGGAGTCGCGGTACACCTGTCCGCGTTGAAAGCCTTCGCAGGGGAGCTACCTGTCAACGTCATCGTCTACGTCGAAGGAGAGGAAGAGGTGGGGTCGCCCTCATTCAAGAGTTTTCTCGAGACGTACCGAGACCAGTTGGAGGCCGACGTGATTATCGTTGCGGACTCGGGGAACTGGACCACGGAGATTCCGGCGATCACTTCCTCACTACGCGGAGTTTCGTCTGTCGACGTTACAGTGCGGGTTCTGGAACACGCGGTTCACTCGGGAATGTTTGGTGGCCCGATCCTAGACGCCGTGACTATCGCATCGCGTCTGATTGCGACTCTTCATGACGAGGAAGGAAACGTGGCAGTCTCGGGTCTCGGTGGAAGTTCGGTGGCCGAGGTCGATTGGAGCGAGGAAGAGTATCGCCGAGACGCTTCTGTAGTTGACGGATACAGGCTCGCCGGTGTCGGTGATCTCGCGGCGCGAGTGTGGACCATGCCTGCGGTATCCGTGATTGGAATGGACGTGACCACTGTCGAAGACTCGGCAAACGCGATCATTCCGCAGTGCAGGTTTCGACTGAGCATGCGCACTGTGCCGGGGGTGTCGACCGCCGACTCCTTGAAGGCACTGAAGGAACATCTGACTGCAAACGTTCCGTTCGGTGCCGAGATCAGTGTTCACAGCGTGGAAGAAGGGCCCTCGTACACGGCCGACCTCAATAGTCCCGAAGCGGAAATGCTCCGCGAAGCCCTCACCAGCGCATATGGAGCTCAGGCTGTTGCGATCGGCCAAGGAGGTTCCATTCCATTCATCGCTGAGTTTGAACGAGTGTTCCCAGAGGCGACCGTCCTGGTAACAGGTGTCGAGGACCCCTCAACCAACGCCCACTCTGAGGACGAGTCGCAGTCGTTGGCTGTTCTACGCAACGCAACTCTGGCCGAGGCATTTCTGCTGGTTGAACTCGGCCGAATGGGAGAGTAGCTCCGATGCGGGTCCTGGTAATTGGACACTGGGACCTTAGCGCCGAGGATCTCTCTGGGAAGGACGACCTCTCTGGACAGGTCTTGCAGTGGCTCGCAAACGAACCAAATATCGAGGGGCGCCCCGAAGCAAACGTTCGTGCGCTACAGGGGATTGTCGAGGGAATTCGTGCTTCGGTGGATGCCAGCGTCGGAGCATCGCTGCAACTGCGACTTCTTCCATTTGGTCCGGCATCGGCCTTTGTGGAGGCGCTCGCGCAAGACGGAGCAATCTCAGGAAACTTCAGACACATAGTCTCAGGTCGCAGAGAGGCTTCATCGGTAGGCATCGGTTCGGAGCTTCGTGACCTTGGAGATTTCAAAGGAACCGTGCTTGTAGAAGGGGGACACTCCTGGTCGCACGACTGGGGAATGGGGCTGCTCGGGGCATTGGCAGGGGAACCCCTGCTGAGTCTCGACGACAGTTCCGCAAAGCTTGAGGCCGCAGTTGAGTCCGCGCGATCGACATTGGCGGGCCGCACAATCGTTGTCGCTAGTTCAACGTCTCGTCCGCTACTCGGCGTTGGAGGCACCGGATACGTCGCACCGGATCTTTCTCTTAGGCAAAACTACTCGTCTGGTAGTGAACACGAAAAAGCGATCAGTCGATGGGCGCAAGTGCTAAAGGGGGCGAGTCAGAGGACGGTTGATGCCCTGCGAGCTATAAACCTGACTCCGATCGAGTCGCGAATACGCACCGAAATTGCCGGGCCCGGTCCAGTTTCCCCTTCGCCGGTCGCGGCAGCCGTGGACCCGACCCTGTTGGAAGGGTCCGGAGTCGCTGGGGGGAGCGGAGCACTACTTGCCGCACTCGGAGTCCCGATCCGCTCGACCTGGGAGACTCTCTCCACGCTGTCCCAACTCCCTAAACTGGTGGGCGAGGCTGATCTGATCGTTGCCGTGGAGCCTCATCTAGACTCCCCAAACCTGGTGGATTCGGCTCTGCGCAAAGTGTGTGCGCTTGCCTCGCTGGACGCCGTTCCTGTTGTCGCTGTCGCGACACAGTCATCCCTGTCGGGGCCCGAGCGGGCGGATATTGGGTTACACGGAGTCTCCTTGATCCGAGCGGGAACACGGGACCCCTTCGTCGATGTCGGCAGACGAATTGCACAGACCTGGATTCGTTAGTGGTTCGCGCCAACCGGCAATTCTGCCCGTGGCGCACCGCATCTTTGCGGGGTGACAGGGACGACTAGACTTATGAAATAGTGCCGAAGAGTTCGGCGAATGCTGGAGGTTATGCGCATGAGCGATCTGCTAACTGAACTGCCCACTCACGAGGTGAAGATTTCCGAGGCGGCGGCGGACAAGGTCCGTAGCCTGCTTGAACAAGAGGGACGTGATGATCTCCGTCTGCGCATAGCTGTTCAACCCGGCGGTTGTTCCGGCCTGATCTACCAGCTCTACTTTGATGATCGGCTACTCGATGGGGATGCTGTCGTTGACTTCGATGGCGTGGAGGTAGTTGTAGACCGCATGAGTTCTCCCTATTTGAGCGGCGCCGTAATCGACTTCTCTGACTCGATTGAGCGCATGGGCTTCACCATTGACAATCCGAATGCAGGCAGCACTTGCGCCTGTGGTGAGTCCTTCCACTAGAAGTTGGGTCTGGAGCCTTCGCGATCCATTTACGCGCCGTGCCGGTCTGTCTCGTATGAGACTCAGAGGGCGCGCGGTACCTGAGCCTGATCAGCCTAAGAACCTGAAAGAGAACTATGCGACGTCTTACCTGGTTGCCTGCATTAGCTATCGTGGCCACTTCTGCCTTGGGTCTAGCGGGTTGCTCATCGTCTGATCCGAACTCGGTCGGCGCAACCCAGCAGTCCGAGACTGAAGCCCTGGTGGAGGGTCCCGAGGTCAATAGGAATCCCGACTTCGAGGTTCCGACCGTGTCGGGTGAGTGGGGGCAGGTTCCGCAGATTAAGACGGTCGAGGGTGATCCACCAAAGGAACTGGTGGCGAAACTCATTACTCCCGGAGACGGGGCCGAGGTTCCGGCTGGCGGCCTAGTCACCATCCACTACACCGGGTTCCTATGGGACGGAAAGACGTTTGACTCCTCGTTCAACCACGGGGATCAGGCGATGACGCTCAGTTTGAACAGTGTCATCGATGGGTGGAAGTACGGTCTTCCAGGGGCAAAGGTTGGGGATCGCGTCCTGCTGATCGTTCCTCCCGAGTACGGATACGGATCGGCTGAACAGGGAAATATCCCCGCGGACTCTACGCTCATCTTCGTCGTAGACATCGTTGACGTTCCCGGTGCGGATTTGACACCGCTGAAGGAGGCCACCGCAGTAGACGAGGAACTTCCTGAAGGTTTGAAGATCACCGGCGCTTTGGGCGAGGCTCCAGTGGTTGTCTACCAGGAGGGGGCAGTCGCTCCCACCGAGCAGATCGAACTCACTCTGGCCAAGGGCAGTGGTGCCGCAGTCACTTCATCAGATTCGGTTGTTTACCACTACACGGGCTCCTACTGGGGTTCTCAAAGTGCCTCTGAGAGTACTTGGCAGACCGGGCCGACAGTCCAGCCCGCCCAGGACACGGTGTTCTTGGGCCACAATGTCGGTGACCGCATTCTGTTTGTCTTCCCCCCGCAGGACGAGTCGAGTCCCGCATTGGTCATGATTGTTGACATCGTCGCGGTCTACTAGACACTTCACCGCTACCTACTGCCTTTTGGCCGAGCCGGAATCACATCCGTGACCGCAAAAGGATATGCTCAAGTCGTACTAGAAGCCATAAGGAGATTTCGGTGAGCGAAGAAGCCGTAGATGTTGTTCTCTACAGTGCCGACAAAGATCGCCGCAGAGCGGTAATCGAAGGGGTTGGGATCAAAGCCGGAAAGGGTGCCCCCCCGATTAACTGGATCGAGACGGCGACTGCGGCAGGCACTATTGCCCAGGTGAAGGACCGCGTTCCACCCGTGGTCGTCTTGGATGCAGACGCCCCGAAGGTCGGCGGCATGGCCGTGGCCCGGGACATAATTAACGAGCTCGAACAGGAGCCCGTCATCGTCTTGCTTACGGCCCGGCCGCAAGACAAGTGGCTTGCTACCTGGAGCGGAGCTTCATTCACCGTTTTGGCGCCATACGCACCGATTGATCTTCAAGAGACCATGGTCAAGGCCTTGGACCTGGTGCGATGAGTTCGTGGGAAAAGATCGCACAGGACCTCGTAGGAGGTAAGCCACTCGACTACCGACAGTCCCGGGATTTGATGTCTCTGATAATGTCAGGTTCCCTGGACGAGGTTCGCTTGGCGTCGTTCCTCTCATTCCTGGCCTTGCGTGGTGTAGAGGTTCCCGAGCTGCAAGGACTAGCGGACGAGATGCGTTCGTTGGCGCTGAACATCAATCTGCCGACTGATGTTGTAGACATTGTTGGAACTGGCGGCGACCGCGCGAACACAGTGAATATCTCGACTATGGCAGCGATTGTCATCGCAGCCGCAGGACTGCCGGTTGTGAAGCATGGCAATCGTGCATCGACCTCGGCCTGCGGTAGCGCGGACGTTCTTGAAGAACTCGGCGTCAATCTTGAGCTTGAAATTCCCGAGATCGAAGACGTATTTGAAGAGACGGGAATAGCCTTCCTATTCGCCAACAAGTTTCACCCATCGATGCGTCATGCAGCCAGAGTGCGCCGAGAGCTGGCGTTTCCTACGGTTTTTAACGTGCTCGGTCCGTTGACTAACCCGGCGAAGCCACAGATTTCAGTGGTCGGAGTGGCCAAGGAGGGATTCGCGCCACTGGTGGCTGGTGTTTTTGCTGAAAGGGGCACCTCAGCGTATGTCTTCCGCGGGGCCGAGTTTGGGCTTGATGAGATGACAACGGCCGAACCAACTGAGATCTGGGAGGTGCGAAACGGCACCATTGAGCATCGAGTTGTGGACGTGACCGAAGTATTTGGTCTGCCCCGCGCTTCGATAACACAGCTACGCGGAGGAAAACCTGGGGAGAACGCCGCTATCGCGCGCCGCGTTCTTGCTGGTGAAGCGGGACCTGTTGCCGATGCTGTTGCGCTCAACACCTCGCTCGCGCTGATGGCCGCAGACACAGACCCGGCGGGTAGTTTTGAAGATCGGCTTGTTAAGGCAATGGGGGCAGCAACAGAGGTTCTGTCGTCTGGAGCAGCGACGCAGACGCTAGATCGCTGGGTTGCAGCGACTAACGCAAAGTAGCGGGGGAACTCAGTCGAGTCCCAGGTGGAAGGCTTCTTCCAGGTCACTCTTTGAGTAAGTCCGAAAAGCGAGATGGGTCGCAAGCGAAGTTATGCCCGGAATTTTCGCAATCCTGTCCGACACTATGTCGGCCAGTTCCTCGTACCGGCCAAGGCGCACTAGAGCGATCAGATCAACTGAACCGGTTACCGAATAGACCTCTTCGACTCCCTCGATATCCGCGACTTGCTGAGCTACTTCTGGAATCGAATCGACTGAGCAGTTAATCATTACGATGGCGTTGACCATGAGATTCCTTCCAGAAACTTCAGCTTTATCTGCATTCTATCTGGTGGCGCGATTCATAGACCCCAAAGATGGTGACTAGACTAGATTCCGTTCGCCATTTGAAGGAAACGAAACAGAGAAGTTCACGGAGGGTAGCTGCATGGCCTTTTACCAGGTGCTTAAGGGTGTCGGTGGTCCGGTCTTGCGCGGTGTTTATCACCCGTGGATCCAAGGGGTAGAGAATATCCCTAAAGAGGGAGCGGCGATCCTCGCTTCGAATCACAACGCCGTCTGGGACTCGATCTTCCTTCCGGCGCTCATTGAGCGCGAAGTCGCCTTTATGGGGAAGGCTGATTACTTCACTGGAACTGGCGTCAAGGGCTGGGCGGTTAAGAACTTTATGAAGGCCGTTGGGACCATCCCCGTTGATCGGGCTGGAGGTAAAGCTGCTGAGGCAGCCATGCAGGCGGGTCTGGATCGGTTGCGTCGAGGCGAGTTGTTCGGCATCTATCCGGAGGGTACCCGTAGTCCGGATGGGCGTCTGTACCGTGGCAAGACCGGAGTCGCTCGACTGTCACTTGAGTCAGGGGCTCCCGTCATTCCGGTGGCGATGATTGGGACGCACGCGGCTCAGCCGATCGGACAGAAGATTCCAAACCGCAGCGACATCGGTGTCGTGATCGGCAAACCACTTGACTTCTCTCGCTACCGAAAGCTGGCGAAAGACCGTTATGTTCTTCGAGCGATCACTGACGAGATCATGTATAACCTGATGCTTTTGTCAGGACAGGAATATGTCGACCTCTACGCTGCAGACGTAAAGGCGGAGCTAGCGGAGATGGGCGAGTTCGAAGGGCCGATCCCGAACAGTGCAAAGGCTCCTGGTGGCAGGCCCGTACCTGAAGTTGAGCGTCCAACGAAGCCGGTTCCAGAAGAACCGGAGGTGATAGCTACGGCCGAGGATACCGATATTGACGGTCTCTCGGCTGTCGAGGTCAACTTGGACCCGGAAGAGTCTTGAGGCTCTAGAGACATAGCCAGTCTGCGGTCGAGTTCCCGCACCGCCTATTCGGGCGGGTAAGCTTGCATAGGCGCTTTGCGTCCAAGACTTATAAGGATCTTCGAAAGAGGTATTGCCCGTGGCCGTTCGTCGCGTTGCCCTTCTAACCGCCGGTGGTTTCGCACCTTGTCTTTCAACCTCCGTTGGGAACCTGATAGAGCGCTATAACCAGCTTGATCCGTCAATCGAGATCATTGCTTACAAGTACGGTTACCACGGTCTGTTGACCGGGAACTACATCGAGGTCGATGACGAGGCTAGGAAGAACGCTGCTGTTCTGCGCAATTTCGGTGGTTCACCGATTGGAAACTCCAGAGTAAAGCTGACAAACGTCAAGGATTGCGTGAAGCGCGGTCTGGTTGAAGAGGGCCAGGACCCACTTGAGGTGGCGGCTGAGCAACTACGCACCGACGGTGTTGACGTGCTCCACACCATTGGTGGAGATGACACGAACACGACGGCGGCAGACCTGGCGAAGTACCTGGCGGATAACGACTACAACCTGACCGTTGTGGGTCTGCCCAAAACGATCGACAACGACATCATTCCAATTCGTCAGTCTCTCGGGGCTGACACCGCCGCTAATCAGGCTGCACGCTTCGCGAAGAACGTCATTGGAGAGAACCACTGCGGGCCGCGCATGTTGATTGTTCACGAAATCATGGGACGCCACTGCGGTTGGCTGGCTGCTGCCGCGACCAAGAACTATCGTGAAATTCTTGAGGGTGAAACCTGGGTTCCTTCAATCGGTTTGTCCAGGGACTACTGGGATGTTCACGCGCTGTACCTTCCCGAGATGCACTTTGACGTCAAGGACGAGGCGAAGCGTCTACGGGCGATCATGGATGAGGGCGGCAACGTCAATATCTTTATCTCCGAGGGCGCGGGTGTTCCTGAGATTATCGCTGAGATGGAAGCTAATGGTGAAGAGGTCGCACGCGATGCCTTCGGGCATGTTCGGCTTGACGAAATCAACCCCGGCCAGTGGTTCGCAAAGCAGTTTGCACAGCTTCTTGGTGCCGAGAAGGTCATGGTTCAAAAGTCTGGTTACTTCTCGCGTGCGGCCGAGTCGAACCAGTTTGACCTCGACCTAATCAAAGAGATGACGGACTTCGGAGTCGATTCTGCTCTGCAGGGTGTCTCTGGCGTCATCGGGCATGACGAGGAGAACGGTGACAAGCTGAGCGCTATTGCTTTCGACAGGATTGCTGGCGGGAAAGCTTTCGATATTACCCAGGACTGGTTCGTCCAAATGATGGCTGAGATTGGTCAGCCAGTCGAGCCCGCAGAACCCGCTGAGCACTAAGAGATCTGGGTTGCGGCAGTGCCGAGAACCCGTTAGAGACCGAAGGGGGCAGCCAGTTGATGCCCTGGGACACATGGCGAGACAAACCTTCTCGCCATCAGCCTGATTACCCTGACTCCGATGAACTCTCACGCGTTGTTGAGGATCTTCGACTTCGTCCTCCGCTAGTCTTTGCGGGTGAGGTCGACAGCCTGCGTGAGCAGTTGGGTAAGGCGGGTAACCGAGAGGCTTTCGTTCTGATAGGCGGTGACTGTGCCGAAACGTTCGCCCAGTCAACCGCCGATCAGCTTCGCCTGAAGATTCAGACTCTTCTTCAGATGGCGGTGGTTCTCACCTACGGCAGTTCCATGCCGGTAGTGAAGATTGGAAGGATCGCTGGTCAGTACGCGAAACCTCGTTCATCTCCGGTGGAGACACGAGATGGGGTCGAGCTTCCCAGCTACCTCGGAGATGCGGTTAACGGTTTTGATTTCACGCCGGAGGATCGCGGACATGATCCGGGGCGACTTCTGGAAACGTACCAACGATCCGCGTCGTCGTTGAACCTGATTCGGGCCTTCACCAAAGGTGGCTACGCAGATCTTCGCCGTGTTCATGAGTGGAATCGCGGATTCACTCAGAACCCCGTCTATCGGCGCTACGATCAGCTGGCAAATGAGATCACTCGTGCCGTGAAGTTTATGGAGGCGGCTGGGGCCGACTTTGACTCGTTGCGAGAAGTCGATCTATTTAGCTCTCACGAGGCTCTTCTACTCGACTACGAATCAGCGCTGACCCGTATTGATTCGCGTACAGGAGATCCCTACGATACCTCGGGCCACTTCCTCTGGATCGGGGAGCGGACCCGTGGTTTGGACGAGGGGCATGTTGAGTTGATGCGCCAGGTACGCAATCCTATCGGTGTCAAAATCGGTCCGAGTGCAACGACCGATGAGTTGATAGGACTTATCGACGCGCTTAACCCCGAGGGAGAATCGGGCCGGCTAACGTTCATGGCTCGGATGGGAGCTGGCCGCATTGAAGATGCACTCCCGCCCCTGGTTGAGGCTGTTAATGCTGATGGGCGCCCCGTCACTTGGATCACTGACCCAATGCACGGAAACACAATCTCAACGTCCAATGGTTACAAGACACGGGACTTCGAGACGATCATGCAAGAGGTCGCGAGTTTCTTCTCCGTTCATCGCTCGCTTGGCACCGTTCCGGCTGGGATTCACGTCGAGCTAACGGGTGGAGACGTTACTGAGGTGATTGGGGGAGCGGAAGGCTTGGATGACGCCTCGCTGGTTCAGCGCTATGAAACCCTGGTTGATCCGAGGCTGAACCATCAGCAGTCACTTGAGATCGCGTTCCAGGTAGCGTCCATGGCAGCCGAAGAACAGGGCGGTCACGCAATCGACTATGACGGCGACGGGGCATGGCGCATGATTGGCGCGGAGGACATCAACTAGGGCATCTGCGCTAGTGCCATCGGCGCCGTAATATCGTCACCGGTCACATGCGCTAAACCCGTGCCTCTCGGCCGCAGCCTCGTTTAGGCTGTCTTGGCAGGCCGTTGCTCGCTTGCCCTGGATGCGCCGACTCCTGTGCGCGATCTAGGAAATGAATTCGATCTAGACGAGTTGTGGGGCGCGGACGTTAGACGATATCGATGGTAACGACCGTGCCACGCTCCACGGTCTGACCGGGGGCGACGCTCTGCCTTCCCACGACATTGAGTAGCTCAACGATTACGTTGACCTCCACCCGCAATCCTGCCCCCTCAATCGCCGCGACCGCCTCATCACGACTCATCCGCCAGACATCGGGAACAACGACATATCGAGAACCGAGGGAGCGGGTGATCTGAACGGTGTCTCCCCGATGGACTTTTTCTCCAATGGCCGGGCTTACAGCAGATATCTGACCGATTGCGTAGTCATCCGAATAGTCTTCGACAACTTCAACCTTGAGTGCCAGTGCTTCGAGCTGCACTTGAGCTTCTTCCACTGACTGCCCCAAAACATCGGGGATCTCGATTGGCTCACGTCCCTTCGAGACAGTTAAGTGCACCGAGTTTCGGTGGTCGATTTCCGTTCCCGGAGTTGGGTTTGTACTGATGACATGCCCCTCAGGAACGGTCTCAGACCATTCCTCAAGAGTCTTGTTGACGGTTAAACCTTCGGTTTCGATCGTTGTCGTGGCATCCGAAACTGATTCTCCGACAACGTCGGGCACCTGAAGGAATAGAACGCCCTGCGAGACGATGAGCGTTGCCTCGGCGTTCTTGTGAACACGTTCGCCATAGGCCGGGTTGGTTTCGATGATCATCTGATCGGGTACGTCATCATCGTTCTCGTACTGCAGGTTGGAAGCTATCCCCATTTCGGAAAGCTCCGACTGAGCTTCGGCTACCGTCTTTCCCGCAAGGTTTGGCATTTCGTAGTAGGAACCGGGACCGTACTGTTGCCACCACCACCAAACGCCGAGAGCAACCCCGACAAGCAACAAAAGAACGGTTGCGACAACCAGGGGCACCCTGGATAACGGCTTGCGGCGTTCCTTCTGAGAAGTCTTCGCGACGGCCCCCGAAGTGTGAACAACATTCTGTTCAATCGGAAGCCACGTAGTGCGACCATCGACCTTGAGTGCGTGGGTCGCCCCCGACTCCTCAGCGGAAAGGCTCTCTGATCCCGAAACCGGAAGCTGGTGGTCTAGTAGCTCGATCGGAAGTGCGTTCCTCGTTCGCGCGACGAGCGCCGCGGCGTCCCGGGCCGTCAAAGGGCGATCAGCAGGGTCACGCGCCGCCAAGACCTGGGTCAGATTGTCCACTTCGGTGGGAATCCAGTCCTGGAGTTTCGAGGGCGGTGGAATATCGTCATTGACCCGTGACAGCGCGAGCTGAATCGGCGTATCGGAACCCTGCCCCGGAACGGTTCCTGTCAATAGCTCGTAGAGCATGATCCCAACCGCATAGATATCGGTTCGTCCGTCGTAGTCACCCCGCAGGGCAACCTCGGGAGCTAAATAGGCAACTGTGCCCATCACCGTACCGGTGGATGACATCGTCACCTCTGAGGCTGCACGTGCCAGGCCAAAGTCGGTAATTTTGAGCGTTCCATCGGAGGCAACCAGAACGTTCTCGGGCTTAAGATCGCGGTGGACCACACCCGCCTTATGGGCGAAGACTAGCGCTGCGAGCAGTTGCTCGGTGATGTCCAGGCTATCGCCAAGAGTTAGAGGACCCGAGTCCTGGACGAAGTCTCGTAGATGGGGTCCATCCACGAGTTCCATCACCAGGTATCCCTGCCCCTGATAGGCCCCCTGGTCGTAGACCGGAACGACGCCGGGATGGGAAATTTTGGCGGCGGAGCGTGCCTCTTGACGGAAGCGCGCCGTGAACTGTTCAGACTCCGCCAGATGGGGATGCATGATCTTCAGGGCAACCAGACGACCCAGACGCTGATCCTCGGCAATGTAGACGCTTGCCATGCCGCCACGTGCCATGCGCGAGACAACTTTGTAACGTCCGTCTATAGTCAGTCCGATGAGCGGGTCTCCGCCGTTCGGGGGCGGCGGACCATCGACCTCTCCGCCTCGGGGCGCGTCGGGCCCCGAAGGGGTTGAACTCTCACTCACGACCCCGAGTTTACGTGAATGGGAGCGTCGCACCGCTCTGGCACGCGGCACTATCCTTGAGGGATGAGCTACTCGAACAAAGATCTCTTTGCCGAAACCGAATTGGTTGATGGCCTCAGTGCAGCCCGGATGCTAGGAACTAAACCTTCTCGGATTAAGCAGTTGATCCGAGACAATCTTTTGATCGGCTACTACGCTGACGGTTCGTGGTGGGTTCCGGAGACAGCATTGGTTCTACTCGATTCGGAGCTCGGCCAGATGCCGGGAGCCAAGAAAATCGCGGAACGAATTGCCGCGTCAGTCAAGCTGGCAGAGGATACCGACCCCCTGCCTGAAGCCACCCACGTTCCGCTTTGGACTCTGCCCGGCACCATCACGGTTCTAAAAGACGGGGGATTCACTGATGATGAGGTGCTGGAATGGTTGTTTAGCCCCAGCGAACTACTCGACGAAAAGCCGATAGATGCTTTGAGGTCGGGGCGCCATCACGAAGTGAACTCAGTAGCGTCGGCACTCGCCTGGTAGCGGCGAACTGAGCCTGAAGCGTGGCCCCGAAATATTGGTGGAGTCACACGCTCCGGGTAGCCGTGAACTTTCGTTAGTGTTCCGCGCCGCAGATTCGTCCACGTCCTATGCGCCGAGTCGGCACTGTTCGGCGGCATCTTCGGTCGGCTTGTCACGGGGAAGCCTTTGTTCGCTCGCCCTGGATACGCTGACTTAGTGTGCGATCTAGGAAACGAACTTGTAGCGCGGGACACTAGGTGGATTCAATTGGTCGTCGCAACACCTCGATTTGGAGGTGTTTTATGGTTCGTCGTCAGCAGGCTGCGGATCGGGCGGTCCGCCCGAAGCTACGTTCCCCTGGTCATCCGAAGTTCCAGCGGCATGTCGAGGCCGCGTTCTGGTTGCAGATCGCCAAGGGGATGCTTCCTGCCGAGGCCGCAGGGCAGGTTGGCGTGGCGTCTGCGGTGGGTCAGCGGTGGTTCCACAATGCTGGGGGTATGCCACCATTTGACGTGAAGTTCACCCCGACAGGGCGCTATTTGTCTTTTGTCGAACGCGAGGAAATCGCTTTGTTGCGGGCTCAAGGACAGGGGGTGCGTCAGATAGCCCGCACCGTTGGTCGTGACCCGGGGACGATCTCCAGAGAGCTGCGCCGTAACGCTGCCACTCGGGGTAGGAAACTGGAGTACCGCGCATCTGTTGCGCAGTGGAAAGCTGATCTAGCAGCCAAACGCCCTAAAACCGCGAAACTGGTCGCTAACCCGCGGTTACGCGCCTATGTAGAAGAACGCCTATCGGGCCAGATCAAAACACCTTCAGGCATGGTGGTCAGCGGCCCGGAACCTCCACGTTTCACCGGCAACAACAAACCTCACCGTAAGCACCGGGCATGGTCGAATGCTTGGAGTCCCGAGCAAATCAGTAACCGACTCAAGGTCGATTTCCCCGATGATGAGTCCATGCGGATAAGCCACGAAGCGATCTACCAGTCCCTTTACATTCAGGGCCGTGGCGCGCTCAAACGCGAGCTGGTGTGGTGTTTACGCACCGGACGCGCGTTGCGCGCCCCGCGGGAGCGATCCAGACGCAAAACTTGGGCCCATGTGACTCCTGAGACGCTGATCAGTGAGAGACCCGCAGAAGCAGAGGACCGAGCCGTTCCAGGACACTGGGAAGGTGATCTACTGATCGGGTTGGAACGCTCAGCGATCGGTACTGTCGTCGAGCGGACAACCAGGTTCACCATGCTAGTCCACCTGCCACGCGAAGATGGTTGGCGGCACATGGGCGCCGTCAAGAATGGGCCCGCCCTGGCTGGCTACGGGGCAAACACCATGAAAAACGCATTAGCGAACGCGATGGCGACTTTACCTTCAGAACTAGCACGCTCGTTGACCTGGGATCGCGGTAAGGAGATGTCGGCACACGCCCAGTTCAAAGTTGAGACCGGGATACCCGTGTTCTTCGCCGACCCACAATCACCCTGGCAGCGAGGCACAAACGAGAACACCAACGGCCTGCTGCGACAGTATTTCCCCAAAGGCACGGACCTGTCCCGATGGTCGGCCACGGAACTTGAAGCCGTCGCCCACGCACTCAACACCCGGCCAAGGAAAACACTCGGATGGAAAACCCCAGCCGAGGCCTTCAACGAGCACCTACTATTACTCCAACAAGCCGGTGTTGCATCAACCGATTGAACCTGGTCTAGACACTTCGGTCGGTGAGGGTCTGCACCAGGAAGAGTAAAATTTCGCGTGACGCGGGGGACAGGTCAGCCGATTTCAGGGATTGTTGAGACTGCTTGACGAGTCTATTGATCAGTTCTTCGTGGGGTTGCTTGCCGAATCTCTCTAGGAGCGCCGCCGTCTCCTCTGCATCAGACTCACCAACGCTGTCTGCCGCATAGACTCGCTCCAGGTGACTTCGCGCCGCTTGGTCGGCATTGGCGTAGGTGAGGGCCAAGAGAACTGTGTGCTTGCGCTCGCTGATGTCACTGCGGTTTGGCTTCCCGATGGTTTGCTGATCACCGAATGCACCAAGCTCATCGTCGCGAAGCTGAAATGCGAGACCCGCCGGTTCCAGGATGGACTCAAGGACTTGGAGGAACCCTTCATCCGCACCGGCGAGGATGGCTCCAAGCTGTGTTGGCCGGACCACGGAATAGAGCGCAGACTTGACGCGAATCACTTGCAGGGTTCGCTCGACGACGTCTGAGCTCTCTGAACCTTGGTCTACCGAAGAGATTGGATGGTATCCGGCAACCATATCCCGATACTGTCCTTGCGCCACCTCCCCCGTCATTCGGGAGTATTGCTGAAGCAGAAGTGATGCACGGTCCGGACTTATCTTCGAAACAAGACGTGAGAGGCTGTTTTCTGCGCCGGCGGCAAGCATATTTCCCAGCAGAATCGCACCGTCTACCCCGTACTTAGACGCCGAACCGATGAGTTGATCATGTCGGTGCTGGGCCGCCAGGGACGAGTGAGCGGATGGCTCCCCCCTTCTCAGAGGCGAGTCATCGATCACATCATCGTGAGTTAGCGCGGAGGCTTGATAGTACTCAACCGCCATGGCTAGATCGTCGATTCCTGGAACTTCAAAAGTGGTCGTAATCAGTTCCGCAAGGTTGTCTGCAGAACCAAGTGCAGCGGCCGCGCCCACGTATGAACAAATTGCGCGGAATCGCTTTCCACCACTAACTGCGCGGGTTGCGAGGGGCGAAAGGGGAGTGTCGCTTGCGCCGATGGCGAAGTTGAACTCGGTAATATCTCGGATGATCGCGGCATCGACGCTACGACGAATCGTCGCAAATGCGCCTTCTATCGCCAAGAAGGATGCTTTTCCGGGATCTAGAACTGGGTTCATAATGCTTAGACTACCGGGACCGTGCATCGAGCTGGAATGGGCACAGTATCCCTAAAGAACTATAATTGTAGCGGTCTGTTCCTGCCCACGACTCCCGCCTACTTCGGCGTAACTGGAGTGTAGAAAGGCTTATTTGTGACTGCTTCCGCTAAGAAAACTTCAGCCAAGAAGGCACCCGCCAAGAAGGCTGCTCCGAAGAAGACTACCGCCAAGAAGGCTACCACCGCTTCCAAGACGAAGAAGGGGAAAGAGGACCCCGAGTCGGACACCCCTGACGAAGAGATCGATGATGTGGTGGTAGATGATGACGTCGAGGCAAAGGTTGATGAAGAGGACGAGGACGCCGAGCCTACCGTCGGTGACGAGGATGACGCGGACGAGTCTAGCGATGACGATTCTGACTCCGAGGAAGACGACGAAGATGAGGATGAAGACCGTCCCAACTCGGTAAAGGAAGAGGCCGCGAAAGCCGGTCCAAGAGGATTCATTGTTTCCGACTCCGATGATGCGGACGAGCCCGTCCAGCAGGTTACTTCGGCCGGTGCAACCGCCGATCCGGTAAAGGATTATCTGAAGGAGATCGGTAAGGTCGCACTGCTGAATGCTGAACAAGAAGTTGACTTGGCTCGCCGGATCGAAGCCGGTCTCTACGCCGACTACCTACTTAAGAACGACGGCGAGACCATGAACTCCAAGGAACGCCGTGAGCTGACGTTGCTGGCCTCCGATGGACAGAACGCCAAGAATCACCTTCTTGAGGCGAACCTGCGCCTGGTTGTTTCGCTGGCAAAGCGTTACACGGGACGAGGCATGCAGTTCTTGGACCTGATCCAGGAAGGAAATCTGGGCCTGATTCGCGCAGTCGAGAAGTTTGACTACACAAAGGGATATAAGTTTTCGACTTATGCCACTTGGTGGATTCGTCAGGCAATCACTCGTGCAATGGCCGATCAAGCACGGACTATTCGTATTCCAGTTCACATGGTCGAGGTCATCAACAAACTGGCTCGCGTACAGCGTCAGATGATGCAAGAGCTCGGCCGCGAACCTACTCCCGAGGAACTGGCCGCTGATCTGGATATGACTCCTGAGAAGGTGGTTGAGGTCCAGAAGTATGGTCGTGAGCCGATCTCGTTGCACACCCCGCTGGGTGAAGATGGAGATTCCGAGTTTGGTGACCTGATCGAGGACTCCGAGGCGGTCGTCCCTGCAGAAGCCGTGTCATTCACGTTGCTGCAAGAACAATTGCATCAGGTACTTGACACGCTGTCAGAGCGTGAGGCGGGTGTGGTCTCGATGCGCTTCGGTCTCGGGGACGGTCAGCCTAAGACGCTCGATGAGATCGGCAAGGTTTACGGCGTGACTCGTGAGCGCATTCGCCAGATCGAGTCAAAGACCATGTCGAAGCTTCGCCATCCCTCAAGGTCACAGGTTCTCAGGGACTACCTGGACTAGTTGATAACGGCGGCTCCGATCTGACTGTCAGATCGGAGTTTGGCGTTCCAGAAAGCTCGCCATAGTTCGAGTCTGAAGCGCCGTTTTGGTTGTGATCTTGGTCTGATGGGACGCACAGCGACGCTGGTTGTCTCGGCGTCGATATCGCTGATGGCCTGCGTGATTGTCCTTGCCGGGCGGGTCGTTCGTATGGTTCCTATGCAGGATGGGCGGCGGAGTTCCACCGAACAGTTTTGCGCAGAAGCATAGTGCGTTTCGGCACCATTTAGCGGCGCCCCGATTTCGAACGCGCGGGACGTTAGTCATATACAGTTGGTCGCGGTAATAGCGCCGTTCCCCGCGCGCTCCCAGGCACAGGAGATCACATGGCAGAAAAGCCGAAGAAGAAGGTTGTTCGCGTCGAGACGGAAGTGTCGAAGCCGAAGAATCAGTCGAACACGTCCGGCGGCAAGTCCGGCGCCAAGTCTGCTGGTACGCCTGCTGCGAAGACCGGGACAAAGAACACGGACTCCGCTAAAGAACCAGTTTGGACTCCAACGCCAGAAGCCAAATCGAAGGCCACGAGATTCCGCGTCTTCGCGTGGATCGCGTGGGTAGTCGCAATCGGACTAGAAATTTTCACGATCGCTTGGGTGCTGAAACAGACTCCGGTAAACACGTGGCTCTTGGTAGGAATCCTCGTTGTCATCGCGCTTCTGGCCGTTGCCGGAAATCTACTCTGGAAGCAAGCCAATCGACTGGATCCCGCCTCCGAGCGCAACAAGACCAAGTTCTTCATACAGAATCAGCTTGGTGCAATTATGACCATTCTGGCGTTTCTACCGTTGATTGTCCTCATCTTCACGAACAAGGACATGGACGGCAAGCAGAAAGCCGTCGCGGGCGGTATCGGTGCCGTCCTGGCGATTGCGGTTGCTTTGCTGTCGGGCGTTACATGGGACAGCCCGTCGCAAGAACAGTACGCGGCTGAAGAGAACATTATTGTCGCTCTGACGGGTGCGGACGAGGTTTACTGGGTCAAGTCCGGCACCGTGTTCCATGTCTGCGAAGCGGTTCCTGATGTTAACAGGGAGTCGAAGGACGGCCAGATCTATGTTGGCACCGTCGCCGAGGCTCACGCGCAGGGCAAGGAACGCCTGACTCAGAAGTGGCAGAGTGAGGCGCTGAACTACTGTGGCTACACCCAAGAAGATGTTGATCGCGTTCTGGGTGCGGTTGAGACGTCGGATTCCGATCTGCACGGCGACGAGCAGAGCGAGTAGTCAACTTCGTTGGCTCCGCGGCGTGACGTGACGTAGTGGAGTATCTGTCGCTGTGGCACCCGAAACCTGTGTCTCCCTTACGTTTACGTTTCGGATCGCGTCACACCGGCAGATACTCGATTTGGTGGCTGGCACCCTTGGTCACATTGGCAGATATGTGGATGCCTGAGTTTCGGTTGACACTGCCGGGCACGCCGACAGACTTATCGGGTGATCGAGCTTGCGGTGGGACTGCGGCTGTGGCTCGGTAGCGGTTCCCCCGAGCGAGTGTTTGTCGGAGTGGACCTGGCGAGCCTTCTGTGGCGCAGTATCTGCCGAGGTCGCTGGTAAACGAGTCCGCGCCTAGGCGTCCTCTAGCAGTAGCGCCCGATCATCTTGAATGAAGAGTGCGGTATCTCGAAGAGCGTCAATGTGCTGACTTCCGTGGTGGGCGCAGAACAATAGCTCGGAGGTCTTCATAACAGCGCGAACCCAGGCCCTGGCATCGCAGACGTCGCAACGATCCAGCGCAGTCAGTTCACGCCTTGGGTCGGCAAAGGCTAGTTCCTCTGCGGCCGTGGCTGTTGATGTTGCTGTATCCATGTACCTATAACAACACGCCCCAGGCCGAAAAGCATCGGCTGACTTCGTTCTTTCGCCAGTGGCGTAGATGCGACGGCGGCCCCGGCGATGCAGCGCTGGTTTTGTCGGTAGCTTTCGTAGACTCAGTTACGTGGTAGACAAGGAACTCGACTACTCCGCACGTCACCTTCAGGTACTTGAAGGGCTCGAGGCGGTCCGCAAGCGTCCCGGAATGTACATCGGCTCGACCGACCAACGCGGTCTTATGCACTGTGTTTGGGAGATCGTCGATAACTCGGTTGACGAAGCCTTGGCGGGTCAGTGCAGCCGCATCGAGGTCACCCTTCATAATGACCACTCCGTTTCGGTTGTGGACAATGGACGAGGAATCCCGGTCGACACGGTCCCCGGTCTTGGCCTCTCCGGCGTTGAGGTCGTTTTTACTAAGCTGCATGCGGGGGGCAAATTCGGCGGCTCACCGTACGGTAACGCCGGTGGTCTGCATGGCGTCGGCGCTTCTGTTGTGAACGCACTTTCCGCCAGGCTTGACGTTGAGGTTGACCGCTCCTCCAAAACACACCGAATGTCGTTTCGCCGCGGAGAACCTGGAAAGTACGACGACTCAAAAGCGATGGGTCCGAACTCGCCGTTTAGCCCGTTCGCGCAGTCGCAAAAAATCGAGGTCGTTGGTAAAGCCCCTCGCGGGAAAACGGGCACCCGGGTGCGATTCTGGCATGACTTCCAAATCTTCCCAGAGTCGGAGTCTTTCTCTTGGGAACTGCTGGTCGCCAGGGCGCGACAGACCGCCTTTTTAGTCCCCGGCCTGACCATCGTCGTTCGCGATGAACGCGAGGGACGTGATGACGAAGAAACGTTCAAGTTCGATGGTGGTATCACTGACTACGTTGACTTCCTCGCGCAGGATCGGGGAGTCACCGACATCTGGCGTATCCAGTCCGAGGGGGAGTACACCGAGATCGTCCAACAATTGGGCGACGATGGGCACCTTCACCCAGTCCCGACGCAGCGAGTCTGCGAGGTCGATATTGCGATGCGGTGGGGAGTCGGTTACGAGACGGAAGAGAAGAGCTACGTCAACATAATCTCAACCCCGAAGGGCGGGACCCACGTACAGGGGTTTGAACAGGCACTACTCAAAGTCTTTCGCGCACAGGTTGAAAAACAATCAAGACGACTGAAGCTAACTGCGAAAGACGGTCGTCTCGAAAAAGATGACGTTCTTGCAGGACTAACCGCGGTGGTCTCAGTCAGGGTTCCCGAGCCTCAGTTTGAGGGACAGACCAAAGAGATTCTTGGTACCCCGCAGGTTCGAAGCATCGTCTCGAACGTAGTCACGAAGTGGCTTGAAGCCAAGCTCGCTAAGACCGGACGTGGAGACAAACAAGAGAATCAGGCGCTGGTCGACAAGATGGCCGGTGAAATGAAGGCGCGCACTTCTGCCCGCCTGCACAAGGAGATCTCGAGACGTAAAAACGCCCTCGAAACATCTTCGTTGCCCGCCAAACTCGCAGACTGCCGATCCAACGATGTTGAGTCCTCTGAGCTGTTTATAGTCGAGGGTGATTCGGCTCTCGGCACCGCTAAAGCGGCACGTTCTTCCTCTTTTCAGGCGCTCTTCCCAATTCGAGGAAAGATACTCAACGTTCAGAAGGCCTCTACTTCTGACATGCTGCAGAATGCAGAGTGTGCCAACTTGATCCAGGTCATTGGGGCAGGTTCCGGCCGGACGTTCGATATGTCGCAGGCTCGCTACGGCAAGGTCATCCTGATGACGGACGCCGATGTGGACGGTGCGCACATTCGTACTTTGCTGCTTACGCTGTTCTTTCGCTACATGCGACCACTGGTTGAGGCCGGTAGGGTCTTTGTCGCGGTCCCGCCGCTGCATCGAATTGAGGTGGCTGCCAAGGGCCGAGCCAAGAAAGAGTTCATCTATACCTATTCTGATGCAGAGCTACACCAGGTGCTGAAGAAGCTCGAGCGTTCAGGTCGAACCCACAAGGAACCCATTCAGCGCTACAAGGGTCTTGGCGAAATGGACGGTGATCAACTGGCCGAGACCACCATGGACCCAACCACCAGGCGCCTCCGTCGCGTGACCCTTGCTGACGAGAGTGCGTTGCGCGAGGCCGAGGAGGTTTTTGAGCTGCTGATGGGTTCGGTTGTTGCCCCTCGAAAAGAGTTTATTGTCCAGGGGGCAAAGCAACTTTCACGTGACCAGATCGACGCATAGAGATATCCCAAAGCGGCAATCGGGCTCAATCCGTTAGTCTGGAGACTAATGTCAGCTTCCGATCCAGGCTTTCCCGGGATTCGTCCCGACGTCAGATGGCGCGTCCTCGCAATGGACGACGCCACAGATTTGCTTAATCTCATAACGAAGTTGGAAGACCAGGACCAGGCGTTATTTCGTACCTCGCTTCCAGAGGTTGAAGAAATGCTTGGTCGCCCAGGACTTGCCCACGTCGTTGGTGGCACTGCCGATGATCGGCTTGTCTGTTTCGGATACGTCGGGCTTGCCAGAAGCGGAAACCCTGAAGCTATCTGTCATGGCGGCGTTTTGCCAGAGATCCGTAATCGCGGTCTAGGGCAGGATTTGCTTTCTTGGCAGACGGAACGTGGAAGCGCGTTGTTGGCCGAACATTTCCCAGAGCAAACGTGCCGGATCACTCACGCCGTTGATGCAAGACGCACTGCGTTCCACTCCCATCTTGAAAGCCTCGGATACCAGTGGACGCACAGCTTCGCTGAACTACGTCGTAGTCTCAACGATTCTCCCGGGCCGATTGAGCTTTCTAGCTTTATCGAAATCGTTCCCTGGTCCGATGAGTGGGAGGAACAGGCAAGGAAAGCGTTTAATCGCGCATCGAAACAGGCTGGAAACCAGGAGTCCCAGAGCGCGGAGCAATGGAGGGAGGCCAGAGCTCATCTGGTACCGGGGCTATCGTTCTTGGCCGTTGACCGAACTGGGGACCGTGCGAAGGTCGTTGGTTTGATTGAGGTCGGACTATACCAGCAGGATTGGGAAGCACTTGGATGGAAAGAGGGCTACATTGACACGGTCGCCGTGTTTCGCCCCGACTCCCGAACTCAGATACTGACCAGTCTGCTCTCGAACTCATTGCGGGCCATGGGTGAAGCCGGTTTGGACAAAGCTGCTGCGGGCATCGACCCGCAGTCGGACCCTGAGATGATGGCGTTCTACGAATCAATGGGCTTTGAACCCCACGCTTGGTGGCGACACTATTCACGCACTGTTACCCCCTGAAATGAGACAGGGTGCCCCTACGTTGGTCTGCACGGCGAAAGATGGTCCCGGCCTGTCGTAACTGACCGGGACCTAATCATCCTGGATGAAAATATCCGTTATCGGGGTAATCGGTGCCGAGGGGACAAGCCCGCTAGTGCGCCATCTAGCCGAAGCTAGCGACTACCGCAGTGAGCGGCTCCCCGGACCCATCGCGCCTCCCCATGTCTCCGGGCAACCCCACACGGACCGAACCGGCGGTCTGCGCTGCTGGGGTATGGTCACCGGCCCAAGCCACATTTAGCTGATCCTCACCGGCGAGGAAGCGATGACTTCGCACTCCCTGCGTTGCCCGTCCCTTGACCGGATACTCGGTAAGGGGGGTGAGCTTGACACGCCCCGGAACAGTTCCAGGAATTGCATCTGAGGTGCCCGACACGGTTGCAACCGTGGCATCAGGGGTCTCCGTGACTGCGCCAAAGAACAGCACCTCATCTCTCGATCCCAGCTTTATTCCGGCCATCCCGCCAGCGGGAAGACCCTGCGGACGCACGCTTGAGAGCGGGAACTTGAGAAGTTGCGCACCCTTAGTCACAAAGACGGCGAAATCTGTCTCGTCCGAGTTACCTGTGCCGACCACTCGGTCACCATTCTCAAGCGCGATCACAGGCCAGCTGTCCCTTGGCGGATGCGGGCCGGGCTTTACTCGTTTGACCACGCCCTGCTTGGTGCCGATTGCCAGGATGGTGTCGACCGCGTCCCCGTACAGTCCAATGGCGGGTTCGCTTACTCCGCTGATCTCAGCGAATGGGACCGACCCGGCGAGTGTCTGGGCTAGGTCGCTACGTGCGATTCCGGGAAGCGTCTCCACCCGTACCGCGTGTGCCATCCCGTCGGCCGTTACAACGTTGACCATTCCTCGTGCAGTGGTTGGTGCCCACGAGAGCCAAATGTCGCTGTCGCTTCCCGGGGTGGCCGGCGGTTCATGCCCACCGATTCTGCAGAGGCGACCATCGGGAGTGAGCACAACCACGCACGGGTCGTCCGCAATCTCAAGTGAAGCGGGATCAACAGAGGTGACCGGATCAGCGCCCTCGGAGTCCAAGAGAACGGTGCGTCTTGGCGAAGCCACTTCTTCTGCTACAGAGGTCAGATCAGCGGCGACTGCCTCACGAAGTAGTACATCCGATGAAAGAAGCTTCGAGAGGCCTTCGATCTCGTCGGCTAACTCCCGCTTCTCGGTCTCAAGCTCCAGGGTAGAGAACTTGGTGAGCCGTCGTAGGCGCAGGTCCAGGATGTGCTGGGCCTGAATCTCGGTCAGATCAAAGGCCATCATTAGGCGGGTTCTGGCCTCTTCGGCGTTCTCAGAAGTACGAATTATCTGGATTACGTCATCGATTTCCAATACCGCAACCAGTAGCCCGTCAACCAGGTGAAGACGATCTTTCTTCTTCTGGAGCCGGAAAGAAGCACGTCTGCGTGTCACGTCTAGGCGATGGTCCAGGAACACCTGCAGCATGTCGCGAAGCGGAAGGGTGCGCGGCTGGCCCTCCACCAGTGCCACGGCATTGATGGAAAATGACTCCTCAAGCGGAGTGTGCTTGTACAGCAGTGCCAGAACCTGAGCGGGGTCGAACCCGGACTTAATGTCTATCACCAGTCGCAGACCATGATGGCGGTCGGTGAGATTCTGTGCTGCCGAGACACCCTTGATCTTTCCGGAGTTCACCCCTTCCTTGATGCGCTCGATAACCCGCTCCGGCCCAACCATGTAGGGGAGTTCAGTAATGACAATTCCGTTACGGCGGGCCGTGATGCGTTCGACGTTAGCCTTAGCCCTGATCTTGAAGCTACCGCGCCCGGTCTCATACGCCTCGCGCACTCCGCTCAGACCCGGGATTATGCCGCCAGCAGGGAAGTCGGGGCCCGGAATAAAACGCATCAGGTCGTCGGTGCTCGCGTCAGGGTGTTCTAACAGGTGCAGTGCTCCGCGAATGGTTTCCGCCGGATTATGCGGTGCGATCGACGTCGCCATGCCGACCGCGATCCCAGATGCGCCATTTACCAGCAGCGATGGGAACGCCGCCGGAAGAACGTCTGGCTGCTTGAACTGGTTGTCGTAGTTGGGGACAAACTCAACTGCATCCTCGTCTAGTCCGTCCGTCAGTAGATGGGCGGGCTTGGCGAGTCGTGCTTCGGTGTAGCGGGGAGCGGCGGGGCCGTCATCGAGTGAACCAAAATTTCCATGACCGTCTATCAGCGGGAGCCGGAGGTTGAAGTCCTGGGACAGGCGGACGAGGGTGTCGTAGATGGCTGAGTCACCGTGCGGGTGTAACTTACCCATCACCTCGCCGACAACGCGCTGTGACTTTACGTGTCCCTTTTCCGGAGTGAGTCCCATCACCTGCATCTGGTAAATGATGCGACGTTGGACTGGTTTGAGTCCATCGCGGGCATCGGGGAGGGCACGGGCATAGATGACGGAGTATGCATACTCCAGGAAAGAACCCCGCATTTCCACCGAAACATCAATATCGTCGATCTGCTCGTGGGCGTTTGAGGTCTTGGTCTGATCACTTCCTGGCATAGGGGCCATTATTGTTGATAGAAGGACAACCCCATACTCTCCACGCGAGCGGAGCCAAAGATACCCATGACCTCATTCGACAAGGTGCGAAGTTCAGGATTCCATGCGGACCTGCTTGAGAAGACTGTTTGTGATCTCAGCGGCGGAAAACTGCCCGGTCACTCCCTGTACAACCTTGAGACCTCATTTGACGATGACTCGGTCTTCAGGCATCTAGATTACGTCGGTCTACTTGAACGCCGGATGATCGCTGTTCACATCGATGAACTCGCGAGTGGAATGCGCTGGATGGCCACAGTGATACCTCTGTCGGATGTTGGGCCAATAGAGATCGCGCAGGTTCTGCTTTCGGACGAGGAAGCCGGCGGCCCCGCAGACGGGGTCGGCAACGAACTCATGGTCAACATCGGATTTGGCTCGGCAATGACGCTGGATCTCGATAAGGTTCACTGTGAGGATCCTGAATGTGAGTATGACCATGGCTATAGCGGCTTCCTCAAACGTGACGGGTTAGCGATGCGGTTTGAAGACAATCCCGACGCAGGTGTCTCATCATCATCCCAGGATGCGATGGTTTTCGTTCGCGCACTGATGACCTGGATGGATGAGCAGTAACGGTGTCAGATCAAGGCATTGACGCGGTAAAAGAAATCTTGCACGAGGGAGGTTCTCTCCTTCCGTCCGAACAGCCGCTGAGGTGGGTTGGTTCGGTTCTTCCAGCGGCCCTGTGGGCGGTTGACCAGGCGAATGAGAACTCATCAAGTGACGCTGCCTCGGCAATGGGGGTTGAGTCCGCAAGACACGCGGTTGTGATTATGGTCGACGGCCTTGGAGTAGTGCCGCTAACGGACCGCCTTTCGTATGCTCGCACGCTCCGAGGGTTCGCTGATTCCATCGTGGTCGGGCAGTCCACGGTGCCGTCCACTACCGCGTCCGCTCTCACGGCCTTCACGACGGGCGCGTTGCCCGGAGCAACCCGTATGGTCGGTTACGCGGTGCGGCGCAGCGATCACGTGATGAATCTGCTCAACTTTGAAAAGGACGTGGTAGCACAGCAGTGGCAGAGCGTCCCAACCCTTTTTGAAAGACTTGCGGACTCAGGACTACGAACACGGATAATCACAAAGCCGAAGTTCAGGGACTCGGGGTTGACTCAGGCATCATTTAGAGGCGCTGGGTTTGTGGGTCGTGAGGGTCTGACTGAGCGGTTTGATGCCGCTCTCGCAGGTATCCGTGAAGGTGTTGAGCTGCAGGTCGTGTACTGGTCGGATATCGATCACGAGGGACATCGATCCGGAGTCACCTCACAGAAGTGGGCCGAGGAACTTGAGGAGTTTGACACGGCTCTGGGGGCATTCCTTGCCCGTGTCCCGAGTGAGACCCTTGTGCTCCTAACCGCTGATCACGGAATGGTTGACGTGGAGCGGATCATCGATATCGCGGACACCCCAGAGTTGCTGGACGGAGTTCCGCTTGTCGCCGGCGAGGGGAGGGCACTTCATCTCCATACAGCTCCAGGAGAAGAAGCCGCGGTGGTGGCGCGCTGGACGCAGTTCCTAGACGGAGTCGCAGACGTGGTTCCAGCTGCGGACCTGCCACCGCTTCTGGGCGAGGGAGCCGGAATAGCAGAAATCGGCGCGGCGATGGTTTTTCTTCGGGACAACACGGTCATTCTGGATTCGCGGAGCCAGAAAAAGTCGGTTTTCGAGATGAGGGGCGTCCACGGCTCTCTGACTCATGCCGAGATGGCAATTCCGCTACTGCGCTTGGTCTAGTGACAGGACTACTCAGGGCGCTGACCGAAGATAATCTCGTCCCACGAGGGAACCGGAGTTCTCTTGCCGCGCCGGCTCCCGTTTGGTTGTGGTGCGGTATCGGTGGGTGGTTCGTCAGCGGCTTCGGTGATTGACGTCTCGGAGACATCGCCGCACGCCGCGTTTAAACTCATTTCTTTGTTATCGCTTTGGTCCGCCAGTTCTCCCGCGACCGTGTGCAACGAAGCGCGAGGCCGATTTTCGTCCCCGTCTGCATCTGTATCCTCGTCCTCGAAGTCGTCGTCTAGTTCCAGGTCGAGCATGTTATCCATGATCGGAACGCGCTTGCCGCGCGCCTGATTAAGCTTCTCAACCAGTTCCTCGGCTCGTGCCTGATCCTCGGAGGTAGCAGAGCTGCTCAGCCGCGGCGTAACCGGGATGCCAACGTCATTTGGAAGGTTCCTTGGGGAGTCTGTTCCACCGCGTGGGAACAGGGGTGCAGGCGGAAACAGGGGATTCGTTGACGAGGAGATTTCGACGGTCTCTGTTAGTTCCTGCGCCAAAGGGTCGAGGGCTACTACTCGCCCGGTTCCACCGGGATTTGTCCAGCGTGCTGTCTGGAGTACGTCGCCCCGGGTGAACGAAAGGGTGGTTACCCAGTCCTCGTCGGGATTCTTGGAAGCGGACCAAGAGACAGTCTCGACGTCAACTCCTCTGGCCGCGAGCCGGTCGATCACAAGATCACCCATGGTTGGGGAATCCGGTTCGGCGCCAACTCTTGAGTCCTGGGCCAGTTGCACGGCCCGGTTAATCTCTGCCTCGACTGGTGCATAGTAGCGGATGACACGCTCGACATCGCTACCGATTTGCTCGGCGATCTCAAGGGGAGAAAGCCCACTTCTAAGCATCGACTGAATCTGTCCCGGCCCGATGTCCCGTTTTGGTTCCTCAGGCACAACCCCTTGAAGAAGCAGTCGTCCCACTTCGGCCCGGAGCTCGGAACTGGCTGAGACTCGGTATCGCTCGCCGTCTCGATCAGTGAACACCAGTGACTCACCGTCTCCGGCAGGGCCGAGGAACTCAAGATCAATCATGTGCTTGCCACCTTTCCCCCTAATCGTGCCATTCGATTTCGCTAATAACCGTAAGACTCGTCGTTATGTGCGTACCTGGATGGATGTTCCCCCTTAAATGGTGCTAGTATCCCGGCGCACGCACATTGCTACCCTGGGCCGAGAAGGCCGAAAGGAACACGGATGGCCACCGATTACGATGCCCCCCGCAAGAGCGAAGAAGATCTCTCAGAAGACTCGATCGAAGAACTGAAATCACGTCGCGCAGACATTGGGTCTAACGACGTTGACGAGGACGAGAACGAGGCCGCAGAGAGCTTTGAGCTACCGGGCGCTGACCTGTCCAAAGAGGAACTGACCGTACTGGTCGTTCCTCCACAAGAGGACGAGTTCACCTGTACCAGTTGCTTCCTGGTACAGCACACCTCACAGATGTCTGAGAACTCCGATCCCTCCGCGCCTGTCTGTATCGACTGCGCTGGCTAGGAAGGAACGATGACTGACTCTGAGTTGACTGCCAGACCGGGGCCTTCGGACTCTGAAGGAAACCCTCCTCCTGAGGGATACCTGGACCTAGGCGCGCTCTATGTCCCGAAGATCCCGGGCCTGCAGTTACGAGGCAAGCTTGAACCCGACAAACAGACCTTGCGACAAGTTCTATTGGTTCTCGGGGCTTCAGGTGTTGCCGTTTCGGTGGCTGCCGCGCCGAAATCAGGAAACTCATGGCCCGAGCTGGCTGCTCAAATCGAAGGAGCCATCGAGGGCGCGGGCGGCAAAACCGATGAGGTTGAAGGTCCCTACGGACTTGAGATTAGGGCTCAAATCGCCCAGCAGGCTCCGAATGGAAAAACGATGCTGGTCCCGGTTCGGATCATCGGTGTTGACGGACCTCGTTGGATCACCAGGATTGACATCCAGGGAGCTGCGGTAAGCGGAGATCCTGAACAGGTAGCTGCCTGCGAGGATCTGATTGACAGGCTGATTGTCAATCGGGGAAATGAGCCGAGAATCCGTTTTGACCTGATGCCCCTGCGGCTCCCCAAGGAAGCCGCCTCGCTCAATGAGACTGCCTAGGGTATTCCGATTTGGAGACAAGAACTCACAGAAGGAGATCTCGAGTCCCCAGGAGGAACTGAGCCTCGACCAACTGGTGCCTGACCGAGTTCCAATAGCCGAGTGTCCTGAGCGTTTTGAGGTAGTAGTCGCCGGGCTGGTTAGTGCCGTTGAACATGTCACAATGGACAACAACTGTAAGTTCATTGCTGTGCTTGACGACGACAGTGGTTCCACATTGCGATTGGTTTGGCTCGGTCGCGGTGCCATCCCTGGTCTTTCTCCTGGTCGCCCGCTAAAGGCACGAGGAACGGTGCAAAAGAAAACGGAGGGACTAACGATGATGGATCCCTCGTACACAATCCTGAACAGGAGAGGTTCGTGACGGACGCCGAGGTACCCGAGGATGGGACCGAGAAAACACCGACGGTTCCCGTCTCTAGCGGACGGGGTTGGATCGGTCAGCTAGAGAACGAAGAGTTTTCTCTGAAGGATTCAATCGGGGGTGTTCGCGGCGCGGTAGAGTCCCTGCTCCCGGGACTTGTCTTCGTTGTTGCCTACGTGATAACGCGCGATCTGACAACCACGCTGATCATGGCGGGAGGTATCTCCGTCATATTCCTGCTTGTTCGGTTGCTGCAGCGTACGCCGATCACCCAGGCATTCGCCGGCCTACTAGGTGTTGCGATAGGCGTTGTCTGGGCTGCCATGTCCGGTCGTGCAGAGAACTACTTTGCATGGGGAATCATCACCAACGCTGCGTTCTTTGTTGTCTTCCTGCTCTCGATCATTCTGCGCCGCCCTCTGATAGCGATATTGATCCAGCTTTTGTACGGGCTCCCAGATGACTGGAAGAGGACTGAAGCAGGGCGAATGCTCGCTCGACGCTCCATGCAGGCTAGCTGGGTGTGGGTGGCGGTCTTCGGTATTCGCCTTGCCGCCCAGGTTCCGCTGTACTTTGGCGAACACATAGTCGCACTTGGTACGGTGAAACTTATCCTAGGACTTCCACTGTTCGCGCTTGGAGGGTGGCTCACCTGGGTGCTCCTTCGAGGGGTCATTCCCCACGAGGAGTCCACGGACGAAGAAAATCCAGTCGATCTACCCGAGGCTTGAGACCAGGTCTTCTAGGTGCATTAGCTCGGGGCTGGCACCGCGACCGGTGATGACGATTAGCTCGTCTCCCGGTTGGATCCCGTCGATCTTCCCAAGTGCCGCAGGTTGCTTGTCGCGTACTATCGCCGAGACGATGATGTTTTCAGGCCACTCGACGGCTACGGGACTTAGACCAATCAATGCACTGTCGGCCGGGACTTCGATTGTGAATACCGAAGTTGCCGACTGGTCGAGCGAGAGAAGCTGGACCGCCTGACCCACAGACACAGCCTCCTCGACCAGGGCGGTGAGGGCCTTCGGAGTCGACGCGAGTACATCAACGCCCCAGTTTGAGTTGAACATCCACTCGTTGGCAGTGTGATTGGCGCGCGCAATCACGCGAGGCACGGCGAAGACGGTCTTCGCCAGGAGAGACACAACCAGATTTACCTTGTCATCTCCGGTCACTGCCACAAGCGCGTCGCACTCTCGAGCTCCCAGTTCTTCCAGATCGGAGGGAGAACAGGCATCCGCTAGCACCCAGTCCGCTTCGGGGACCCATGCAACACGAATTGCTTCCGCGCGGTCATCTACCAGGGTGACCTCGTGCCCCGATTCAAGCAGCGCGGCAGCGATTGACCGGCCGACAGATCCGGCTCCGACCACAACGATCTTCATTTCACTGACCCTCCGGTCGGTCCATTAGGATGCTACGGATCTCCGTCGGATCGGTTCCCTGGGTCCCGATGAACAACTCGTCGTTCTCTTGCACAACCATGTAGGGACTAGCCAGCATGACCTCGGACATCCTCGCGACAAAGACAACCCGACCGGCGGTTGCTTCTTCTATCTCAGGGAACGAACGACCGTACCAGTATTCGCTGGGGCGCACAGCAATGATTGAGACGCTTCCGGTGGCATCTCCCCAAACTACTGAGGCGTTTGAGGGAAGTAGGCGCCTTAGGACTGCCGTGGAAACGCGCTTGGCTGATGCGATAGTTGGAACACCCAATCTCTCGTAGAGTTCAGCCCGTTCGGGATCGGAGACTCTCGCGACGACGTGTCCCACCTTGAACTCTTCCGCCACGGTTCTCGCAGCGATGATGTTCGAGTTGTCTCCGTTAGAGACGGCGGCGAACGCATAGGCATCGGCAATACGGGCTTTCTTGAGCGTACCCAGATCGAATCCGTTGCCGGTGACGCGCTGGCCAGAAAACGACGAGGAAAGGCGCCGAAATGCGCCAGAATCTAGATCGATGATGGCGACAGAGTGTCCAGCTGAGTCGAGTTCCTCAGCGACCATGGCCCCGACGCGGCCACAACCCATGATGACGAAATGCACGGTGCAAAACTATCACCGCTTTGAGCTTTATTGGAAGGAATCTTTAGGCGCGAGAGAACGCGGCACGAGTGTGCCAGTACCCTTGATCAGAGAGTGGACCCGAGCGTCCACAACCATGTCACTAAGGAGACGCAGATGGCCGACCAACCGAAACCCTCGCGCAAGAAGACCCGAGGAGGCGCGAAGGTTCGCGCAAGGAAGGCCAGGGCTGCGGGGCGCACCGTGGCGAAACAGGGACGGAAGGCGGAAGGGCTGCCAAGTGAGCCTCTTACGCTACAAGTTGAGAGGGTGGCGCATGGTGGCGCGGCCGTGGGGCGAGCCCCAGATGGTCGGACGGTATTCGTTAGGGGTGCTATTCCGGGCGAGACGGTACGTGCCCGAGTAACTGCCGACCACAAGAAGTTCATGTGGGCAGATACGGATGAGGTTCTTGAGGCTTCCGAGCACCGGATCCCCCATGTTTGGCCAGATCCGCCAGAGATCGGCAGTGCGGCTGCGGACCTGGGGCATGTTGACCCCTACCGGCAGCTGGCCTGGAAATCCGAGGTGCTAGCGGACCAAATGAGGCGGATTGGTGGAGAGGACGTTGCGGCGCGAATCGATGCGTTGTATCCGGGTGGTGTGCAGGTGCAGCCGGTAAGTGACAGTCCATCTATTGCAACCAGGACTCGTATCCAACTGATCGCAGATTCCGAGGGCAGACTGGGAATGAAGCCATATAGGAGCGACCAAGTTGTTGCCCTTGAGGAAGTTCCGGTTGCTACTGCACAGATTCAAGACGTTGCTCGATTCGATCCGACTGTATTGGGTAGCAGATGGAAGGGGCGGTGGGGTGCTGGTGATCGGGTTCAGGTCGAGGCCCCCAATCGTTCGCGGCCGGTGGTCGTTACTGCCAGCGGCGTCTACGACGCTGAGACAGCGGTGCCATTCGAGGGACCATCGCAATGGGCGGTCTGCGTCGATGGCACAGAACGTGAGTTCAGGGTTCGACCGGGCGGGTTCTGGCAGACGCACCTGCGAGGACCCGAAGTGCTTGCCCGGTCCGTTATGAAGGCCGCTCAGGTGCAACCCGGCGAGACCGTCATGGAACTCTACTCGGGAGCAGGGCTATTCTCTCGTTTCCTAGCTGATGCGGTTGGACCCTCAGGGCTTTTGCTCACCCTAGAGGGTGACGCGACAGCGGTCGAGGATGCGGGTGCCAACCTGATCGACGCGGTTGAGGATGACTTTGCGGTCATCTTTGAGGGAAAGGTGGACGAGGAGTCCGTAGCGGAACTGTTTACGGAAGCCAAAGGGCACGTGGACACGGTCGTACTCGATCCTCCGCGTAAGGGTGCGGGTTTCGATGTCGTAAGAGCCATCGCTAAGACAGATGCGGGTCGTGTAGTGCTCGTCTCGTGCGACCCTGTAGCCGCGGCCAGAGATATTAGGGACCTAGTGTCTTGCGGATTCCGCCTCGAATCGATCGAGGCGTGGGACCTGTTTCCAGGGACTCACCACTTTGAGACAGTGGCGGAATTGGTGCGATAGGACGCGACCCACACCTCTGAAGTGCGGTATCTGTCCGCGACGCGTTTGGTTTCGCAATAGGGTGGAACGTGAAGCCCTGTGAAAACCACTTGACCGAAGGAGGACCGGTGGCGAAATTGGACAGCTTTGGTGCCCGCGACAGCCTGTTGGTTGGCGACAAGGAATACCAGATTTACCGATTGGACCAGGTTCCTGGTGCGGGTAAACTGCCCTATTCATTAAAGATCCTTACGGAGAATCTGCTACGCAACGAGGACGGCGAGAACATAACCGCCGACCATGTTCGTTCTCTCGCCTCTTGGGATCCTGATGCTGAGCCGGACACGGAGATTCAGTTCACTCCGGCCCGAGTAGTGCTTCAGGACTTCACGGGAGTCCCGTGTGTTGTCGACCTGGCGGTCATGCGTGAGGCCATCCAGGAAATGGGGGGAGACCCGGACTCAATCAATCCGTTGGTTCCCGCAGAACTAGTCATTGATCACTCGGTACAGATTGATGTATTTGGTGAGCGAATGGCCTTTGAGAGGAATGTCGAACGCGAGTACGAGCGAAACGGTGAGCGTTATCAGTTCCTTCGGTGGGGACAGGAAGCCTTCGATAACTTCCGTGTCGTTCCGCCGGGCACCGGCATCGTTCACCAGGTGAATCTGGAGTATCTGGCTCGGGGAGTCTTCACAAGGACCGCGGCGGGCGTCACTGAGGCGTATCCGGACACGTGTGTTGGAACCGACTCTCACACGACAATGGTCAACGGTCTTGGGGTTTTGGGCTGGGGCGTTGGCGGAATTGAAGCCGAAGCAGCGATGCTCGGTCAACCGATTTCGATGCTTATCCCCAGGGTTGTCGGTTTCAAGTTGACTGGAGAGATTCCCGCCGGTGCCACTGCAACCGATGTGGTTCTGCGTATTACGCAGATGCTGCGTGAGCACGGTGTGGTCGGAAAGTTCGTCGAATTCTACGGCGAGGGTGTCGGCTCTGTGCCACTGGCCAACCGGGCAACGATTGGCAACATGTCGCCGGAGTTCGGCTCGACCGCAGCGATGTTCCCGATTGACCAGGTAACCCTTGACTATCTGAATCTCACGGGTCGTAGTGACGAACAGATCGCCCTGGTGGAGGCATATGCAAAAGAACAGGGTCTGTGGCACGATCCGTCACGTGAAGCCACGTATTCGGAGTACATGGAACTGGACCTATCAACGGTCGTTCCTTCGATTGCCGGACCGAAGCGCCCTCAGGACAGGGTTGACCTAACGGAGGCGAAGGACGCGTTCAGGTTCGTTCTCCCGGACTATGTTTCAGACGATGATCTAGTCAAGGCAACCGACTTGGACAAGGCTCTTGAAGGGACGTTCCCCGCATCGGACCCTGTCGCACCTGACACAGAGGACAGCGACGGTTCAGCACCCGTAGATGACCCGGGCGAGGCATCCGAGCGGCCGCACCGCAGTGTTCCGGTAACTCTTGCCGATGGAACGCGCACTGAGCTGGATCACGGCAAGGTGGTCATTGCCTCGATTACCTCGTGCACAAACACCTCGAATCCGTCGGTCATGATGGCGGCGGCGCTATTGGCACGGAACGCCAATCGTAAGGGTCTGAAGTCGAAGCCATGGGTAAAGACTTCGATGGCTCCGGGATCTCAGGTAGTTACCAACTACTATCAGAAGGCCGGGCTCTGGCCCGACCTCGAAGCTCTAGGTTTCTATCTGGTCGGCTATGGGTGTACCACCTGCATTGGAAACTCTGGGCCGCTACCTGAAGAGGTTTCGGCCGTCGTGAACAATCACGATCTTTCGGTTGTTTCTGTGCTCTCTGGCAACAGAAACTTCGAGGGACGCATTAATCCGGACGTAAAGATGAACTATCTGGCCTCGCCGCCACTAGTCATCGCATACGCCCTTGCTGGAACCATGGACTTTGATTTTGAAAACGAGTCCTTGGGTCAAGATCAGCAGGGTAACGACGTCTACCTGCGCGATATCTGGCCAGACCCCGAAGAGGTCCAATCGGTAATCGATGCGACCATCGATCGGGAGATGTTCGAGTCCGACTACGCTGATGTCTTTGCCGGTGACGAGAAGTGGCGGGGGTTAGACGTTCCCCAAGGTGCGACTTTCGCCTGGGATCAGGACTCGACTTACGTTCGGAAGGCACCGTATTTCGACGGAATGCCTGCCGAGCCGAAGAGGATTGAAGACATTGTTGGTGCGCGTGTTCTGCTAAAGCTCGGTGACTCTGTCACCACGGACCACATCTCGCCTGCGGGATCTTTCAAGGCCGAGTCGCCAGCGGGTCAGTATCTGCTCGATAGGGGAGTCGGAGTTCGCGACTTCAACTCCTACGGTTCCAGGCGCGGAAACCACGAGGTAATGATTCGCGGAACCTTCGCTAACATTCGAATTCGAAATGAAATGCTTCCGGGTGTCGAAGGCGGATTCACCAGGGACTTCACCCAAGAAGGTGGGCCGCAGGCTCCAGTCTTTGACGCGGCGCAAAACTATGTTGCTGAGGGGACCCCGCTAGTCGTTTTGGCTGGCAAGGAGTACGGATCCGGCTCGTCGCGTGACTGGGCGGCGAAGGGTGCTGCACTACTGGGCGTTAGGGCCGTGATTACTGAGTCGTTCGAACGCATCCACCGCTCCAATTTGATCGGAATGGGCGTTCTACCTCTCGAATTCCCCGAGGGCGAGAACCGAGACTCCCTGGGCCTTGATGGCACCGAAGTCTTCACGATCACGGGTCTGGAAGAGTTCAACGATGGGCGCACCCCGAAGACGGTTCATGTCGAGGCGAAGCGCGAGGATGGAACGGCGATCGAGTTCGAGGCCAAGGTAAGGGTCGATACTCCTGCGGAGAGGGATTACTTCCGTAACGGGGGAATTCTTCAATATGTACTACGGGGTCTTAAGGCAAAGGAAGACGCAAAGGCCAACTAGGACTTTGGGGTCGTCCTAAGACATTCGGGGCCTTGCCAAATTGGAAGACCGAACCCCGGTGGGGCTCTCACCCACCGGGCCAGAAGTATTGAGCCCAATATAGGGCCAGAATCCGGGGTGTCAACAAGCAAACACTTGTTGACACCCCGGATTCTGGAAATACTTCCAAAGTTGCGCGCCCTTGTACTGGGCCACGAGTCATGCCCGTGATCTTCCGGGTTCTCTCACTGGAAGGCGGGTCCTCGTGCTAGGAAGCAGAGCTCACGCCAGCTATTGCGTTACTTCCAGTTCTTGATGTCAACCCGGGCACCGTCATCAACCGGAATGTCCCAGATCTTTCCGTAGAAACCAAGCTCGTCGCGCAGCATCTCGTGAACCACTCGGTCATGGGTAAAGATGTGTGGCTCTCCCGCAAACAGTTCGATTGCGGCGGGTTTCCCCAGTTCTACCAGGCAGTCATAGGTCTTCTGTGCCTGAGCAACGGGGATCATCTGGTCGTCGGTACCATGAATCAGCAGGACTGGGGCAGAGACCTTGTCGAGATGCGCACAGGGGGAGAGTTCCTTGAGCCGCGGATCGTCCGGTCCCGTTACTCCCATGAGACGCCCCGGATAGAACGCCACGAACTTGTTCGACGTTAGGGCTTCTGGCGAAATATCTGAAACGCCCGAAATCAGCGTTCCAGCAGAGAACACATCAGACTTTTCGAGAGCCGAAAGAATCGTGATGCCGGCGAAGGACTCACCCCTGATTGCGACTCTTTCTGGATCGATCATGCCCTGGTCCGCAAGGTGCTCAACCCCGTCAATGATGTCTTTCACGTCACGGTCGCCCCAGTGTCCGTTGAGCGCCTCACGATACGTGCGTCCCCGTCCCGTTGAGCCGCGAGGATTCGGACAGAGAACGGCGAAACCGCGGCTGGTCCAGTATTGGATTCTCGGTTCGAGGCCCGCTCTGTTCGACATTGTGGGGACTCGGTTCACCGTGACCAACAGCGGCGGAAGTTCTCCCTTGGGCGCCTGGTAGTCGGCGGATGTCGGAGGGTAATAGAGACCATAAACGCGCCAGCCGTCCCGAGTCTCCCAGCTAATACGTTGGGCCATCGAGAGGTGGTCATCGTCTACGAGAGCTTCAGACGACGGGCGGACCACCGATGCCTTGGCGTCCCTCACCTCAAGGATGGTTGGGGCTTCGTCCTCCCTGAAGCCAAGGAATATAACGCGTTCACCCGAGACGGCAACGTTGCCCACAGGCTCCCATCCGAGGTTCCACTCCTCAAGCAGACCGTTGTCGATACGCATCGTACCTATATGCCAGGCTGAATCCTCGGACCACGCACACACCAGATGCTCATTATCAAGGTTGTCGTAAGAGTGAAGCCCGAGTTCCCAGTGAGGCCGGGAAAATGCGCGGGACCCGGGGTGGAGGGATCTGGTACGCAGACGGTTTTGCCAGGCATCAAGAGGCTCCGAACCCCTCCTAGAAAACCCCTCGGTTCGATAGAAGTTGGCCCACCCCGTCGAATCATCGACGTGAACTAGATCGCCATCAAGCGTCCATCTCGGCTCGTATGCGCAAACGTCGGGTCGGTCGACAATAACGACGTCAGAGATTAGGTTTCCCTGCTCATCGAGATCGCCGACGTGTAGCTCTGATTTGGTCCACGGCATTTCGGGACGGTTCCATGTCAACCATGCCAGCTTTGTTCCATCGGGAGAAAGAGTGGGGGACGAAACAAAGTCGGTTTTTGCGAATATGGTCTTGACCTTCGACGCATCGCGCGTTGCGGAGCCATCCAGGGGAATGGTGGCAAGAACATTGGTGGGTTCGCCGCCCTCCTCGACCTGCGAGTGGTCCTCGAGAATTGAGTAGACCAGGCCGCGCGACAGGTCTATCTCGAAATCGCCGAACCGTTGTTGCCCAAGCTGAGTGAGCGGCACCAACTCGCGATTTCGATCTGGAATCCGGAAAAAATAAACCCGGTTGTCGGTTCCATCGGAGATAACTAGGTTGCCGTCTTTGGCGGCATACGCCCGGCCACCCCGTTCATGGACGTGGGTCGAGACGTTGACAAGTCTGGACCCTTCAAGCATCGGTAGAACCTCACGCGTTTGCTGCATGGCGTCGCGACGAAGTAGGACAGAGCGACCCGGGCGGCGGGGGTTGTCCTCGACCCAATAGATGTCGGGCCCGTCGACGCGAAGTTGGCTGAGAGTGACTGTCCTCTCGGTAATGGTCTCGGGCGTAATCGGAGACTTCCAAGTTCCGTAGGGAGCAATCTGCGGTTCCATGCCACCTCGCTAGCAATAGTCGTATTGGGGTGTCTGTCTCACAGTCTAGTGTCCCGCGTTGCAAGTTCGTCTCCTAGGTCGCGTGTAGAGCCGGCGCATCACGAGGTGGCGAGCGAAGCCTCATCAGCCGTTCCGGGCGTGTCAAGCTCACTCCGCTTGCTGAGCCGCATCACAGGGCAGCCAGTGAAGACCCATCCGGTGTTTCGGGGCGTGTCGATTACCGAGGCGCATCACAAGGCAAGTCAAGCAAAGGACGCCGAGAGCGTGTCAAGCAAAGGTGCCGCCGCGAGGTTCTGCCTCGGCGCGTGAGATAGGAAGCGAAGTCGCGGCACGGAGCACTAGCCATCCTCTCTGCATTAGACTTCCCCTCATGACCCGTAGCCAGGACTCGAAGCACCCCGTCCTGGACCGTATCAATTCTCCTGAAGACCTAAGAGATCTGACTCCCGCTGAGTTGGTACTTCTGGCTGAGGAGATCCGCGCGTATCTGATCTCTTCAATCTCAAGAACCGGCGGACACCTTGGTCCTAACCTGGGTGTGGTGGAGTTGACACTTGCTCTCCACCGAGTGTTTCATTCCCCCCTAGACACGTTGGTATGGGACACCGGGCACCAGTCGTATGTCCACAAGTTGCTCACCGGACGCAAGGACTTCGGCGATCTTCGACAGGCTGGGGGACTCTCGGGCTACCCTTCAAGGGCGGAGTCGATACACGACGTGGTGGAAAACTCACACGCTTCGACCGCGCTGTCCTGGGCCGACGGGATTGCGATGCAGAAGTTGCGTCGTGGAGACAAGTCCTCGACCGTCGCTGTAATCGGTGACGGTGCGTTGACCGGAGGAATGGCCTGGGAGGCGCTGAACAATATTTCGGACGGCCCACAGGTACCCCTGGTTGTCGTGGTAAATGACAACGGACGTTCGTATGCCCCCACGGTAGGCGGATTGGCGCACCACCTGGATGGTCTTCGTACTTCCGTGAAATATGAAGAGACGCTTTCGTGGGCCAAGCGGACTTTGAACAGCATGGGGCCGGTAGGGGAGAGAACATACGATGCGCTTCACGGCCTAAAGACCGGGATCAAGGACGTAATCGTTCAGCAGACGATGTTCTCAGATCTTGATGTTAAGTACATTGGGCCCGTTGACGGGCACGACCAGATTGCCCTGGAGCTGGCCCTTGAACAGGCCAAAAGCTTCCGCGCTCCGGTCTTGGTGCACGTGATTACGCAGAAGGGACGCGGATACACGCCTGCAGAGGAAGATATCGCCGACCGTTTTCACGCGGTCGGGAGGATTCATCCTGAAACCGGTCTGCCAGTCACTCCGCAACGCTTTGGATGGACCAAGGTTTTTGCGGAGCATATCGTCAAGGCGGCGGCGTCCAACGACGATATTGTCGGGGTCACCGCTGCAATGATGGCCCCGGTGGGATTACAACCGCTGGCTGATCAGTTCCCCGATCGTGTCTACGACGTGGGAATTGCCGAACAGCACGCGTTCACGTTCGCGGCTGGAATGGCGTACGAGGGCGCGCATCCGGTGGTCTGCGTCTACGCGACCTTTATGAACCGAGCGTTCGACCAACTACTGATGGATGTTGCGCTACACCATGCCCCCGTAACCATCGTCCTCGACCGTGCCGGGCTGACGGGCGAGGATGGACCTTCGCACAATGGAATGTGGGACCTGGCCCTCGCGGCGATGGTGCCCGGACTACGTGTATGCGCTCCTAGGGACGAGGCGACCCTGCGACGCGGGATTGACGAAGCAACCTCTTGGGATCAGGGACCCACGCTATTGAGATATCCGAAGGGCGCTCCGCCAGAGGACCTGGAGGTGGTTCGCCAGCAGGATGGAATCGATGTTCTCTTTGAGTCGGTTTCTGAGTCACCGTCGGTATCAGTCCTAATAGTCGCGGTTGGCGCTACCGCCGTCGAAGCAGTTCGCAGCGGCGAGGAACTGGCTGGACAGGGATTTGCGGTTACCGTCGTTGACCCGGTGTGGGTGTTGCCAGTGAACTCGGCACTAATCGACATGGCGGCTTCTTTCGACGTTGTTGTGAGCGTCGAGGACGGCCTCGAATCCGGTGGAGTCGGCTCCGAGATTGAACGCCTGATAGGCGAAGAGCGTGACCAGGTCGTGCATGTGCTTGGGGTGCCTCGTGCCTTCCTTCCTCAATCGACGCGAACTGATCTGCTTCACGAATTCGGGCTCGATTCTGAGGGCATCGTCGATGCTTCAAAGCGGGCCGCCGCGACGGTGACCACCGACAGGACAACCGAAGGACATTAGTCCCAGACGGACCGTGATCTACGGCTCGAATTTCACTCAGTTCCCCGCTGTTTCCGCACCTTGTGACTGGTTACATCGAGCCCCCTCATACCAACGAAGAGTGCCAGGTTCTATGCTGAGGTCATACGGGGAGAACCCCTGTAACAACCCAATACTAGGGAGCGAATCCAATGGCGATCAGCACAGAACCCGCTGCCGATACAAAGACCCAGACAGCGTGGAGGGGATTTGAGCCGGGACTCTGGCAAGACCTTGTCGATGTCCGCGACTTTGTCCAGATGAACTACACGCCTTACGAGGGCAATGCGGAGTTCCTTGAGGGCCCAACTGAGCGCACCACGCGGGTGTGGCAGACGCTTAGCGAGATGTTCCCGAAAGAGCGTGAGGACGGGGTCTATGACATTGACACTAAGACCCCCGGCCAGATTACTTCCCATGGCCCCGGGTACATCAGCGAAGACGACAACGTGGTTGTTGGTCTGCAAACCGATGCACCACTAAAACGAGCCATGATCCCCAACGGTGGATGGCGCATGGTCGAGAACTCTCTGAAGACGTATGGATATGAGGTTGACCCTACCGTCAAGGAAATCTTCACCAAGTATCGCAAGACCCACAACCAGGGAGTCTTCGACGTTTATCCCGATTCCGTCCGCAAGGCGCGTTCTGCTCACGTCGTAACAGGTCTTCCCGACGCATACGGCCGCGGTCGCATTATCGGTGACTACCGTCGCGTCGCTCTGTACGGTGTTGATCGACTGATCGAGGCGAAGCAGGTCGATAAGGCCGAACTGAACAGCCGCTTCTCGACGGAGGAAATTATTCGTCACCGTGAAGAACTCGCGGAGCAGATTCGGGCGCTTCAAGAACTCAAGGAAATGGCCGCAAGCTACAGCTTTGACATTTCTGGACCCGCAAGCAACGCTAAGGAAGCCGTTCAGTGGCTTTACTTTGCGTATCTGGCAGCGGTTAAGGAGCAGAACGGCGCGGCAATGAGCCTTGGTCGAACCTCCACGTTCTTGGATGTCTACTTCGAGCGTGACCTTGCAGAAGGCACATTGACTGAGCAGGAAGCCCAAGAAATCATCGATGACTTTGTCATCAAACTCCGTATTGTCCGCTTCCTGCGTACTCCCGAGTACGACGCACTGTTCTCCGGTGACCCGACTTGGGTTACCGAGACGATTGGTGGAACCGGTCGTGACGGCCGTCCGCTGGTCACCAAGAACTCTTTCCGGATGCTTCAGACTCTAAACAACCTGGGTCCGGCTCCCGAACCGAACATGACGGTGCTTTGGTCAGAGACCCTGCCCGAAGGATTTAAGGACTTCTGCGCCAAAACTTCAATTGAGACCTCGGCAATCCAGTACGAGTCCGACACTTTGGTCCGTGAAGCATGGGGCGATGATGCTGGAATCGCATGCTGTGTTTCTGCAATGGCAATCGGAAAGCAGATGCAGTTCTTCGGGGCCCGAGTAAACCTGGCAAAGGCCCTGCTTTATGCAATCAACGGTGGTCGGGATGAGAACACTGGAGCACAGGTGGCTCCGCCCACTCCGGCAGTATCCGGTGACGTGATGGACTTTGAGGATGTCTACGCCAAGTTCGATGTCCTGATGGACTGGTTGGCTCGCACATATGTCGATGCCCTCAATTGCATCCACTACATGCACGACAAGTATGCGTACGAGCGTATCGAGATGGCTCTACATGACACTGAGATTCTACGAACCATGGCCTGTGGTATTGCCGGTCTCTCGGTCGCGGCCGACTCGCTGTCGGCGATCAAGTACGCGAAGGTAACGCCAATCCGCGACGAACGTGGGCTAATCACCGACTACAAGATCGAGGGCGACTTCCCGAAGTTTGGCAATGACGATGACCGCGTTGACGAGATCGCCGTTGACCTAGTTCACCGCTTCATGGAGAAGATTCGTGAGTATCCGACATACCGCGACGCACTGCACACTCAGTCGGTACTGACGATTACCTCTAACGTCGTCTACGGCAAGGCTACGGGGAACACGCCCGACGGGCGTCGGGCGGGTGAGCCGTTTGCCCCGGGCGCCAACCCGATGAACGGCCGCGATACCCACGGAATGCTTGCTTCGGCACTGTCTGTGGCGAAGCTGCCGTACAGCGAGTCACAGGATGGTATTTCGCTTACCAACACTGTCGTTCCCTCCGGTCTGGGACGCACCGAGGATGAACAGGTGAAGAACCTGGTTGGTTTGCTCGATTCGTACATGGGGGAGCAGGGCTACCACATGAACGTAAACGTGCTGAACCGTGACACCCTCTACGACGCTATGGAACACCCGGAGAACTACCCGCAACTGACTATTCGTGTTTCGGGATACGCGGTGAACTTCGTGCGGCTTACCAGAGAACAGCAGATGGATGTCATCTCCAGGACGTTCCACGAGCGCGTCTGACGGAGTCGCAGGATTCTACTCACCCGCACCGCTAGAGACTCCCGTTGCCCGTATAATGGGCGCGGGTCTCTCTGGACTTGATTCTGCCGATGACCTGGAGCGCGTCGAGCAAGCCAGGATGATTCACTCTGGCGAGCTCATGTCAGTGCACTCCTGGGAACTTGTAACCGCCGTCGATGGTCCGGGTACCCGAATGACCACATTCCTTTCGGGGTGTCCTCTGAGGTGTCTTTATTGCCATAACCCCGACACGCTTGATATGCGTCGCGGCACCATGATCCCGACCGAGGAACTCATGGAGCGAATGCTCCGTTACAAACGAATCTTTGATCGGACCGGGGGCGGTATCACCATGTCGGGTGGAGAGCCCCTGATGCAGCCCGCGGGCATTGCAAGGATCTTCGAGTTCGCGAAGGAAAACGGGATTCATACGGCGCTGGACACGACGGGGTTCCTGGGTTGGCGCTGTACAGACGAAATGCTCTCTAACCTCGACCTGTGCCTGCTGGACATCAAGTCGGGAACCGAAAAGACGTACAGGGCGCTGACCAGTCGAGAGTTGCAGCCGACGATCGAGTTCGCCAAGCGCCTAAGCGATGCGGAAGTATCGGTCTGGGTTCGATTCGTACTGGTTCCCGGACACACCGACTCGGCTGATAATATCCGCGAGGTGGCTGAGATCGCGTCGACGATCACGAGCCTTGAGAGGCTTGAGGTACTTCCGTTCCATCAGATGGGGCGCGATAAGTGGCACGCTCTCGGCCTGCCTTACCTACTTGACGAGGTCGAACCGCCCACGCCAGGCGAGACAGAAGCGGCAAGAGATATCTTCCGTGAAATGGGAATCCCAACGTTCTAGCAGGAAAACCAGAAGCGCGGTCGGAGTTTATTCTCCGTCCGCGCTTCCCCGGCTGACTATGACGATTTACTCATTACCAATCTTGCGGTCGATCTGATCTCGAATAGTCTCGATTGCTGCCTTCTTGTCGGGCGCAGCGCCCTTCGCAGCCTGTTCCAGAGCATCAAGAATCTTGTCACTGACGGCTTCTGCCTGGTCAGATTTGAGCAGTTCATTGAGACTTCCAGCATTGAGACCAAGGGAGCTCAGGTCGATTCCGGCTGCTTTGGCCACAGCGTCCTCATTCGCGTCGGCTCCAAGCCCGAGGGCCTCCTGAGCCTTAGCAAGGATGGATGCCAACGGGTTCTCTGCTTTTGCTTCAGCCATTTCGGCCTCCTCATTAGTCACATCTAGTTGGTGCTTTCTCGGACATAATGCACGATTCGGATCGTCTGCGTAGCGGTTTTGAAAAACCTGGACGCCTCCTGCGTTGACTTAAGCTGTCACCCGCGGCGGTCTTGGAGAGGCAGCCCTGACGTTTGGTAGAGGGTCATTGAAGGAATCGAGATACGAGCGAAACAGATCGCGTTGCCATGGCCTAGCACCGGCTTGTTCGAGTCGTTGGATAGCAGCGTCGATGAACTGTGCTTTCGTCTTTAGCTCAATCCGTTTGGGACTCGGATGCTCAGGGGTCGGAACTTCTCGGTTGAGAGGCCACCACGCAAGAGCACGCTGAACTTTGGCGCTCAGAACGACATCCGGGGCGACTTTAAGTGGCTCGGCAATGGATGCGACTGCCTCGCGAACCTCAGTCAACCGCTCGGCAGCGACCGGGTCGATGCGTTTCCACTGACCCGCTGCCGGCACTGAGTATGGATCGGCAGCGGAGCGCGCCGGGTACGCACCAGCCGGCAGATCGTAGGCTCGGGTCGCGGCGTGCCACCAGGAATCTATGTTCCTCCGGGCCACGGGCCGCTTAAAATCGTTGATCTGTAGCAGTTCACGCTTGGATGCGGGGCGGCTCAGCGACGCCTCAATAATGGCGCTTGGAGTCAGAACCCGTCCGGGGGCCGTGTCTGTGTCTTTTGCGATTTCTTCCCGTTCACGCCACAGTTCTCTGGCAACTGCAAGCTCCTCCGGGCGGCGCAGCTTACCGATGCCCTTGAGGTTGCGCCAGTGGTTCGGCTTCGGGGCCAGGGGAGCTCGGAGCTCATAGTCAAACTCCTGCTCGGCCCACGCCCAGCGATCAGACTCCTCAAGCCTTGAGGTAAGTACCTCGCGGAGCTGCGGGAGAAGTTCCACGTCCAGCGCTGCGTATGCCAACCAGTCTTTTGGAAGTGGCCTGGTGGACCAATCCTCGTTTTGATGGTTCTTCTTGAGACGGATTCCCAGGTACTCCTCGGTAAGTGCTCCGAGCCCGAAGTGCTGGGAGCCCAGCAGTCGCGCCGCAATCTCGGTGTCAAAGATTGATGAGGGACGAAGGCCGAGGTCCTGCATGCAAGCCAGGTCTTGGTCTGCGGCATGGAGGATCCACTCGGCGTCGAGAGTCCTAGAGAGGACGCTCAAATCAGGCAATAGGTGGCTATCAATGAGAAATGTTCCTACGTCTCCCCGACGTATCTGAACCAGATACGCGGCCGAGCCATACGTCCGACCCTGAGCTCGCTCGGTATCCACCGCAACGGGCTCAGATGAGCCCGAAAGCTTGCCCGCTGCTTGTTCAAGATCCGCGAATGTGTCAATTAGCGACGGAACTCCTTCCGCCGGTTCAACCAGTAGTGGAAGCTCGTCTGTTACTTCGTCTGGTCCTGCCAGAGGAGTGGAGGGAGAGTCCGCGTTGCTCATCGCAGTCTCCGCCGAACGTCTTCTCTTTCGAACACGGCGGGTTGCTAACGCCTCTGGTTCGGGATCGTTTGGAGCCAAGAATAGGGGTGATTCACCCATTTATCGTCCCAAAGGATGTGACTCCGCTTGGCTCTAGGCCACAGTTCTGTCGTAATGCTTCGCTCCATGCGGTCAAGTGTTCCGCCAACTCCTCACTAACTGGGCTCCAAGAACAACGTAGGTCAGCGTTCAGAACCGACCCCATCAGGTCGAGGCCGCCAAAGGTCTCCGTGATCTCTCGAGTTACTGACCCAACGAGACGGTCAAATCCGGCCCCGGCCTCGTCGAAACTGTCTACAAGAGTCTGCCAGATTGCCTCACCTAGCAATGGGTCGGTGCTCTGGTCCGCATCGATCTGGATTCGAGCATGCCCGACCAATCGAAAGGGTCCGCCCCAGTTCTCTTGTTCATCCGGGTCGTAAAGAACGACCAACGTGGAACTGCCGATTGGGTGTTCCTCATCCGCTAGTCCTGCATCTACCTGCACTGCCGCGGCGTAGGGTGACAGTCGTGCGGGAGCAGGTGCTTCGTAGATCGAAAGTGAAGGGTCAACACTGGCACGCCGCAGACTCAGTAGTGCGTCTACGAACGGCTCCGGCGGGCCAATCTCATTCACGAAATCACTCTACGAGGATGGCGGGATTGGATTTCGCTGGCACGCCGAAGAAGCCTGAGCAGATCGGGCAAATAACGACAAAACAGCCATTCGAACCATGCCGGGGGACCAAGTAGACTCATCTGGACGGCTCGGGATACGAATGACTTGTCTACGGGGGAGAGACGTGATGGACGGTTCAAAATCAGAAGGCGTGTCGTCGATTAGTGCTCAAGAGATGCGGTCGTTGGCTGTTGATGCGGAGATAAACGTTCCGATAGAACAGACCTGGGTGTGGTACGAATTCGATGAAGCTCTGCCGGGACGGTCCCTGGCCGGATTCTTTTCGATTCAAGTAGATAGCCGCGCAGTGGCAGTGATGGCCCTAGAGCGAATACAAAGAGACGGAGTCGAGTTTCTTCACACGCCAAATGGCCCGGTCTGGCTTGTTCCGCAGAGCGCGGAGCTGGAACAGCGGGTCACAGACCTCATAGTTGCCTGGGCCAAAAAGGAAAATCCCTGGGCTGCCTTCATCCGTCTACAACTCGCATTCGAACCAAAGAGGGTGGGAGAGTGGGCCAAAGAGATCGCCGCTGAGCGTTCAACTGTGGTGTCCCTGGAGGGCGGCGAAGAGGGAATTCTCAGCCAGTTCTCTGAACTGGTCCCCGGAAGTTGGACTGAGAAATCAGATACCGACTTTCGGGGAGCTTTTCTATGCGAACACGTTCACTTCTTTCACCCAACCAACGAGAACTCGCGGTTGACTATTTCGAGCAGGGGTACGGCGCGGGCGCGACCGCAAACCGTCTGCGAGTGCCCATGGATCGGGTGCGCATGTTGTATGAGCGTTGGCGAATCCATGGCAGATTGTGTCTTGTGGAGAAACCAACAAAAACTGCGTACTCGTATGACCGTAAGAAGGAGATCGTTGATCGGTTTCTGGCTGGAGAGTCTAAGCGTGCCCTGGCCGAGGAATTTCAGCTCAGTTCGCCGAACTTAGTCAAGAACTGGGTGCACAAGTATCGAGTTGAGGGGGAAGACGGACTGCGGCCTAAGCCCAAGGGCAGGCCGAAGGGAGATCCTGATGTTCCCCAGCGGCCAGTTTCTGAGCTGGAACGCGTGCAACGGGAGAACGTGCGGTTGCGGGCGGAGAACGCGTACCTGAAAAAATTGCGGGACTTGAGGGATCAGGGGCTGCACTAAAAACACGTGCTGTAGCCACTCTCAAGGACGACTACGATCTGTTGGTACTGCTCGATGTCGCAGGGCTTGCCAGGTCAACGTTCTATTACCACCTGGCCAGACTCGACGGCGCAGACCCGCACGCGGAATTGAAAGCAGCGGTCGAAGAGATCTTCGAGCACAACAAGTCCCGGTACGGTCACCGCCGCATCCACATCGAGCTGCGTAAGCAAGGGTGGCAGGTCGCGAAGAAAACCGTGTTGAAAACGATGCAGGTCCTGGGGTTGAAACCCAAAACGCGTAGCCGTAAACGCTTCTCCAGCTACAAGGGCAACGTCGGCAAGATCGCCCCGAACCTACTTAACCGCCAGTTCTTTGCGGATCGCCCGAATGAAAAATGGGTGACGGACGTGACTGAGTTCAAAGTAAGGGAAGCCAAGCTGTATCTGTCACCGGTCCTGGATCTGTGCGACCGCTCTATCGTTGCGTTCGCCACGAGCCAGCACCCAACAGTGGAGTTCGCGGTGTCCTCACTGAGGGACGCGCTCGAACAGCTCCCAGAGCACGCATCGCTCCTGGTCCACAGTGACCAAGGATTCCATTACCAGCACGCGCACTGGCAACAATGCCTAGCAATGGCAGGCGCTGCGCAGTCGATGTCCAGGAAGGGCAACTGCCTGGACAACGCAGTAATGGAGAACTTCTTCGGCCACCTGAAGGAAGAGATGTTCCACCATGACTCCTTCGACAGCATCGAAGACCTCGAAGCCGAGATCCACGCATACATCGCCTGGTACAACACCGAGCGCGTCTCACTCACACTTGAGGGCATGAGCCCGATGGAATACCGTGCTCATGCCCTCGCCGCATGATGCTTTAATTAAGCCGTCCAACTTCCGGGGACCAGTTCACTCCCAGGGGGCCAGGGAGGCTTTGCTGAAAGCGCGATCCGTTTCCCCCGTCATCGTTCGAGACGAGACATACCTGGCGCGTGAGGACTTTGCCCCGTACTTCGCGCTGCTGGAAGATAGCGAGGCCGCCCCAGAGTTCGCCTCCTGGAGTCGGAGTACATACAGCAAGCTTATTGAGCGCCTTACTCCCGGGCATGTGCGCCTATACGCGGCAAGGTATGAAGACCAACTGATTAGTTGGCTACTTTTCACTATTTCCGGAGTCGAGGCGGTATGCGAATGGAGCGCGCGTTCGGCGGCAAGCGCAGACATAGACGCACTCGCTCAGACTGCATTGGCGGCAGCGGTCGACCTGGCTGACCAAGGAATAGAACGTCTCGAGTTGCGCGAAGGCATCCATCCAGAAGCGCACAGACAGGGTTCGCTCGCATTCTTGCGCCAGGAATTAACTGGGGAGTATACCGAGACATCTATCACCTACGATTTGCCTCTCAACCGGATCGCAGAGGGAATCATGTGGATAGTGTCGAGTCTGCGAAGCAAGCTCGGTCGATAGGATCGGTGGACGCGATAGTTCGGAGGCACCAATTGTCTGAGCGCAGCACGTTTCAGATCGAGAAGATAGATGAGACCCAACTACGGCAACTAGTCGACGACACGGGCGAAAGCCTACCCATCGAGCAAACCCCCGCTTGGTACAGATTTGAGCGCACTTTTCCTGACCGCACTTTTCTCGGATTCTTCGCCATCTACCGGGACGCAGATCCGATTGCGTTGATCGCCCTACAAAAGGTTGAGTATCACGGGACCTACTTCCTCTGGGCAAAGCATGGTCCTGTGTGGCTTGTTTCTCTCACCCCCGAGCTTGAGGCCCAGGTTGCGTCAGCGCTCGTTGACTGGGTCAAGCAAACCCACCCTCGGGCTGCGTTCCTGCGAATCCATGTGGACGAGGGGTGCGAGGGGACCCATCCTCCGATGCAGATCGTCACCTATGACCAAACTGTGGTCATGAGTACAGTCGGCGGTGCAGACGGCATCATGGCCGGTCTCAAGAAGCGCGGCCGGAGCTACCTCCGTCAGTACCTGCGTCGCACTCCCGTAGAAGTCGTGGACGAAACAGCAGAAGCCATCAGTGACTTTGCTCGGTTCCACCGCCTGATGGCTTCAACCGCTTCGCGACAGAGCTTTAGTGCGTGGTCATCCGATGTCTATCAGTCAATGTTGCGCGAACTGGGTCCGGAACATGCTCGGCTCTACGCTGCCCTACTGGACGGAGAGATGGTGGCATGGGCAATCTTCACGGTCTCCGGAAAACAGGGAATCTATTACTACGCCGCCTCAAGCGAAGCTGGTAGGGAAGTCGGAGCCCCGACCCAAATCCTCTACCGCGCGGCAATTGCGCTGGGTGACCAGGGAATTGAGGAGATCGACCTAATGGGCATTGGCTCAGAGCTTGCTCCTTCGCTGATGCAACTCAATTCCTTCAAAACCGGGTTTGCCAAAGAAGTAAGCGAAGTGACTCCGGCACGCGACCTGGTAATCAGCATGCCTCGGTATCGTTTCCTTACCACTATTCGGTCGGGAAAACGGGTATTGAGAGAAGTAAATTCACGTCTTCGTGGCAAACCCAACGAAAAGGGCAAATAGTCGACTTCGGGTTTGTTGAGTGGACCCACCCCTGGTAAAGTCTCCATTGCTGATTTGAGCAGTTGCTCAATCTCAACGCGGATGTGGCTCAGTTGGTAGAGCATCACCTTGCCAAGGTGAGGGTCGCGGGTTCGAGTCCCGTCATCCGCTCGGGCCGTTGGCGCAGCGGTAGCGCGCTTCCCTGACACGGAAGAGGTCACTGGTTCGATCCCAGTACGGCCCACTACACAATCCCTGGACCCGGTAATCGGTCTGGGGATTCTTTATTATTGACTAAGAGGCCGAGTTGTGGATGCCCTGGGCCGCACAACCTTGAAAGTGATGACGTGGAATTTCAAACACTGACGGATGAGCAGTACCAGGGGTTTATTGATCAGTATGATCGCGTCTACCTGACCCAGCTTCTTGAGTACGGCGATGTCCGCCGGGACGAGGGAGTAGAGATCGCACGAGTCGGTCTACTGAACGGCGGCGAGATCGTTGCGGCAGCGACGGTCGTCTTGGAACCATGGAAGAAAGTGTTTAGACGCGCGTGCGTTTACTACGGGCCGATGCTTGACTATCGAGAGACTGGGCTACTTAGAGAGTTCATAACGGGCCTGAAGGCATGGGCCCACAAAGAACGAAGCGTGATCGCGCTACGAGTAAATCCCTATGTGTTGCGGCGTTTCTATAAAGACATCACGCCGGGCCCGGAAACCGAGATTGCGAAATCGGTAGATTCAGTAATGAACGACCTCGGTGGCCGGCGTGTCCTCGGCGACTTCTACACGGATCCAACGATTCAGCCTAACCACATGTACACCAAGGACCTTGGAAACATGAGTTTTGAGCAGATACTTTCTTCGGTCAAAAACAACGTTCGAACGGATATCCGAAACGCAACGGCAAACGGTGTCGAAGTTGAGTTCTTGGGGCCGGAGGATTTCGGTGTCTTGCGAGCGGTCCTGGACCACACAGAGGATCGAACGGGTATGCCTCCCATCACGGATGCCAATCTTGCCCGATGCAGGGACATGATGGAGAAGATGGGCACGGCACGTTATCTCTTCCCAGCGGCAATTCTTGACACGAATCGGGCGCTCAAATCAATAGCACAAGAGACGGAGACAATCGAACTTCAGATGAAGCTGCTGGAACCCGACCATCAACACACTCCGACACGCAAGCAACAAAAGCAGCTGAAGGAGTTGAAATTCAGACATGACGCACTGATTCGGCGCAGGGAGAAGACTCTAAAGGTTTCACGGGAGCGGGGCGAACACGTGGTACTCACGGCAAGTCTCTTCGTTGAGACCCCGACAGACCTCATCTACCATCACTCGGGTGGCTACGAGGATCTGGCAAGCTTTCGAGGGATCTACGCGATCCATGAGGCGATGCTGAAACACGCTGCGCTCCGGGGACTCCGTTGGTACAACATGCATGCGGTCCCGGACCTGGCTGATGAGAATGGTCCCGGGCTTGGAGTCCTTGAGTTCAAACGCCACTTTCAGGGTAACGTCGAGGAACTCGTCGGGACCTATGAGTTTCCGATTAGGCCGTTTCTAGCCAGGGTTCTCGGCGCGGTTGGAGGCTAGCCAGTCGACAATCCACTAAGACGCACACAACGCAGTTGGGAGACTGAAACGTGGAGTTTAGGGAACTTACGGACGCGGAGTACCGTGACTTACTGGGGCGGCAGGATCGCGTGTATCTCAGCCAGCTGGTCGAGTATGGGGATGCTCGCAGGCTCGAAGGAACGGTGGTTCAACGAGTCGGGCTGCTAGCGGACGATGGGACACCACTCGGCGCAGCAACAATTTACAACCAGCCCTGGAAGAAGGTGTTTTTTCGCGCGATCGCTTACTACGGTCCGATGGTTGATTTTATGGATGAGAGCCTCGCTCTTAAACTCGTCCGAGAACTGGTCCGCTGGGTAAAGAAAGATCCCCGCGTGTTGGCACTTCGAGTTAATCCCTTTGTGCACCGGAGACCCTACCGCGACATTACGCCGGGCGAGGAGAGCGAAGAAGCTCGAGCGGTCGACCGTGTTATGGCCCTGGCCGGGGCGACGAAAGTGAAGGGCGAGTATCAGGACGGGGTGTCTGTTGCCGCAAACTTCCTTTATACGAAGGACCTCGGTCGAATGAACTATGAAGAGGTCCTAGCATCAACAGGAAATAACGTTCGGGCGGGTATTCGTAAGGCGGCCAGCAATGGGGTAAAGGTTGAGTACCTGGGGACCGAGGACTTTGCGATTCTCAGAGATGTCTTAGATCATACTGCTGAACGTACCGAGATGCCGCCCGTCCTGCCCGACGACCTCGAACGCGCGCGCCAATTGATGCGACTGATGGGGCCGGAGACATGCCATTACATGGTTGCTATTCTGGACGCAGAGGAGACCTTACGCGCAATCGATACTGAGCTTGAATCAGTGAAGGAAGAGTTAGCTCACTTTGACGAGTTGGAAAAAGATCGCCAGTTGACTCGGAAGCAACATAATGCCCGAGAACAGTTGCGGGACCGGATCAACGGGTTACTACGAAGACGTGACAAGACTGAGAGGGTTCGGTCGAAGCACGGAGAGAAGGTAGTGCTCACCGCCAGCCAGTTTATTGAGACCCCCACTGACATGATTTTCTACTATTCGGGTGGGTACTCCGACTTGGCTGACTATCGCGGTATCTATGCGGTTCACAATGAAATGATGAAACGAGCTGTCCAGAAGGGACTTCGCTGGTACAACTTGAATGTCATTCCGGGCGTATTTGACGCGGAACAACCCGGGTACGGACTGGTCGACTACAAGAGGAACTTTCACGGCAATGTCGAAGAGTTGGTTGGTACATACGAGTTCGCGATTCGCCCCAGGCTTGCTAAGTGGCTCGGAGCCGTTCAGCCGTAAATAGCTCTATAGTTCGCGCCAGAATTTCCGGTCAGTTCGGCCGGTGGCAATGAATCTATACTGACCGTATCTCAATGTTGTCCGTATACGACCATGAAGGCGAAGGCGTGGAGTTTCGAGCACTTTCTGACCGCGAGTACCAGGCGTTTCTGGACGACCAAGAACGTGTCTATTTGACACAGCTCATCGAGTACGGAGATGTTCGCCGAGAGGAAGGTCGAAGAGTCGATCGGGTTGGACTCGTCGACGATGGACGAGTGGTCGGCGCGGCAACGGTCGTGTATGAGTCGTGGATGCGAATCTTTAGGCGCGCGCTGGTGCACTTTGGTCCTGTGCTCAACTTTGATGATTCTGATCTAGTGAGACTTTTCATCGAGGAACTGAAACAGTGGGTCATGCGGGATCCGAGGGTGATTGTGCTACGAGTAAATCCAGATATGATCCGCCGTCCGTACGACGACTTGATCGCGGGGGACGAGTCCTCGGCCGCCAAACGGCTTGACGCTACCATGGCAATGGTCGGAGCTACGAAGGTGAAGGGCGAGTACTTCGACGATACTTCCATACACCCAATCTTCATGTATTCAAAGGATCTTGCGGGACTCGATTTTAGACAGGCTATTGCATCTACCGGAAACAATGTGCGAAGCGGGATCCGTAAAGCCGCCTCCGGTGGGGTGCGGGTTAGATTTCTTGGAGCCGATGATTTTCCGGTCCTTAAGTCCGCGCTGGATCACACAGTTGAGCGCACGGGCATGCCAGAAATTTCGGATGACGCTCTCGAGCGGACACGACGGTTGATGAAGCGGATGGGTCCTGAGAAGTTCCAACTGGTTGTGTCGGAACTTGACGTCGAGGCTTCGTTGACCGCAATTGAGGGGGAACTTGAGGCGTTGAGCGCAAAGATTGATGGTCTCGAGAGGGACCAACGAGAGGCGGAGACAAGGGGCCTGAGTTTCTCGAAGAAGCATGCCAATCAACTCCGAGAAGCGCGTACCAGGAATGACGCTCTGATAAGGAATAAAACGAAGACGGAGGAGGTACGCCGCAAGTACGGAGACCGTCCGATTCTCACAGTATCAACCTTTGTTGAGACACCCTCCGACATGATTTTTTATCACTCGGGAGGTTATGACGACCTGGCTAGCTATCGAGGAATCTACGCGGTACACGAAGCAATGATTGCCAGGTCGATTGAGCGGGGAAAACGCTGGTACAACCTGCACGTTATCCAAGGTGTGTTTGAGGAGGGCAAGCCAGGATTCGGATTGCTCGACTATAAGAGGAACTTTCACGGCACTATCGAAGAACTGGTGGGTACGTACGAGTTTGCGCTACGCCCATTCCTGGCCAGGAATACCGGTGCGGTACAGAGCTAGTCTTAGTCTTCCTGTGGGATGTCTCGACTAGTTCTTAGGGGTGGTGCCAACGCCGTCTAGCAATATACCCGGCAATGACGTGAAACGTCTCAGTCAGATCCCACCAGCTCGAAGCAGGGTTCGATTGCTCCAAGTATTTCGTCTAAAGCGGCAGGGTCGGAGTCAAGTTGCTGCTCCAGTTGTGCGAACTCATCAGCCGTGTACTTCTTTTGTAGTTGTTCAAGTGAGCACTTGCAGTATTCGCTCTCGCCTTCGGACGAGCCATCGCAAGCATCGAGGAAGTTGGTCTCGATCTCTTTGGGCCACCCCCCGGAATCAGAGTCAGTCCCACCCGCACCGCAACCGGTGAGCGCGAAAACTGCGAGGGTAGCGGAAGCCAGGATGCTTGCGAGGCGTAGTTTCATGGGTCCGAATCTACCAACCCAACTAGGTAAACGTCACGTCCTCGTAACTTGCCGCTAGTCGCTTCCGTGACATAGAGTTCTAGGCGCAAAGGAACCAGCGCTTGGTGGCTTTGCTCGTTTTGCGGATGTGGCTTAGTTGGTAGAGCATCACCTTTCCAAGGTGAAGGTCGCAGGTTCGATCCCTGCCATCCGCTCGAGACTCGTGTTCTTAGGCTGAACAGGTGTCAAGTTGGTGGGTTGGCCGAGTGGTGAGGCAGCGGCCTGCAAAGCCGTATACACGGGTTCGAATCCCGTACCCACCTCGGGCCGTTGGCGCAGGGGTAGCGCGCTTCCTTCACACGGAAGAGGTCACTGGTTCGATCCCAGTACGGCCCACCAGGTAGTTATTCGGCGGTATTCCTAGCATAATCGGGAATGCCGCCGATATTGTTTTTCCTACCGAAATTGCGGTCTGGGTGTCATCATGGGAGTCATTCGTAGACTTCAGGCTTATGCGGCTTTCGCCTTTCTTTCTTCGCCCTTTTTCTTTAGGTCACGGTTTGGTAACTTTGGGGGTTTCTCTGGTTTGAGGTTGCACTCCACTCCAAGGTGTACTAAAATTAGTACATCGGGAAGGGAAGGCCTAAGCCCGAAGGTCACGAAAGGACCAGACAAATGAGCACAGCAACCGAAACCCAGATCAACCGAATCAATGCACTCAAAGCCGCATACCTCAGTGACTACGGGTGTGACACGGAAGACTGGCGCGAATTCAAGTCCTACCAAGCTTTCCACAAATCGACCGACAACCTCACCGCTGAGGAAGCCGACAAAATCATTCAAACCCTCACCCCTTACGAGCTGATCACAGTCCCAGTGGACGGGGCTTACGGAAAGCGCGAATACAGCTTCACCGGCTACCTTGACTACATCACAGCGACCCTCATGGACGCCCAGACCTTCGGGTCTTACCCGATCTGGGATATTTCCTATGAAGATGAAGATGGTGTGAGGCAAGCCCCCTACGAGTGGTTTGATGGCTCCCTCGCCTTCGAGACCCCAACCCTTACCCCTGAGAGGGTAAGAGATTACGCTGACTGGTCATTCAAGACACAGGGATGCACGATCAAGGAGCTACCTGTACTGAGTGCCGAGGAGCGCAAAGAGCGGGATCGTCTGGAGCGCCGCCAACGCTACCTTGACTCGGGCGCGATTCGCCCGGTCATGGATCACGAAGACTACGCCTAACAAGCACTAGCCCCAGCCCTCACCGGCTGGGGCACTCCCACGCTTAGGAGGACACTGATGTTACCGGTAGAACTGGTCGCCAGACGGGAGCAACTCGGCTTGTCTCAGTCAGCGCTCGCTGAGGCTCTAGCGGTCGCGCAAACCTCGATCAGCAAGTACGAGCTGGGGACTCGCGAGGTGCCTGATTGGATGGAGGATGAGCTAACCGGCCTGGAAGCCTTGCAAGAATCCCTGATCGAGGGGTTCTTCGACCTGGTACAACCAGCAGAAGTGGGAGCCTATATTCTGCTTCCTTTGGACCCTACCGAGCTTGCGGGAATGAACCGGGGCCGACCTTTGCCGGAGTCTTTCGCTAGGGTCGCTGCCGCGCAAGCACGACTGTCCTTAGTGGAGGACGGTAAGCGTGTGGGGATTGCGTCTACATGAACACTCTCAATGATCGCGACTCATACTTGCGGTAACCGCGCTTGCGTGAGCCCTGAACATTTGAAAGTTACGGAACAAGCGACTTGAACATAAAAATAGAACCCCGCCAGGCGTGAGGCTTGACGGGGTTCTTTCCTACCGTGGCAGGAAAAGCCCTTGCTGATACTCGAATGAGTACCACCACCGGCTCACCCCCACCGAGGTGGGGAGCATTTCGGCATAAGTGCCGAACACCGGATCATCCCCACTCGCGTGGGGAGTACTCGACATGGGTGTCGATTACTGGATCATCCCCGCTTTCGCGAGGAGTATTCGACATGGGTGTCGATTATTGGATCATCCCCACCGAAGCGGGGATCACAAAATCAGCGTAACACCTGCCGCCGACTTAAACACCAGAATCGGCCCCTCACCCAGCTAGTGCCAGGCGAGAGGCCAATGTTGTTTGCGTGTCGATATTCAGTTATGCCGCGACCCCCTTTATAACCTGAGGCTATGGGGGAGCCGCGGACGATTATTCGGTGTCGGGTAAAGGCTGGATGTCCACGGCGATCAGGTCAGGCGGTTTCGGGATTTCTCCATGGTCAACGCCGGTAGCGTCAAGGCGAGAGAAAAGACCGACCGCTGCTGTCCACAAAGACACAATGTAAGCGAGGGACGCGGAATACTTTTCCTTCATCATCCTTGACCCTTTGCGCTCCTCGTCCAGTTCCAGGCGTAAGATTTTGACTTCCTCGATCAGTCGCGCATACTCGCCTTTCAAGGTTTCCACCGTGAGTTTGAGGGCTTCATATCGGTCGTCTTGCTCGGCTTTCACGCGGTCCAAATCCAGGTCGTCTTTCTTAGATCGACGTTCTTCCCATTTACCGACTAGGACGCCGACGAGTGTCATTACGGCCCCCCAGAAGACGGGGGATTCAAGGACTAGGCCCCAATCAACTGGGTCAGGCATCAGTTATCTCCTACTCGGCGGCGTGTTTGGGGGAGGCGTCCAGGGTTTCCCCGTCAACAATCGCGCTCGTCTCCCCGTAGTTGGGTAGCTCAGGATTCCACCACTCGGGTGCGTCCGGGTCCACGCCTACTAGCTGTCCGGGGTCCACTGGCTGGGCTTCCTGCAAAGTCGTGTAAGTGACCGTGTCTGAGGAGCGTTTTGCCGTGTCATACAGTCCAGCGGCGGACAGTCCGAGGATCAGGCCGGTAGCTACAACTGGATACCACTCCGTTGAACCGAAGTACCAGGTTGACCAATTCAAGAAGACGCCCAAGACGACGGCGAGTAGTGTCGCCCACTTCCCCTTCACCCCCAGGGTCTTCGCGAGTTCCACCAGTGCCAGGATCGCTGGGACCGTTGCCACGGTAGTAACAATTTCGATTGCATCCATAATAATTTTCTCCTTAGCTGTTAGGCGTAGACGCCGTTGACTGCCGCCTTTTTGAGGGCGTCAGCGAATTTGCGGCTGATTGGTACGGCGTTACCAAGTTGTCGGGCGTAGCCGTTGGCTGTGGCTTGCCCCGTGAATTCGAGGTAGTAGCGGGGACCAGAAATGACGTACAAGTGTTTGCCGTCTGCTGCCGCGCCCGGGATGTAGCTGAAGATCATGGTTTTGGTTCTCCTTTGAGTAGTGTTCGTACTGCTTGCTGACTGGGGTGTGGGGGCGTCGGCGACGAGTTGTGCGACGCGTTGGGTTGAGATGTCTTCGCTCCAGCCGACGTATGCGCCACCGAAGCGGGCGATCACAGCGGGAATGGAGTTGAGCCATTCCTGCCCGTACCCGGAGCCGGGAGAGCTTAGGTAGCCACGGCCGGGAATCCAGTAGACAACGTGCCCCCAGTTTTTGTAGGTGTCGTTGTACGTATTCCAATGCGAGAGCCAGAGGATGACTGGCACATTCGGGATCGGCTCACCAGGGCCATGCCGGTGCTTGACGGCCATCCACGCGTCCCACGCGGTTGCTTCCCTCGCGGGCGCTCTAGCGACTTGACGAGCCAGACTCAGGCACCATCCAGCCCAGACACGAATCGACAAATCCGGGGGGACCAGTTGTTTCCAAGCCATGTGCGACCTCCTCTTTCGGGCAACAAAAAGACCGCCCCCAAGTGAGGCGGTCAGAATGGTTATTGGTAGCGACTTATGTGGGGTCGTTATCCCTAGCCCACAATGCGCTGAGCACCAGCAGGCCGGGAAGCCACAGCGGGGCGGTAAGGGCGATCAGAACGTCGGTCGTCTTGCCGGCAAGGTCTCTGAGCATTAGTGGTCTCCCGTCTTCTAACTGGTAGGCCATGCGTCGTTCGTCAACCACTGCGCCTGCGCATAGACCTTGCCCGTTGGCCGGGCCCCACTTCCAGAGGTCTGCTGCTCCCAGGAAATATCGGCGTACGTGAAACTCAAAACATTCATGGTGCCCCCAGCGCCGCCAGCGACAACTTCTTGACGATAGTTACGGGGCGGGCGGAACCCCGCAGGAATACCCGTCGGAACCAGAATGAACCGGCCAGACCCCGCAGGAAACTCAACCCCGTTCAACACCAGGGTCACCGCTTGACCATTACGCTGAATTGTCAGCTCTCCGCTGCACCCTTCAGCCATTGGGAGCGTCCGAGGAGCGGTCGAGGGTGATGCGCCTGCAACCATCAGCATGAAACTAGCCACGGAACCCACCCCCACGGGGAGCTAGCTCATTGAACTCCAGTCTTCCCACACGCCGGAAGCTTTGCGGCACCCGTACTGCTTCCATGCGCCGGACACGAGCAGAGTCGCCTTGAGGATCGACGTTGCACCCCCACCGGCCGTAACTGACTCGACGTAACCGGTCGCTGCGCTTGGTAAACCAAGGTTCCCGAAATGCGCCCAAGCCCCGACCCCATAGACTCCGGGCTTCGCGGCGAGAGTATCCCGCGTCGAGGCGTTCGTGGTCTGCCACAAAGGGATATCCGATGTGGTCAACAAAGGAATGATTGTCACTGTGACCACCTGCCTTGGTGGTCAGCGGATTCGCGTGTACTCGCTCGCCCATCCCGTCGAAGCGAGCCTGCGCCTCTCGAAATAAGACGCCGGAGTCCAATCCGCCGCCCACACCTGCAAAAGCGCGACCGTACCCGTCCCGCTGGACGTAGACCTGCGCATCTGCCCGAACCGGCTCGAAGACCCTGGTAGTCCCAGCGCGTCCCCAACCGTCGAGGACGCGTAGAAGCTGCACGGCGGTAAGTCCTCCACCGCCATGTCGGCAGTAAGAATGATGTGCGGGAGACGGTCCGCCAAATCCGCGACCCTCGCAATCGGAATAATCGCCATACCCTATCGCCCCCACAAACAACGGGGGGGGGGGGGTGCGCAAATAGACATAAAAACCTCCTAGGTTAAGGAAAAGCGGGGCAAGAAAAAAACGGTCAGACGTGGCACAGTCGCCACAAGAAAGAAGCCCCCGTACCCACAGTGCTATTAGCGACTTGCAGGTGTCGGACGGTCATCACACCGCTCACCGTGGGGGCGTCAAGATTGAAAAGACAGATCCGATTACCGGACGTGTACGTGGTGACCTGAAAATCCCAGCCCGGTGGCGGCTGATAGGGGGCCGGGACGGAAAGAACCCTCGAATAGATAGGGGCATAAGCAGTGAAAGGGGCAGTACTCGAAACCTCAATAACCCCCGACGCCTCATACACGACACCCCCAACCATGACCACGGTCGGATCACCACCACCAACCACCGCAAGAATGATTGTTTGGGTGCCCTGTCTGAGGCAGGAGACCCTGTCGCCGACTTTGACGGCACAGTTTTTGTAGGCGTCGTAGATGGTGCCGCGCTCACCATCCAAGACGAGGGTCAAAGGCTCTAGCGCGGTTATGGTGCCGTACCGGTGAACCGGGAGGCCCCGCACTTGCTGTTTGAGGTCATAGATTACTTCCTTGATCTTGTCCAAGCTCAAAACCGCTCACCCCCCGCCACGTCGCTTTGCAGTGAGCGTCAAAACCGCTGCTGATACTCATTCTTTGCACCGTATGCTTACGGGGAGCCTCGTCGCCTTGCGGCCAAAAGAGCACCGCATCATTGGCCTGCAAAGGCACCAGCGCATGCTCCACCTCCACCTTCAAAACCGGGTCCATCGCGCCCAAAAGAAGTTGCTGAGCTTGACTGCTAGCGCTCGCCTGGGACTCAGCATCAATGTCATAGCGCTTCGCGATTTCCCGACCCCGGCTGATCGTCGAATAATCCGAGTCCGGGTCATCATTCCTGGCGACGCCCACAATCGCGGGGTCCTCATCCGACCCGCTAGTGGATGCGACCACGACGTTGGGGACTGATGATCGGTCCTGGGTGCGCGTCCACCCCGGCCTATAGAGCGACAATTCTCCAGCCTCAAAAGACCATGCGGGAGTCCGAGACGCTGGGGCAGTCCACGGCCCGATCTGGAAAACCCCGTACGTGTCCACCGACAGGGACCAATAGCCAATACTGGTCAGCATCTCATTGATCACCGACAGTAAGGATTCGCCCGCATCAAAGCTCATTGGGCTAGTGAGCGTGATCCCCTGGTTAGTGGCCGCAATCGCGGTTTCCCCAGTCGATTGGATCAGATCCACGACCGTAGCTACCACGTCAGTGCCAGCAGGGAAAGACAGGGCTTGCGCGTATGCGGCTTCGTCAATCACCGACAGCTTGGTCTTGCAGGACACTTTGTAGGATGGTGCCCCCAGCTTGCGAGACTCAGTGGGTGAGGAAAGTAGGAAGACCCCGTAAGGCCACGCCTCCACCCCTTTCACGCCAGGATCGTAGGTGAAGCGCACTCGATGCGACATCCAATCCAAGCCCCGCTCATTGATCAGCATTTCCGCATGACCACCAAGACGCTCAGTGGCCGCAATCTCAATCGAATGCGACTCGACCGTATCCAGCACATCTAAGACTTGATCTTCAGAGTCGAGCAGTTCGATCAGCCAGGACGGTGAGCGCGGGCCGTACAATCCCGATGCCATTACAAGCTCACCGCCATAATCGGCGACTCAGTACGCGAAACCGAGATCTGATAGTCCACCTGATCTTTACGGGTCCGATTCAAAGGTACTTCACCCAGCTTCCCGTACACGCGCTGACCGAGTGGTGTGCGTAAAAGGTGGATTGGCTGCGGCGCGAAAGCGATCTGCTCCAGGGTCCGCCAGTCCGCGAAATCTGGATTGCCTTCCACCAGCACGCCAGAAGTCGTGATTTCTTGGCGCAGCGTTGTGCCCGCATAGGGGACGCCCCAGGTGCGACCCTCATACTCTTCTGATGACCGCTCACGCTGCGGACTATTCCCTAGCGGTGGTGGTCCTCCCACATTCGCGGGAAGCCGAGCAATCAGCGAATAGTCGTCACCGACCGCAAGCCAGAAAGCCTGCGACTCAGAGACGACACTGACCTGGTTGATCGCTTGTGCTTCGAGCGCGGTGTATGCGGTGAGCCGGTAGAGGGTGGTGCCACTGCTGAGTCCTTGGTAGTCCTCGATTTCTAGGGTTTGTGGTGGCAGGTTTTCGGCGACTGTCTCCCAAGTGTCTCCGCCGTCAATCGAGCGTTGGACCCCCAAATAGGCGGTGGCGTCCCAGAGTTCGGCGAAGGTTGCCGCCACAATATTCCCGGTGACCGGGTCGATTGCCGCGAAAAGATCATCACCGGGGGTTTCGTCGTCCCAGTAAACGTCCTTGCCGCGCAAAGCCAGATTCGTAGGCCGGATCATGGAGAGGGCGTCGTTGAAGGAGACGACCCCTCCGCTGAGTACCGCTCGGATCGGACGGACACTCACGCTGTCTGCCGGTTCAATACTGATCCTGTGACAGCCCTCCTGCTCGTCCCAGACCACGTTGCCGATGGGTTTGGGGGGTGGCAGGAAGGACACCTGGAAAGTGGTCTGCTCGGGGACAGACCAGACGCCAGAGCAAGCGGTTTCCACGACGATCCGGTAAATACCACCATCGACGGCGCGGGGAGTGAAAGTGGTTTTGACGGTCGCACCAGTACCGCTCTTTTCATCCAAAAGGTTTTGGTCGTTGTCGTAGAGGCGGGCTTTCCATGCGGACTGGGGGAGTCCTTCGGCCTGACCCGTCACCCACGAGACAGCAAGAACCGCCGTCGTAATGGCTCCCGTGGGGGAGGTGATCTCCACAATGGGGGCGCTTATTACTTGGAAAGACCCCACCGCTGAGGGTTGAGACCATTCCGCCGCCAGGCCCTTCGTGGACACCTGGTATTCGTACTGTCCCGCCGCCAAATCCAGAGTGGTCGACTCTGAGGCCCCGGTGACTGTCTTGGACATCCACGAGGTAGCGCCTTTGAGCCGATACTCGACTTTCGCTTGCTCTTGCCCGGACGTGTCTATCGGATTGTGCCGCCAGGCAGCAGTCACTAGGCCCACCGCGACCATCCCGTTTGGGGCGGTCAGAGTCGGCGGGTTCGGAGCGCTAAGCGTGCTGATCGGGTCCGACACGACAGACCAGTCCGAGTACACCCGATCCGAAGCGGGGCCGACGAACGCTCTTACCTGGTAGGTGAGGTTTGCGCCGCCAGCATTCGAATCCAGCACACTATACGGAGCAAGAGCGCTCGTCCCAGTGCCGGCAGACCCGGTGACCCCATCCGAGCGCTTGTATTCCAGCCCATATGGATACTTCGGGCCAGAACTTGCGACGAGAACACCGTTCTCGGTCCTGGTCAGCGTCGGTTTCGCCGGGGTTTTCGGCGTCGTATAGAAAGTGTCAGTATTCGAGTAAGCCGAATTGCCCGCACTGTTACGCGAGAAAACCCTAGCTGACACGCGCGAATCCGCGGGCCAACCCTTGACAGGGAAAGACCTGGCCGCCGAATACCACCTAGTAGACGGGGTAGCACCGTCATAGCCAGCCTGGATGCCGTAGTCAGTGGCACCAGACCCCGCATTCCAAGAAAACGTGGTTGCCTGACCACCCTGCCGGGTATGCGTCAGCCCTGACGGGGCACCAGGCTTCGCCACGAAACTAATCGACCGGGACACCGAAGCAGTCACCCCGGAAATAGACATCGACGCCGTATACGTCCCGTTCGTCTGGCCCACATTCTGGCGGTACAACTCGGCCGTGACCGCACCAGACGTATTGACCGGCACAGACACCGACCCCGCCCAAGGGCCACCCCTGCTAAGAGTGTGCGTGCCACTAATCCAAGACGAGCTACCAGTCTGAATATAGACAATCAGAGTGGTCCCCGAATCGGCGATACCAAGACGGAAAAACTCGCCACCACCCGAATAGGTCCAGCCACCCCACACGGTCGCCATCAGCACTCACCCCCGAAAACCACCAAGGCCGACCCATGAGAAGGGGCAGGACGCGTGCTCACACCAGACGAAACAGGCAGAGAAAGGGGCACTGCTAGGACCACCAGGCAGTCACACAAAGCCACCGGAGAACCCTCAGAATCAAAAATGCTGACATTCTGACACCGACCCGACACCACCAAAGGAGACACCGGCTGGTGAAAATGCTGACCAGTAGCGCACATAGGACAAAACCCCTCACGCACCGGCTCAGCCAGCCGCACACTCACATCCCCCGGATCAGCAAAAACCTCGGTTTCAGGCGCATCAGACATGCCAAACCACCCCCAAAAAGAGAAAAAGAAGCGATGAAAGAGAGGGGGGCTAGGCGCTCATGCCAGGAATCAGCTACCAAACTTCGAATCCACGTCCGCATCACCAAGACCAGACGCAGCCAAAACCAAGTCAATAAACGCGTCCGTACCATCCAGCTCCACCCGGCCAGACCGGACCCGCAACTCAGACGGAAAACCAGGGTTAGACGCCGCGAAAGAAGCAGACGGAGAACCCAGGCGAGCGCGGAACGAAGACGCGTTATCAAGAGCGACCTGTCCGCGTGCCATCACTGACGACGCCGCTGACTCCAAAAGACCAGTTTGGGAAGTCATGCCCTTCGCGAACGCCTCAACCACAGACCGGCCAGAGTAGAGGGTCCAACCCCTACCGGAGAATGGTCCCTTTTTCGCGGGGGAGAAAGGAAGGAAGTCTCGGACTGCTGCGACCGCGCCAGACACCGCATCGACTGCGGCCTGTACCCCAGCCTTGATGCCATCAGCGAAGCCCTGCATAAGAGACTTGCCCGACTCGATAAGCCAAGACGCGGCACCAGAGAAGAAACCTGTGATCCGATTCTTTATCCCCGTCACCGTGTTGTATACGGCGTTCACTCCTGAAGAGGCCCCAGACTTGATGCCCTCCCAGATTGCCGAGAACCTAGACTTGACAGTTTCCCAAGCGCCCGACCAAGTCGCCTTGATCGATTCGAGTGTGACGGTGATCGAGGTCTTGACTGACTCGATAGCAGTCGTCACGGTCAGCTTGATTGCGGCCCACGCGACCTCTAGGTAGCTACCGATGGAACCCCATACTGAAGCCCAAGTGGTTTGAACGTTCTCCCACCAGCCGGAAAGGATCGTCCAAATAACGTCGATTGCGCCCGAGACGATGGACTTGATTAGCTCCCAGGAGGCTTCGGCGGCGGCACGAAGGTTTTCACCTGCCGCTTCCCAGTCGCCTTGGAATATGGCGATCCACGTGTCCACAATCGCGCTGATTGTGTCCACTGCCGCCTGGATGATTGGACCAAGCGCATCGAAGACCGCTGAGATCACGGTGACAGCGTTTTCGAAGGCTGGTACTAGCTGATCGATCAGCCAATCGATGAGGGGCATTGCCGCTTCAATGACAGTTACGAAGAGGTCACCAATCTGACTGAGGATCGGCGTGAGAGTCCCTAGTAGGTCGCCGACCGCATCCCCGATCTGCTCAATGACGGGCAGAAAGGCAGTCTTGATTTTCTCGATTACGGGCTTGAGGGCTTCCCAAATCCGCTTGCCAACATCCATCAGGGTTTCGCCAACGGCTTTCACTCCGTCTTTGAATCCGTCTGATTGAGTCCACAAAGCGGTGATCGCGGCGATTGCAATACCTACCGGTCCGGCGAACTGGCCGATTACCTTTAGGAATCCGCCAGCACCACCAGCGCCACCAGCAGCTGCGAACTTTGGTGCGACTTTACCGACCGCTCCAGCGATCCCGCCCAGACCGTAAATCAGTGTCCCGGCAGTGCTGACTATCTTGCCGAAGACCTGCAAAACCGGCCCAGCCACAACCGCGACGAGTGCAAGTTTCCCAATCATTCTCTGGGTGGCTGTGTCCAGAGAATTCCACTTATCAATCAGCCCTTGGATCATGTCAATGGCCTTGGTGAGGCCATTAGCGATTGACTGCCCGACGCTCTCCGCTGCGGTAGCAAACTCTGGCGTTTTCAGGTAGGCGAGGAAGTCAGCGGCCTTCTCTTTGACGATTTCGAAGGATGGCTCCATGAGCTTCGCGCCGAGCTTGCCGATATTCGACAGGATGTTCTTGGTGACGCCTTCCCAAGTCTTCGCATATTCGAGAGCGGCGGCACCAGCCTTGTTATCCAGGGCCTGATTCAGCATGTCAATGCTGATCTCCCCGTTTTGGGCCATTTCCTCGATTTGCTCACCCGTATACCCGAAGGTGTCAGCGAGCGCCATAACAATGGGGATGTTGTTGCGTTGCATTTGGGCGAGATCGCCCCAGGTCACCTTCTGCTTGGTGAGTACACTGTTCAGCAGATAATTTGCATGACTAGCGTCTACTCCGTAGGCCGCAGACACGTTGGCGACACGCTTGATCTGAGATTCCAGACCCTCAAGAGGGACAGCACCAGTGGCGAGGATCGACACGGCCGCAGATGCACCCTCAGCCATCGACAGCGACGTCTCATTTACGCCACGATCAACCTGCTTCATAACTGCGTCGGCGTCGTAGCCGAGACCCTTGAATTGGCCCCGTGCCGTGTCGATCCCGACTAGGCGCTTGAAACCAAGTCCGCCAACAAGGGCAGCGACAGCGGTCGCGGCCCCCAGTGCGGGCACTGTGATGTGGCTAGTAAGCTTCCCGCCGACATCACTGATTTTTCCGCCGATGTCTTTGAGCGCATTACCAGCGGTTTTCAGACCGTCAGCGACCACAGGGGCAGTGATCGCGATCCGATCCCACCCCGTCTGTTGCTTAGCTAGCGCCTGGTCGACTTCACCCGAAACCTTGAAAACGTTCTTCTGTGCGGATTCCAAGCCGATTTGCGCTGCCGCCACATCCCACGAGGACAGAGACAACTTGTTTTGCTGGTCCGCGAGGCGGCGTTGCGCCTGCTCGTAAGCCTTCGTGCCCTCTTTGCCTGTGGCTTGCAGATCAGATAACTTCTGCTCTGACTTCGCGACCTGATCTACGATCTTCTGCCGCGAGTTCTGCGCCTTAGCCAGGTTCGCTTCCGCGTCCGTTACACCCTTGAGTGCCGCCTCAAGCGGTTTCTTGGTTTGAATCGCGGCCTGATCGAGGGCTTTAGAAATATTGGACTTGAGGGTTTTACCGAAGCCGGAAGACAGGCTGTTGCCGATGCTCTTCTGGATGCCCGACATGTCCATGCCGGAAAGAGTCTTCTGAATGGATTTGACCGCGCCGTCGAGTGACGGGACGATCTGGAGATAATCGGTGCCTACATTCGCCAACGATCACCCGCCCATCCGCGTCTCAAAGAGGGTTTTCGATTGATACCCGTGGCAGTGCGAGTGTGGCTTCCAGGGCGTCAATGTCCATGGCCGCGAACTCTGCTTCCGCGTCACGCTGGTAACCGGGCACACCGGGACGTGACACAGGTGCGGGACGGTTGCGGTCCTTCTGCCCGTCTTCCGTTTTCGCCCACCACAGCAGGTTCAGCAGATCCGCTTGGAAGGCTGACAGTTGATTGCCTATCAGGTGCCATTGCCAATCGGGGAAGATTGCCCGGTAGGTCGCTGACTCAATGCTGGACAGCACTCCGACCGTGAGTTGAGCGGCCTTTACGGGTGTGAAGTCGCGGACCCCCCGCCCGTAAAGCCGCCAATAGTCTGATTCCAGTTCGTCTGGGTGCTCGCGTAATAGCCACGCGAGCGTCAGGAGTTTTTTGCTAGCCTCCCCATCACGTCAGCGAAGACTTCCCCGATCGTCTCGGGGTTCACACGTCCAGAGTCGTCACGGCAGTAATCCTTGACCTTCTTGTATTGCGTGTCCCCTAGGACCTTTTTTACTAGGCGCGGGAACCTTAGCGGGTTCTCTTCTGCCTCATCGATCAGTTCGAGGACTTCCCAGTCGTTGAGCACATCTTTGTCCACGACGAGGGTCAGGTCGTCGCCAACGACAACGGTTTCGATTGCGATTTCCTCAATTTCAGTAACGGTTTTCTTAGCGGCTGTAGCCATTTTTGCGTCTCCATTTCGCGTGTTTGCGTCTCCACCTGTTGATTGAGTTGATGCGTGCGGGCCGGGAGACGCATCACCGACCCGCACACGCCTGTTACGCCGCTTCGATTGCGGCGAGAATCTGCGCCTTCGTCATCGACCCATCAACCTCAAGGTCGAGATTCAGCGCGTAGTTGAGTAATTCGTCCTTCAGCCACTTAGAGGACGGCGAATCGGTGTCTTCCGTAGCCAATGCCGGGGTCACCGGCGCTGACATGGCTACGGCTGGCTGGGGACCGCGTAATAGTCGCGGGCCGTGTCACCATCCACCTGACTGGACGGATAAGCAGTAATCGAGGACTCGAAGCTTCGCGGCGTACCGTTCTGTGACTGGACACCACCTGACCGGAAAAGCTCACCCTCAGGAATTACCGTGCGCTGAATCGTGCCGTTGGAATGCAAGTATTCCTGCACGAAGCTGCGCTTCCCGTTCGACTTCGCGTTGTGACGGACCATAGGATTCCCGTCTTCAACTACGACATTGTCTTGGCCGTAATACTCCTTGAGCACGTCCACGTCGAGGGTCTGTAAGAAGGCTTGAGTGAAGGTCTCCTTACGGGACGTGGTCATGGTTAGTACCGTGTCACCACCGAAGGCCACCGCCTCTGAAGACTCGATTTCTTCCTCGTTCGTCGAGCCGTCAGATGTGAGATAGCCAAGCTTCACGAACGCCACATTGAGCGCGGTAGTCGCGTCTGTTGGTAAAGCGGTTCCAAGGGGTGCGCCATACATGACGCCCCCAGTATTCGGCTTCGGAGCCGTTACGAGGCTCCCTGTTGGTGCACCCATGTTTTCCTCCTAGATGGTTTGGGGCATGAAAAAAGCCGTCCACGTTGGACGGCTCAGATAGTGAGTAGGTTTTACGGGTTAGGCCAGGCGACAACGAGGCTAATGACGGTCTGCCAACGCGCTTGCTTGGTGTCGGGGTCTGGCCAGTTGTACGTGGAGCCAATGCTGACGCGGGCTATCTCCGAAATCTCGGTCAGGTGGGGGAGTTCGCGGCGCAGCAGGTTCGATAGGTCTTCACATTCGGCGACCGATTGGCCCCACACCTGGATCGCGAGGTTCGGGAGATCCCTGAAAGTGTCAATCGCGCCGCCAGTGCGTTCCACGGTGATAAACCTGGGGGGCCGCTCCTTCCGGACGGTCGCAAACGCTTCCAGGCCCGCAGCAACCAAGTGAGGACGACCGTTGAGCCACTGGATGACAGTTGCGGTGATGTTCATGGTGCGCCCCCGTTCCCACCCTTGAGCAAAGTGTTGTTACGCCGGTTGTCCTCATCAGCTTCACGGGTCGCCGGTTTCACCATTCCCTGCGCGCGGTTCTTACCTGGCTGCACGTCTGCCACATACCCTTCACCCATGCGTGAGGCGACCTCCTGACAGATACCAAGGATTCGCTGCTGCGTGGACTGCCTCCGCAAGATTTCCCGGAACCCCTCATGGTTAGCCACAAACTTGTGTTTCGCCACGTCTCATCCCTTCACGGTTTCAACTTCGACGGGCATGTTCCACTGGCCGGGAGTGTTCTCCGGCGTGTACGGTTGCGGGTCTCCGATGACGGCGTACCACTGGCCGCGCACACGAATCTCACCGCCCCGAAGTGACCCCTCGAACGTCTTAGGGAAATGGAGGTTGAAAACGACTCGAACGCCCGCTGGCCGCTCAGCGTCCGTCAGGTCAGCGCGTGGGCCAGGGGCGACTAGGACGTTCTCAACGTCCCGCTCATCCGTACCCCAGATCTCGTCGTTGGCCGCGTCATGGCCGATCAGCACGTCTGGCACGCGGATACGCACCGGTTCGCCGACGATCATTTGCGGCCCGCCAACAGGTCGATCTCCCACGCCTTACCGCTCATGATCCCTAGGCGCTTACGGTGCACCTTCGTGAATGACAGGTTGCCAACGGGGTTCACGTACTTCACAGTTTCCTGATAAGGCCCGCCGCCTTGCTGGTATGACTCGATGCCGATCCCGCCAGGGCTTGCGGTCGCATACGCGACCATGTCGCAGCAGACATCGGCGGCTAAGTCCTTATCTAGATCCCCGTCCGCGATCCGCTGATCCAAATCGACGCCGTACTCTTTCGCGTCGGCCCGCATAATGCGTGACGCTCGTTTCAAGAGCGCGTCCAGGTTCGCTGGGGAAGCACCGTCACCAAACCCGTTGTTCTCGTAGTAGTTCGTGTCTGCGAACGGCCCAGGAGATTCAGTCACGGCACACACCCCTTTCGCCTACTCGGTTTCAGCGAAATGCTGTTCAGCGAGTTCGATCATTTCCTTGCGAGTAGCCCCCTCGGGATGCTTGATCTTGTTCTCCGCCATGAATGTGACCCATTCTGCGGTAGTCGCGTTCTTGGAAAGCATCACCGGATTACCGGCTGAATTGTCCTCTGCACCATTAGGGTCGTCGGTCTCGGATTCGTCCGAGCTGCCGTCCACGTGAACGGCTGCTACCCCATCCACTGATTCGACAATGCCGAGGCCGAGACCCAAAAGAATGTCAGCGTCCTCGTCGGACACATTGTCTGCGTAGTGATCCACGAAAACCACACGCGGCTTGATCACAAGAAGCTCCGGATATTCGGAGCAATATAGCGTCTTCACTAGATTTGTTCCTTACGAAAGTTGGGAGGGAATGTGCAGGGCAAGCCCGATGTCAGATTTGCCCTGCACTGGCTGGCTACATGCCAGTGACGATGAGCTTTCCGTGCTTCTTCTCGTCGCCGTACTCCAGGCCGATCTCGCCGTAGAGCTGCACAGCTTCGGACGCACCGGTCTTAGCTAGCGGCTCCACGAAGAAGTGGCCCTTACCGGGAATCGGGAGGAAGCGAGGTGCGCATTCATCCAGGGATACAACCGAAATCTGATTGACCGGCATGTGCCGTTCCAGCATCAGGTTCGCGCGACCAAAGTCCGTCTCGAACGTTTGGAGACTGACGCCGCCAACGGTTCGAGACTCTTCCTGATAGCCCTTGTCCTTGATGAAAATCTTGGTGAGTAGGCGCTTCAGCGTCGAGTTCACCATGACAGTGCGGGTCTCGTCGTAGGCGATACCACCCTTGTCCCAAACCTTCTGGAAAAGGTCAAGGATCGCTTCCTCGTCCAAATCGTCCTTCGCGGCGGTGACCACGTTGGTGGTCGTCGCCTGAAGCAAGCCGCGTGTCTTACGTGGAGCCGTATTATCGTCCGGGGACTGGAAGGTTCCCGCGATGAACGATTTGTCGATGTCGAGTGCCTTTGACTTTAAGGCCGCGTCGATCTGGAACTTCAACTCCGACACGGGAATGGAAATACCCCCGATGGTCACTTGAGGCTCCCCATCAGTTGCGCGCTGCCCGGTAGCACCAAGCTTCGTGTAGGAAATCTCCACCTTCTCCTGATGGATTTCCACTACATTGCGTTCCGTGTACCGGACTCGCGCCTCCGCGTCAGGTGCCGCCGCACCCTCAAGGCGCTGACGATCGTCCGCACCCTCGCGCAGCGTGTAACCTTGCCACTCGAAAAAGGTTGCGTTGGCCTCGCGGCCCCCGGTCAGCCCGCCAATAGCGGACAGGAACGGCGTGTCAGCCGGGGTAGCGCAAAAGAGTTCCCCGACGTAGTTAGGCAGATTATAGGTTGTGCCCATACCTGTGATTGAAGCGGGCATAGCCGCCTCCTTTCAGATCATGCGGTCTTTGTGCCGCCAAGTTTTATAGCTTTGAGAGTCCCAACCAGGTCCATATCGCCTGCCTTAGTTGCGGCGGCGATCTGCGCGTCAATAGACACGTTTCCCGGAATGGTTGGCTCCTGCCCGATAGTTGGGACCACCTGCGGGGTTGGCGTCGCCGCCTTCCCCACACCCAGCGCTTTCAGGGTTTCCGCATGAGCCTGGATCTCCTCCAAGGTGGAGCCTGCCAGGGCCTTAGCGGGGACACCGGTAGCAGTTTCAACTTCGGTTTTCCATGCCGCCACCCACTTTTCAGCCTCATTCGCTGCGACCTGAGCTTTGAGCGCCGCGATTTCGTCTGCCTGCTTCTGAGCCTCAGTTTTCTGGGCCTCCTCAATGGCATCGAACTCAGCGGCCTTCTTCTTCAGATCCTCGTAATCGGCATACTTTGACCGCTCACGATTCACTCGCTCCCCAATAATCTTGTCTAGGGCTTCCTGGGACGCGGGAGGCGTCCAAGTTTGCTCAGACTGCGTAGGGGGAGTAGGAACTGGCGTTTTGGTCTCAGTAGTTTCGGACATGGTTATTCCACCTTCCTAGGTGTGATTCGGCGTCGCTAATGGCCCCCGCGACGAAAAGGGGAAATTTATGTGGCCACCCTGAAGAAGTCAGGGAAGTCTTTTCTCATACGATTCACGGTCTGCCCCAGGCTGTCACCAGGTTTCCGCGATGATTCGTACATGGAGTAGTAGAGGTCCGGATCGTAGCCGTCAATGTGCGCTTGGGTTGCGTCCCACGACGCGACGACCTGGCAGTGACAGTTATCGTGAAACTGGGAGTGCAATCCGTCCCTGTCTTTCGGATTCAATTCTGCGGCCTCCCTGGTCGTGTAAACCCAGCCGCGCGACCCCATGATCACGCAGAATCCGCACGGGTCCGATCCGGTAGGAACATGAGCGAAGCGTGGACGTGCGGGGTCCAAGCGGACATTCCTAGCGATCGTGTCTCGCGCCCCGTAGGTCACATGTCGCTGGAGCGCGCCCTTCAGGAGATCGAACGCTCCCTGCGGGTTGTCCTTGAACAGTTCCCCTGACGCCCACCGGACCGACCCAATCACACGGTCCGCATCATCGGGGGAGCCGAGCCTAGCCACATACCGGCCGCCAACCTCTTTGGCGCGGACCTGCTCATACCAGTCAGCCGCCACCCCCGCCGACAGGTCCCCAAACTCTGAGCTAATAGCTGGGACCACTTCCAAAAGAGCGTCCCTAACCCTCTCAGGCTTTCCCAGATCAACAGATCGGAAGAAGTCCGCCAACAGGGCTTCGGCGTCGGCAGAAACCTTGCCGGTAGCGTCCGCTAGCCGACTAACATCACTCCGAGCTACCATCAGTGACCACCACAGGATCAGGGGTCGCCTCAGACCGCTTCGACGCGAGCACTCGATCCAGCAAGTCACTAGACCTAGCTCGCTTCAACTGCGACTGAGCCCTAACGATCTGAGCCTTGGTCATACCGAGCATTTCCATGCCAACCTCAGTACCAGCAAGCCCATCGACCATGGCGACCTGCTTAGCGCCAGCGTCAGCAATCGCCGCCTTCGTGAACCGCTCAGGGGACCGCCACGACAACGACAAGCCCATCATTTCCTCAGGTGGCTCAGTCAGGCCATCGCGGAGCATCACAACGTCCTCACAAATGCTAAGAACCTCGTCCCCATAAATGAGATGTTGAGACTCCGCATCATTGACAACATCCTCACGGCCAACCCGCTTAGAATCCGCCGACTCAGCGTTAGCGGAAGACACGCCAAGAGACGACAAGGGGACGCCAGAATGACTCGAAAATTCCGACGCCAACTCCCGCAAACCAGCAATATGCGGTTCAGGGGACTGCGCTTTGATTACCTCAAGTTTGGGGGTCTCATGGTCCTCATCCTTCGGAATGCCATTCATTCGGCCCATAACGAACGACCACAATGGAATCGTCTGACCGTTCTCATCTAGGAACGTATTCTTACCAACCCCCATCAGCATCAGCTTGAGTGTGGCGAAAAGTTCGGAGTGCACATCGAAGCGCGCACCAGCGCGCACCGCGCGATCCGTCAGTGACATGGTTACCCGGTCAATCCGAGACTTACCGAAAGGGCGATCCAGGTTGGGGCGATTCGCGAGCCGGTGAAACATTAGGCGCTTCGTCCGATTCGGAATATCCGCGTCAACGAACCATCCGCCACCATTGTCGCGACACACATATGTCGCCTCAGGGAGCATCAAAGTAATCAAGGTCGGCTGACCCAAAGCATCCGTATCATTTATCAGCAAACCCGCCGTCATCTGACGTAGACGCCTGTCCCACAGGCCCGTCGCGAACAGGGCAGAATGAAACATGATCAGTTGCTCGGGTTCACCTCGCGAAACGTCCCCCTCAGTCACCGAAGCAAAAGAAGTAGACAGCGCAGTTGCGGAAACAATCGCTGACGGCAGCTCAGTCCAAAACTTGTTCTTACGCAGAACCGGTCCCAAGCCAAACGGGTCAGGCTCGTCATCCGGGGAGTCGATGCCCTCCAAAACAATCCGGTTAGCCAACTCGTAGACGGCCTTTTCAGGCCACCCAAAAACAACATTCAGCTTGTCAACCAGGGACGGCGGCAAAGCCACTTCTAGATCCTTGAACTGGTTCTTGGCGTCCATATACAGCAGGCGCGTAATGTTCCGGGGCTGCTTCTTCGCCCACTGCCCCCAAAGCTCATTCAGCGTATTTTGAGTTGTCTCATTCAAACCGCAGACTTGCGGCGCTGCCGGGCAGTAAACCAAAGGATTCATCGTGTCAGCACCACCCCTCCCGGCAGGTCATTCACTGATCGCCGTTTCGTGTGCTTCACAGCCCAAAATGCGTAAGTTACGGCCTCCAGCAGCGCCACATTTTCCCCCTCGGGAGCGTCCCAGCCGAAACCACCAAGCGGACCAATCTTTCGAGGAACCGCGAACTCAACCTGACGATCCAAGACCTCTTGCCCGATATGCGTCAAAGACATGTCCGTAAGTGCCTGCAATAGCTCTGCACAAGCTGCCGTCACCAAGTCAGGTGTCATCTTGATCAGTAATTTCTTGTTACGCACGCCCACATCCCGCAGAGCCTCAATTAGCATGTCAGCGCCGCGTTTACCGTCGATCACTATCTGAGCCGCGTCCGGTGCGCGAGGCACCAGGAAATCAAGAATCGGGCCAATACCACCGGTCATGTCGAACACTTCGATGCCCTCAACATGGATAGGGCCGTGGCTAGGTTTGCATGCCACGGCGAGGCCTGCAACCATCCCATCAACCGAGAAGCGCACCGCATAAGCCACGCGACCACCTGACGGAGCCTCGTCCGCATCAACGGTTAGCCGCCGCCACTTCGGGAAATCGATCGCGTGATTCGCGTTGCTCTTATCCCAGATCCCATAAGCCTCACGCCGAAAATTGTCATCACTACTCAAGAACTTCCGCATTCGCAAGATCGCAGTCTTATCGGTCCTATGCGGGTAAGACGGATTGCATTTCGCGATCTGATCCCAGTCAATGATCTTCGCGTCCTCATCAGCCGACAACTCGACATAGGCAGTGTCAGGATCACCCTCAAGAGCATCATTACGACGATTAGCGAACTCATCCCCATTATCAGCCGGACGCGGCGGCGTACCCATCATAAAAATCAAGCCATTCGGGGCCGCGTTCGTCGCCGGAACCATGTCCGCCATCGTCGTTTCGTTGACACGTTGAGCTTCATCCAGGACCAGGACATCAACCTTGTCGAAACCGAGGCCAAATCCTTGCGACCTAGCACCAAACAGGATGCGTGAACCATTCTTGAACTTCACCATCTGCTGACCGTTCGCCGCCCTCGGCGGACCGTCCAAATAGGCGGCAACCTTCGGCTTGCGGGCCATAGCCTGCATCTTCGTGAACGTCTCATCCGAAGTGCGCGTATGATGCGCAGTCCAAATCACCGTTAGACCAGGAATCAGCGAGCATAAGGCAAACATCATCCAGCCAATCAGGTAGGTCTTACCAACCTGACGCGGAATCGAGAGGATCACGCCGCCAACACCCGCCGCGTACTTCCCATCAGCACGCTTCGATAACGCCAAACGCCCAATGCCGTCCTGCCAGCGGTCAAAGGGAATACCAAACTGTCTGCAACGATCCCTGACCATCGGCCATCCAGTAGAGACAATGCCCTTCGGCTTGACTACATGCCTAGCAACCTCAGAAAGCTTCCGATCCTGACTAGAAGGCTTCGACGGTGGGCGAGCATTAGATCGCTTCCTCGTCCCAGGCTTCGTCTTCTGAGACTGCGTCATGCTCAGCCTCCTCCGCCGCCGCCTTCTGCGTAGCCTCGATCTCGCGACCAATCTCAATATGACGTTTCGACAAAGCGGCCATATCCCGACCTGACAAGTTCGGATCGTCCAGCTTCTTCGCAATCACCAATCGCAGAGCTTTCAACTCTTCAAGCACGGAGCCAGTCTGCGCAGCTTGAAACACGGTCTTAGAAGCCGATTCCTTCCCAGAAGCAGGGGGAGAATCGTCGGGGCCAAGCACGCTTAACCTCCGTTTAGGAGCGGCCATCAGAACCACCTCCGGCAGGGTGCGTGTGGAAAAACATCGGGGGGAGATCGCTATGCTGCTGGTGGGGCGAACGTGGCGGGCGGGGAGGGGTGTCCCCCCTGGGGTGCTTGGTGGTGGACCGCCCTTGTTCGGGGGTCACCAGGATTGCGACGTGCTCAATGTGCCTGTGAACGCTTTGGCTTTGCGTTGCTGTTTGAGTTCGACTCGTTTTTGTTCGCGGGCGATGACTCCGAGGCGTTGGTTACAGGTGCGGCAGATGATTCGCAGGTTGTCTAGTGTGTCTGTCCCGCCGAGAACGACTGGGATGATGTGGTCTGCTTCTGGGCTGTTAGGTTGTAAGCTTCGGCTCCAGTCAAGTTCGCCCCGGCATATTGGACACCGGTCTTGTCCTTCTGCTTTACCCCTGGCGAGCGCTTTGGCTCGGAGGTTTTTCCATTTGGCGGTGCCGGTCCTTGAGGTTGCCACCCGCTATCACCCCGGCTCAATGCGCCCCAGCACCGTAGCCACGGTCATTGCGGGTAGTAGAACGCCCCCGGCCTTTTGGTGGCTAGGGGCGTCTGGTTGACTGCGGGCTAGTTGGTGAAGTGGACCTTGTCGTTGGAGAAGTTGTTGAGGTCACTGACGCTGAGCTGTAGGTCTGCTGGGTCGGCTACGACGTAGGCGACTTTCCAGCTTAGGTCTTTGCCGGGGAGGATGGTCACGGTTGGTATGTCGATTCCGTCTTCGCTGGCGAACACGGATTCTGCTTGCTTGCTCCCTGACGTCATTTGCATGTTGATGGCCATTGCCTCAACGTCTTCATCGGTGCCGTTGTGGACGGTCACGTCGAATGTGAGGACTGGTCCGACGCTGAGGTCGTAGAGTTCGCCCATGTATTCGTTGCTGAGGGTGATTTCTTGTGGGGCGCTGATGGTGACGGCTAGGCCGTCTGGCCACGTGTAGGTGTCTCCGAAGGTGGGGTTGGTGGATGCCGGTTCAGCTTCCACTTCTTCCTCAACGATTTCTTCGGCAGGCGCAGATTGCTCAGTGGTTGCCGATTCGGTTTCTTCACCTTTGGTGACTGTGCCGCTGTTACTTCCGCAGCCTGTGAGGGTGATTGCTAGTGCGATGGGTGCCGCGATGGCCAAGATTTTCTTCATAGTCCCAGATTATCGATTTCGCCTGGTTTCGTCTCAAGAATGGGAGAATGAGATCCTAGAACATCCGCTGGAGTTGGTGCTCTGAGCGGGTTTCGGGGACGCTGAACGTCCCAACGCGTTCGATTCTAGTCGATGGGTGATGATTCTTCAATGGTGGGCTGTAGGTGCTCTCTCGCCCAGCGGTATCCCTCGCGGGGGAAGTTCGTGGCCGCGTATTCGCCAAATAGGTTTATCGCCGCTTCATCGTAGGCTCTGGCTGCGCTTTCTGGGTCAGGATATGTTCCTAGGTTGTGCACAACCCCGCCCTTGGAGGCTTGTGCGTGGAATGTTCCTGCGCGTGTTCGATTGACTCCCTTGTAGCCCGTCTCGCTGTCGGCTCGAACCTTCCTGTTCGCAGAGTTGTCAGCCTGAGTGCAGACACGTAGATTCTCGCGCCGATTGTCGAGTTTGTTTCCGTTGGCATGATCTACGTTCTTGTCTCCTACGATGAGATTGTGCAGGTAGATGTTGTTGCCCCAGGCGTCTGCCGCAGAGCGCTTCACGTAACCGCTCTCATCGATGAACCACGCGTCGGAGGTGAGCACTGCGAATAGGTCGATTGTGCTTATGAGGGTTTTGCCGCCACGAACCGTAATTTCCACGGAATCTTTGTTCAGGATTTCTTCGAGTTGCGCTTTTGCGTCTAGGCTGTTCATAGCCGTTCTCCTAGTTAGGTTAGGTGTTTCGGTTAGGCCCGTGGAGTGTTGGTAGCACTCTTGCGGGCCGCTTCTATTCTACCAGTGTCGCTCACGACTGCCCCCATTTCTTCTTGTTGATGTCAACGAGGTTGTAGTCGCCTTTGTGGTCTTTTCGGATGTGGCCTTCGTGGACCCAGCGGCGGAGGGTTCCTTTGGGAAGGTTCGGCCAGATTGAGAGCACGCCGGCGAGTGGTAGGTAGATGTCGTCGGGCATGTCTTCGCTTCTCAACGTTGCCCGGTAGGAGTTGGTGGCTTCTCCTTTGCTGTAGTCCACTTGTGTGTCACAGTCAGGGTTTGAGCAGGCGGCCACGTCTTCTAGCCCGTGTTTGTCCCATTGGCTGCGTAACCAGCCGTTACGGCATCTGGGGCATCGGGTCCGTGATTCTGGTGCGTGTCCGGTGAGCCTGCCGACTTTCCACCAAAGCGCCGTAACTTCGCGACTGTACGATTCCCAAAGCGAGTAGTCCCACATGGCCCACTCGTGTGCTTGGCGTTCTTCGGATGTTGCGTCTTCGGGTAGCGCCTCGGGCTTGACGTGGATGTGTCGCAGGACCGGGCGTTCTCGGAGTTGGGCGTGTATCCACGGTCCAGGATCACCGGTGACTTGGTGAGTGTCCCCGGTCATTTCTGACAGCCATCCGGCGAGGTCCATGGCGAGGCTGGATAGGACGGCTTCGACGCCTTGCTCGCTGATGATGCCGCGTGTGCCGTCACTGTTGGCGGTGTCTATTTGGATGCCGTGGGGGAGAGTGTCGGAGCGTGTGGTTGGGGCTCCGTCTTTGTCGTAGCGGATTGCGGGGATGGATGGTGTGGGCGGGACGATTTGGCTTTTCCATTTGAGGATGTCGGCCATGCGTGATTCGACGGTTAGTGCGGATGGTGTGTGTGTCACTGAGTTCTCCTTGTGGGCGCTGGTAGGATCACTAGTGACTATTGCGAATGGTTATTAGTCTCATTATCGTCCCCCAGCGTTCCTAGTGATTCGTAGCTCTAGGAGCCTGGGGGATCAGTGTTTTTAGCTTGAGTACAGGTACCAGATGAGAGCGATGAGCATGATGTTTGCTACAAGCCCTCCTACTGCTTCGCCGCTTGAGATTGGTTTTCTTGGTTTCCCTGCGTTGGCAAAGTTCATGCCGGTTCCGAGCATTATCCAGCAGGTGAATGTGATTGGTATCCAGATCATTTTTCTTCTCGTTTCTTGCAGTCGCATTGGCAGTGGTGGATGCCTTGCGGGGTGTGTGTGAGGCGTAGACAGTCTTCGTGTTTTCCGAGTCTGCATGGGTAGCAAATCGAGTGGTCAATCATCGGTTGGCCTCCTCTTCTTGTCGTGTGATGTAGACATTCCACAGGCCGATAGGCGTATTTTCGGGTAGTCGCACGGTGACATAGGTGCCTGGTGGTAGCGGTGATTCTTCGTGGGTTGGGCAGGGGCAGTCTTCTAGGTCGCATTCGACTTTTCGGTGGCCGTTTTCCCATGATGCGGCGACGATCTGCCCCTTTATCGCACTCATTGGTCTGTCTCCTGGTAGGGGTTGGGTGTGCTTATCGGGATTCCTCCGGTGATGCTGCCCGCGTAGTCGCGTTTCCCGGTGTAGTATCCACTCATCCACGCTGCGGCTTGCACCTCAGCTAGCCACCGGTCGAACTCTCCGATGAAGGTGAGCATGTCTTCGTCGGGTTCGGGGTCTTCGTATTTCCATGTCGCGTAAATCTTGCGTACTTGCTTCGTGGTTGGCGTGAACTCACTCATTGGTCGCCCCGATCTTGCATGTTGGGCAAAAGTACTTGGTCCCAGAAGCGGGGTTTTCATCGATCAGCCAACCTTCACCGTCGTCAACAACGTTGATTTCAAACCCCCTGAGGTCGCTCATTCCACCGCCGTAGAGTTCGTGGGAGGTGGCAAATGCCTCTAGCTCCACACGGTGCATTTGCGTGGTTTCAACTGTGGATTCTTCGCATTCGTCGCAGGTCCACACAACTTTTAGGCTCATTCCCCGCTCCTTTCCGCGATCTGGGCGACTTTTTCTCGCATTTCGGCGCGTCCCATGTTTGCGTAGTCACTGGGTAGGCAGTCGTAGGTTCGGAAGTCACCGACGGGTATCGCCCGTATTTCTTCCGCGACCTGCGCGCGGATGATGGGTGCAATTGCCATGAGGTGCATTCGCGCCTCTTTCCGCTCGGAGTCGCATCCCTCGCATGGGTGCTTGTCGCAATGTGGCTTCCCGTAGATTGTCGCCGCGACACGCTCCACTATTTCGGCAGAAGGCTCTTCCACAGCGACTTCTGGAATGTCAGTCATCGGTCGGTCTCCTTCGGGTCTGTGCTCCAAGTCGCGCAGAAGCGGACATGGTTCATCGCTGTGTCGATTTTCAGGGTCGCGTGGTCTGGCATTCCGGCGCGGCGGAGCTGACCAAACATCGCTTCCATGTCGGTCACGCTGGGATTGTCGCGGTGGAGCACCAACGAATGGTTGATGACTGATCGGCGCTTGTTGATGGCGAGCTGCTCTTCGCGTTTCGCGGTGACCAGCAGGTCACGCTCTAACTGTTCGACGCTCATTCCCCGCTCCCTTCCGCTATCCTGGCGGCTTTTTCTTTCATTCCGGCACGTCCCATGTTTGCGTAGTCGCTGGGTAGGCAGTCATATGTTCGGAAGTCACCGATAGGTATTGCCCGGATTTCTGCCGCGATCTGTGCTCGGATGTGGGGCATGGCGGCTTTGAGGATAGCTAGAGTCCGGTCGTCATAATTTACTCGGTCCAGGTTCTCGGGGCTGTCGTAACCAGTCATGTTTCCGTAGTCCTCAAACCATGCGACTCTCGAACCTGCATCAACTGCTTCGTCTGGTATTTCAGTCATCGTCGTATTTCTTTCCATGATTCGATGTTTGCTAGCGGGTAGTTCGCCCATTCTTCGGTGTAGGCGGTGTCGTGGGTGGTGCGGATTCGGAGGACGCCGTCTTCGGTCCTGGTTCGGTATCCGTCTACGGTTTCGATGCGTCCCGATGTGAACCTGATTTCCCAACGCCTCACGATTCGCTCCTGTCGAGGATTCGCACGGTCGGGCATTCGCTGTAAGAGCCGTTGTAGCCGCAAGTGCAATTCGCTTCTTCTTCGGGATGGTCAATATCCCAGTCAGACCAATCCGGCTGGTGTAGCTCCCGGATAGCCGCGAACCGGGTGAGCGCGTCGGGCACCCATTCGCGGGCGGCGGCGATGAACTGGCGATCCTCAGGCGTGTAGCACTCGGCAACGGGGTTGATTTCTACCCCGTCGATGAATGTTTCACCCTCAGGGATTACTCCTTCAGAGTTGCCGACCATGAGTCGCCCTTGCATATGGGGGGTGCCGTCTTGGTCTAGCCAGGCAGCCCATGGCCCTTCTGTGGCTTTGTCTGCGAGGGCCCGCATTTCCTGGTCACTGAGCATTGGTTTCTCCGATCTTTCGCATGCCAAGTAGGGCGTTCCATGGGTTGTTGAGTCTTCGGGTAGCGCATCCATCACACAGCGGCTCCCACTTGCCGGTGCTGATGGTTTTTTGTTCCCAGGTGGAGAACTTGCGGCGCTGTTTGCCGCACCATTCACAGCGCTTCGTGGTCACTGGTTTTCTCCTTCGATTTTGTCTATCCAGTCGTGTAGGTCGTGGGCTAGGTCCCGGTTTGGTGTGCGGATCGCGTAGAGGCGGAGAGCTTCGCGGGCTATGGGGTCATGGGCCGGGTCGAGCACGAAATAGGCGCATTTCTTGTGCTTGCCTTTAGGGTCCGAGACTCGACGAACCTTGTATTTGCGACGTAATCCGGCACTCATGGCCTTTTCCCTTTCTCGATTTGTTCGGAGATGTAGACGCGTATCTTCCCGGCTGCGTGGGACATGCCCGCCGCGTGTTTGCCGGGTTGGCGGTCCCATTCGGTTTCCTTGCGGGCGACGCGGGCTGACAGTTTTTCTAGGGCCTTTCGCTGTTCGTCAGCACGTATCTCGGACTCGTGATCTGCGATGATTTGTTCTGCTTCTGCTTCCCACGCCAGGCGTTGTTCCACGGTCGCTATGCCGCGCGTCGAGTTGTAGAAATGTCGTTGCTGGGTTGACACCCAAGCAACCACTAGCCTGCTGATGTCACTCATGGTTGTCTGTCTTTCTGGTAGGTGAGTGCGAGGATTAGTGCCACGCATAGGCTGGTGATGGCGATGAGGGCCGTGATGGTGATCATTGGGGGTCACCGAGTAGGAGAGCGGCGAAGAGGATGCCTGCGAGGAAAACCACGACGATCGCGACAAACCCGGTCACTGGTCTACTCCTAGCGTCTGGCGTACCTCGGCCCCGGCGAGGTGGTCGTATGCTTCGGATGCGAACTCGCCGCCCGCCTGGTCGTCTGGGCCTGTCGTCTGGTAGAGGGCGATCAGATTCGCGACCCGCAGTTGTTCCCCGATTTCGAGGAGGGCGTGTACTTGGGCTTGCGCGATCATGTCGGCTTTGTGCTCACCGGTGTTGTAAAGCCAGTTTTCGCTCACTTCCCGGTCGGCTTCATCCAAAATGCGTAACGCTTCGTCACGGTGAGTCATCACGCCGCCTCCGTCTGGTTTTCGCGGAACGCGCGGAATCGGTCTGCCACGGCCTGTCGTTGTTCCTCGGTGAGTTGGCGCGTGTTTCTCACGCCTTTAGCTGGATTGAAGTCCTTGTAAGCGACCCGGAACTCTGCCCATTCCGTTGTCCCTTGGAAACCTGATTTCAGTTCGCTCACTTTCGGGGCTTTGCTTCGGAACGCGCGGATGTCTCTGGGGATGTTCGTCCAGATCATTACTTCGCTTCCGTCGCCGGGAATGTTGATTGTTGTTTCTCGCTCGTTGAGGGGGACGCTTTTCATATCCATTTCGGCTGTTTCGCGTAACTCTGTATTGCGTAGCGGAATCGATGTCATGGTTTAGGTCTCCTAGCTTGGGTGCGGGATGGTCGGTGCTTTAACGTCAGCCTCTGCGTGGGTTCCTAAAAAGGTGGGTCCACGCGTGAATAGTCGGGGGCCACGTCCACGAGAGGTGTCTCGGCGGGCGCACCCCACGGGTCGCTAGTGGGGGCGGCATAGGAGGCTTGCGGGGAGGACTGTTGCCCGGCCTTCGGGATCACGCCCAGGAAGCGGGGGAAGTCGAGGATGTAGGCTATGCCGTCGCCGTTGCGTCCCGAGTATTTTTCGATGACGAGGGCTCCTTCGACGGTGACTTTGTCGCCCTTCGCCAGTGACTGGGCGAGGGTTTCGGCTTGGTCTCCCCAAAAGCTGGCGCGCAGCCATAGGGGTTCGCCTCGGTCTTCCCACTGGTCGGTCTGCTTGTTTTTGGCGCGGTGTGTGGCAGCAATGCTCAGGTCAAGGACCGCGCGGCCGGACGGCGTGTATCGGATTTGCGGGTCTTGTCCGAGATTCCCCGTGACAGTAACTTTCGCGGACATTAGTTGTTCTCCTTGCTTGCGTATTTGTCGGTGAGGGTTTTGCATCGCAGGCAGGACTCGGGGTGCAAGGCTTCGTCTGCGTGCGTGTGGTAGCGGACATCCTGCACGCGCGACACGCGATGCTTCGGCATCTTGTCAGGGCCAGGACGAGGGGCAAGGGTGGTCATGCTGGGATTCCTTTCAGGGTTGGGATGGTGCCGCCAGTGATGGCGGGTGATTCTTGGGGTGGTTCGCGGTTGATTGCCGCATATGCGATGCCCTCCACGGTTTCGCGGGATGTTTCACCGGATGCGATCGCTCGGTTGGCAGCAGTCAGCCAGGCCGCGTACTCGATGCCAGACAGGTCGCCTTCGGGGGCAGGAGTGCCGTTGAGGCGCTTGTAAACCTCGATCCGGTCACGGCGAATATTCTTCACCGCCTGCACGTACCGGTAGGCGTCGATCTTCCAGCTACGGCCTTCCGCCGCCCACTTGTGACCGGCCTCTAGCGCGGCACTCATCGCGTCATGGTCCGCGAGGTCAGGTACGCCGTGGACGGGGTCGTTGATGATTTGCGCCCAGGTGACTCCTTGAGCGAGTGATCCAGCCCCGAGCGCTCCAGCGTCGATGAAGTGCTGGACGATCTCGGTTGCTTTCGTGACAGTGATCATTTCGCGGCCTCCAGTGCTTGTTGTCCGGCTATGCGTCGGTCTGCTTCGGCGGCGACCGCGTACATGTCTTGGATTCGCTCGTTGACGTTGCGTGGTCCATGGCGAGCTTTGGATTGGTTTCTCTGTGCGGACCCTTTGAGCTGGTCCCATTTCTCGCGGAGCTTCGACATGCTGCGAATGTTGGTTCGCCAGAACTCATCAGACGGCAGGTAGGCGATCGCGGCCCGGATTTCCTCAATGGGCCGCTGGTCGTGGTCGATGAGCAGGCGAGCGGCGTCTAGGTTGCCTTTAGTGCGGTTCGGCTTGGTGAATCCGTTGAGGGTGATCGCCTCGTCGAGGAGGTCCAGAATCTCGGTTATGTCTTCGCGCTGAAAGTTATCCACAGCCGTCGTCGGGGATTCGTCAGAATCTTCGACCTTATTTGCGTTTGCAGTTGCGTTTGCAGTTGCGTTTGCAGTTGCGTTTGCAGTTGCGTTTGTTAAGCGACCACTCGGGAATAGTCCATCTGATGCGGTATCCGATAGGGTATCCGATACCCCATATATAGGAGTATCTGAAACGGAGTTATCCACAGGCACCAGGTCCGGGATAGAGCCTGTCAGATTGTTTGTGTATGGCTTGATCTGAAAGGCTGTGCTGGCGTTGGATACACGAACGATTGATTTGGACGAGATCGATTTGATTGATAAGAACAGTGAGGCAACAAATCGTTTAGCGAAAGAGCTTGAGGATTCTGGGGCTCTGGCTGATTTGTTTGCCCGCATTGATAGCGGTGAAGTGGAACTAACAGGCGATGGCGGTCTCATTCCCGCACTGATCAAGACTGCTTTGGAACGCGGTTTAGAAGCGGAGATGACCTCGCATTTGGGTTACGCTGCGGGCGATCGGGAATCTAAGGAAGCCGTAGGGGCTGCGAACTCAAGGAATGGCTCATACCCTAAGTCAGTTGCCACCGAGGTAGGCCCGATTGAGGTCTCGATACCAAGGGACCGGGATGGTTCTTTCACCCCGCGCCTGGTCCCGAAAGGATCGCGGCGTCTGGGAGGCCTAGATGACATGATCATCAGCCTTTATGCGGGGGGAATGACGATAAGGGAAATCCAGTGGCACCTGAGCCAGACCATTGGCACTGACTTATCCCACGAGACGATCTCGAACATCACTGACGCCGTGTTAGAGGCCGTCCTGGAATGGCAAAAACGGCCCCTGGATGAGTTCTACCCCGTCATGTATCTAGACGCGATCCGCGTGAAAGTCAGGGATGGATCTCATGTGCGTTCTAAAGCCGCTCATATCGCCATTGGCGTTGACATGGACGGTGTCAAACACGTCCTGGGGATCTGGGTTCAAAACAACGAAGGCGCTAGTTTCTGGGCCTCGGTGTGCTCTAATCTGCGTAACCGCGGCGTAGCCGATGTCCTCATTGTTTGTTGTGATGGGCTCACCGGCCTGCCCGAAGCCGTGGAAGCTACCTGGCCTGAAACCATAGTCCAGACCTGCGTGGTGCACCTGATTCGCGCCTCGATGCGGTTCGTGAACTACCAAGACCGTAAAAAGGTCTCCGCAGCGCTTAGACCCATTTACACGGCCGTTGATGCCGACGCCGCGGCCGAAGCACTCAGCGCTTTCGCGAAGAGCGATCTGGGGGCAAAGAACCCCGCGACGGTGAGTACTTGGCAGTCAGCGTGGGACCGGTTCACCCCGTTCCTGGAGTTCCCCCCAGAGCTACGCCGCGTCATTTACACGACCAACGCGATCGAGTCACTGAACTACCAGCTACGCAAAATCAGTAAGAACCGCGGCCAGTTCCCAAACGATGAAGCGGCAGTGAAACTGCTATGGCTTGGGATCTGCAACATCGAAGACAAAAGAGCGGCCGAAAGACAACGAGATAAAGGAAAGAGAGGTAAAGACCGAAAAGCATCAGGAAGACTAATCCAAGGACATGTAACCACCAACTGGAAACAAGCCCTAGCCCAACTCGCAGTCGCCTACCCCGACCGCGTCAACCCCCACATTTACTAACCCCCAAACACAAACTATTTGACAAGCTCCCGGGATAGGGTATTCCGCTATCAGATTTCCGATCAGACCCTCAATGTAGTCACGCGACCGAAACCCATTCGCGGTCTCTTCCGTCAACCCAGAAGTGTCCAAGCGAGCAAGCTCACGACTAATCTCGCAACGCAATTTCTTAGACAGAACCCGCTTGACTGCCCCACTGATTGCCTTCATCGTCTTAGACGACTTCCACAACCCGTCAGCGCGAATATAAGACCGAACCAGGATCTCTTCCGTGTCCTCATCCACGATGATGAACCGGGCGCGCTCCAACCCATCCAAAGCGTCCTGAATGGCACCAACCGACGTGCCAGCCGTCTGCTTCGCCCACCTAGTAGGAGCAGCAGTGACAACCCCGGCAAGGGAAATATCAGACTGGCTAATCAGCTTCGCGTACATGAGTTGCTCGGCGCCGACCAACGCCCGGAAATCAGGGTCACCCCAAATCCGTTTAAACATTTTCCCGTATTCGTCGGCCATTAGAAAAGCGCCTCCTGTGGTTGGTTTTCGGGTGGAGGGTTTGAGCCGAGTGGCCCGTAGTCTGACTCGTCCAGATCCCACACGGTGAAGTTGTTGTTGAATTCGGTGATCTGGTCGTGTCCGCAGTATTCGCAGCGCTCAACCCATAGTTCCCAAAGATTCCGACTGTTGAGGCCGCGAGCACTCCATTTCGGCGGCCATTCCTGATGACAACCGGGACAAACCACAGGGTGATTCCAGCCGATCACGGGGGAGCAGAGTTGGACGTAGCCGTAGTCGCGTTCGAAGGGCTCCCACGTGATCGGCATGCCGTCCCAGAGTGCTGGGAGTGGGCGAGTCCAAGACAGGGAATGCCGGACACGCTCTTTCGGGAAACGAAGAACCTCACCCATCAGTCTTCCTTCCCTTGTATCTCGGTGATTACGAGGCGGATTCCCCAGAACCCAGGGACAGAAGCCTTAGTGTCGCGGCGCATGTCTGGCCCGGTGAAAACCTCTGAATGGTCCTCTACTAGCAACCTGCCGTCCACTAACCCGTCGACTAGTGGTTTGGCGACGATTTGGGCGTTGCTCGGGTCGGCTTTCGCCCTGGTTGGGTATTGCACGTAGGCGACGCAATGCGCGGGGGGTTGAAGCTGTTGTCCGCCCTTATTCCGGTAGTTTTGGGCCCAGATTTTCGCGGCGTACCGTAACTGTTTCTTCGCATTGGATTGCGCGTAAGGGTTCCCGTGTGGGCCGTTCGCGCGGAGTGCTTTCCATTGCGTCCGGTTGACTGTGAAGACTGCTTCAATGGCACTCATTTCGCCGTCCTTTGTTGGCGGAGTTTGCTCCTGCGGTTGCGTGAGTTTTGGATGTTGACTAGGCGTTTGCAGTCAGGACAGTATTTTTTGTTGGCGGGCACGTTTTCCATGAGTAGTCCGCATATGGCGCAGGACAGGTTGGTGAGCCTGGATGCGGGCGTGGTGGGACGGGGCGGGCGAATGTTGTTTTCGATCCGGTATCGCTCCAAGGGTGTTTTCCCGCCATACACGCCGAACCTTGATTTACTGTCAGCTTTCCCTTCGGTTTTGAGTGCGGCCTGTAAGCAAAACGCGGCTACAGGGCATTCCGCACAAAACGTTTTCGCTTCACGGGTGCGGTCGCGATCAAAAAACAGTTCAGAATCCGCGCCCGCACACTTGGCCTTTAGTCGCCAATTCATGCGGCTCTCGCTTCCTTATAGAGCGCGATTGGGTCATGGAAAACGCGCACACCCAGCGGCTCTAACAGGTCGGGGAGTTCTTCTAAGCGGACGATCTTGCATCCCGTGGACTCGATGCGCTCGTCCCAAGTCCCGTTGTCCCGCTCACCGCGAATATCAAGCTGATAGCCGTACCCCTTATAGGTGTCAGCATCACCCCGATAGTGGCGCACATAATTCCAGGCGGAAGTGAAGAAATACGCCCATCGGGTGCCGTGCAGATAACCTCTCGACTGCGGCGAGTCGCACCATTTGCGGGCGTCTTCGCGGGATGCGGCGAACCGGATGCCCGTGGAGTTCCCGCGCTCTGTGGCCGTGTAGAGAAAAGCCAGGTCTTGTAGGGCTTCCTCGTCTACAGGCGCAGCTTCCTTTTCTTTCGGCTTGTACTCTGCGAGTGGAAGGTCAAATAGGCTCTGCTCAATCACTGCGCATCACCGGCCTCGTATGGGCTGTTCGTGTCACGCGCCGGGTCAGCGGGGTGTGCTTCTAGCTCGGTTTTGCGGGCCATGATCGCCTGTTGCACGTCGGGGGATGCCTGATTCCACATGCCCCGAAGCTCGTCCATGTCCGTGCAAGCCTGAACCTGCGCGACAGTGATTGCCGGAGCCGAGGGTGCGTCGGGGAGGGGTTGGACGGTGACCATCTTTGACCGGCCCCGCGTCTCGATAATCGCCGTGGTCACCGGCTTATCAATATGGCTCAGTGCTTCAATACGGACGCCGCCAACAGCTTCTTTCCCGTATCGAACATTTGGGTCGCAATACAACCTGGCGCGGTGTCCCACGTACTGGCTTGCGTCTTTGCCCCAAGCGGCGACCAGTTGGCGGCGCACGTTCTTAGACGGCTTCCATGCGCGCCCGCCCAGTTCGACTAGATGCAAGTTCACGGGCTGCTCTTTACTGCCTTTCGACACTCGGTCGATAGTGAAAGTGCGCGGCTCAGTCAACTCCGCCGCGTCGAGCTGGTCTCCGGCTGGTTCAATAGTCGATGAAATATCCATTAGTCGATCTCGATTTCTTCGTCGTCTTCGTAGACGAGATAAGAGGGAGGGGTTAGCTCGGTGACTTGCTCGGTGTATCCGGGCCAATCACCGGTGAGCACGCCGTCTTGGTAGCGGCGAATAGCTTCACGCATGGCCTTGGTGCCTAGGTCGTCGTACATCCAGTCAAGGGAGTTAACGCTGACTAAATAGGGCTCGGTTTTGGAGACGGCGACGAAAAGCATTCCCGGCATCGGAGTGTCCTCGTGTGTGAGTTGCCAGAGACGCGGGTACACAACCGCCTGAATGTAGTAGCCGAACTTCGCCACGTCTTTCCGGTTGAACTCTTTAGGGTCAGCGTCCGTTGTGGTCTTCAAATCCACGATCACGGTCTCCCCGTCAAGCTCACTGATCTTGTCTGCGCGCCCCCTGAGCCACACCCCTGTTTCTGGGTCGGGCGCAAACATTGACAACTCAGCGGGACTATCAGACTCGAATAGTGTGCGTGCTGCTGGGTGCGTCAGGGCTGCCTCAGCGACAGCCTTCAATGGGGCGAGTTCGGATTCCTTCACCGGCACCATGCCATCCAGACGCGCATCGGCAATGAAGTCCTTCGCGGCTTTCGTGGACGTGGCACCATTCGACGCGAGCATGTGTTCAGGGATCACTGCCACATCCAGGCCGGTCCCCAAAACCAGGGCGTGAATGATATGACCCGCGTCAAAAACCTTCTTCTCCGCGCGCGGCTGATCCATGTAATGCCGGTAATGCGCGGGGCTTTTTAGTAGCTGCTTCATACCCGAGTAGCTGAGACTGCCACCCTTCACAGGGTCAGCGTGGTACTGGGCTTCGTCCATACCCTCGATTACGCAAGGCTCAGTGATCAGATCGCTCATAAGCTCATGTCTCTTTCTTCTTCCCACCGCTGCAACTCAGCGGCTTCACGGAGGTCTGCTAACTCGTCGTAATCCACGTACTCCGGCGGATCAGTTGGCGGCTCCGGGTGCAGGTAGGTCATAGCGTGGTCCTGACTGCTAGGTGCTCACACGGCCTAAGGTCTGGTTCACCGTCGCACGGTGAGGGATACCGCCACTCCCGCATCCGTGGCTCCCCGGACTCCAAACCCCATTCGGTGTGAACACATGGGTCGCCAAACTCGCCTGAGAGGTCGGTGCGGCTAGAATTCGGGTGCATGTCCGGGCGGGTGCGAATTACGTCTGCCACCCAGCAGGGGATCGGCATCCAGTTACTCTCCGGCAGTGTCATGGCTTCACCGCCTGTAAGTAGTCGGCTTTACGGATCGCCAATGTCGCCCAATCACTGATGTCATTAGCCATTTCCAAAGCCACCTGCGGGACAAGATCAAGGACTAATACCCACTCCGTAGGATCACGCCGGTCCACATGCCACACCTCGACGCGTCCACCCTCGAAGCGCACCTGCGGGCGACTGTGCGTCCCGCAATACTCGCTGTCAGACAAAGCCGTCCGGTGGCAGCGAGTTAGCAGGCACTCGTCCGGCGCGAAAGCGATTGCCGCACTCATTGCTTGCCCCTCGCTTTCAAAGCTCGGTGGCCCGCATACACGAGCAAACAAACAGCCGCCCACGCCGATAGCACATTGATCAGAGAAAACATCAGCTCGCCTCAGCTTCCCGAAGCTCTTTCGCCAAACCATTCGCACAACGACGCAACGCAAAAATCAGGGCATCAACCGGCACATCATCCGGTGCGCGAACTTCCAACCGGCCATCCCACTGCGTAATCAAAGCCACCGTAGAAGCCGGAATCATCACCTCACTCACAGGACACCACCGGCCCAGCCGTAAACGCCTGCACTACTTTTTCTTCCTGCATCAGCCTGATAACCTTCCTAATAGGTATTTCCTGCCTGCCCCGGACCACACATCCGGGGCCATTTACTTACTCGACTGTTGCGACGACGGGCTTCCCGTCCTGCACGTACACGGCGGCAGGAACTCTCTCGCCAACCCGCGGCTTACCCGGCGCCTTCAACTTCTTCGGCTTGCGAGGCTTCAACGCTTCCCGCAGCTCGTCCGACAGTCGCAACACTTCAGCGACCATCTGATCCCGCTCCGCCTCAACCGCCAACGGAGCCTCAGTCGGACGCGTGTGACTCAGACGGACACTAAGGTTGCTCGCCGCCAAACACAGGTCAGCAGACGCATCCCGCACCCGATCCCAATCCACCGTTTTCCCCTGCTTACTCATATGCTTTCCCTTTCCTGCCAATCACTTACTTGTCGCCTGTGGGTGCAGGCGACACGACTTACTTGTTGTGAAGCCACCGCTCCAACTCAGCCGGGTCAATGAGGACCCTGCGTAGGGGAGTGTCGGACTTGATTCTTGGATTCAGAGTCTTTAGCTCCCCAGAACTCACGGCCCTTTTCAGTGAGCGGACACTGACACCTGTCGCATCTTCCGCGTCCTCATACGTGTACGAGAGCTTCTGAACTGTCATCACTGTTCCCCCTCGCCTTGGGGTTCTCCTCCGATATGCTCGGCAGTGTGGCGGGGAGAAGAAAACCCGCTATCAGCCTCAGACCCAGTGCCTAGCTGGGTGCATATCGAAGGAGAAGAATCATGAGTGAAATCGACCTGACAGACACAAACGTCAACGCTGTGACCACACCCGTTTTTGAGACCCTGCGAGACACGTTCGCTGAGATCAACGAGCAGATGGGAGACGTCCCCCCGGAGGCCAAGGCTTACGTCGATGCCATTAACGCGAAGCTGGACGCGCTGAGTGTCGCCGTCAAAATCTTGGAATCTGGAATCACGAACCATCTGGGAGTCATGGCGAACGGGGAAGTCGCGCAAAGTTGGCTTAACTACTTTGGGGGACTCATGGTGGGGAGGCGCGTAACCCTTACAGAAGAAGACTGACTGGGGTGTCAGCCAAAACGCCGCTTTCGGGAAGGTGTGGCAGTTCGCCACCTCAGTCTTGACCCAGACGCGGACAGGCTTCTTGAGTGGAAACTCAAAATCTTCCACTTTGGGCGGTATTTCCGACCAGCCCGACGATGGCGGCACCTTCGAGCTAGCGTCAACACTGACCGCGTACAAAACTTTCCCAGTGACCAGGGCCGTCATGATGCCACCTCGTTTAGTTGGTTTTCGAGGAGTCCCCATTTCTTGAGGGCCTGTCCGATTGCTTTAGCTCCGGGCGCGGTTATCTTTAGCGTGTGATCCACCTGCCCTTTGAACCGGGGCGCTTCGTGGCGTTGCACGGTGCGGAAGTAGTCGCGTTTGTGTGATTTGGGGGAGTACCGGCGCTGAATGACCTTGCTCTGGTCTTTCTCCGACCATCGGGAAGCCGTCTCACAGTAGATCCAGTCATGCTCTAGTAGGGCTTCCCTGACAATGGTTTCCTGCACGCCCAGACTCTTAGCGACCTGGCGGATAGTCAGCAGATCATCATCAGTGACATACAGGTCTACGTAATCGATTTTGGGCTGATTGTCCGCGATGTACTTGTCGGCCGCCTCGATTTGCTTTTCTTGGGACTGGATCATCGCTTGGGCTTCAAGGACCGCCGCCGCGAGAAGCGCCGGACCCTCCAACCGTTGCACCTGGCCGTACGAGCCGGTCTTACGAATCTGAGGGAGGATGTCTTCGAATACTTTGCGCTCGAACTCTTGAGCGGCGGGGAGCTTCGAGGACACAATCAGCCGCATCAAATCCGACTCGGGGATTACCCGCGCCTCCTGAGTGCGACCAAGACTGTCAATGATGGGGGTGTATTTCGCACCCCCACGGCAATGCTGTCTAATAGCGCTGCTAGGCTCGGCGTAGCCCAAGACGGTTGCCACGTCCTTAGCCACAAAGTGCGGTTCATCGTCTACCAGGACAACGCGGACGTTGTTACCCTGGAAGTCGAAAGGGATTAGCTCATTCATTGTTCTTTCCTTTCAGCCCTCGGAGTGCAGTCCGAGGGCACTTTTCGTTAGTAGGCTGGGAAAATGGACTGGATTGGACAAAACGCGCTGCCCCTCGCGGCCATCGTTGTGTCTGTGGTTACGGCGGTTTACGCGAGCCACACGAGGCGACAGGTCGCCCTGTATAAAGGGCCCGAACTGGTCTTGGAGACCTTTTGGGGCGAGGAGGACAAGAGGACCTACTTCTATGTCAGGAACGTTGGGGAGTCTCCGGCCCGCCACATCCGAGCTAGAATCCAGCATCCTTTGTGGCCGCTTTTTGGTCGGGGAGAGAGCGTGCCCCTCGCTTCTGTGCCGCCAGAGACTCCTAAGTCCAAGTCTTTGGGGAAGGGGCAGCTTGTGACCTTCTGTACGGACTTCGACTTTTTCAAGGAAAAGGGCCCGCAAGGGATTTCGCTTCTGCGGTTGGAGTTCAGAGACAAGGCCGGTCGAAAGTATCGACAGCGGTTCATCCCGTCTGTGCGCATGGAGCGGCTTGATGAAGGTGCCCATTACTACGACTGACTTTCGTCTTCGCGCAGCATTTCGCTGACGTAACGGTGGGCCCTTCGAGCCTCATTCAAGCCCCACAGAGCTAGCACTAAGGCAAGGACACTGATGCCTGTACCCATACCGACAAACCCCCTCCTTTCAAGCCCTCAATTAGTCGGCAGATACTTGCCGTTGAAGCTGTGAGGTCAGGTATGCGACCTGATCTTCGAGGAGCTTTACCCGCGAGACGGGCACCGCAGGCTCTTTGAATTGAGACTGTGTTTCCATCGCAATGAGCGCGGATTTTGTGAAAGGTGGATTGGGTTCTACGCCGGGAGCGGTCACCCAAATATCGTTGCGATTTAGCCCTTTACGGACCTCGCGCTTAGCACCATCTGCGCGTTCCTGAATGATTCTCCATCCATCAGCCGCAAGGTGGTGAGTAGAGAACTCGCCGTAACAATTACGCCATGTACTAACGCTCCATCCAGCCTTGAGTAGGTCCTTGAGTATGCTCGACAGGACGACAGCACCAAGGTCGCGCTGGTCAAGCTCGACGGATTGTCCAGTTTGGTCGCAGACAACCCTTACCTTCAACGAAATGTTCACGCTGCTTCCTCTGCTGTCACATCGAAAGCGGCGTCGAAGGTTACCGGGTAGCGGGTCAGGACAGCCGCAATAAACTTCGGGCTTGCCTCTACGCCGCCCTTTAGCTGACGCGATGCAGTAGATTTGTCAATCCCGAGAGCCTCGGCCCAAGCAACAACGCCTCCGGCGTCTTGCGCTGCTCTCTGCGCCCACTGTTGGCGTACGGTAATAGTGGACCCTGTGTTTGCCAAGATTCCTCCTTTTGGTTTGGTCCAGTCCAACACTGGAGTGGAGCATTACAATCATCATAGACAATGCATAGTGCCTACGCAACTATTAGTTGGGATGTTCCACCCCTTGCACTGTTGCGCGCGTGCAACTATGCTGGGAGTGTGAGCACATCACATAAAGAAACGGAATGGTGGACTTACGTCCAGACTCTCATCGGCAATGACAACTATGTCGAAGCCGCTAGTAAGGCTGGGTTTGATAAGTCGGCGTTCACCCGCTGGAAGCAGGGAGCAAAAGCTGATCCTGCATTCGCCGTGAAACTCGCCCGCGCCTACAACGCGAACGTGATTCACGCTCTAGTAGTCTCCGGGCTACTCACCAACGCAGAAGCGCAACTAAAGGAGGTAACACTCAAAGACTCAAAGTACCTAGAAAAGATTCCCGCCGATGAACTTCTAGCAGAGCTCCGGCGTCGAATCGATTAGGTCATCACAAACACATCGGCGGTCCTCGGTCTTCGGGTCGGGGGCCGCTTCGCTTGTCCATGCCTAAACGTTAGGTGAAGGGCCCGACAGAATCGAACGTCTGTTCGAGAGTGGGAGGGTTTATCCGCGTGTGTTTATCAGGACTAGCTAGAAGAGGCTCCCAGCATCAACCTGCACTTTCTGCCGCTTCGCTTCAATGTAGGGCAGATACGTCGGCGGTAGGTAGGGGCGCATCCCCTGCAGAATCTCTGGAACACTAATGTGCTGTAACCGCGGGTACGGCTGCCCATTCACCGGGAACGAGTAGGAACCCGACCTGTCGATCGCTTCCTGGCTGCCCCGAGTCAACGGCCCCATCGTCACAAGCACACCCAAATGTGCATCCGTCGTATGCTCCACCGTTCCAGCCAAGTCACGAACCATTGACGGGGTCACGGTCTTTCCGCCCTTTACCGATACCAGGACTTTCCCTAGCTTCCGTCCCTTGGTATCCAGTGGGAAGAGGGAAACCCCATCGATGCCACGGTCACCGACCTGGCGTTCGTTTGGTTGCGCGCCGATATGGGACACCGCCCACCGCTCAAATTCGAACGGGTCACGGTCGAAGAGCGCCTGGGCTCCGGCAAGATCCTTCGGCATACCAAGAACCTCAAACGTGTCCCTAATTCCTGCCCCGTAAGTGTGTTCAAGGCGCTTCACTATCAAGTCCACGGCAATGTAGGTGATGTCGATCCCGATCCAGTGTCGGCCAAGTTTCTCGGCGGCGTCGATTGTCGTCCCGCACCCGCAGAAGGGATCCAGAACCACGTCGTCGGGGTTGGTGGAAGCTTCGATGATTCGCTCTAGTAGGGCTAGAGGCTTCTGGGTCGGGTATCCCAGCCTTTCGGCCGACGTTCGTCCGACCATGGGGATGTTCCAGACATCGCGCATGTTTACGAGCGTGTACCAACCTCTGTCGTCCTCGTACTCCTTGATACCTTTGAATCGGTAGGGCTTGTAGTCGCGGTTGTATGACTTTTCTTTTTGGATGTCGAAGAACTTGTTTCGGTAGTCCTTTGCGTAGAAAAGGATGACATCGTGTTTTCGTGCGAAGTGCTTTTTCGAGGCTCCGCCTGACTTGTAGGCCCAGATGATTTCGTTGATGTAGTTGCGGGGATCAAAAATGGCGTCGAGAAGGATTTTTAGGTAGTGGCTCATGGTGGGGTCGCAATGGAGGTACAGCGATCCTGTGTCCTTGAGAACGCGGTGCAGCTCCACCAGGCGAGGAGCCATATTCACCAGATAGGCACTCGCATCGTTCTCTCCAAGCAGCGTACGGAACGCCGTTAGGGCGTTAGCCGCCTCATTAGGCGCAGTAGCAATGAACTCGAGATAATCCTGCTCAGTCTTCTGGGTCCAACGCCAAGTGTCCTCGAACGCTTGAATCTGGGCCGACACGTCAGCGTTCTTGGTGCCATGCCTGTTAAAAATCACCGAATAATTCCGGTTCGAGTTGAACGGGGGATCTAGGTAGATCAGGTCAACACTCTCGGACGGCAATGTCCGAAGAACATCGAGGTTATCCCCGTAGAACAACTCGTTAAGAGGTTGTTCAGGGTGTTTCATAAAGCAACCCTAGCAACCCGACCGAATGTCCACTCAGGAAACAATCAACGATTTTCCCTACATCGCTTCCGCTTTGGAGCTTCCCCGCTGGGTTATCGAAGCCTATCGGCGTGTGCTAGCGCGCGAACTGTTCGCGGCGTGAGCTTCGACTGGCCGGTTTCTAGGCGTGTCCCGTGATCTGCTTGGTGGCCCGCTCTAGCTCCTTCGACGCTTTAGCCATCGTCGTGTGAATATACGCCTTGGTGGAGAGCATTGAGGAGTGTCCCATGATCATGGTGATGATCTCTTCGGGCACACCCATATCCCGCAGTAGGGACGCCGTAGTGTGGCGGGCGGCGTACAGGTCGTAGTCGGGGACTCCGGCCTGTTCACAGAGCCGTTTCCACGTTGCCCGGTCTGGCTTGTCCTCCCTGGGGCCACCGTAGGCGCGCGCCCGGACGCCAGTGATATTAGGCCAAACCAGCGTGTCCGACGGGCATTCTTCCCGCCATGCCTGAAGCTCAGCCGCTAGCGCAGAGTGCAAGGGTATCCACCGGTCACCGGCATCGGTTTTCGGGCGCACGAAATGCCAGGAGTGCTCAATCTGTCTGGACTCATACCCTCGGGGCATGCGGAACCCAGAGGATCGGTCTCGCGGCTTGTTGTAGGGGAGTGCCTTCAATTGCCAGGAGATTTCCAGTGCGCCGCGCTCAAAGTCCACGCGATCCCACTCCAAGCCCAAAGCCTCAGCAGGACGTAACCCTTCCAGGAATGCGGCCAGCCATCGTGAGTAGTCCGGCTCCAGGCGCGCTTGCTCCAGTATCAAGGCGACATGCTCTAAGGGGATGGCGTCACGGTCAGACTTGCCGGGTGCCACAGACTCTGCAAGGAGCGCTGATTGGAGGATAGGGTAGCCGTCCCTGGCCGCGTCTTTCAGCATGCGCATCAGCACGCCGTGGTACCTAGCGACCGTGGATTCTGACCGGCCAGCATCTCGGATCGCCGTGTGCACGGACCGCACATCCCGAGCGGTCACCAAGTTTAGGCGGCGCTTGCCAATGGTCGGCACAATCCAGTTCGACACCGCCGCCTTAGTCGTGTCATAGGCAGACGGGTCCAGCCTTTCAACCTCGTCTTTCAACCACTCGTCCGAGAACCCCTTGATGGTGGTCTGCTCCCGCACGTCCTCAGCGGGCGGGCCAGAGACAGCGAGTTCACGACGCTTATCCGCAAGCTTCTGAATGCATTCACGTTTGGTGCGCGCTGAAACTCTTACTTGTCGACGGTTGCCCTTGGTGTTGTATCCGACTTCCAGCGCACCCCTCCATCGGTCGCGCTGTTTGTCGTAGTAGACGCTACCTGAGCCTTTGTCCCGAGCCATGGTACTGTTCCCTTCGGAAGAGGTGTTATATGGGTGTCATTCTGGGAGTCATTATCGGTCCCCCAATGGTATCTCGTGGCACTGTGGGGCATCAAGAAAGATTGGAATCACGCGGTTTTGCTAGTTACCACAATACCATCCCCCTTCCTTCACACGGAAGAGGTCACTGGTTCGATCCCAGTACGGCCCACCAGACGGCAGTCCCGGTTCTGATGGAGGAGTCGAGTTGAAGTACATCTCCACGCGCGGCAGTATGACGCCGCAGGCTTTCAGCGAAGTGCTACTTGAAGGACTGGCCTCTGATGGGGGACTCGCCGTGCCGGAGAGCCTGCCCATGGTGGATACCCAGACCCTCGAGTCCTGGCGAGAGTTGAGCTACCCGAGACTCGCCGCTGAGGTTATTTCGCGGTTCGCCACCGATATCCCCCGTGAAGAAATTGATCGGATGGCGGCGGATGCCTATGCGTCCTTTCCCGATCCCGTAGTTCCACTTCGCCCGGTTGGCGACGGCGTAACCCTCATTGGTCTTTCAGAAGGCCCGACCCTGGCGTTCAAGGACATGGCAATGCAGTTCCTTGGCCAGGTTCTTCCATACGTGCTGAATGAGCAGGACCGCGTATTGAACGTCCTCGGCGCCACCTCCGGAGATACGGGGTCCGCAGCGGAGTATGCACTGCGCGGCAAAGACCGGATCTCTGTGTTTATGCTTTCCCCCCAGGGTCGCATGAGTGCCTTTCAACGAGCCCAGATGTATTCCCTGAATGATGCGAACGTCCATAACATTGCGGTCGACGGAGTCTTCGATGACTGCCAGAACCTTGTGAAGGAACTTGCGGGCGACCTGGATTTCAAGCGTGCACAGAATCTAGGTGCCGTGAACTCAATAAACCTGGCACGTATCACCGCACAGATGGTCTATTACTTCTGGGCCTGGCTCCGTGCCACCGATAGTTCTGGTCCGGCTGAAGTATCATTTACGGTTCCTTCAGGAAATTTCGGAAACATCCTCTCCGGTCACTACGCAAGGGCGATGGGCCTGCCTATTCGACGACTGGTGCTCGCCACTAACGAAAACAATGTGCTCGATGAGTTTTTCCGTACCGGTATCTACCGGCCGCGTAGCGCCGCCGAGACGTATGCGACCTCCAGCCCGTCCATGGATATTTCAAAAGCATCGAACCTTGAACGATTTATCTTTGATCTTGTCGAGCATTCTCCGAAACGTTTGCTCGAGTTCTTCGGCGATGTTGAAGAACAGGGTTTTGTCGATCTCTCCGTTGAGCAGCCGAGGTTTGAGAGCGAGTTCGGAATTGTAAGTGGCTCATCGACACACTCTGATCGTTTGGACACCATCAAGTCGGTGTACGAGGAAGCGGGGGAAATTATCGATCCTCATACCGCTGATGGAGTCAAAGTCGCAAGAGAACACGTCGAAAATGGTGTCCCGATGTTGGTACTTGAGACCGCCAAAGCTGAGAAGTTCGCTGAGACTATTGACGAAGCCATCGGTGTCGAAGTACCGCTCAGTGACGGGTTGCAACAAATGCTTGAGGCTCAGCAGTACGTGGTGGAAATGCAAGGTGATGCGTCGCAGCTACGCGCATATCTGGCAGAACACGCGCGGCAATAGCCGGCCCTGCATGATACTCCCAACGAGACTCCCGGCGTCCTGAAAGCTACTCGTTATCCCGCTTGCCATCACTGAGTTCAGCGGTCCATGCGGTGATGGTCTCGATGATCTCGGGCGAATCAGGGAGGGTCCTTGGGCGGAAGCGCCTGATTCGTCCGTCGGGATGCACGAGGAACTTCTCAAAGTTCCAGATCACACGACCAGCCTTGCCTGCGTCATCGGGCGCCTGAGTTAGTTGACTATACAGAGGATGGGCGTTCTTACCGTTGACCTTGATTTTCTCGGACATCGGGAAAGTCACCCCCCAGGTTGCCGAGCAGTATTCCGCAATGTCCTCGGACTTGCTTAGTTCCTGTAGGAACTGGTTACTAGGGAACCCGATGACGGTGAACCCCTGATCTCCATAGGTGCGTTGCAATTCCTCAAGTTGTTCGTATTGCGGGGCGAGCCCACAACGCGAAGCGACATTGACGACCAGTGCGACCTTCCCATCGCTCAGTTTCCCGAACGTCGTCTGCTCTCCGCGGAGAGTAGTGACCTCAATCTCATTGATACCCATGGCGATGTTCCCTTCTCTTCATGTCGCGCGGTCGGGGCCGACGGATCATTGATTTGCCGAGTTGTGGTTAGTTGGCGAGGCTTGAACCCTAGTCGCGTGAATACCCATCGCTTACGCTGTACATTTTTCAACCAATGGACTCTCCCCGCAATCCCACTAGTGTGCTGGGGAGACATCGGCTGGTCACGCTGCGGTGTCCATAGCCATAGAAGGGCCGTAATGGCCCGCCTGGGTCGTTACAAACTGGAGCGGCACCACTACTATCGACTGTAAGAACAGAGGTCTTTAGGAAGAGGTTGACTCAGTGAGCAATACAGTCCGAACCGAGCTCCAAGGTGGTGTCGAACTGCCGAAAATTGGTCTGGGAACCTACAGGTTGAACGGGGAAAATGGGGCAGGCGCAATTGATGCTGCGATTAGTGCGGGCTATCGCCTAATCGACTCCGCGTTCAATTACGACAACGAGGGCGCCGTGGGTGAGGCCGTCCGTAATACCGAAGTTCCACGCGAGGACCTGATCATAACCTCGAAACTTCCCGGACGTTATCACGCCTATGACCGGGCCAAAGAAGCCATTGAAGAAAGCCTGTTCCGGCTGGGCCTTGACCAGATTGATCTCTACCTGATTCACTGGCCGCTTCCAAGAGTCGACAAGTACGTCGAAGCATGGAGGGCGCTGGTTGATGCTCAGGAACGTGGCATCATTCGGTGGATCGGGGTGTCGAACTTCCTCCCGGAGCACATCGAACGCCTTGAAAGCGAGACCGGAGTTTTGCCGGCCGTCAACCAGCTTCAACTTCACCCATACTTCCCTGACACAGAAGCAGTAGAGTACAACACCAGTAGGGGAATCATCACTGAAGCATGGTCTCCGCTGGGGCGGGGCAAAGACCTGCTTGACGAGCCAGTGATCATTGAGATCGCCGACAACCACTTTGCGACTCCCGCTCAGGTCGTGTTGGCGTGGCACATGGCCCGCGGCGTCGTCCCGATTCCGAAGTCCTCCAGCCTTGAGCGTCAGATCGCGAACTTCAATGCACAAAGTCTTGAGCTCGCTGCCGATGAGGTAACTGCAATCACCGACCTTGGTGTCAACGGACACAGGGTGCTTGATATCGACCCAGCGACGCACGAGGAGTTCTAGGCCCCTAGGGTAACGGTCTGCACAGCCCCTGAAGTTCGTTCCACTACTGTGCACGACTATCATTGGACCCTGTAGTGCGGCCATTTGGCCGATTCCGAACCTCTTGGGAGACACAGTGGCAACCTTCGTTGCAGTCATCGACGGAAACCAGGTAGAAGTCGAATCTGGTAGCACCGGATTGGATCTATTCGGTAAGGACAGGAACATCGTTGCAATGCGGGTCAACGGTGAGACAAAGGACCTGTTCGTCCCGATCCCTGAGGGAGCTGAAGTCGAGACGGTCACGATTGATTCCGACGAGGGACTTTCTATTCTGCGCCACAGTGCCGCGCACGTCCTCGCCCAGGCGGTTCAGCAACAAAACCCACAGGTGGACCTCGGGATCGGCCCGCCGATCACCGACGGCTTCTACTACGATTTTGGTGTTGACGCTCCTTTTGATCCCGAGGATCTCCGCGCGCTTGAAAAGTCCATGGGCCGGATCGTTAAGGAGAATCAGACCTTTCGCCGTCGCGTTGTTTCGGACAAGGAAGCACGTGAAGAACTGGCCGACCAACCCTACAAGCTGGAGCTTATTGGGCTAAAGGGCGGTTCGAATGACGAGGATGGCTCATCTGTTGAGGTCGGCGCGGGCGAACTAACCATGTATGACAACGTCCGCCGCGGCGGTGAAGTTGCGTGGAAGGACCTGTGTCGCGGTCCCCACGTTCCCTCGACCAAGTATCTGGGCAATGGGTTCGCCCTGACCAGATCCGGCGGAGCGTACTGGCGTGGGAGCGAGAAGAACCCGCAGCTGCAACGCATCTACGGCACGGCTTGGCCCACAAAAGAGGAACTTAGGCAGTATCAGGAACGGATCGCAGAAGCAGAACGTCGTGATCACCGTCGCCTCGGCGCAGAACTTGACCTGTTTAGTTTTCCCGACGAAATCGGATCGGGTTTGCCCGTTTTCCACCCAAAGGGTGCGGCAGTCCGAATGGAGCTAGAGGACTACTCTCGCAAACAGCACGTCGCAGCAGGATACGACTTTGTTTCCACCCCGCACATAACCAAAGGCACTCTTTTTGAGCAGTCCGGCCACCTTGAGTGGTACAAGGACGGCATGTTCCCTCCTCTCCACGTCGATGAGGAAATTGACGAGGAAACGGGGGAGGTACGCAAGGCGGGCTTCGATTACTACCTGAAGCCGATGAACTGCCCCATGCACTCCCTGATCTTTGCCTCGCGGGGGCGAAGCTATCGCGACCTACCGATGAGACTCTTTGAGTTCGGAACGGTCTACAGGTACGAGAAGTCGGGCGTGGTCCACGGTCTTACCAGGGCTCGTGGTTTCACGCAGGATGATGCACACATCTACACCACTCGTTCCCAAATGCGAGCAGAGATACGCGAGGTTTTGGAGTTCGTCCTGAATCTTCTGCGGGACTACGGTCTGAACGATTTCTATCTAGAGTTGTCAACGAAGAACCCCGAGAAATACTTCGGTTCTGATGAGATCTGGGAAGAAGCCACGGACACTTTGCGAGAGGTCGCTGAAGAGACCGGACTTGAACTGGTGGATGACCCGGGCGGTGCGGCTTTCTACGGACCGAAGATCTCAGTTCAGGCGCGTGACGCGCTTGGACGAACCTGGCAGATGTCCACCATCCAACTGGACTTCAACACCCCCGAACGCCTGAACCTGGAGTACACGGAGAGCGATGGGACCCGTCAGCGTCCCGTGATGATTCACCGGGCTCTATTTGGTTCAATCGAGCGCTTTTTCGCGATCCTGCTCGAGCACTACGCCGGGGCTTTCCCACTGTGGTTGGCGCCCGTTCAGGTTCGGCTCATCCCAGTTGCGGATGCCTTTGACCCCTACTGTGATGAAATCGCCGAGAAGCTCAAGAAAGAGGGCCTACGGGTCGAGGTCGACAAATCCGATGATCGGTTTGGCAAGAAGATCCGTAACGCTTCAAAGGACAAGATTCCGGTTGTTCTGATTGCGGGGGGCGAGGACGAGGCAGCGGGTGCGGTTTCGTTCCGACTCCGCGGCGGCGAACAGATCAACGGTGTCCCGGTAGATCAGGCGGTCGAGCGGATTGTCGAGCACGACCGAGCCCACCGCAACGATGATGAGATCTAGATACGAATGACCCGGAATTCTACGGAGAGCGCCAAGACTGAGCCGACTGTCAACGGCAAAGTCAACGTGACGGTGGACAACGAGTTCGATTCCACGGGGAACGGTGGTGTTCTTGAAGTTGAGGACGCCCGGAGTCTGGCGGGTGTTCCGGACGGGTTTCAGCGCCTGTGGACGCCGTATCGGATGGCCTACATCAATGGCGATCACGATCACGGTTCCGATACGAGTCAGTGCCCTTTCTGTGCGGCACCTTCGCAACCTGATGAAGAGGGATTGATAGTTCATCGAGGCAATAACTGCTTTGTGCTGATGAACCTGTTCCCATACAACTCCGGTCATCTTCTTGTTTGTCCATACAGGCATATTGCCGACTACACCGAACTCGCCGATGCCGAGCGAATCGAGATAGGTGAGCTGACAGCTCACGCAATGCGGGTACTGCGTTCAGTTTCTGGACCGGCTGGTTTCAACCTCGGGATGAACCAGGGAGAGGTAGCCGGAGCGGGAATAGCGGCTCACCTCCACCAGCACATTGTCCCTCGATGGGGTGGAGATTCGAACTTCTTCCCGATAATCGCCAGAACCAAGGCGATCCCACAGCTGCTTGAGGAAGCCCGTGGGCTCCTCGCGAATGCGTGGGGGAGCGTCGGGGTGGAAGACGGCCCTCAAGAAGGAAAAAGATAGATGGTTCTGGGAAACCACGGTCGCTCGGTTACGAAGGCGATCTTCACTCCGGTGGCAAGGGGTCTACACCGGATGGGCGTGACGCCAAACATGATCACGTACACTTCGGCGTTGCTCGTCACGGCAATATCGTTCGGATTGATTGCCAGGGGATATCTTTTTGTCGGTGGCGTGTTAGTCGGCCTGGTGCTGTTTGCAGATTCGATCGACGGAATCCTGGCCCGTATGACAGGGCAGTCGTCGAAATATGGAGCATTTCTCGATTCCACGATGGATAGGATCACGGACGGAATCGTCTTCGGGTCGCTCCTCTGGTGGGCGATTGTCGGACTGCCCGACGGTGCTGTTCGGACCGTTTCAATCATCTCCGGAATCGTCTGTATGACCGCGATTGGCGTGGTCCCATACGCCAGGGCTCGCGCGGAGAATTTCGGGGTGATTGCCAAAGTAGGAATCGCGGAACGCACAGATCGCCTAATCATTGCACTCGTCGGAGCCGGTTTCACTGATTTGGGTGTGCCACTGTGGCTCTACGCCGTTGGTCTGACCTGGGTCGCATTCGCTTCGAGTGTGACGGTAGTTCAGCGCATGGTGGTAACCCACAGGGAACTCAAGGATGGGCTCGTGGAGGAGAACGACGGGTCGACCGGAGGACAGGAGCCAGCAACCTCGTGATTGCCGCCGTCTATAGGATCGCCTGGAAGGTTCTGCCGAAGCTTCCACAGGGACTGGTGATCTGGTTTGCCCATCTCGTAGCGGATATTGTCTACCTTCTGGGTGGCTCCTCTGTTCAGCAAATGCGGAAAAACTACGAGCGGCTCAGCGGGCGAAAGATATCGAAAAAAGAACTGCGCGAGGGAGTGCGTTCGTACTTTCGTTGCTTTGCGCAAATGTTTACCCTCTCGGGGTGGAACACCGCCGAGATTGCAAATGGATGCGTTTGGCCGGACGGAGCCCGAGATGCCGAATGGCTTGAAGACGGCCCACTTGTCTTGGCGCTAACCCACTCCGGCAACTGGGATCTTGCCGGTGCATGGTTCTGCCAGACCCACGGCAAGATCGTCACTGTGGCAGAGAAACTGAACCCCGAAGACCTCTTTGAGCAGTTCGTCGAGTTTCGAGAGTCCCTTGGGATGGAGATAATCGGGGTGGGTCCCGGCGATCACGTCTTCGCCGAATTGGTTGAGAAGACACGAGGTCGCCCCGTCCTGGTTCCGCTTCTGGCTGATCGCGACATTTCGGGATCTGGGATTGAGGTTCGCCTCGGAGGCTCCAAGGCGCTGGTGGCGGCCGGGCCAGCGGCGCTTGCTCTCAAGCTCGGACGGCCTTTGATTGCCGGGCACATTTCGTATGTCTACGACCGGGGAAGATGGAACATCAGAGCGCACTTTTCCGACCCTGTGAAGATGCCCGAGTTGCGCGAGGGTGAGACCGAAACGGAAGCACTCACTCGAGCCTGGGTGGACGAGATTTCCCCTGTAATGATCGATCACATGGTTGACTGGCACATGATGCAGAAGGTCTTCGTTGACGACCTTGATCCCGAGCGGCTTGCACGCGCTCGCCAGCGGGCACAGGAGGCGGAGTAATGCGAGTTGGAATCGTTTGTCCCTACTCATTTGATGCGCCGGGTGGAGTGCAGTTTCACGTTAGAGACCTTGCCGAAGAACTGATTCGCAGAGGTCACTACGTCCGTGTGCTCGCCCCCTCGCAGAACGAGGACCTTCCCCCCTGGCTTGACTCGGTGGGTTCGTCCTTTGCGGTTCGGTTCAACGGCTCGGTGGCGCGCCTTGCATTCGGACCCAAGGTCGACCGAAAGACGCGAAAATGGCTTGAGAAGAATGACTTCGATGTTCTCCACATACACGAACCGGGAACCCTATCGGTCGGTCTTATCGCGCTTATGCGGGCACGGGTTCCGGTCGTGGCGACGTTTCATTCGGCAATGAATCACTCTAGACTTCGCGGAATGACGGCCGGGCTGGTAGCGCCGTCGCTAGAGAAGATCGCCGCCCGCGTAGCCGTTTCTGAAGAGGCAAAACGAACTCTTGTTGAACATCATTCCGGCGATGCGATTATCGTGCCGAATGGCGTATTTACCAGGCAGTTCTCGTCAGCGGTTCCAAGGCCGGAATGGGAGGCCACTTCGGACCGTCCGGTTATCGTCTTCCTTGGTCGTCTTGACGAACCGCGTAAAGGACTGCCGGTCTTTGCCGGCGCAATAGAGGACGTCCTACGGGAGCATCCCGGCACGCGGTTCCTGGTGGCGGGTCGCGGCGAAGCGGATTCGCTGCATGAACTCATTGAAAAACACCCCGATTCAGTTCAGCTTCTTGGGGAGATCACAGACGAGGACAAGGCTTCGCTTCTTTCAGGTGCCACCGCATACGTGGCACCACAGACCGGCGGGGAGTCATTTGGGATTGTCTTAGTCGAGGCAATGGCGGCTAAGACTCTGGTGATCGCGTCCGATATTGCCGCGTTCGAGGCAGTACTGGACCAGGGACGCGCCGGGGACCTATTCCCGGTTGGCGATTCAACGGCCCTTGCCAAAACGATCAGTGCCGCTATCGCAGATCCGACCAGGACTGAAAGGTTGGCGAACCTGGGAGCCGAGAGAGCCCAGATCTACGACTGGCAGACAGTGACAGATCGATTGCTTGCGATTTATGACGCAGTTCTTCCCTGGGGTCCGAGGCCATCGACGGGTACGGCCTACGAGAACCTGCATGAGCGCTTCGCATCTGGAGGAGGCAGATGAACTGGCAGTTATGGCTCTTGGTAGTCCTCGGAATCCTGGCCATTATCACGCTAGGACTCTTGAGCCTTCGAATGGCCAAGAGAATTGACAGGCTCCACCGTCGGGTCGAGTCGAACCGAGTTAACCTAAATCGCCAACTGATTAAGCGGGCGGCAGAGACCATGAGGACCGCTGATCTGGTGCAGGTTCCATCTGATCGCGCCACCGAGATGCGGCGGGCAGCAACGGACGAAATTAGCCTGGCAGGGGTCCCTTTGGTCATCAAAGGACTCGGATCTGACGAAAGTAATGAGCCTGCAACCCTCGCCCGACTACGGGCCGAGTCTGATCTTAGTGAAGTGCTCCGCGTGTGCATGACCGAGGATCTGTGCGCCGAAATGAAGACAGACCCGGTCTCTGGAGCTCAGCTAGAGGCTTTGATAGAGGCGTGTAATCGAGCGGAACTGATTCGAACCCTTCACAACCAGGATGTCTCCCTAACTCTGGCGCTCCGCGACCGTAGGCTACCGAAGGCGTTGCACCTGGCTGGAAGTGCCGAACTGCCGCATCCGGTGGAACTGGATGATCGGGTTTTCGGTGACTGAGCAGGCTTGGAGCGAACGACCTAAGGACGACGAACAGGCATTTTCCTCTCCGTGGGAGCGATATCGGCTGTCTTCCCAGCGTCCCGAGATGGAGCGTGAGGGCTGGACCATGGCGGGTCCGTTTGCGGGGCAATCTTCTGAGAGCCCCGTTGCAGATGGGCCAGCGGCAGGGCAGAACAAGGGGAGAGCGTCTCTGCGGAACTGGTGGCGCGGAGCCAGCAAGGGTGAGCTTGCCATAGTCTTGCTTTCGGCCCTGGGCATCGCTACATCAATGTATCTGTTCGTCTCGCAGCGTGACATCGGCTCGGTCGGGCTGTTCGCCCTCATCTCGACAGTGCCCCTGTTGCTCGTCCTTACTGTGCTGATCAGGGCCGATCGGTTTGCTCCGATTGAAGCCAGATACGTTGTGCTTGCGGCCCTTTGGGGGGCGGGAATCGCAACGGTGATTGCAAGCGTAATTAACTCAGCGCTTCTCGCCGACTTCATTGCGACATTGGGTGACATGAGTAGAGCCGAGACGATAGCCGCTACGGTTGTGGCTCCACTTTCGGAAGAGCTACTAAAGGGCGGGGGAGTAATACTCGTTCTGCTAATTTGCCGTAACCGAATAGTCTCCGCCACAAATGGACTGGTAATTGCGGGTACCGCTGGAGCGGCTTTCGCCTTTGTTGAGAACATCCAGTATTTTCTGCAGGCACAAACTGACAGTAGCGCAGTTCTTGGAGCGACCATTGTCGGTCGGCTGGTCCTGAGTCCCTTCATACATCCGATGGCTACTTCGTTCATTGGATTTTTCTTTGCCTCGGCAATCCTGAAGGGGACCGGTGCATGGTCGTGGTTCTGGCGCATCGCTGTTGGTTTCGCATTGGCGATGTTGACTCATGCACTGTGGAACGGATTGGCTTCTGTAGGAAGTTCAACCTGGCTCTTGTTCTATGTGCTAATTGAAGTACCACTGTTTGTCGGATGGCTTGTTTGGGTCTCAACACAGGGGAACAGACAGATGCGACAGATTCGTTCCGGCCTTTCCTCCTACGTGGCAACGGGCTGGATCAGCCCCGCGGAGGAGAAGATGGTCACCGATGCCCAGGCACGAAAGTATGCTCGCAGGTGGGCTCGAAAAGTAGGCAGACCAGCCAAGGTCGCCATGCGGAAGTATCTCCAAACGGCCGGTCGTCTTGGTCTTGACCAATCAAACATGGAGCAAGCTGGACCTGATCCAAAGCGAGTGGACAACGCCCGCGAATCGCTCTTAGCACTGGCTGAGTATCGGGAGACGTATCTGCATTTGGGCGAAATATACGCGGCAAGTTCGACGGGAGGAAGACCGTGACCGATCTAGGACCAGAGTGGGTGCTTGACTCGGACGGAGTCCCAAGCCGCGACGCCGCGCGACTGATTATTTTCGACGCTGATGGGCGCGTACTGCTGATCCGAGGCCACGACACCCACGATCTTGATCACAGGTGGTGGTTCACTGTTGGTGGAGGTCTTGATCGGACCGAATCGCAACTCGAAGGAGCACTTCGGGAGGCTCGCGAAGAGACAGGACTCAATATCGGGTCCATCGCACGAACTATCGATGGACCGGTAATGCACCGAAAGGCGGTCTTCCGTTTTAGAAACGTCGTGGCCCGCCAAGATGAGGTCTTTTATATTGCGTTCCTGCGTTCTTCGGCTCCGAGACTAACGGACGGTGGTCTGACAGAACTAGAGAATCAGACCCTCGACGAGTTCAGATGGTTCACCCCGGAAGAGCTTCTGGAGCTATCAGAAAAGGAGACCGTCTACCCGCTCTCACTGCCGCAGTTGGTACAGCGATGGGCAACTGGGTGGGACGGCGAGTTCGTTGAGCTTGGTGACGAACAGGACGGGGGCCTGGGGGCCGTCACCCAGAGCCGTGTAGAATCAATGGCCGAGCAATCGTGAGGGAGAGGAACCATGTCAGGTCACTCTAAGTGGGCAACAACAAAGCACAAGAAGGCCGCCATCGACGCTAAGCGAGGCAAGCTATTCGCACGTCTCGTTAAGAACATCGAGGTGGCCGCACGCACCGGGGGTGGAGACCCCGACGCGAACCCCACTCTCTACGATGCGATCCAGAAGGCGAAGAAGAATTCGGTTCCGGCGGACAACATCGACCGTGCCGTAAAGCGCGGCTCTGGCGCTGAGGCCGGGGGAGCCGACTACCAGTCGATCATGTATGAGGGATACGCTCCAGGCGGGGTCGCTGTCCTCATCGAATGTCTTACCGACAACAAGAATCGGGCGGCTTCAGATGTTCGCCTTGCGCTGACTCGGAGCGGCGGTTCGCTGGCTAGTCCCGGCTCTGTCTCGTACCTGTTCTCTCGGCAGGGCATCATCGAGGTTCCGGCGGAGGGAACGGATGAAGACTCGATCTTCGAAGCGGTCCTTGATGCCGGTGCCGAAGAGGTCGAACAGAGCGGAGACGTATTTACCATCACCTGCGCCCCTACTGATCTGACGGCGGTGCGTGAGGCACTCCAGGCGGCTGGCATCGACTACAACTCGTCAGAAGCCGAATTTGTCGCATCAACAGAATCCGTCGTTGATATCGACGGCGCAAGGAAAGTAATTCGGCTGATCGATGCGCTCGAGGACTCCGACGATGTTCAAAACGTTTTCACCAACATGTCGGTGCCTGACGAGGTAATGGCCGAACTTGAAGAAGACTAGTGCCCCATACCGCAAACTTGTCCCCTAGATCGCGTGACGAGGCCGAGCATCACAAGGTAGGCGGACGAAGGCTCATCGGGGCAGGTCGAACGAGGGTGCTACCGAGAGGTGTTGGCTCGGCGCGTGAGATAGGGAGCGGGTTTGCGGCGTGGAACACTAGCAGAAAGCTATCTGTTCTATGACGAGTTGAGGAGGCCGGGTTGCGGGTACTCGGAGTTGACCCTGGGCTCACTCGTTGTGGTCTCGGTATTGTCGATGTCGATGAAGCTAGACGCGCGAACCTCGTTGATGTCTCCGTAACGCGCACCCGCCAGTCGATGGCGACACACTTTCGCCTGCGGGACGTCGCGGATGCCGTGAGTGAAAAGATGACCGAGTTCGGGCCCGAGGTTGTTGCGATTGAACGGGTTTTTACACAGGACAACCTTCAGTCAGTGACAACAACAATGCAGGTCATGGGTGCCGTAATGACCGAGGTTGGAAGACGCGGACTGCCGATGGCTGTTTATACCCCTTCCGAGGTAAAGGCCGCCGTCACCGGCTCAGGAAGGGCAGACAAGGCTCAGGTGCAACACATGGTCGCGCGAATTCTGCGACTCGAGAAGCCACCAAAGCCTGCCGATGCGGCCGATGCACTCGCGATTGCGATTTGTCACGCCTGGCGCGGCACAGGATTGCTAGGAGCAGGAAGCGACAGCGCCGTGGAGGTATCCCTTTCGGGAAAGGTCAGCGCTACCGGCTCACTAACTCCAGCGCAGAGAATCTGGGTTGAAGCGCAGGCAAATCAGCGCCGTAGCGGCGCTGTCGACCCGCGTCGTCACCGCAATCCTAGGTAGGTACAAGGCATGCTCCGCAAGATGTCGGTTACCCCTGGTATCGTACAGTTGTTCGATTGGGGGCCGTGATGATCTCATTCATAGAGGGACCGGTGATAAGCGCCGGAATCGATCACCTGGTGCTTAAGGTCGGAGGAATTGGACTGCGAGTTGAGGTTCCCGCGTCCATGATCTCCGGGCTAGGGGCGGCGGTTTCGGCTGGTTCTGTTCTTGAAGTACACACCTCGTTAATCGTGCGCGAGGACTCACTGACGCTGTTCGGATTCGAGTCAGCGGGGGAGCGCGACGTGTTTGACGTGCTACTCACGGTGAGCGGGATCGGACCTCGGCTCGCTCTGGCAGCGATAAATGAACTTGGAGCGGATGGGCTACGGATCGCCGTCGCCAATGCGGATCTAACTGCACTGGCCCGAATTCCCGGCGTTGGAAAGAAGACCGCGCAGCGCATGACGCTTGAAATCGGGGACAAGCTTGGCTCGGTGTCAGTCGCCGAAAGCACACAGTCGGCCTCGCATCACGACTCTGGAATGCGTGAGTCCGTTGAAGCGGGACTGGAGCAACTTGGCTATCCTCGTGCGGTTGCTCAGCGTGCTGTGGACGCCCTCGAAGGGGAATACTCCGACATCGGCTCGATGATTCGGGATGCTTTGGCAGTCGCCCGTGATGGAAGGCTGGGTGGCTAGAAAGTGGAACCTACTGTGGACCCGTTTGAGGATCAAGGTGACTACGAAGTTTTTGAGTCGCGTGTTGTTGCGCCGGATGCTTCAGAGATTGAACGCGCTGCGGAGGCGGCTCTAAGGCCAAGGACTCTGGGTGAGTTTATCGGCCAACCCGCCGTCAGACGTCAGCTTGCAGTCGTTCTTGACGCGGCGCGGGGCAGAGACGAACCGGCCGATCATGTGCTACTCGTCGGGCCACCGGGCCTCGGTAAGACGACGCTAGCAATGATTATTGCCGCAGAAATGGGAGCGTCGCTGCGTCTGACATCGGGTCCGGCCATTCAACACGCGGGCGATCTTGCTTCGATACTCTCCTCGCTTCAGCCCGGAGATATCTTGTTTATTGACGAGATCCATCGCTTGGCGCGAACCGCTGAGGAAATGCTGTACCTGGCGATGGAGGACTTTCGGGTAGACATCATTGTTGGCAAAGGACCGGGGGCCACTTCTATCCCGCTCACTTTGCCAAGGTTCACTGTGATTGGTGCGACTACGCGATCCGGCCTACTTCCAGCACCGCTTCGCGACCGGTTTGGATTCACGGCGCACCTAGAGTTTTACTCTGATGAGGATCTAGCGCGGGTCGTTCGACGTTCTGGAAAGTTGCTCAACGCCGGACTCGACCCGAGCGCCGCAGATGAGATTGCCGGGCGATCTCGGGGGACGCCGCGCATCGCAAATCGCTTGCTACGCCGGGTTGTTGACTACTCCCAGGTTCAAGGGGAGTCCTCGGTCTCGCTTCGTAGCGCGCGAGAGGCGCTCAGTCTGTTCCAGGTTGATGGTCTGGGCCTTGATCGCCTCGATCGCGCGGTGCTAGAAGTGATTTGCGGCAACTTTGCAGGCGGCCCGGTCGGGCTAACGACGCTGTCGCACACCGTTGGCGAAGAAGCGGAGACTCTAGAGACGGTTTCGGAACCGTACCTGGTTCGGCAGGGGTTCCTAATGCGCACGCCGAAGGGCCGAGTCGCTACAGTAAAGGCTTGGAAGCACCTCGGAATGGAGCCGCCTGTGGGCGACACTCTGTTCAGCTAGTTAATCGCGCGTTCAATTATTGTGGCGTGATGGCCTAGACTTCTCAGGGCGCAGACTCTGCAAAATCGGCGATAGGACGTAATAGTGGGTATTGAATTCATCATCATGCTTGTGCTGCTTATGGGCGGCCTATTCCTGATGAACTCTTTCGCAAAAAGATCTCAGCAGAAGCAGAAGGCTGAGCGCGAAAAGATGATGAATGAGGCGATGGTTGCTGGGGCATGGGTTCAGACCTTCTCTGGTTTCTTTGGTCGATTCATTGACGTTGACGGAGACGTCGTCATCCTTGAAACACCGAGCGGTGAAGAGACCTACTGGTTGCAGGCCGCCATCAAGGGAGTTATTGATCCTCCGTTTGAGGCAGTGCTCGATGAAGAACTCGCTGCAAATGAGGTGACTTCATCCGCCGATGACGCTGGGATCGAGCAGAGTGTTGCCACCGACGAAGCACCGTCCGACACCGCCGACATCGACGCGGCGTTTCTTGAGCTGACCCAGGACGATGGGTCCGAGGACAGCGAGGAAAAGACGGAGAAGTAGTCGCCCGCCACCGGACGGACGAACGCCCTAGGGCAACTAACACAGGAATTATTTAAGAATCGGGCTGTACCAAACTTGGCTAGTAAGACTCGTAAACCAGGCAGAACGCTCACCACTCTCGCAGTACTGTTCGTGCTCGGAGTGCTTGCACTGACCCTAGGTCATTTCACGCAGGGTGCCACATTCACCCCCAAACTCGCTGCCGACCTCGAAGGCGGCACTCAGTTGATCCTGACTCCCCGTTTACAGGAGGGAGCCACGGACCGCGAGGTCTCCCAGGACGACATGAACGAAGCCATCAGGATCATCCGCCAACGTGTGGACGCCTCGGGTGTCTCCGAAGCGGAGATCACCACTTTGGGGACCGACAACATCGTTGTGACGATTCCCGGTGAGGCAGACGAGAACATCCTTGAGCTGGTTCGTTCATCTGCCCTAATGCGATTCAGATCGATTATTGTCACCAGTAACAGTCCAGCCCCCTATGACCCGGTCGCTGCGGCGCAGGCAATGCAGAGTGGTGATGATGCCCAGAGTGCGGACCTCGATCCCGACGCGATAATGGAAGCGGCCGTGGCTGAGCTTGTTGCACTCGGCGACGGGCAGGAACAAGACAACCACTCCTCGTATGCATGGATCACCCCCGAGGTCGCGCGTGATTTCCTGCTTTTGGACTGCACGGATCCCGAGTCCATGACTCAGGATGAGGTGGACGATCCGACTGCACCGTACGCCGCATGCAATGTCAACGGTGCCTCAAAATACATTCTCGGTCCGGTCGATGTTGAAGGAACAAACCTGACTAGCGCTTCTGCGGGAGCCGAGACAACATCGACGGGTCAACCGACCGGTAAGTACGCGGTGAATCTTCAGTTTGACTCAGAGGGCGGAGAGCAGTTCGCGGAGACTTCCAAACGCCTCTACGAGTTCAAGACAACTGATCCGGCAAGAAGTAGCTTTGCCACCGTGCTTGACGGGAACGTTATCGTTGCCGCGACCATGAACGCCGTAATCGTTGATGGGCAGGCACAGATCACCGGCAACTACACGGCCGCCGAGGCCCAGTCTGTTGCGAACTCCCTCAAGTTTGGTTCTCTTCCGCTGAACTTTGAAGTCCAATCTGAGCAACAGATTTCGGCCACGCTTGGCTCAAGCCACCTTGAGAAGGGTCTTTGGGCTGGCGTTATCGGCCTCGGCCTGGTCGTTCTGTTCATGATCTGGCAGTACCGGGGCCTAGCGGTTCTTTCTGCCGGATCACTTGTTGTGGCGGCTGCGATTGTCTATCTGCTGATAACGGTTCTGTCCTGGACCATGGGGTATCGGCTTTCCCTGCCGGGTGTTGCAGGTCTGATTGTGGCGATTGGTTTTACCGCGGATTCTTTCATCGTCTACTTCGAGAGAATCAGAGATGAGATTCGCGAGGGAAGACCGCTACAGGCGGCTGTAGAAGAAGGTTGGGATCGTGCAAAACGAACCATCCTGATCTCGGACACGGTTAACCTTGTCGCGGCGGCCGTCCTTTATCTACTGGCCGTCGGCGGGGTCCAAGGATTCGCATTCACGCTCGGACTCACAACCGTGGTTGACCTGCTGGTTGTCTTTATGTTCACTCACCCGATGATGGAGTTGCTGATTCGTACCAGATTCTTTGGTAGCGGACACAAGCTCTCGGGTCTGGACCCGGAGCACCTAGGTGCCTCCTCCGGCTTCGTGTACACAGGCCGAGGCGGAGTCAAACTTGTTGATAACAAGAAGACTAAGTCAGATTCTAAGAAGTCGGTGCCGTCATCGCAGACGAGACAAGAGCCTGTGGCAGTTGGAGTCGTAGTCAGTGACGGCGAGCAACTTTCGCTTGCTGAGCGACGGCGTCTGGCTCGGCTGGCAGCAGAAATAGAAGTGGCTCCTTCGGATGTCGCTGATGAGGGTACCGAGGAAGCGGAGGCGACCCGTGGCTAGTTTCGCGCAGTGGGGTAATCAGCTTTACGCTGGAAAGCGTTCTTACAACATCATTGGCAAGGCATGGACCTGGCTGGGAATCAGCATTGCTCTGATGGTGCTGTCGATCGTTCTTTTGTTCGCCCGGGGGATTAACCCGTCGATTGAGTTTGCAGGCGGGACACAGTTCATTATTTCTGGAACCCAGGTCTCTAACCAACAGACGGCTTACGACGTGCTCGGCGCTGACGGGATCACGGAAAATGTGCGAGTCTCACAACTTGGTTCCGATTCTATTAGGGTCCAAACCAGAACTCTCGACACCAACACGACCACCCAAGTTCGTACTGATTTAGCCGAGGCTTATGAGGTTTCACCGGAGCAGGTAGATACCAACTCAGTCGGCGCGTCATGGGGACAGGACGTGACTCGGAAGGCGATGCAGTCGATTCTGATCTTCGTTGTGCTAGTCATGATTATCATGGCGGCATACTTCCGATCATGGTCTGTCAGTATTGCCGGTCTTGTCGGGTTGGCCAACGATCTCTTGGTAACCGTGGGGTTTTTTGCACTAACCCAGGTGGAGGTGTCCCCAGCGACCGTAATCGGTCTGTTAACAATTCTTGGCTACTCCCTGTATGACAAGGTCGTGGTCTTTGACAAGATCAGAGAGACCACTTCCGGATTCCAGGACCAAAACAAGTACGTCTACAACCAGCTAGTAAACCTGGGAGTAAACCAGTCCCTGGTTCGATCAATAAATACCTCGGTCGTGGCGCTACTACCGGTCGGATCGATTTTGTTCATCGGCTCGTTGCTTTTGGGGGCGGGAACGCTTACCGACATTTCACTCGCTCTTTTTGTTGGCATGCTGGCTGCGGCCCTGTCATCAATCTTTATTGCGCCCTCGGCGCTCGCATTGATCGAGAGCCGACGCGGACGGACCGCCACGAAGAACCAGAAGATTATTGAAGCGCGAGCGGGAGCAAACCAAAAGTCCTCGCACACCGATTCGGCTGAGGAAGCGGTCGTCGTCGCAGTGGCAAGTAAGACCCCGGGACACCACCTGGGGCAGAAGGCGCAACCCAAACGGAAGAAGTCGAAATGAGCATCCAAGACGCAGCCGTCCAGTCCCACACCGGAGATCTGGCGAGACTCGTTGAAGAAAACATCGACCTGATCCCGAACTTCCCCACGGAAGGGGTGCTCTTTAGGGATATCACGCCGCTACTTGCGAACGGTCCCGCATTTGAAGCACTGACGTCGGGAATGGCTGATCTTTACGCCGGGAAAATCGATTACGTCGTTGGATTGGAATCGCGCGGCTTTATTCTGGCGGCTCCAATGGCAACACACCTGGGGATCGGGCTACTTACGGCTCGGAAGAAAGGCAAGCTTCCAGGGCCTGTCATCTCCGTTGATTACACACTTGAGTACGGGAGTGCGTCGCTGGAGATCAGGCCCGAGACAGTGCCCGCAGGGGCCAGGGTGTTGATCGTAGACGATGTGTTGGCAACGGGAGGTACGGCTTCCGCAGCGGTTGAGTTACTGCAGCGGTGCGGTGCCGAAGTAGTCGGTCTGCTAGTGCTGCTCGAGCTCACGGAACTCGGCGGACGAAAGAAACTCGAAGATGTCGCGATCGGGACAATCGTGGCGGTGGACGAGAATTACTAGCCGATGCTGCATCGCGCGGTGTCAAGCGATGCTTTCACTTTTCTCGGTTCGAAGCGGTCGGTTTGACGTTAGAACTATCATTTAGGAATGACTGAACCACAGGTACCCGAGCCCCCAAAGACCGGATCATCCGGCTCCTTTGTTCGCTCTGGCCTGTCCTGGTTCGGGTCCAGGGGCCGCACAGCGATTCCCGAAATTGAACCGCTGATTCGAGCCGTCAAGGCTCATCATCCGCGGGCCGATGTCGGAGTAATTGAAGACGCCTACAAGACGGCGGAACAGTGGCACCGGGGCCAAACTCGCAAGTCGGGTGAGCCGTACATTACTCACCCTGTGGCGGTAGCGACGATCCTAGCCGAGATCGGCATGACCCCTCCCACCCTGGTCGCCGCGCTACTCCACGACACGGTAGAAGACACCGACTACACGGTTGAGCAGCTAACGACCGACTTTGGTTCCGAGATCGCACACCTGGTCGACGGAGTCACGAAACTGGACAAGATTCGCTATGGCCAGGCCGCACAGTCGGAGACTCTGCGAAAAATGATCGTGGCGATGAGCAAGGACATCCGGGTACTGCTCATTAAGCTCGGGGACCGGCTCCACAATGCGCGCACCTGGCGATACGTCGCCCCGGAGTCCGCGAAGAGCAAAGCGCGTGAAACGCTGGAAATCTACGCCCCGCTGGCGCACCGACTCGGGATGAACACCATCAAGTGGGAACTTGAGGAACTGTCGTTCAAGACGCTCTACCCGGACGTGTACGAGGAAATCGATAAGCTCGTTGCAGAGCGCGCTCCAAAGCGTGACAAGTACCTGTCCGATGCCATTGCAATGATTGAGGATGATCTTCGAGACTCCAAGGTCAAGGGCGTGGTTAGCGGTCGCCCGAAGCACCACTACTCGATCTATCAGAAGATGATCGTCCGTGGGAAACACTTTGACGAGATCTACGATCTGATTGCTGTACGTGTTTTGGTAGAAACCGTAAAGGATTGTTATTCGGTTCTTGGGGCAATTCACGCTAGGTGGAATCCGATCCCAGGTCGCTTCAAAGACTACATCGCCATGCCGAAGTTCAATCTTTATCAGTCGTTGCACACGACGGTAGTTGGCCCGGGGGGTAGGCCAATTGAGGTTCAAATCAGAACCTTCGAGATGCATGAGCGCGCGGAGTACGGCGTAGCAGCACACTGGCGCTATAAGCAAAATCCCGGTCAGGCAGGTCCCGACGCGGACAAGATGTCGCCCAAAGAGCAGATGAACTGGCTTCGGATGCTGGTCGACATGGAGAAAGAGACCGGTGATCCAGAAGAGTTCCTAGACTCCCTGCGATTTGAAATAGCGGGCGATGAGGTCTACGTATTCACGCCACGTGGTCAGGTGATTGCACTTCCTCCTAAGTCCACGCCTATCGATTTCGCATACGCGGTCCACACCGAGGTGGGGCACAAGACGGTGGGGGCAAGAGTGAATGGGCGTCTGGTGTCTTTGAACACCGTGCTCGAGTCAGGCGATACGGTTGAAGCAATTACCTCGTCCTCTGATAAGGTCGGCCCCTCGCGCGACTGGCTGGAGTTCGCTGCGTCCTCCAGGGCACGCTCGAAGATAAAGTCCTGGTTCACGCGCGAGCGACGCGAAGAGCACATCGATCTTGGCAAATCCCACATTGCCAAAACAATGCGGAAGCAGAACCTTCCGCTACAGCGGCTGATGACCCATCAAGCTTTGACAGCAGTGGCGACCGAACTCGGCTATCAGGACGTGTCCGCTCTCTATGCGGCCGTCGGAGAGAACCACATCTCGGCGCAGAACGTGGTTGGCAAGCTGGTAGAGAATCTTGGCGGCGAAGACGGGGTTGAGGAGACCCTGGCCGAGGGAGTACAACCCGGACGTGGTATTACGCACGGTGGTGGTTCCGGCGCGGAAGTTGCCGTCAACGTTGAAGGGATGAGCTCGAACGAGGTATGGGTCAAGCTAGCTCGATGCTGCACCCCGGTACCCGGTGACGACATCGTTGGATTCATTACCAGAGGCCAGGGAGTCTCAGTGCACCGAGTGGACTGCATCAACGCCGTACGTCTACAAGAGGAGCACCCAGAACGGTTCGTTGATGTCTCGTGGGCTGGCGATCAGACGAGCGGCCAGTATCTGGTAGAGATTGAGATCAAAGCACTCAATCGTGCCGGCCTGTTGAACGACCTCTCCAAGGTTCTTGCGGAGCACCGCGTCGACATCGTTTCCGGATCAATGATGACAACGGGAGATCAGTTAGCGTCCGCGCGATTTACCTTTGGGCTTCCGGGAGTGACCTACCTAGATACCGTCCTGAACTCGCTCCGCAGGGTCGACGGAGTCTTTGAAGCCTCCCGGCGGATGGGCTCAAAGACCGGCTCCCAGTAGTCCGGGATAACAGTGGCGGTTAATCGCGCTAGGATGGGCGGTGCATACGTTGCCGCGCCGCCTCATGCCAAGTGAGGCCCATGGCCTTCGGGCCCAAATCCGTTAGGACAGCCGTGACCCAAAACGTCAGCCCTGAATCTGAGCAGAGTACTCCGAATCCGGTGGAACTTCCGCCCGCCGACATCGCCGTGGTGGAGGAGGTGAGCGTCGTCCCTCCGAATGAGTCGGAGACTCACGTGGCGAGTGCAGAAGTTGCCGCGGTTCCCGAAGCGCATCCGAGCGTGGCTGAGGGAGCGGTACTGGAGATCCCATTTGGTCGCATTGATGAGCAGGGCCGAGTCTGGGTAAAGGACGGGGAGGAAGAACGGGAGGTCGGGCAGTACCCTGACGAGATTCCCGCAGACTCCTTCGCACTTTACACCCGGCGCTACCTGGACCTTGAAGCGACGATAAACCTGTTTGAGGCGCGACTGGCAACGCTACCTACGAAAGACATTGAGTCAACACTAAAGACGCTCAATGAACAACTTGTTGCTCCAAATGTAGTCGGCGATATCCCACTGTTGCGGGCGCGCATGGTGGATCTTGAAAAACGATCCGAAGAGCGCCGCGAGCAGTTGAAAGAGGAGCGTAAACAGCAGCGCGAGCAGGCGTTGGCAGACCGCACCGCAATTGTCGAGGCGGCGGAGGCCATCGCGGCGCAACCCTCCGAAAAGATCCAGTGGAAACAGTCGGGAGCAAAGCTACGTGAGCTTCTGGATGAGTGGAAGGACCAACAGCGCGGTGGTCCCAGGCTAGACAAGGCCACCGAGGACAGCCTCTGGAAGCGCTTTTCTTCCGCTCGAACCACCTTCGATCGTGGCAGGCGACAGTACTTCTCAGCCCTGGATCAAAAACAGAAGGAAGCCAAGGTAACCAAGGAGCGCTTGATTGCGGAGGCAGTCGCTCTGCAGAATTCCGATGACTGGAGGGGCACGAGTTCGGCATATCGGAACCTAATGGACCAGTGGAAACAGGCCGGCCGAGCCTCTCGCAAGGAGGATGACGAGCTCTGGTCCAGATTCCGCGCAGCCCAACAGGTCTTTTTTGACTCTCGTCGCGAGCACGATCGCCAGACGAACGAGGAGTTTGCGGAGAACCTCGCACAGAAGGAAGCTCTTGCTGGGGAAGCCGAGGCGCTCTTGCCAATCACTGATCTTGAGGACGCGAAGCGTAAGCTCCGCTCGATCCAAGATCGCTGGGAGGAGATCGGCCGAGTGGGCTCCCGTGACTCCGGACGCATTGAAGGGCGCCTCAAGGCGGTCGAACGTGAACTGCGCGAGGCAGAAAGTCGAGAGTGGCGACGATCGGATCCCGAGACAAAGGCACGAGCCGAAGGCATGCTGAGTCAACTCGAGGACTCCATAAACGAGCTTAAGGAAGATCTGGCAGCCGCCGAAAAATCCGGCGACAAGAAGCGCGCCAAGGAAGTATCCGATGCGCTTGCCACAAAGCAGATGTGGTTTGACCAGATTTCTTCAAGCGCGCGCTAGGGAGTGAAGTGCTCGAAGTACGCTCGATTCTTGCATCGCTTTTTGACTCAAGTTGCTACATCCTTTGGGACGACCGGCAACGGGAGGCCGTGGTCGTTGATCCGGGTCCCGGAACCGCATCGGCAGTCGGTGCGATCCTCGAAGAAAACGAGCTGAGCGTGGCATCGGTTTTGTTGACTCACGGTCATGTCGATCACGTATGGGACTCTGCGCAGGTGGAGAAGCAAGGATCTGCAATTCCTGTCTACTACACCGAACCTGACGGCTTTTTCCTCGAGGATCCAGTAGGCGAAATCGGCTTTGAAGTTGGGGCTTTCGATCTCGGGGCATGGAATAGGCCAGAGAACCTTGTTGCCCTGGACGAGCTTAACTTCTCACCTGCAAAGGGTATCTTCACTCGCGTCATCCCAGCGCCCGGACACTCGCCTGGATCAGCGATATTTCTGATCGGGGCAGACGGTTTAGCAAGTCCACTCGCGCTCTCGGGCGACGTTGTGTTTGCCGGAACTGTTGGCCGCACCGACCTTCCAGGCGGTGATGAACGTGAGATGCGCCAGAGCCTACGTACGCTAGGGAACATACTCGATCCCGCGACTATTCTGCTTCCCGGTCATGGACCGCAAACGACCTGGGCTAAAGAGATGGAAACTAATCCCTACGTCCTTCGAGCCTGCAAGGTCGGCTGACAACTAACGAGTTTCGGGCTTGGCGGACCTATTGTCTAAGGAGTTTCACCGTGGCAAAACAGAGCGTCTCTGGCTTCCCAGAATGGTTACCGGAAGACAGGATGGTAGAAGTCTTTGTCCAAGATACCCTTCGTCGCGTCTTTGAACTGCACGGGTTCAGCGGGATTGAGACCAGGGCTGTCGAGCCACTATCAGCACTCGAATCGAAGGGCGAAACCTCAAAGCAGGTCTATCTCTTAGAGAGACTTCAGACGGTGCGTGAGGACGCCGCCAAGGGGACCTTAACGACCGAGCCAACAGGTCGCGATCTCGGCCTGCACTTTGATCTGACCGTTCCGCTGGCAAGGTACGTTCTACAGAACGCGAACGAGTTAGTGTTTCCGCTCCGCCGCTATCAGATCCAAAAGGTTTGGCGTGGAGAACGTCCGCAAGAAGGACGCTTCCGCGAGTTCACTCAGGCAGACATCGACATTGTTGGTTTCGACACTCTGTCCTTTCACCACGAGGTTGAGGCGGCCCGGGTAATGCTTGACGCACTCGGACGGCTAGGGATTCCGCCCGTCCTGATGGAGGTCAACAACCGGCGTTTGCTCCAGGGACTGGTTTCGGCAGCAGGCATTGAAGACTTTGAAGGAACCCTGCGTGGCCTGGATAAACTCGATAAAATCGGTGCCGAAGGAGTTTCAGAGGAACTCAAGGCGATCGGTTTGAATCAAGCGCAGATCGAGCAGGTTATCGCCATTGCGCAGATAAGCACCGACAGCGCGGACGAACTAAGAAACAGGATAGGCGAACTCGGACTTACCGGTGACCTAGTGCAGCAGGGTCTAGATGAGCTCTGTGAGCTACTTGACGGCGCATCGTCCTCGGCTCCCGGTCAGGTTAGAGCGTCCCTCCGGATTGCGCGCGGGCTCGACTACTACACCGGCTCGGTCTACGAGACGATCATTCCTGGCTATGAGTCTTTGGGCTCGATCTGCTCGGGGGGCAGGTACGACACGCTGGTCTCTGAGGGCAGACGCACCTACCCGGGTGTGGGACTGTCCGTCGGAGTTACGCGCCTGGTCTCGCTAATTCTCTCGGAGAGACTACTGGAGCCCTCTCGCCCTTCACCCTCGGTCGTTATGGTCGCGGTGAACTCAGAGGATGAGCGTCCTTTATCCGACCGGGTTGCCGCCACTTTAAGGGATCGCGGGGTGAACTGCGAAGTTGCGCCCAGCGCTCAGAAGTTTGGAAAACAAATTCGGATGGCGTCCAAGCGCGGAATCCCGTTTGTGTGGTTCCCCGCAGAGGGACGAGATCAGGTAAAGGACATTCGATCCGGCGAACAGATTGACGCCGACGCGATGTCTTGGTTCCCACCGAAAGAAGATTTGCTAGTCCAGGTCACGCCACCAAGAGACTGAGTCCCTCAGAGCACTTCGAGGTCTCCAGTCGTTTTTTGGCGTCTCCAGGTTGCTACAGCCCGGAGACGCCATCTGCAGACTAATCCCTCAGATCACTTATGACCCTTATAGTCCCTCTTTTTGCTGCGCGTCTTCCCCCCAAAACTGGGTTTGCCGGACTTGGAATTCCCTCGGTCAACAGAGATGCGCATGCGCCTGCCCCGCAGAGTGGCGCGATCAATGCGTTTCATCTGTGCTTCAGAGAGCTCTTGATCTACTTGAACCACTGAGAATGAGGGGAAAATATCGATCTTCCCGACCGCCGATCCCTGGAGCCCTGCTTCTCCGGTGATTGCTCCAACAATTCCTCCCGGACTGACTCCATCGCGCCGGCCAACCTCAATGCGGTACCGCTTGCCTTTTCCGGTGAAGTCCGTTCGGCCCTTTTTACGGGTCGAACTGGGGGTGGCAGCCTCGAAGGCGTCATCCATTCGGTCCTGCGCTGCCGTCGAGATTTCTCCAAGCGCGCGTGGGCTTGCTGCCTGGGTCAGCAGGGCCGCAGCAACGTCGCGGTATCGCAGTCCCTCTTCTCGTTTGGCATCAAGGAGCGCTAGTACCGCATCGGGGATTGTCTTCTGCGTGGAAAGAGCGCTTTCAAGAACCCCGGTGGCTTTACTAAGCCGAACCTGCTCGGCGGAGGGGACCTGTACCTTCTGCATTGAAGAGCCGGTAGTGCGCTCGATGGAGCGCAGTTTTCGTACGTCCCGGGGAGTGAAGAATGTGAGGGACTGTCCCTCACGGCCAGCTCGGCCCGTACGCCCGACTCGGTGAACGTACTGCTCGTCTTCGCGAGGTACCTCATAGTTCACCACCAGACCAACGCGATCAACGTCGATCCCTCGCGCCGCCACATCCGTTGCTACCAACACATCTAGATAACCGCGGCGAAGGCCGTCAAGAAGACGCTCGCGCTCCCTTTGAGCGACGTCGCCGGAAATACCGGCGGCCCGGAAGCCCCGCGCAGATAGGGATAGAGAGACCTCTTCCGCATCCTTGCGAGTACGGACGAAAACGATCGCGGCACCGGCATCCGAGACGGCGAGGAAGCGGCACAGCGCCTCGAAGCGCATCTTGGGCTGAATGACCGTGTAGGTCTGATTTATGGTCGAAACGGTGGACGAGGGTGAAGACACTTCGACCCGCTTGGCGGCGGTGAGGTACTTCTGGGCTACCTTCGCGATTCCCGGTGGCATCGTTGCCGAGAAGAGCGCGGTGAGGCGCTGATCCGGTACGGAGGCAAGGATCTGATCAACCTCCTCGGCGAATCCCATGCGAAGCATCTCATCGGCCTCGTCTAACACCAGAGTGTTTATGTGAGATAGGTCTAGGGCGCCACGTTCAATGAGGTCAATGGTGCGACCAGGCGTGCCGACAACAATCTGGGACCCCTGCTTTAGCGCCTGTAGCTGGGGAGCATATGAAGCTCCGCCGTAGACGGTCACGAACTTCAACTCTGAGCGTGGCCCAGCCAGGGCTTCAAGGGCCGCCGCGGTCTGGAGAGCGAGTTCGCGTGTCGGTGCCAACACAAGTGCTTGGGGAACCGCGAGTCCCGGGTCCATGCGGGTTAGCAAAGGCAGACCGAACGCGGCAGTCTTTCCGGTCCCGGTCTGTGCGATACCAATAACGTCCTGACCATCCACCAAAAGGGGAATAGACGCCTGCTGTATTGGAGTTGGATGTTCGAAGCCAAGATCACTTAGGATCTGCAACTGCGATTCTTCGAGGGGCAGGTCACTGAATCGAGCCTGCGACTCGGGGTCTGAACTTGTCATTTGCTTAGGATACGTGGCAGACGTGGTCATTCTGGCACGGTGACTGTAATGTCACCCGATGCTTCCCGCGTAGAATCGCTAGAGCATCAATGGGAGTTGAGGGAAGGTTCAAACGTGCAGCGCACACATCTGATGGCCGAGTTGGGGCCCGATTCCGTTGGAGAAACCGTAACTCTGACCGGCTGGGTGGATCGACGTCGTGACCATGGCGGTGTCGTTTTTATCGACATGCGTGATCGCTCTGGTATCGCACAGGTGGTGGTACGCGACGAGGACATCGCGCACAGGTTGCGCCCCGAGTACGTGCTGCGCGTCACCGGCGAAGTCTCCTTGCGACCCGAGGGCAACGAAAACCTGTCGCTTCCTTCCGGCCAGGTAGAGGTGTTGTCTGACGAGGTAGAGATTCTCAACACCTCGGCACCGCTGCCGTTCCAGGTTTCGACTCACACCGATGAACCCGAGGCAGGAGAAGACGTCCGTCTAAAGTATCGCTACCTCGACCTGCGACGTCCAAAGGCTGCTGAGGCGCTGCGAGTACGTTCGGAAATGAACCGTGCGGCCCGCGAAACACTTTATGGTCTTGGGTTTACTGAGATCGAAACGCCCACTCTGACCCGCTCCACGCCCGAGGGAGCGCGAGATTTTGTGGTTCCTGCGCGCTTGTCTCCCGGTTCCTGGTATGCACTTCCTCAGTCGCCACAACTTTTTAAGCAGCTTCTAATGGTTGCGGGAATGGAACGGTACTTCCAGATCGCTCGTTGCTACCGCGACGAAGACTTCCGTGCCGATAGACAGCCCGAGTTCACTCAACTGGATGTTGAGATGAGTTTCGTGGATCAAGAAGATGTTATTGCCGCCGCCGAAAAGGTTCTTAAGGCCGTGTGGAGCGTGATCGGATACGACATTCCAACGCCGATTCCTCATATGCCATTCCGTGAGGCCATGGAGCGCTTTGGAACTGATAAACCTGATCTGCGCTTCGGTCTTGAACTGGTAAACCTAACCGAGTATTTTGCGGGGTCACCGTTCCGTGTGTTCAATGCCCCCTACGTGGGTGCGGTGGTCATGCCCGGCGGAGCATCGCAGCCCCGAAGGACTTTCGACAAGTGGCAGGACTGGGCTCGCTCACGAGGCGGGAGAGGACTGGCGTACGTCACGATCGGTGAAGACGGCACCCTGGGTGGTCCGGTCGCCAAGAACATTTCGGAAGAGGAAAGAAACGGCCTGGCGGAGGCAACCGGCGCTCAGAACGGAGACTGTATTTTCTTTGCTGCGGGTGATCCGGACGATGCTCGCGGACTGCTTGGCGCAGCTCGCCTTGAGATTGGTGAGCGTCTGGGCCTGATCGATCCGAACGCCTGGGCATTCGTGTGGGTGGACGACGCACCGCTGTTCAAGCCGACTGCACAGGCCAAATCAGAAGGTGACGTTGCACTGGGTGCTTCGGCCTGGACCGCAGTTCACCACGCGTTCACTTCACCGAAACCTGAGTTTGCCGACACCTTCGATACTGATCCTGGGGCCGCGCTAGCCTCTGCTTACGACATCGTATGCAACGGAAACGAGATCGGCGGAGGGTCGATCCGTATCCATCGCCGTGACGTCCAGGAGCGCGTCTTTGCGGTGATGGGTATCGGCACGGAAGAGGCGCAGGAGAAGTTCGGCTTCTTGCTTGATGCGTTCCAGTTCGGTGCACCTCCTCACGGAGGAATCGCCTTCGGGTGGGATCGTATTGCTGCCCTTTTGGTCGGCGCGCCATCTATCCGAGACGTCATCGCATTCCCGAAGTCCGGGGGTGGTTTCGATCCGCTAACTTCTGCGCCCGCACCAATACCGGAAGAGCAGCGTAAAGAGACGGGCGTCGACTGGAAGCCCGAAGCTAAAGAGTCGGAGAAGACAGAGTCCTGAGGTGACCCCTCGACTTGTCGGAAAGCACCACTAAAGTTGGGGTATGACAACGATTGAGATACATCCCGACAACCCCCAGCCCAGATTGATCAGCAGAGTCGTCCAGACGCTGAACGATGGTGGAACGGTCGCGATTCCGACAGACTCCGGCTACGCGATTGCGTGCAAGCTTGGGAACAAAGCCGGGATGGACACAATCCGCTCTGTCCGAAAGCTGGATGAGTCGCATAACTTCTCGTTGCTCTGTGATTCATTTGGTCAGCTCGGGGAACTTGTTATCGTCGATAACAAAGCTTTTCGCACCATCAAGGCCCTCACTCCGGGGGCCTACACCTTCATCCTGCACGCCACGAAAGAAGTGCCCCGGATGACACTGAATAAGAAGAAGAAAACCGTTGGGGTTCGAATCCCAGAGCACACCATAACGCAGGCGATTGTGCGTGAGTTGGGCGAGCCGCTTCTCTGTTCGACGCTAATTCTTCCTGGAACTGAAGATCCGCTGATCTACGGTGAGGACGTTGCAGACGCCATAGGTAGCCAGGTCGATTTGGTTGTGGACGCGCCGGTCGGTGAGGGCGGGGCAACCACGGTCGTCTCGTTCGAGCAGGGATATCCAGAAGTGGTGCGCGAAGGCGCTGGCGAAACCTCACTCTTCGACTGAGCGGGAAATGGACTGTGGATCTTTTTGATGCGCTCGGTGTCGATGAGTTAGGACTGCCCGCGGAGTCGGGGAGTGCTCCGCTGGCGGTTCGGATGCGTCCGCGTAGTGTCGAAGAGGTACTTGGCCAGGATCATCTCCTTACTCCTGGCTCTCCAATGTCCAGACTCCTTTCCAAGGAGTCCACAGGTGTTTCCTCAGTGATCCTCTGGGGACCACCCGGAACGGGTAAAACTACGTTGGCCTACCTAATTGCCAGGCAGTCTGATCGCCGGTTCGCGGAGGTATCCGCAGTCAGTGCCGGAGTCAAGGAAGTGCGTGAGGTCATCGGAAGCGCCCGTAGGCATCAGGGTGCAACCGGGCAGAACACGGTGCTTTTCATTGATGAGGTTCATCGCTTCTCGAAGTCACAGCAGGATGCGTTGCTCCCAGCGGTAGAAAACCAGTGGATCACCCTTGTTGCAGCAACAACCGAGAACCCTTCTTTTTCGGTTATCTCACCGTTGCTCTCCCGCTCTCTGCTGCTGGTTCTGAATCCCCTTAGCGAGGATGACATTCGCAAGGCGATAACAAGAGCCCTTGAAGATGAGCGTGGCCTCGCTGGCCGGGCGACGTTGGATGACGATGCGCTGGAAGCGCTGGTTAGTGTTTCTGGATCGGATGCTCGCAAGGCTCTGACACTGCTTGAGGCCTCATTCTCTGCTGCAAACGATAGAGGAGTAGAAGAGATAACGGCTGATGACGTATCGACTGCTGCGTCGGTTGCCCTTGTCCGCTGGGATCAGGATCAGCATTACGATGTGGCAAGCGCTTTCATAAAGTCGATGCGGGGAAGTGACGTTGATGCCTCAGTTCACTACCTTGCACGAATGCTTGAGGCGGGCGAGGACCCCCGATTTGTTGCCCGGCGAGTGATGATCTGTGCGGCTGAGGATGTTGGGATGGCATCGCCAAGCACCCTGCAAGTGGCGGTGGCGGCCGCTCAAGCGGTGGCGCTAGTGGGAATGCCAGAGGCACGAATCATCTTGGCTGAGGCGGTGATCGCCGTCGCCACGGCGCCTAAGTCAAACTCCGTTATTACCGCCATTGATGCCGCTCAGGGCGATCTGCGAGCCGGCAAAACAGGCCCGGTCCCGCTCCATCTGCGTGACGCGCACTATGCCGGAGCCAAGAAACTCTCGCACGGAGAAGGCTACAAGTACGCCCACGACGAACCCCACGCCGTAGCCGTCCAGCAGTACCTTCCGGATAACCTGGTAGGAACTCGCTACTATGAGCCGTCCGGCAGGGGTGAGGAAGCCCTCATAGGAAAACGGCTACAGGCGATCCGAAACATCCTCGACGTGCACTAGGCTCGAACGCGGCACGTTATCTGTGTATGCGGTTGGCGTGTTTTCAATAACTAAAGAGTCCTGGGGTCTTAGCCGATGGGATTGTGTTGCGTAACTGCGAACGATTCCGGGAGTTGGCCCCATGGGTAGAGCATCCGCCCATGACAGACTGAAACAGGAGAGAACATATGTCGGGAAACCGTTCCCGTAAGTCGGTGCGCCAGTCGCGCGCACTTGGCGTCCCCCTAACCCCGAAGGCTGTGCGCTACTTCGAGAAGCGCCCCTACGGCCCGGGCGAACACGGTCGTACACGTCGTCGTCAAGAGTCCGATTATGCCGTGCGTCTGAAGGAAAAGCAGCGTCTACGCGAGCAGTACGGTATTCGTGAGAAGCAGATGGCCCGCGCATTCGCGGAGGCGAAGAAAGAACAGGGACTGACTGGTGAGAACCTGGTCGAGCTGCTCGAGATGCGCCTCGACGCCCTGGTACTCCGTTCTGGCTTCGCTCGTACAATGGCACAGGCACGACAAGACGTTGTTCACCGTCACATCCTGGTCGACGGACAGATCGTTGACCGTCCGTCGTTCCGTGTGAAGCCTGGCCAGGTTATTCAGGTTAAGCCGAAGTCACAGACCACGGTTCCCTTCGAAATTGCGGCGACAGGGGCTCACGCCGAGGTTCTACCGAAGACCCCTGAGTATCTGGACGTTGATTTGGCACAGCTCAAGTCCGTTCTGGTCCGCCGACCGAAGCGCGATGAGGTCCCGGTTGAGTGCGACGTCCAAATGGTCGTCGAGTACTACTCACGCTAGGAACCGCTTTAGAGCATTTCATGTCAGGTGGACGGAAGGGACTTCTTCCGTCCACCTGCGAGTTAACAATCCTCGTTCTCCCTGCCCTTTAGATACCGGAGCACTGACACCATGCGTACCTCTGAGATTCGTCAGCGATGGCTCGACTACTTTGTCGCGAACGACCACGTCGAGCTCCCGTCTGTCTCTCTTATTTCTCCGGACCCCTCGCTACTCTTCACCGTTGCGGGGATGGTTCCGTTCATTCCGTACATCATCGGAGAAGAGAAGGCGCCATGGCCGCGCGTCGCCTCGGTGCAAAAGTGCATTCGCACAAATGACATCGAAAACGTTGGCTACACCTCCCGTCACGGAACTTTTTTTCAGATGAACGGGAACTTTTCGTTTGGTGATTACTTCAAGGAAGGGGCGATCAACTACGCGTTCGATCTGCTTTCAGGTCCGGTAGATGAAGGCAAGTACGGACTCGACGCCGATCGCCTGTGGGTGACCGTGTGGGACGGAGATACCGAATCGCTAGACATCCTTACCAACCAGATCGGATTGGACTCTAGGCACATTGTTAGGTTGCCCCGAGAAGAGAACTTCTGGTCCACCGGTCAACCGGGACCCGCGGGTCCCTGCTGCGAATGGCACTATGACCGCGGCCCCGAGTATGGGCCCGAGGCGGTGGGTGGATCCATCGACCCGGGCGGGGACCGCTACCTTGAGCTTTGGAACCTGGTTTTCGACCAGTACATGCGGGGTCCCGGCGAGGGACAGGACTACGAGTTACTACATGAACTTGACGAAAAATCGATCGATACAGGAGCCGGACTCGAGCGTCTTGCTTTTGTCTTGCAAGACAAGCCGAACATGTTCGAAATCGACGAGGTGCGCCCGGTAATCACTAGGGTAGAGGAGTTAACCGGCAAACGTTACGGTGCTGGAGCCGAAGACGACGTTAGAATGCGCGTCATCGCAGACCATGTTCGTTCGTCGATGATGCTCATCAATGATGGTGTTCGTCCCGGAAACGACGGGCGAGGCTACGTGCTACGCAGACTGATGCGCCGGGCTATTCGTTCAATCCGACTTCTTGGAGTCGACGAAAAGGTGCTCCCCGAGGTCTATCCGATCTCACGTGATGCAATGGCCCCCTCGTACCCCGAGTTGATCACAAACTGGGATAGCATCGCCGACGTCGCATACGGCGAGGAAGAAGCGTTCCGGAGAACTCTGGATTCAGGGACGAACATTTTTGACCTAGCCGTGACCAAGGCATCTAGGAACGCGGGGAGCGACCCCGTGATGCTTAGTGGTGACGACGCATTTACCCTGCACGACACGTACGGGTTCCCAATCGATCTCACGCTTGAAATGGCGGCGGAGCGGGGAGTGCGCGTTGATGAAACCAAGTTCCGCTCGCTAATGCAAGAGCAGAAGGAGCGTGCGCGCGCCGATAGCCGTGCGAAGAAGACCGGACACGTGGATGCGTCGGTATTCAACAGGATTGCAGCCAGCGCGCCTGAGATTGAGTTCATCGGCTACGACCACAGTTCTGGAGAAGCCGAGGTTGTTGGTTTGCTCTCGGGAGGGGAGGCAGTAGCCGCCCTAACTGGTCCCGCCGAAGTTGAGATAGTTCTTTCGCGGACTCCGTTCTACGCGGAGTCCGGCGGCCAACTCGCCGATTCTGGGCAGATTCGCCTTGAGGGCGGAGCCGTGATTGATGTGGTCGACGTACAGGCCCCTATCAAAGGACTATTCGTTCATCACGGAACCTTGAACGAGGGAACTGTGGCGGTGGGAGACAGGGCATTCGCGGAGATTGATGCCGACCGCAGACTCGCGATCGCTCGTGCACACACATCGACGCACATGGTGCATCAGGCACTGCACGAGATCGTCTCGGAACAGGCGGTCCAGGCTGGCTCGGAAAACTCACCATCAAGAATGCGTTTTGATTTCCGGCACGGTAAGGCCCTTTCGGAGGGTCAGGTTCGCGACATTGAGCAACTCGTCAACTCAAAGATGACGGATGATCTTCAGGTTACCGACAGCTGGATGAACATCGACGAGGCTAAAGCACTTGGCGCTCAGGCGCTGTTCGGTGAGAAGTACGGTCAGGTGGTGCGCGTCGTTAACATCGGAGATGGCTGGTCGCGCGAGCTTTGCGTGGGTACACACGTTCCAACTACCGGGCGGATCGGTCGCTTGAATGTCCTCGGTGAGAGCTCGATCGGCTCAGGGGTTCGTCGTATTGACGCTCTGGTTGCGGATGGTTCCTATCAGTTCCAGGCAACTGAACATGCGCTAGTCGGACAGCTTTCGACGTTGCTCAAGGGCCGACCCGAGGAGTTACCCGAGAAGGTTGCTGCCCTGCTGGACAAGCTCAAGTCCAGTGAGCGTCAGGTTGCTGCCATGCAAGATCAGATCCTTGCTGCACGGGCTGGTGAAGTGGCCGATAGTGCCACGGAGATTAACGGGTTGCTGGTGGCGCGCGCTGATCTGGGAACCGTTTCCTCCGCCGCTGCCGCGCGTTCAATCGCCACGGACGTTCGAGACAGACTCGGAAACAATCGAGTTGCAGTCGTGGTTATCGGAGCCGTTTGTGATGACAAACCAACCGTCGTTGTCGCGACAAACCAGGCGGCGCGTGATGAGGGACTGAAGGCGGGAGATCTCGTTCGAACTGGAGCCAAGGTTCTTGGCGGCGGCGGCGGAGGCAAGCCTGATGTTGCACAGGGAGGCGGCACCGATCCGAACGCGATTGAGGATGCTCTGGCCGCCGTTGTCGACGAGGCGAGCGGAGCCAGATCCTGAGGTCGGGTGTGCGTCTAGGAATAGACGTTGGCGAAGCACGAATCGGAGTTGCAGTCAGTGATGCTGCGGCTTCGCTAGTGTTGCCGCTTGAGACGATTCCGGCACACCCTAGGAGCCGAGGGATAAAGAGAGTGCTTCGGATCTGCCTGGAACGTGAGGTCATCGAGGTGGTAGTGGGACTACCCAAGAACATGGCCGGGAACGAAGGACCCGCAGCGAAGAAGGCTCGTTTGTTCGCCGAAGAAATTGCGAAGCTGGTATCCGGTGTGCGAGTGTGTCTGGTGGACGAGCGCCTGACGACAGCTCAGGCGCAATCAAAACTTCACGAAATCGGCATTGATACACGCCGAAGCCGAAACATCATCGATCAGATGGCAGCACAGATTATTCTTGAGCAAGCTCTTGAATTGGAGCGGTCTAGCAGTTTGGCTCCGGGAGAGACCGTCGGCGAGACTAAGTGGGCATCGGAAGGACTTCCAGGTGGTTGAGGAAACTCCGTCAGAGAAGAAGGGGAACGCTCAGCCGTATCCCTTTCCCTCTCGCAAGGACATTCATGGCTCCCGAATTCCCAAGTCTCCAGAGGCCTCTGCAGACTTCGGACAGAGTGTGTCAGGTCAGCAGGGGAAAGAGGGGTCGGAAGGATCTTCGACACCAGCACTGAGAGATTCGATTGTTCCCTCTCACCCGCCAAAGACGCCTGAACACTCGGAGCAGATAAAAGGGACTTCCACTCAATGGGGGTTTCCGCCTAGGGCAACTCGATCCAGTAGCCCCGAGTCCAAGGGCGCAACCTCGGACGTCACGCCAAAAAAGGCCACCTCAGCCACACGGCCTGAGGATGGTGCTGACTCGGCTGTCGCGCCCAAGAATGCTGCCTCTGCAACAGAACCTAGAAGTGCCGCGGCCTCGGCCACCGCGCCCAAGAATGCCGCTTCTGCCACCACACCTAAAAATGCCGCTTCGATGGCCACACCCACAGATCACCGGGTCAGTCCTGACACGTCCGCGATGGCGCGTACCGGGGCATCACCAAAGGTCTCGACACGGCACGCGGCGCAAGCGGAGAATGATCGGCCGCCCACAGACCCGGTCCGAACGGGAACGGGTCCGATCACGGGTTCGCTCGCCGTGACAAAAGGAAAAGCACGCAAGCGCCGAAAGGCCATAAGGACCACTCTGATTCTTCTCGCGGTGGTAGCACTTCTGGCCGTAGCGGTTTGGTTTGCGCTCCAGAGTCTGTCCGGAGACGGAAGTCAGAGTGAAGCCGATGACTACCCCGGCCCGGGAACGACCGAGGTGACCGTGACGGTTGAATCGGGTGATCACGGATCCGATATCGCACAGACGCTGTACGAAGCGGGGGTTGTAAAGAGTCCGGCAGCGTTCATTCGTGCATTCGACAACAACTCGGCTGCCTCGACAATTCGCCCGGGAAACTACTCACTGAAGTTAGAGATGTCGGCTGCGGGGGCCCTTGCCGCAATGCTTGATGAGACTAATCGTTCAGACAACACCATAACGGTCAACTCGGGGCAAACTGCCGCGCAGATCAAAGAACGCATGGTGACCGTGGGTGGTTTCACGGAAGAGGATGTGAACGCGGCTTTCAACAATCCTGAGGCAATTGGACTCCCAGCCGTGGCCGGTGGAGATCCGGAAGGCTGGCCTGCTCCGGGAGAGTATGAGATCTCCTCAAATGACACCCCGGAGACCATCATTAGCCAGATGGTCGCGGCGACCGTCAATACCCTAACGACCCTGGGGGCTCCGGAGGACCAGTGGATGAAGGTTTTAACCAAGGCCTCCATCCTCGAACGTGAGGCTGGCAATCATGTGGACCTAGCGAAGGTTGCCAGGGTAATCGAGAACCGACTTGAGAATACTGATGCGGAGACAGTCGGACTTCTACAAATGGACTCAACAGTCTTGTACGGAGTGGGAAAGTCAGGTGGAATTCCGACGCTCGCAGATCTCCAGAATGAGAATCCTTACAACACATACATTCACAAAGGACTTCCGCCCGGGCCAATTGCTTCGCCTTCTGTGGAAGCAATTGAAGCGACACTAAATCCCGAAGCGGGATCATGGCTCTATTTCGTGACGGTCAACCTAGACACCGGTGAAACAAAGTTTGCCGACACTCTGGCCGAACAGGAAGAAAACCAAAAGTTGCTCGACGAGTGGTGCGCCACCAACGGTTGCAATTAGCCAACTGAGATCGACAGTGGGGGAGGGACTGTGACCTGGGCCTGTGTCATTGGCAAACCGATCGAGCACTCGCTCTCTCCGGTGCTTCACCAAACTGCGTATGGGCTACTCGGACTGGATTGGCAATACAGGCGCTTTGAAGTGGATGCAGAGTCCCTCCCTACGTTCATGGAAGATCTTGGGAGCGACTGCATCGGGGTCAGCGTTACTATGCCGTGCAAGCGAGAGATCCTGAAGCAGGTAGACAGCGTCGAGTCTTTGGCCAAGGCTCTGGGAGTCGCCAATACCGTCGTCATGCAGGGTGGACTGAAGGCGGCTTTCAACACGGACGTCAGGGGCATCGAAGAAGCTCTTAGACCGGGCCTTGAGAACCACCCGGAAGGAAGCCCGCTTATCATCGGAAACGGTGCCACCGCCTGTTCCGCGTTGGCAGCGCTCGCAACCCTTGGATATCGAGATGTCCATGTCGCCGCGAGAAACCTGGCCGGCATTGGTGGCGCTTTTTCAATCGCGCCAAAACTCGGAATCAGCGCTGAAGCAATCCCGCTCAAGCTGGTCGACCTGGTGGCTGAGGCGGCATCAAGCGCACCAGTAGTCATCTCCACTATTCCCCCCTCCGCAAGTGATGTACTTGCTCCGCTCCTCCGCCCAAGATCAGACTCAGTGCTGCTGGACGTGACCTACTCAGAGTCCGTCCAGGCGCTATCAGAAGCTTTTCTTAGAGCGGGCGCGAGAGTGGCCTCGCCGCTATCGATGTTGGTGCACCAGGGCATCGCTCAGGTAAAGCTGATGACGGATCGTGAAGTCCCGTATGAGCCAGTCTTCAAAGCCGTTCAAACTGCGGCCCGGATGCGAAGATAGCCTCGGTGAGCGACCCCGGTTCTGTCGCTTTGTTAGTTGGGGCGATTACTGTCGCCACCAACGCCATCTATCTCGCGATAAGGGGCGATCACCTGCGGAAGCAGTACCCGCAAGCAGGGTTGCCAAGTTCGCTTTCCTTAGTGTGGGCAAGCCTGCTACTTGGGACGCTTCCGCTTTGGATGGGGAGCCATCTTGATCCCAGTCCGGGTTCTCTCGGTGATCCCTCGTGGGGTATCGGGGTGGTCGGTGTTCTCAGCTCGGTCGTCACGCTGGGCTGGCTCTCACTGCTGATTGATGCCCGGTCTCGAAAACTACCGAGCGAACTAACCTCTCTGATGGCATTCGAGATCTTCGTCTCCTGGTTCATCACCCTTATCAACGTGGGCTTCAGGATTGACGGGGTTCTCGCTCCGGCTCTGGGGGCGCTGCTTTGGCTAGTTCCCTCTTTCATCGGGGCGCGCACCGGCCAGATCGGACGGGGTGACGTTCGACTCGCCCCGGTTCTGGGGTTCGGGCTCGGGACGATGTCACTCATGGCATCCGTATTGGGTTTACTTCTGGCATATTTATTCGCGGGTATTGCCGCCCTGAGCCTTAGGCGGCATGGGGCAACTATCGGCCACCGATTTGCCCTCGGTCCCTTTTTGTATGTCGGTACCTGGAGTAGCTTCGCAATCGGCTGCCTCGTACCAATGCTTGCTCCCCTGACGCACGGGTAGGACGGATTGTGGAAAGCTAGTTGCATGCTTTCTTGGACCACTGCAGGTGAATCACACGGACCAGCACTAATTGCTCTCATGGAGGGAATGCCAGCTGGCGTCCCGGTAACGACTGGGATGATCCAGGAGGCCCTGGCTGAACGCCGCCTCGGTTACGGACGAGGGGCTCGTCAAGCCTTCGAGCGGGACGAGGTAAGGGTAATCTCCGGACTGCGGCATGGACGGACGACGGGAGCGCCGATAACGATTGAGATCGGCAACTCAGAGTGGCCGAAGTGGCAGGCGGTCATGAGCGCTGATCCAGTTGATGAGGCGGAGCTTCGCGTCGACGCTGGCAAGGGCGATAGTCGAGAGATGAGCCGGAACAAGAAGCTTACGACTCCCCGGCCAGGACATGCGGACCTAGCCGGAATGGTCTCTTACCGAACTGACGACGCGCGCAACATACTGGAGCGTGCTTCGGCACGTGAAACGGCCGCACGCGTCGCTCTTGGCGCCCTGGCTCGCTCCCTGCTCCGCGAGGTAGCTGGAACCGAGATCATTGGGCATGTTGTTGAGGTAGGAACTGTCAAGGGTAGGGCGGCATTCCCAGGGGCGACCGACCGGGATGCGCTTCAGGCTTCACCAATGCGGACGCTTGACCCCTCTCTCGATGAAGCCTTTCGAGCGGTTGTTGACAGCGCGAAAGAAGGCGGTGACACAGTCGGAGGAGTGGTTGAGGTCGTGGCCTGGAACGTTCCACTGGGCCTCGGATCACACGTATCATCAGAGATGAAACTAGACGCACAGATCGCTGCGGCGCTGATGGGAATTCAATCGGCTAAGGCCGTCGAGATCGGTGATGGTTTCACCGCGGCACGAAGTTTCGGCGCGGCGGTCCAGGACGAGATTGTTCTGAGGTCCGGCGCGGTTACTCGCTCCTCGAACCGCTCCGGAGGGATTGAGGGAGGAACATCCAATGGCGAGCCCGTTGTTGCCCGAGTCGGATTCAAGCCGATTTCAACCGTTCCGAGGGCTCTTTCGACAGTTAACCTTTCAACCGGCGAAGAGGAATCGGCCTTCCACCAGCGTTCCGACACCTGTCAGGTTGTCCCAGCCGCAGTGATATGTGAATCGATGGTTGCCTTGGTGTTGGCGCGCGCATTGACGGAGCGATTCGGTGGTCGCTCGCTCGGCGAAGTGAGAGAACAGCTCGAGGTCCACCAGCGCTACGTTGACTCTGTTCTTTCGCAAGAGGCTGGGCGCTGACGTGTCCGAGGCCGCTGTTCCACTGCCGATATTTATCGTGGGACTGCCCGGATCAGGCAAGTCCCGTGTTGGCAAGATTCTCTCTCGGGAGCTTGGCGTGAGGCACATCGATTCCGATGTCCTAATCGAGGAAGCCGAAGGACGAAGTATCGGAGAAATCTTCGCAGATCGAGGGGAACCGTATTTTCGCGCTCTGGAGTCCCGAATAATTGAGGGCCTTGAGACTGAGCAAGCGGTCATTTCGTTGGGAGGTGGCGCCATTGAATCGCCATCGGTCCAAGGAGTTTTGGCCAGGGGACACGCTGTTTGGATCAGGGCCGATGAGGGGGAGCTGCTACGGAGGATTCGTCGGTCGCCGCGGCGACCGCTGATGCGCAGGAACCCGAAGGCCACTCTTCAGACGCTGGCGGAGAGAAGAAATCCACTGTTCGAGGAGGTGGCGGATATTCAGGTGTGGACTTCTGCCGGACCCCCTCAGGAGGTAGCAGATCAAGTAATGGTTGAGTTGACTCCAGTTATCGAGGTAACTGTGCAGGGCAGCCGCGAGTACCCGGTGCTTATCGGAACGGGGGCGCAGAGGCGAGCCGTCGATCTGCTTCCGTCAGATGTGATGAGCGTTTTTCTGGTTTATCCCGAGACACTGGCAAACCACGCGCGGGTTGTAGAGCAGAAGATCAAGAACACCGGGCGCGAAGTGACTCTCTTCCCTCATCCTGTCGCGGAGCTGGCCAAAACATACGGTGTGGTCGAACGAGGATGGGATGCAATGGGGGAGGCCAGAATCGGCAGAAAAGACTCCGTTGTCTCTCTAGGCGGCGGAGCGACGACAGACATGGGCGGATTCTTAGCCGCGACATGGCTGCGTGGCATCGCGAATATCAATATGCCGACGACGTTGTTAGGTATGGTCGATGCAGCTGTCGGGGGAAAGACCGGAATCAACACCGGAGCTGGGAAAAATCTGGTTGGATCCTTCTACGACCCTGTCGCAGTCATCTGTGACACGGACTATCTTGCAACGCTGCCACAGGCGGACTATCGTGGCGGGCTCGCTGAAATCATCAAGTGTGGATTCATCGCGGACACCCGCATCTTGGAGATATTTAGGGATAATCCACGACTTGACGATGTCGTTTGGGCTACCAGAGAGGGAGCAACGGTTCTTCGCGAGATCATTGAGCGAGCGGTGCGTGTCAAGGCGAGTGTCGTTGGTGAGGACCGAACCGAAGCCGGAGTACGGGAACATTTGAACTACGGCCACACTCTCGGACACGCTATCGAGAAAGAGGAAGGCTACACGCTTCGCCACGGAGAGGCGGTAGCGATGGGGGCGATCTTCGCCGCAGAGTTGGCAGGTGAACTCGGATTACTGAGTGAAGAAGACATTGAGCTTCATAGAACTCTCTTTGGAGCAGTCGGACTTCCCACTCGATACGAGGGAGAGTTGAGTGATCTACTGGTCCACATGTTCTCGGACAAGAAGGTCCGCGACGGTCAGTTACGATTCGTCGTTCTCGACGGAATCGGCAACCCGGTGGTGCGCAGCGTCTCTCCGAATGAACTATCCACACCTGCAGAACGTATCGGTCTTAGGTAGGTAGTGCTGGACATGGGTGATTCTCTTGTACTGATCGGGCCTTCGGGCAGTGGAAAAAGTGCCGTTGGCAGAGTCCTGTCGGATCGACTCGGCTCCGGGCTACTGGATGCTTCTGAGGCGCTGGGAACAGAAGAGACCTCTGTTACAGAGGCCTTTGTTCAAGATCCCGAGGATGCCCAGCGCAGGATAAATATGCGGGCGCGCGACCTGGTTGAAATGGTCTCAAAGAACACTGATCAAAGACACGTCGTGGAACTGCCTCCGTCTGCGCCGCTCGACAGGGCGGTACGCTCCGCTCTGCTGGCCGCAAGGGAGAAAGATGTCATCGTGATCTACCTGGACGCAAACCTTGAAACACTGGCGCGTAGAAGTGGTCTTGGGGCTGCTCAACCGGGCTTTCTTGGGACTCCACGCGCCTGGTTCCGGCAACTGAACCGGACACTAGAGGAGGGGTATCAGGGCCTCTACGATCTGCATTGCGACACAACCCACGTTGATCCGGACGCAGTGGTCGATGAGATCATGCGGGTGGTCGCGATAAACTGAGTCAGAATCTACAGAAACGAGCTTTACCAGTGGCAACAACAAACGATCTAAAGAATGGCATGATTCTGGTCATTGACGGCCAGTTGTGGCAGGTGCTTGAGTTCCAGCACGTTAAGCCGGGCAAGGGGCCAGCATTTGTTCGGACGAAAATCCGGAACGTCCTAAGCGGCAAGTCGATCGATAAGACGTTCAATGCCGGACTGAAGGTAGAGACCGCCACCGTTGATCGCCGCGATATGACCTACCTGTATAACGACGGTGACTCCTTTGTCTTCATGGACGACGACACCTACGAGCAGACACCAATTGCGCCTGAGGTCGTTGGGGATGTCGCAAATTACCTGATCGATAATCAGCCAGCGGTCGTGGCCTTCCATGAAGGTACAGTGCTGTCTGTTGAGTTGCCCGCAACAGTAAACCTGCGGATTACTCACACCGAGCCCGGTTTGCAGGGAGATAGGTCCAATGCTGGTACCAAGCCAGCAACGGTCGAAACGGGCTATGAAATCCAGGTGCCGCTTTACATGGACGAGGGCACACTAATCAAGGTCGATACCCGCACCGGTGAGTATGCGGGTCGCGTGAACGAATAGGTCGGATGTGGCGCATCAGCGAGGTAAGTACACCTCAAGAACGAAGGCCCGCAAGAGGGCCGCAGACATCCTGTTTGAGGCTGATCAAAAAGGTCTGACTCGGAATCCTGCGGCCCTGCGTGGGCTTTTGTCGGAGCGACAAGCACTCACATCAGCGCCTTCTCCGTTGCCTGAGTATTCGGTGCGCATTATCGAGGGGATCTCAGATGACTTGCCCGGAGTCGATCGGCTCCTCGACAGGCACGCCAAGGGGGCCGGACTCGACCGACTCCCGGCGGTGGATGTCGCAGTAATGCGTGTCGCGGTCTGGGAGATGCTTCATAATGCCGAAGAAGTTCCACCGATTACGGCCATAGACGAGGCGGTGGCCATAGTCAAGGATCTCTCGACCGATGATTCTCCGGCATACGTCAATGCTGTTTTAGACGCGGTTCGTAAGTCGCTGGATAACCCGTGGCACAAGGAACAGAGCGCCAAAGATACCCCGGTCGACAACCCCACGGATGACTGGGACGACGAGGCTATTGACGAGTATTAGGCCGGATCGTAATTAATCGCGATCATTTCAGGGGCCATACCTGGACGGTTTCGCGACATTTGTGCTGTCCACACGCTATTCTGGCGCCAATACAGTGTTGTATTTTCCACGCCCAAACGGTGCGTTGACCCGATCATCGGGGTGAGCAACCCTGACGCTAAAACAGGAGGAACGATGGCACTTCCAGCACTTTCACAACAGCAGCGCGCTGAAGCCCTAGAGAAGGCAACGATCGCGAGGCGACGTCGAGCAGAGATTAAGACAGGTCTCAAGAAACGCGAGTACAAGGTATCCGAGGTACTGGAACTCGGGGTGAGTGACGAAGCTATCGCGAAGATGCGCGTTAAGGTGCTACTGGAGTCTCTCCCTCGAGTCGGACCACAACGCGCGAGTCAACTCATGGATGAACTGGGAATCGCTGAGACTCGCCGTGTACGCGGTCTGGGTCCGCTGCAACGGCGGGCGCTTGTGGAGCGATTCGGCTAGTTCCATTTCCCTAACGTGTCAAGAAGGGAAAAATGGCGCTGACGACGCACTTAATGCCAATCTATGGGACATGACTACGGTTCCACTCTACGTTCTGGTCGGTCCTTCTGGCGTCGGCAAAGGCACGGTCCTGAAACAACTTGTGGCTCGGTACCCTCAGTTGCAGTTGTCGATCTCGGCGACCACCAGACCATCGCGCCCCGGTGAGGTCGACGGAAGAGACTATTTCTTCATCTCGGACGAACAGTTTGACCGGCTGATCGCCGAGGACAGACTTCTCGAGTGGGCAGTGGTGCACAAAAAGTACAGGTATGGCACCCCTGCTGACTGGGTCCGTGAGCGTCAGGATGAGGGGCGCGTCGTGCTTTTGGAGGTGGACCTTGACGGTGCGCGTCAGGTGATGCGTCGTCTGCCTGATACTCATGGAATATTTCTCGCGCCGCCCTCATGGAAAGAACTTGAGAAACGCCTGCTCGGACGTGCCACCGAGGATGCCGCGGAACAGAGTCGGCGTCTTCAGACTGCGAAAGCTGAGATGGCAGCTGTGGGGGAGTTTGAAACGGTAATCGTCAATGTTGACGTGAACTCCACAGTTCAGGAACTGGCTCAGACCCTGGGCCTCAACTAGACTCAGGGTGTTTCCGGCGCCAAGATCGTTCTATGTTGGCCAGCCGGGCCGCGATACCAAGGAGTTCTTTTCTATGTCGGGAATTGTCGCAAAACCGGAAGGCATCACCTACCCTCCGATCGACGAGTTACTTGAGCGTACAGAGTCGAAGTATGCCCTTGTGATCTACGCCGCCAAGCGTGCGCGTCAGATCAACGCTTACAACACTCAACTTGAGTCCAACATGATCCAGTTCGTCGGTCCGGTTGTCCCGACTGAACCCGATGACAAGCCGCTGTCGATTGCGTTGCGTGAAATCGTTGATGACAAGCTGGAGCTCAGTGGAGAAGTCAGCAAGTAGCAAGGCACCAACCGTTGTCGTTGGCGTAGGGGCTGGAATCGCGGCCTATAAGGTCGCGTACGTCGTGCGTGGTCTAAGGAAACTTGGCTGGGATGTTCACGTTGTGCCAACTCCAACCTCACTTGAGTTCGTCGGCGCGGCCACGTGGCGTGAGTTAAGCGAGAACTCCGTCGAGACCCAAGTATTTCATCACGCCGGTGAGGGGCATGTAGAACTCGCTAGAAATGCCGACCTCATGGTGCTGGCGCCGGCCACGGCCGACCTTCTAGCGAGGGCGCGGTTCGGCCTGGCGAATGACCTCCTAACCACGACTTTGCTTGCTACCTCGGCTCCGATAATCGCGTTTCCGGCGATGCACACCAACATGTGGTTGAACCCAGCCACGAAAGAGAACGTTTCGGTTCTTCGGTCCCGCGGGTGGACAATCGTTGATCCGGAGAGCGGAGCTTTGAGTTCCGGCGATAGCGGTCCAGGCCGACTGCCCGAACCCGAGTTCATCGTGCGAATGGTGGCTGACCTTGTGAGAGATCAACAAGCCTCCGGTGTTCTTGAAGGCAAGCGTTTGATCATCACGGCTGGAGGGACCAGGGAAGCCTTAGACCCCGTACGTTTTCTTGGCAATAGATCCAGCGGTCGTCAGGGGGTGGCGCTGGCGGAGGAAGCCGCCAGGCGAGGGGCCGAGGTGATTCTGATTGCAGGAGCCGTTGAGGTCCCGCTTCCTGAGCCAGGCCCCAAAATGACGGTTTTGCGGGCAGTATCAGCTTCAGAGATGCTGCGGGTTGTTCAGGATAACTTGCACGGAAGCGATAGCTTGATTATGTGCGCCGCAGTGGGTGATTTCGCTCCTGAGCAGGCATCAGAGACGAAAATCAAGAAGAACGAAGACGGCGGTGCTCTGGTACTGAATCTGGTGCAGAACCCCGATATTCTCAGGGAGATTTCTACCTCTGCTCTCCGCCCGAGCGTCTTGGTCGGCTTCGGAGCTGAGACGGGTGATTCGGCCGCCGTGCGGCAACTGGGTAGCCAAAAGGCGATTCGGAAGGGCGCGGACCTGTTGACGGTGAACCGCGTTGGAAACGAAGCCGGATTCGGTGACGTTGACTCCGAGTTCTTCTATTTCGACTCGGCCGGACAGCAGGTCGGATCTGCCCGCGGATCGAAAACACTGCTTGCCTCCGATCTGCTTGACCGCGTTGAGGAGCTTCTTGAGAAGGGAACTCAGGGTTGATTCAATCCACTCAGCCATTCACTTCGGAATCGGTCACGGAGGGACACCCAGACAAGGTCTGTGACCGTATCTCGGATTCTGTTCTGGACGCTGTCCTTGCGCAAGATTCGCAGGCTCGGGTTGCAGTCGAAGTCGTTGGCACCAAGGGCCTCATCCACGTCGTCGGTGAATTGACGACCGAGGCGTACGTCGAGATTCCACAGATTGTGCGTGAAGAGGTCCTGCGTATCGGATACGACTCGCAACAGGCGGGATTCGACGGCAATAGTTGTGGCGTGTCAGTCTCTATCGGGCAGCAGAGTCCCGACATCTCGGGGTCGGTGACCGAGTCACTAGAGTTGCGCCGTGATTCAAACGCGGATATTCGGGATCAGCAGGGAGCTGGCGACCAAGGAATCATGTTTGGATTCGCCTGCGATGAGACCCCGGACTTGATGCCAGCGCCGATTTGGTTGGCCCATCGCCTGGCGCGAAAGCTCTCTGATGTTCGCCGATCGCCGGGCAACCCGGGGCTACTTCCTGACGGGAAGACACAGGTGACATTGCGCTATGCAGACGGTATCCCCGTTGCGGTCGACACGATTGTGGTCTCTACTCAACACCTTGAATCCATCGCTCAGGTAGACCTGGAGGAAGCCGTACGTAGTTTGGTGGTCGATTCGGTGCTCGCCGAGAGCGGTCTGGATCTGGACACGTCTGAAATACGGGTGCTGGTGAACCCCTCGGGTCGATTCGTTCTAGGCGGTCCGGCAGCCGATGCCGGGCTGACGGGCCGCAAAATCATTGTTGACTCGTACGGGGGAAGCGCGCCACATGGAGGTGGAGCATTCTCGGGTAAGGATCCCTCCAAAGTCGATCGTAGTGGGACGTACGCTGCACGCTGGGTCGCTAAGAACGTCGTTGCCGCGGGATTGGCAAAGAGATGTGAGATTCAGCTGTCATATGCCATTGGAAGCGCTAGACCCGTCTCTATTGCGGTTGATACCCGCGGAACCGGAATCATCCCGGACTCGGAACTGTCCAAGATCGTGCAGGACACCTTCGATCTTCGCCCACGCGGCATAATCGAAGACCTCGGTCTTCTCAACACAGAGAAAATCAAATACCAGAATACGGCCGCATACGGACATTTTGGACGCGAAGAGTTTCCTTGGGAGTCACTGGAGCGCGTTCCTGAACTGCGCTCCGCAGCAGGGATCTGACGCCCGTGATCGCCCTGGTCGCCATCGATCTTGACGTTCCCCATCTTGACCATCCATTCGAGTACTCGATTCCGGAGGGTCTTGAGGTGGGCGTGGGATCACGAGTGAGCGTCAACTTTGCCGGTCGGCGTCAATATGGATGGGTGACTGGTCTGACAGATACTTCTGCATCGGGACGGAGCCTGCAACCGATTAGACGCGTTGTCGGGCCATTTCCACTCGTAACTTCAGGGGTGATCAGAACTGCCGAGTATCTCTCGGCGCGGTACGCGACCAACTTGAAGCAGATACTCTCGTTTGCCATTCCGACTCGAAGAGCGAGCGTGGAGAAAGAGTTCGGGGAACAGATCGCGCCCGAGTTCCCCGACAAGAAGGTCGTTCCGAGACGCCTGGTAACTTCGCTTTACCCGGGCCAAATGCTTTCCGCTATCGAGTCGGCGACGCGGGAAAGGGAGAAGCGAGAGATCGTTGCTGTAGTTGTCCCGACCTCAGCGGCAGCCCGAAGGGTTGAGAAGTACTTGGAGGCGGCACTCCCGGAGTTGCGGATAGCCCTCGCAGACGCGGAGCAGTCTGATGCCCAGCGGTATCGGGTGCACCTGCGGGCCCTGGCTGGCGAAGTTGATGTGGTTGTCGGGACTCGGTCGGCAGTCTGGACCCCGATGCCAGCGGGTGGTGCGATTGTTGTCTGGGACGATGGTGATGACCGGCTTAAGGAGCGGCGCTCGCCTCGGTTCGACGCGCTTGATGTTGCGGTGGCACGCTCCCATGTTGAACGAGTCCGCCTACTGTGCGCCTCCTACGCCCGCTCGGTTAAGGCACAGGCTCTGGTTGAATCCAGCTGGGCCCAGGACACCTCACCTGATCGAGCGCTCGGTCTTACACTGATTCCTCGAACCCGGGTCTTTGACTGGGCCGATGCTGGCAGAGAGGGAGCCTCGGGCTACTCACGACTACCTGACTCCGCGTACCGAGTTATTCGGGAAGGACTGACGACAGGGCGCCCTGTGCTGGTCCAAGTGGCCTCCGCCGGCTATGCGACGGAGGTTCAATGCCCTCTTTGTCACCTCCCAAGGGATGCGGAACCAAATGAGTGTCCCCATCCTTCGCACGAGTGGGGGGCGCGTCTCAGAATCGGCTCTGATCGGATCAGGGACGAGTTACAAAGAGCGTTCCTTGATTTCCCCGTTGTCGCCTCCTCATCAACCGCAGGAATCATCGACGAGGTGGAAGCGAGTCCGAGAATCGTTGTCGCCACCACCTCTTCGGAGCCGCACGTAAAAGGCGGCTACGGTTCAATTGTGATTGCGGAGGCTGAATCCGTTGTGTACACGGACTCCCTGGATGCTCAGCTGGAAGCAGAACGACGTTGGATGGGCGCGCTGGCTCTTTCTGCCCCCAGAGCACCCGCCATTATTGTGGGAACTCTTCCTGAATCCCTGGAGCAGTCAATCGTCCGCTGGCAACCAGAGATTCTCGCGGTAGAGGAGCTACGGACTCGCACTGAGCTTGGCTTTCCCCCAAGCCGTTGGCTGGTTAGCGTCACAGGTGAACCACAGGCGGTCGAAGAGGCCGCTGATGCGGTTCACCATGTTGCCAATCGGGCGGAGGCATGCCAGCCAAAAGACTCGGAGGCATCGATTGCCGTCGTCAGTCTCTCTTCGCCGTATCGCGAGGAGGGAAAAACTGTTCGTCGTCTTATTGCATCGAGCGCCCCACGAATGACCGGCCAGCTAATGAGCGCTTTGAGGCAGGTACAGATCGACCGATCAAAGAATGGAATGGCTCTTTTGCTGATCGAAGTAAACCCCAGCCAGGTGGCTGATAGCTCCTAGTGCCCCGCGTCAACTAACCGTTGGCGCGTTGAACCTCTAAGCTGGAACGGTGCGAATCGTCTTTGCTGGAACTCCTAAAGTTGCTCTTCCAACGTTGCTTGCCCTGATACATTCAGAACATGAGGTCGTCGGAGTAATTACCCGACCGCCAGCCGCCCAGGGTCGTTCGAGGAAACTGGTTGATTCACCGGTGGGGGCGTTTGCAAAACAAGAGGGCCTGAATCTGCGCGAAACATCCCGGCCCGGGTCCGAAGAAGATCTGCGTTGGCTGACGGACCTGCGTGCCGATGCGGGGGTCGTAGTTGCGTACGGGGCACTTCTTACTCCTGCTGTCCTTGATAGCACACGGCTAGGCTGGGTTAATCTCCATTTCTCATCACTTCCCGACCTGCGAGGAGCCGCGCCAGTTCAGCGAGCGATCCTTCGTGGTGATACAACGATCGGAACCACCGTCTTCCTCCTGGATCCGGGCATGGATTCCGGACCGATTATCGAGACACAGAAGCACCGGACGACCGCCTGCGCTTCGTCGGGAGAGGTACTTGAGGAACTATCTGAGATCGGGTCCACTCAAGTGGTCTCTGCGCTGACGAAGCTTCAGACGTCCGGGTATGTTCCAACCCCCCAGGACACGGGGCCTGATGACTCCTTTGTAACCCTGGCGCCAAAACTTAGTAGGCAAGACGGATTCATCAGCTTTGAAGAGTCCGCCGAAAACACGGTGAATAGAATCAGAGCGGTGACGCCGGCTCCGGGAGCATGGACCCTAGATGCCACGAGAAAACCAATGAAGCTGAGGGGCGCCACACTGAGCGATCAGACTTTGTTGGCGCCCGGGCAGACCATGGTCGTCGGACAGCTACTTAAAGTCGGCACCTCCGACACAGATATTGTCCTCTCAGAGGTGGCTCCCGCTGGGAAGTCTTGGATGCGCGGGGCCGACTGGGCGCGGGGAGCAAGAATGACCGAAGATGATCGACTTGGTGGGGTTGGGAGAGTGTAGTGAACGGGGACAGACAAAAGAGGCATAGGGAGTCGAAGAGTGTTGATGCTCCTCGATTGCTCGCCGCCCGGGCGTTGGTATCGATCGACGAAGACGGTCAGTTTGCGAACTTGCTTCTTCCTAGAATGCTCCGCGAAGAGCAGTCGTCTAACCCACGGTTTTCGCCGCAGGACGCGGCATTTGTTAGTGAACTGGTCTATGGAACCACCCGGCGTCAGCGAACACTAGACCAGATTCTTACGCCTCTTTCGACCAAGCCTTTGGCCGAATTGGATGCACCGGTACGAGCATGCCTTCGTTTGGGTGCCTATCAGTTGATGTACATGAGGGTTCCCGACCACGCGGCGGTATCCGAGACCGTCTCGGTGGCGCGAGAACTATCGGGAGAAGGTCCAAGCAAAACTGTGAACGCCGTACTGCGTTCCCTACTCAGACTCGGGACGGATGAGGCTCTGGCCCGGGCAGTGGACAGCGTTCCACGGCAGTATCGGGTCGGGGTCGAACAGTCACATCCCGACTGGATCGTGGATGCATTTCGGGAATCGTTGCGTCTGCGTGGCTTTCCGGAAGCGACCCTGGCCGAGGCGCTTGAGGCAAACAACACGGCAGCTCAGGTAACGCTTGCCGCCCGTCCAGGGTTAGTAGATCCTCAAGATTTGGCTGAGGAAGCTGAGGACGTTCTGCGCGTTAGTGCACACCAGGGAAACCTTGCGGAGACATCCGTGATTCTGGGCGGGGGTGATCCCGGCGCGCTTCCTTCGCTCAGATCAGGAGATGCGGGGGTACAGGACGAAGGCTCGCAGTTTGCAGCGTTACTGCTTGCGAACGCCCCTCTAGGTGCGGGATCGGACAGTAGATGGCTCGACCTCTGTGCCGGTCCCGGAGGCAAGGCGGCACTACTAGCAGCAGTTGCGAAGGAACGGGGCGCCACCGTGACAGCCAACGAGGTTAGTCCCCGTCGTGCCCGGCTTGTTGAACGTTCTGCACAGGCGCTAGACAATGTCACTGTTACCGTACAAGACGGACGAGAGATTCTTGGTGAAGGCATCTATGACCGAGTTTTGGTTGATGCCCCATGCCTAGGTTTGGGTTCCTTGCGCAGACGTCCAGAGTCCAGATGGCGACACAGCGAAAGTGATCTTGACGAGCTACTCCCACTGCAACGAGGACTTCTTGATGCCGGTATCCGCCTGGCGCGCCCGGGGGGCGTGATCGCTTGGGTGACTTGTTCACCGCACCGGAGTGAGACCGTCGACCAGGTCGCCCGAGTGCTAGAGAGCGGACAGGTGACCCTGTTGGACGTTTACGATGTGGCAGCTTGTCTCACCCCCGAAGACCTACGAGCTACCGGGGTCATCCCGGAGGGTCTGGCTCCGACCACACGAACCGTTCTGCAACGCTCACTGCAGCTCTGGCCACATATCCATAAGACCGATGCAATGTACATTGCACTCCTCAAAAAGGAAGAAGCTAAGTAGAAATGACCAACGGCCGTCAAGTAAAGATCGCTCCCTCGATTCTGTCAGCCAATATCGGAAGACTCGACGATGAGATACTCCGGGTTGCAAACGCTGACCTAGTACACGTTGACGTCATGGACGGACACTTCGTTCCGAACCTCACCTGGGGTCTTCCAGTGGCGAAGGTATGCGTTGACCAGGGGGTGCTCCCAGTGGATGCACACTTGATGATCGAAGATGCGGACAGATGGGCCCCAAAGTATTCGGACCTGGGGTGTGCCAGCGTGACCTTCCACGCCGAGGCGGCCACCGCTCCCATAACACTGGCACGGAATCTTCGCGCAGCGGGGTCCCGGGCGGCAGTAGGTTTCAGGCCAACCACGCCGGTCGAGGGGTATCTTCCGTATCTCTCGGAGTTTGACATGGTGCTAATCATGACCGTTGAACCAGGTTTCGGGGGCCAGCGGTTTCTGGAACCAGCACTCGAGAAGATCCGCCTTGTGCGCAAGACGGCAGACGAGATGGGCCTCGACCTAGACATTCAGGTTGATGGCGGCATTGACCGGAAGACGATCGCCCGGGTTGCGGAGGCTGGTGCAAACGTGTTTGTCGCAGGTTCTGCGGTCTACGGATCTGCCGACCCAACAAAAGAAGTTGAAATCCTGCGCGAACTCGCCACGAGTGCCATGGAAAAGTAGGCTCGTCTGCCCCTGGTGAAATGACAGTTAACCTCCCTTGATCTTCGTGGCATAATCGAGAACAGCTTCGGGGTCGGTGAAAGTCCGAGCCGGCGGTCATAGTCCGCGACCCGTACGCAGTGCGGTTGAGCTGGTGGAACTCCAGCACCGACGGTTAAAGTCCGGATGGGAGAAGCGGTAGCGTCGCTCGACGCTGTCCTTGTGCACCCCGAGGCGGGGGAATGCATTGGGAACACTCACGCACAGGAAACACGAGAGCCGTCAGCTTGCGTGGACGGCTCCGGTGCTGTTCGCACTCTTGTTGATTGCGGCATGGTGGCTTGTAACTGCCTTTGCCGATATTGAGTCGTGGGTTTTCCCGTCTCCTCAGGCGTTCGTTCGCGCTGCCGGGCAGTTACTAACCGAGTCGTGGTTCTGGCAGCGTGTGGCCATCACCGCCGGAGAGGCGCTTGCGGGAGCCTTCCTTGGAACAGTAGTTGCAATTCCTCTTGCCTGGGTCATCTATCGTTCAAGTATCGTCCGCGCTGCAATTGAGCCTTTCTTAGGTGCAACGCAAGCTATCCCTGCGATTGCTTTGGCGCCCCTTCTGGTTCTGTGGATCGGGCACGGATTCGTCGCAATCGTCACCCTCTGCGCACTGATGGTTTTCTTCCCGGTACTGGTTTCGACAGTCGTTGGACTTCGAGGTTTGGATCCAGACGTGCTTGATGCTGCGGCGATCGACGGGGCGGATGGTCTTAGGCTGACCTGGTCCGTTGAAATGCCCATGGCGGCCCCGATAGTTCTGGCGGGCATACGAAATGGTTTCACCCTCTCGGTAACAGGTGCGGTTGTGGGCGAGATGGTCATGGGGGGCACCGGACTGGGCCAAGCTTTAGCCCAGCAGAGATACAACCTGGACACAGCGGGGATGTTTGTCACTGTTGGGGTTCTCTGTCTGCTCGCGATGACGCTGTACTCGCTGATCTACTCAGTTGAACGACGGATTAAGCGAGACACCCGCCCTAAGAATCGATACCGAACCGCGAGCGCCGAGCCGCAAACTGACTCTGCTAGTCAAGGAGATAGAAATGCCCGTTAGATCCGGAATGATACGCATCGGCTTGCTCGTTGTAGCCGCGCTGGCGGGGGCCTCCTCACTCGCTGCCTGTAGCACCGGTGGAGGCGAACAGAGTTCACAGGACCTTGTCGGGGCATCTGTCCCGATTGGACGGGGAGGTGAAGAAGTCACGATTGGCCTTACCTATGTCCCCAATGTTCAGTTTGCGCCCGTCTATGTTGCTGCGGCCGATGAGATCTTTCGCGCGGCCGAGGTCGGTCCGGTGATCCGACATCACGGAACGGACGAAGGCCTATTTACTGCCCTTACCTCAGGGGAAGAAGACGTGACAGTCGCGAGTGGGGATGAGGTTTTGCAGTCCAGGGCCGCCGGTTTGGACCTGGTTGCGATCGGCACCTACTACGACGAATACCCGGTTGCAGTCATCTCTAAGGCCGATAGCGGAATCGATAGTCTTGCGGACCTGAAGGGCAAGAGCATAGGCGTTCCGGGCGAGTTTGGTTCGAACTGGTTTGGCCTGTTGGCGGCACTGGATTATGCGGGACTAAACATTTCGGATGTAACGGTTGTCTCTGTCGGTTACACCCAGGCCGCTTCACTGGCAACAGATGCCGTGGATGCGGTTGTGGGATTCGTCAACTCGGATGCTGTGCAACTAGAGCAAATGGGAATCGAGACAACAGTGCTGCCTCTCTCGGACTTCGATGTCCCGCTGGTTGGTGCCACCATTGTCACTACCAGGGAGTGGCTAGAAGATCACCAGGAACTTGCTCGCTCGGTCGTCGAGGCAATAACCGCAGGGATGGACAGGGTCATCCAGAATCCGCAGCACGCGCTAGAGATTAGCGCCAACTGGGACCCGTCGCTGCGGCAGGGCGAAAATCGCGCAACAGCGGCTAGATTGCTGGAAGCCACGATTCCGCTATGGGAACGTTCAGACGGGAAAGCGTCTGCTGTTCAAGATATCGAAACTTGGAACCGAATGGCTCCGTTCCTCTCGGGCATTCTTGAGGTCCCTGAGTCCGCCATGGGAATAGATCAGGCGGTGACCAACGACTTCGCAAACTAGAGATGGTGCTTGGACAGTATCGGTTCTAGTCAGGCAATCGACGTACGCTACTGCTCATGAATACCTTTGAGGACATGTACCAGCAGATAGTCCAGAGAGCCAGTGAGCGACCCGACGGCTCGCGAACGGTTACTGAACTCGATGCTGGGGTCCACGCGATCGGCAAGAAGATTGTTGAGGAAGCTGCTGAGGTTTGGATGGCGGCTGAATACCAGAGTGACGCCGAACTGGCTGAAGAGGTATCACAGCTGATTTATCACACGCAGGTTCTGCTGGTTTCCAAGGGCTTGTCGCTCCAAGATGTCTATAAGTATCTCTGAGGCTCGAATGTTAAGAATTGCAGTACCCAATAAGGGATCCCTCTCCGAAGCCTCGGTGGATTTGCTCGCGGAAGCGGGCTACCGGACGAAGCGCCGCGGTCGCGAGCTAGTAATTGTTGACCCGCGGGGTGACACAGAAGTCTTCTTCCTTCGTCCTCGTGACATTGCGGTTTACGTGGCAGAGGGTCGAGTGCACGCTGGGATTACCGGACGTGATCTGGTTGCTGATTCACCGAGCGGTGCAATCGAGCTTATGGGACTCGGTTTTGGGCGTTCGCTCTTTCGCTTTGCGGCGCCGGTGGGCCTTGCCAGCCGCGTCGAGGATCTTGAGGGCAAACGAGTCGCGACCTCGTACGACAAACTCGTACGTGACTACCTGAGCGGACGTGGGGTGGAGGCGCAGGTAATCCATCTGGATGGGGCGGTCGAGTCTTCTATACAACTTGGGGTTGCCGACGCGATTGCGGATGTTGTTGAAACCGGGTCAACTTTGAAGGCCGCCGGACTCGAAGTTTTCGCGGATCCGATCATGGAATCTGAAGCAATTTTGATTACGGGTCAGCAGCACGAGGGTGAACCCCAACTAAGCGTTCTGGTGAATCGCATTCAGGGTGTGTTGGTTGCGCGGGATCATGTGTTGGTGGACTACAACATTGAACTCGACAACCTGTCCAAAGCCACACTGATTGCTCCCGGTTTAGAGTCGCCAACGGTGTCGCCTTTAGCTGAACAGAACTGGCGAGCCGTTAGAGTAGTAGTAGCTCGAAATGCCATGAATCAGGTCATGGATGAACTGCTCACAGTGGGCGCCAAAGGTATCATCGTCACTGAGCTCGCAGCTTCAAGACTCGGGTAGGAATCGATAGAAGGTCGGGGAGGCGCATTGTCTAAACGACGGGCAACAACCTCCCTGAGACTACTGATTCTTACTCTGAATCTGCTCAACACCGATCTGGGGTTGACCGCTGGCAGTCTAGTTAAGCGTGTCCCTGGCTACGAAACCGCAGACCCGGACTCTACGATGCGTAAGTTCGAGCGTGACCTGGCCACACTCCGTGAAACCGGGCTCGATGTCCAGACGCTATCTCAGCACACCCCGCCTCGATACCGGATTCCCCGTAGTGCCTATCAGGTTGGGGACTTGCTCACCGACGGTGAGTTTCAGTTATTGAGTCGGGCTGCGGCTTCCTGGACTGATGTTGCTGGGACGCAGGGTGGCGTAGTTACCAATAAGTTACGTGCCGTCAGTTCGCGTGGCCACGGGCCGACTGCTCCAAGTGCAACTCTGCCCCTCGAGGGCGGCGCCTACACGCCCACACTTCACGCTGCCATACTAAATTCTCAACCGGTTAGTTTTCGCTACCAGTCGCGAACCGGACTTGAAGAACGAGAGGTCGCGCCCTGGAACTTGATTGCCAGAGGAAATGCTCTTTATCTTTGGGGATTTGACCTGAATCGGTGGGACGCCCGCCTATTCAGGCTTTCGCGATTCCGCAGTGCTCCGGTGCTAATCGGTGAAAGGGAAGCAACCGTTCCCACGGGAGCTCTGGCACCCAGGGAATTCGACTACGACTCCTTCCTCGTTGAGCCGCTTCTGGCTGTGCGAAAGGGCGGTGCACCGTTGGTGCGGCTAAGGGCCTGCGTTCTCGACAGTTCAGATGAGTGGACTCTCCCGGAGGGCTGGGAATGTATGCGGGGGACGCGTGATGATGTCTCGGTATGGGAACTGGCAATTATGAGGGAGGCAGATTCCGTGGTTTTGCTGGAACCGGAGTTCCTCCGTGAGAGCCTACTAACCAATCTTGAGACCGCCGCCGAGTGGAAGTTCCAGCAAAGGAGTGAGGATGGCTGAGCAGAGTTCAGTTGGTCTGTCTCGGCTAGTTTCTCTCGCCCGTTTTATCGACGCTAACCCGGGTCTGACAGTGAGCGAAGTTGCCACTCATTTTGAGCGAACAGAAGAACAACTGAAGCGGGACCTTGCCGTTCTTCTTGAAGCCGGTTTTGATGACCTGCTGCCGGGCAGAACGCTCGAGTTCGACCACGACCAGTACGAGCACGCCGGTATCCTCTGTCTTCGCAGTCCACTCGGACTTGAACGAGGCGTAAAACTGACCAGCGCCGATCTTGCGATTCTTCTCTACGGCCTAGAGGCGATCGCACCGACTCTCACGGACGGAGAGATTGCCGATATTCCCGGAGCGATTTCGAAGGCCGCGGCCCTGGCCGGAATGACTGAGAGCGCTCCGCTTCCGTTCATCGACACCATTAACGAAGTGGTTTCCGGTGATAAGGTCCAGGTCTTGCGCGGGGTGATTGATCGCGGCCAGCGGGTCCAGTTTGACTACGTCAGCGGAAGTGGCGGCCGCTCAAGTAGACTCGCTCAGCCTGTCTCCCTCAGCTTTGTCCGCGATGGCTGGCTACTTGATGCCATAGATACCGAAGTCGGCTCAATGCGCTCCTTTCGTCTTGACCGAATGGGCGATCTGAGTATTTTCGGCGAGGGGGAAGTAGCGAAGATCAGACGCGAGTCGCGTGATGAGTCGGAGACCGTCTTTATCGATCTCGATCCGTCTGCTGCCTGGGTCAAGTCGGAACTCACGGCACGTCGAGTTCAAGAAACGCCCGAGGCAATCAAAGCCGAGTACGCGGTATGGGACCGCTCTTGGATCCGCACAGAAATCTTGACTATGGCGAACTATGTGCGCGGAACCGACCCTGCGGTCTTTCTTGATGATGCGGCGGAATTTGCAACAAACGCCGCCCGAACCTGGCGCGCGGTCCTTGACGAACCTGGGAAACCAAAGAATGGCGATTACTCATGAGCAAAACTGAGCCGACGGCCGCCGAACGGATGAGTCTGTTTCGCCGGCATATGGCAGTCGAAGAGAGCGGTTTGGGGGAGTACTGGCAGACTCTTCCCTTCCGAGCCGACGACTTTCAGGTGGAGGCCTTAGAGGCGGTGGCACTCCGGGAGTCTGTGCTGGTTTGCGCTCCAACAGGTTCGGGAAAGACCGTTGTTGGAGAGGGAGCCGCCTTCCTGGCTCTGCTGGCGGAGGAGAGGGTGTTCTACACCACCCCGATTAAGGCACTGTCAAACCAGAAGTTCCGAGACTTTTCGGAACGATTTGGCGATGAGAATGTCGGCTTACTGACGGGCGACACGACGGTCAACGGTGACGCTCCGATAGTAGTTATGACCACCGAAGTGCTGCGCAATATGATCTATGCCGGCAAGAACCTGGAGAATCTCGGCACCGTCGTTTTGGATGAGGTCCACTATCTTTCAGATCGCTTCCGTGGGCCAGTGTGGGAGGAAGTGCTGATTCAACTCCCCAGGCATACTCGCGTCGTAGCGCTGTCCGCCACGGTGTCGAACTACGAGCAGTTCGGTGACTGGATCGCGTCAGTTCGAGGTAGTTGCACCGTAGTTACCTCGGACAAGAGGCCGGTTCCGCTCTATCAGCACATGATGGTGGGGCCGCGGCTCTACAGCCTGTATGCGCAACCGCGCCGTGCCGCGAAGGCAAACGAGGCTACTTATCGTCTTAATCCGGACCTGATTGCCGCGATTGGGCCGTCGATTCCCCGCTCGGGTCGCCGAGCGCATCCGACTCCGTGGGTTTCTCGTCCCAAGATGGTCGAGGTTTTGCAGCAAAAGAACCTGCTGCCCGCCATCGACTTTATCTTCTCCCGCGCCGGATGCGACCAGGCGGCCGAAGAGGTTGCCCGAGCCCCGCTGACACTCACAACGTTCGAGGAGCGAGAGCAGATTAGGAAAGAGACCTCTGCGGCCCTCGAATCAATTCCGGCTCAGGATCACGCCGCGCTTGGTTTGAACGCCTGGGCAGAAACACTGGCTTGTGGTGTGGCCGCGCACCACGCTGGCCTACTTCCAATTCTCAAGGAAACGGTCGAGAGACTGTTCTCCCGTGGCCTGCTCAAGGTCGTATTCGCTACCGAGACGCTCGCCCTCGGAATCAATATGCCTGCCCGCACAGTCGTCTTGGAGTCGCTCGAAAAATGGGACGGTTCTGAACATGTGCGGCTTGGACCTCGCGAATACACCCAGCTGACCGGGCGCGCGGGTAGACGAGGCATTGATGTGGAGGGCAACGCCGTCGTAATGGATCGACGGGATGTCTCTGCCGAGGAAGTCGCGGCGCTTGCTTCAAAGAGAAGCTATCCGCTGAAGAGCGCTTTCTTTCCCTCCTACAACATGGCGGTGAACCTACTGGCGCGTAGCGACATGGCAACCACCCGTCAGGTTTTGGAGTCCTCTTTCGCTCAGTATCAGGCTGACGCCGCAGTGGTGAAACTAGCCCAGAAACTGAGGGAAACAGACGAGCGGATCGGTGAGGTCAAGGCCGAACTTCACTGTGATCGCGGAGACGCGGGTGAGTATTTCTCCCTTCGCGACGAGGTCTCTCGACTTCAAAAGAGTGCGGCAGCGGCAAGCCGGACCCACAAGCGTCAAAATGAACTGCGAAGTCTGTCAAAACTTCGGATTGGGGACGTGGTCCAGTACCGTCGTGGACGCAAATGGCGTCGAGCTGTCGTGATTCAGCCCGCGGCGCCAGGATATGCCGTTCCTCTTCCCAGTATTCTTGATGAGAACGCGAAGATAGGGCGTCTAGGACCGCGGGAGGCCTCCGAGGGGATGGAGAAGCTCGGGCGCATGCACGTTCAAAGCGGCGGCCTAAGGCGTGCAAAGGACCGACAGTTTCTGGCACGTGAACTGCGAGAATTCCAGACCAAACCCCGGGGAAAATCAGACCTTCGAGGACGCACGGCGGACGATTCTCCGGAAGCAGAAAGACTACTAAGGCGCGCAAGCGAACTTGAGGAGACGTTGCGCGCCCACCCGGTTCATTCCTGCCCGGACCGTGAACAACACGCTGGGATCGGGCACCGCTACGTGCGCCTTCTGCGTGATCGCGATGATCTCGCAGAGCGAATCGCGAGTCGGACCGCACGAATCGTTTCTGAGTTCGATCAGGTCTGCACGGTACTTCGATCATTGGGTTTCCTCGACAAAGACACGGTCACCGGCCGCGGCGAAATGCTTAGAAGAATATACGGAGAGCGTGACCTGGTCGTCGCGCAGGCGATCAGTGAGGGAATCTGGGACGAGCTCACCCCGCAGGAGTTTGCAGCAATCATCTCTACGGTGGTCTATGAGCCGCGAGCAGAGGCGAGCGCTAGTTCGGAGCGCCCATCCCTCCCAACCGAGCGTCTGCGCGATGCGTGGGCGAACACGGAAGCTATTGGACGGGTGATCAGACAGGCCGAGCAGCAGGCTGGTATCGACCGAACGACGGAACTCAGTGCCGATCTGGTTGCTATGACCTACCAGTGGGCAAGAGGAGCATCGCTTGCGAAGGTGCTTGAAGGATCAGAGATGTCCGGCGGTGACTTTGTGAGATGGATGCGTCAAATACTCGACATGCTGCAACAGATTCGACGTGTCGAAGGATCACCGCTTCACGAGTCCGCTACCGCCGCGTATGACGCAGTTCTTAGGGGCGTGGTGGCCTGGACGGAGGATCTGTGAGTTCGGTCTTGGGAAAGAGCGAGTCAAAACGAGGATTTCGTGCGACGGGGAGTCTCCCGCTTGACCTGCTTCTCCTGGTCATCTCCGCGGTGGCGATGTGGGCTTCGTTCCCAGCGCTGAGTATTTGGCCATTAATGATTCCCTCTCTGGCCTTGCTCGTTTTTGTGATAGACCGGGTTGGACCTCTGCGCGCGGGACTCTATGCGGTGTTTTGGGCAATGGTCTTCCTGATGCCCCACATTTCTTGGATGCAGATCGCGACGGACGGCACGATCCTGGCGTGGATCGCACTGGCAGGAGCCCAGGCGTTCTTTATCGGCCTATGGGGCAGTAGCTTCTCTGCGCTCGGTACTTGGCGATGGTCGCGGACCGTTTGGGGCGAGGTTCTTGGCGGAGCCCTATTGTGGGTGACTTTTGAGGAGTTGAGGTCCCGGGTCCCATTCGGCGGATTCCCGTGGGGCAAACTCGCTTATCCGCAGGTTGACTCACCGATGATAATTTATGCTCCGGTTGGGGGAGAGGTATTGGTCTCCTTCCTGGTGATGGCCGCTGCAATCCTTCTGCGACGTGCACTGGCGCTGAGGGAGCCGCTCGCTCCAAGTCCATGGGGGAGACTCGGGGCTCTTGGCGTCGCGGCTCTAATTGCGTTTGGCCCGGTTTTCTTTCGACTGCCGAACACTCAACAGGAGGGTTCCGTTTCGATAGCCGCGGTTCAAGGCAATGTTGAGGTGCCGGCTAGTGAGACGTTCTCAGTTCCCGGGAAGGTAACCGGCAATCATCTAGCGGAGACCCTGAGACTGCTTGAATCCGAACCGAGACCGCAGATCGTCTTTTGGGGCGAGAACTCCACGGATCTCGATCCTCGCTACTTTGGTGAGACCAAAGGAATCGTTGAGAAGGCCTCAGACGCAGCCGAAGTTCCCCTCGTCATCGGCATCATGGAACGGGACGGAGACGTTCGCTATAACTGGGTTGGTGTTTGGTATCCAAAGGAGGGTTCCCACGAAGCTGGTTTCGCGGCAGAAACCCTGTACGGTAAACAGCGGCCGGTTCCTTGGGGGGAGTACATTCCATTCCGCGCTCTCACACTGAAACTTGCCACTGCGGCAGCACAGATTCAGGTCGACATGGTTCCCGTGGATAATCCCGGCTACATGGAGGTGGAGCTGAACGACGGAAGCATCCTGCCAATAGCCGTGGGAATCTGCTTCGAAGTCGCGTACGAACCGATCATCGCCGAAGGCGTGCGTATGGGCGGGCAACTAATCTACATTCCCACCAACAACGTTCACTTCGACGACTCTGCGGAGTCCTTGCAGCAACTACAAATGCTTCAGTTCAGGGCCGCAGAGTTCTCCCGCTCGGCAGTCCAGGTTTCCACCAATGGAGCCTCAGGAATTGCTAGACCAGACGGCAGTCTTCTCGCTTCAACGCCGATGCAGGTGGCGGCGCATCTACAGGCCGAGGTACCGCTACGAAGCACGATTACGCTGGCCGCAAGACTGGGCGAAAGCCTGTCATGGGTGGTCATCTTTGGTGGAGGAGCGCTTGCATTGGCCTCGGTCGGGGCCCATATTTATGGCCGTTCGCTAGTGAAGGCGCAGAAAAACCAAGTCAAACGTAAAGAGACTGCAAAGACTAAGTTAAATTTGGCTAAATCTAACCAAAAGGGGAGCGCTGCCAGGGGGAAGCGCTCCGCATCCTCAGCAAAAAAGTAGCGTCAATTAGCCGTTTCGGTAAGAGACATCGAGTTCCAGTTCGCCGCTGCGATAGGCCTCAAGTTGCTCCTTGAGAAGCTGATCAAGTTCTTCAAGGCTACGACGCTCAAGAAGCATGTCCCAGTGGGTTCGTTGCTGCTTGACAGGTTTGGCTTCTTCGTCGGTGACAACTTCACCAACGAGCTCGGCGATCTCGCCGCAGCGGCATTCCCAGGTTGCCGGGGGTTCTGCCTCAGCGGCAAACATCACCGGAAAATCGTGGCCGTTCGGGCAAACGTAGTGAGCCTCAAAACGGTCAGCGAATACAACACCGTCTTCGGACTCAAGAGACTTTGAACCAATCTGCATGCCTCGAAGTGCGCGATCTGCCAACGTAACTCCTAAGTATTAGTCGCGAGTTTGCCGTCCCATTATAGGCCGAGGAGTATGAGAAAGAGTTTCAGTACGCCCTAAGCTGTAAAATCAACAAGCTAGCTATGTTCCGATAATGTACATTATGTCAGATTACTTAGGGCTCTTTACTGCCCTATCTGAGAATTTCGAACCCGCTTAGGTCCTCGAACTTTGAAGCATCAACGTCCATGCGCGAAATATAGACCCCGTCAATTCCGGCCAAGAGCCAGTCGCGAAAATGATCTATGCGATATCCCATGCCCTGGACATGAACACTTACCGTTCCATCGACTTCGTTGCGGGTCCAGCCTTCGATGTCTAGTTCGTCGGCTTTCCACTTGAGCCGGTATCTAAGACCTACGCCCTGTACCCGCCCACGAATCCGAAGATCGAGAGCCTTCTTAGAATGCTGGTCCGAGACCATCTAGCTCAGACCGCACGCTTGGCGCGCCTGCGCGCCTCAAGTTCGTTCATACCGATAACTCCGTCGCCCTGGTCGACCGGAAGCTCTGCTAGTGTTCCTTCGACCTCGCGCCAGACTTTACCGACGGCGATACCAAAGACCCCCTGGCCGCCCTGAAGCAAGTCAACAATCTCGTCTGCAGAAGAACACTCGTAAACGGATGCCCCGTCGCTCATCAGAGTGATGGAAGCCAGGTCGTCGACTCCTCTATCCGCAAGCTGTGCCACTGCTGTGCGCACCTGCTGTAGGGAAACCCCGGCGTCAAGAAGACGCTTAACGACCTTCAAAACCAGAATGTCCTTGAACGAATAGAGACGCTGTGAACCGGATCCCTGTGCGCTTCGTAGCGACGGAACAACCAGGCCGGTGCGCGCCCAGTAATCGAGCTGCCTGTAAGTTATTCCGGCCGCACCACACGCAACCGGTCCTCGGTAGCCGGCAGTGGTGTCAATCTCAGCAAGAGTGTCTCCAAAGAGCATTGTCTGGCGTGACTCCGCCAACTGGTCACCGTTAGCGCTCATGTGGACTCCTTGATGGGATTATTCAAGCTAAAGCCTGTGGCCAGGATACTGCGACCGGGCTCGGATACATAAGTATCTCGCCACTAAGACTACCCCGTCGCTCAACCTTCAGGCTCAACTTGAGGGTGAGTGTCGGGGCGTGTCGCGCTAGACGTCCAGTGATGCAAGTGCGGAGTGCAGGTACTGGCCGTGGAGTGTAATAAAGACCTCGGCGAGCTCCGCGGCCTCGGCTTTGGCTCGCTCGCGATCTGCAGACCTGTCTCTGCGAGTGATACCAACTGTCACCTGTTCGATGATGTCGGCTGACCGTTCGGCCCCGGTTCGAACTGAGCGTAAGTTCCTTGCGGGCACTCCCGAAGCCACTGCCTGACCGATCAGGTTCACGGTCGTCACGGTCGATGACGGGAAATGTCCTCCCAGGTCAGGAGCTATTAGACCGAGTCGGGTGTACTCCTCTAGCACCTCGCGACCTACCCCGGTCAAGTCAGAGAGCTCACGTACTGAAACGGTGCTTCGTCCACTCGGCGCAACCGACTTTCCCCGATCCGTAACAAGGCGGGCCGGACGCGGGTCGTCGGCCTGGTGCCCAGCGTCAAGAGCAACTAAGTTCTCGTGAATCACTCGTAGAGGGGCGTAGGAATCCCTTTGCTGGGTCAGTATGTACCGGATACGTTCGATGTCCGCGAGTGAGTACTTGCGGTATCCCGAAGCCGTGCGGTGGGGCTTAACCAGACCTTTGTCCTCAAGAAAACGAATCTTGGAAACTGTAGTGGCCGGAAACTCGTTCTTCAGAGTCTTCACGACGGCACCAATCGGCATGGTTGGTTCGTGCGAAGTGCCGTGCGGCCAACTAATCGGTCCCTGTTTCTCTGGCGCCCCGCCCCGATCTAGTTTGGCACCTGCCGCTGCCCTCGTCACTGCTTGGGTGAAGGCTGGTAAGTCATACGGTACTTGCCAATCTGCACTTCGTCTCCCGCAGAGAGCAGGGCCTGATCGACCCTCTCACGGTTTACGTATGTGCCATTTAGCGCCCCCGAGTCACGAACCATATGCACGCCGTCCTTTGAAATGAACTGGCAGTGCTTGCGCGAAACCGTTACATCGTCCAGGAATATGTCGGACGAGGGTGAGCGTCCCGCGTTGGTAATCTCGCGATCCAGTAAGAACCGGGCCCCGGTATTTGGTCCACGCTGAACAATCAGAAGTGCAGAACCAGCAGGTAGAGCCTCAACAGCCTCTTGATCTCTGGCTGAAAGTGGGATTCTCGCTGAATCCTGGGGCTCTTCGCTCTCCGTGCCAAAGAATGCTGTGCTGGATGGGTCAAAGGTGCCGTCGCTGCCCACGATCTGCTCCCTTCATCGGTCGGTTACCTACAGAAGACTATCCGATTTCCGGGCCCTTGATCACTATGAACTTGGGACTATCTCCGCCCACTGTGGTTCCGGCAGCTCGGTTACCGACTCAATAACAACCAAATCAGTCTCGCGCGCGGTGGCGGTGGCGCCGTAGGCACGGAACTGGGCGGCCGATCCACCGCGTATCTCAAGCGCCCCAACCAGGGTTTTTGGGTCGCCAATTGCAGTCCAGACGTAAGGAGAAGAAATCGGTTGTCCGTCAACGACAATCCCGCGTTCATCGGACGAAAACCAGGAGCGCCCCCCGAGCCGTATCCCGTTCAGGTCAATCGCTTCAGCCCCGCCGTTGCGCAGTTCGGCCATCGTTGTAACAAATACCGAAGCGGGGATCGGATCGTCACCTACGGCGACCCACAGCACCGCACCGGGTCCCTCCACCGGAATAGCACCCGCAATAATAAGTGCGTCCTGTGTTGCCTTGGCCGCGGCTTCTCCGGCGGCCTGAGCCGAGTTCGCCGAATCCTCCAAATCATGTATTTGTGCGCGAAGATCGCTGTTCGCTCCGGTCAGATCGGTCTCGCGTTGTTCCAGGTCCGCCAGCATCGACACGAGCTGGGTTTCATCCATTCGTCCGATCGCATCACTGTCTTGGGACCTGATTTGGGTGCTGACGGCAAAACCAAGCAGCACGCACAAAAGAATCGCGAGTACGTGCATTGGACGAAGGCTACCTCGCGATAATGACATCGACTGGATAGGTTCGTCGTCTTCCTTCTTTGTCCGGTGTGTTCCCTTGATTTCTGGCGCGTGCACGATCAAGCCTTAAAAATGAGGCGCCTGATCGACGCGGTGTTCGAAAAGATTCGGATTCCCAGGACCACGACCACAGCGGTGGTCATCGCCGAACCAACACCGAGTTGAACTCCAAGGAAAACTAATAGGCAGGCGACCGCGACATTCCAGAAGAACGATGTGATGAATACTCGGTCAGAAAACTGTCCCTCTAAGTTTGCTCGTAGAGCACCGAGAAGTGCATCTAGAGCCGCCACGACCGCCACGGGAAGATAGGGTTGAAGTTCGGCCGGAAGCACCGGATCAAAGACTAGGCCCAGCACCACTCCGAGTACCAGACCAATGACGGCTACCATCTGCTACTCCTCCCCTGTTTCGTTATTTGGTGAATGCAGATACCACGTCTGTGACAGCGGCACTGAGCCCAGTATCAGACGGTTTGAGGTTGATTTGCTGATCGACATCCCGGATTTGGTCTCTAATGACTGGACTGCAGCATCCGTTTTCAGTGAATCAAGCAGTTTTTGTTGGTCCCCGACGGCCTCGATCACGTAGGGACTGCGGACTGCTTTTAGGTTCACCAGAATCGACTGGCCCGCCATCCTGACTATCGTCTGTGGTGCCACCCGCTCCCCATTTATAGTGACCGCTTCTGCTCCCCCGGCCCAGAGTGCGTTGACGACCGTTCGTAGTGCCCCGTCATCAACCGCGGGCACAGAACCCGTGGTGACAGCTTCGGTGACCGTGACTACAACTCCGGGTCCCTCGACCCTTCGCACACCTGCTGTCGTATCGAGTGAGGGATCATCCGGGTGAGTTTTGGCGATGAGAGCTTCACGCTCTTGGAGTTCCTCCGTCAGCCGCACCGATTCGGCTTCAAGTTGCTCGACCAAACTCTGTTTGGCCTCAATCTGCTCTTCGAGTTGAGCCATTGCGCGCGGTACCGACCCGCTGTTGGCCCGCAGACCTTTCACGGCCCAGGTCGTCGCCAAGGCAAAGACAATGCAAAGAAGTAGTGTCCAGATTGCGGACCATTTGGAGTGCCTATGCTTTCCGGCAGCTGTCGCTTCCCGATACCCGGGGTCCATTGAACTCTCAGCAATGCGGTTCAATAGCGCCATTGACGCCCCTGGATCGTTTATGATCCGAGAACCGCTGGGGACAACAATGTCTTCGGACTCCTCGGCATCACGGCACGAGTGCAACTGGTCCTTCGAAGTACCCGACTCGCTCATTTGGCTCCCCTGCGCAGAACTCTAGCGCACGATGTGAAACAACCCTGTAGGCCGCTCCTTGTTCTCGAACCTAGAATGAGGGGTATGTCAGCCCTTGTAGCCCTGCGCCCCACAATTGAACCTCGTCCCCTCTCCGAACTCTTGAACGACCTTCCAGATGCAAGGTTTGTTCCCACCGATCTGATTATCTCTGCGGATCAAGTTCTTGTTTCGGGCGTCAGCGTCGACTCACCTGATATGGGTGAAGGATGGATCTTTGTCGGTGTTCCAGGCTCGAAACACGGCGCTAATTTCGCCAAAGACGCGGTAGCTTCTGGTGCTTCGGTTCTGGTGACCGATGCTCGTGGAGCCGAGATCATCGGGAATCCTCCCGTTCCACTGGTGACGGTTTCAGACCCTCGTACTTCTGCCGCAATCCTTGCTAAGTCTCTCTACGCTCCATACAGTGCCGAACTGCATAAGGTCGGGGTGACGGGAACCAATGGAAAGACCACTACCACCTATCTCACTCGTGCTGCCCTGGGCGGCCCAAAGACGCCAGTCGCGGTACTGAGCACCGTCGAGATAGACACTGGAGCCACCAGGGTGAAGGCGGACCGCACAACGCACGAGGCACCCGTTGTCGGCCGCGCACTTGCACTGGCTCAGCAGCAGGGTTGCGCTTCTGCGGTGATTGAGGTTTCGTCTCACGCTCTCGAAATGGGAAGGGTTGAGGGGATTCACTTCGACGTGGGTATCTTCACCAATCTTCAGCACGATCACCTGGACTTTCACGGAGATATGGACTCCTACCTGCGCGCGAAGGCGAGACTCTTTGAGTCCGGGAGGACGGACAGCGCCGTCATTGCCGTCGATGACCAGTACGGTCGCCGTTTGGTGACCGAGTCCCCTATCCCAGTACAGGCCGTGCAGGTTCTTTCCGAAGACGATCCGATGCTGGGCGAGGTACCACTTTGGAGAGCTGCCTCGATCGTTGCGGATGCGAATACAGGAGGTTCACGATTTAGTCTTGTCTCGCCAGACGGTGAGCAGTTCGCGGCTGCCTGTCCACTTCCGGGACCGGCAAATGTTCAGGACGCTGCGCTAGCAATAGTCGCCGCAAATGTCCTAGGGGTACCGCTGAGTGATGCAATCGCCAACCTCGAACAGGCCCCTCCGGTCGACGGACGGTGCCACTGGGTTCAAAAGCCGAGCGAGGGTGCGCCCGCCGTTATGGTCGATTCTGGGCACACCCCCGAAGCCATTAGCGTTCTTCTAGATGTAGTCCGGCCCCTTACAGCGGGAAGAATAATCGCGGTCTTTGGAACCGACGGTGATCGCGACGCGACAAAGCGTGCGCCCCTGGCAGAAGTTTTCGCTCGCAAGGCGGACCTGCTGGTAATAACTGATGAGAACCCTCGAACAGAAGACGCTGCGGCTATTCGTCGTGAACTGCTTAGAGCAATCGCGAGCGTTCGTCCAGACATGCGGGGCGTGGTTGAGGTAAGAGAGGGACGCCGAGCCGCAATCCGACATGGAATTGCGGGTGGAAAACCGGGCGATCTGATTGTTATCACTGGCAAGGGCGGCGAGCGTGTCCAGGAGTGGAACGGTGAGGCGATTCCCTTCTATGACCCCGACGTCGCAGAAGAAGAGTTTGAGGATCTCGGTTATCAGTCGGCGCTTTCCTGACACCGAACCCTAGCGAAACCACGAACACTACTGATTAGGTAAAAGCATGAGTGAGATTCAAGATCCGAACTCCCGGGAGCTATCTGAAGATGAGCTCCATTATGAGACGATGCGAGTCGCGCTCGATTCATATGAACTCGATGAGGAAGACCTAGCGCTCCTGGACGAGGACTACGCTATAGAGCCGGGCCAGATTGAGGCAGTACATCCGCCCGTACTCGCAATCATTGGACGCCCCAATGTTGGAAAGTCAACGCTGGTAAACCGAATTCTTGGTCGTCGTGAAGCGGTGGTTCAAGATAAGCCAGGGGTAACCAGAGACCGCGTGATGTATGACGCCGAGTGGGCGGGACGCAAGTTTATCCTCGTCGACACCGGCGGCTGGGAGGTGGATGTTCGCGGACTCGACCGCCAGGTTGCCGACCAGGCCGAAATCGCGATAGGGCTCGCGGACGCCGTGATTTTTGTAGTCGATGCAAACGTTGGTGCCACGGCCACCGACGAGCGAGTGGTTCGTCTGCTCCGTGACTCGGGCAAGCCCGTCATACTCGCCGCCAACAAGGCAGACTCACCGGCGCAGGAAGCGGATGTCGCTTCGCTCTGGTCGCTCGGCCTTGGTGAACCTCGACCTGTCTCAGCACTGCACGGACGTGGTTCCGGTGACCTTCTTGACGCAATCCTCGAGATTCTTCCCGAGTCCTCGGCGGTCGGCGGTAGACGAGAAAGGGGCGGCCTAAGAAGGGTTGCCCTCGTTGGGCGCCCCAACGTTGGCAAGTCCTCGTTACTAAACGCCCTGGCCGGAGAGGAAAGGGCGGTCGTTCATGATCTTGCCGGGACCACCCGCGACCCGGTCGACGAGATAATCACAATGGATGATCGAGAGTGGGAGTTCATTGATACCGCCGGGGTTAAGCGGCGGCTACACAAGGTCTCCGGTGCCGACTATTACTCTTCAATTCGAACTCAGGCCGCACTGGAACGAGCGGAGGTCGGAGTAGTCCTAGTGGACTCATCGGTTCCGTTCACCGAGCAGGACGTTCGAGTCGTCCAGCAGGTTATCGACGCCGGACGAGCTTTGGTCATTGTGAACAACAAGTGGGATCTTGTCGACGATGAGCGTCGAGCAGATCTAGAACGCGAGGAACAAAAGGATCTGGGTCAGATCGAATGGGCTCCGCGAGTCAACGTATCTGCCCTTACCACCTGGCATCTGAATCGACTGCCCCGCGCCATTGATCAGGCGCTCGACGGGTGGGAGACCCGCATTTCAACCGGCAAGCTAAACGCCTTTCTTGGACGACTCCAAGCTGCCAATCCCCACCCGGTTCGAGGGGGTAAGCAACCGCGTGTCCTCTTTGCGACCCAGGCATCAACGGCTCCTCCGAGATTCGTCATTTTCACTTCAGCATTCCTGGAACCTACATATCGCCGCTTCATTGAACGAAGACTCCGCGAGGAGTTCGGTTTCGTTGGTAGTCCAATTCAAATATCGGTACGCGTCCGCGAGAAGCGCGCACGCAAGAGGTAGGGCAGGAGTATCTGGCAGTGATTCAAAGCTACATCGCCATGGGAGACAGTTTCACCGAGGGTTTGGGTGACTGGCTCGGGGAGGATCAGCCCAGGGGCTGGGCTGACCTGGTTGCCGAAGCCCTGGCACTCGATGCTAAGGATAAGGGCTCTACCAGTCCCTTCGAGTACGCAAACCTCGCAATTCGAGGACGGAGACTTCAGCCTCTCATTGATGAGCAACTTGACGGAGCGATCGAACAAGGACCCGATCTTGTTTCGATTAATGGCGGCGGTAACGACATGCTCCGCCCCGGATTTCTGTTAGAAGAGTCCGTGGATGCACTGCTTAGCGCAGTCAACAAAATCGCCGATTCGGGCATTCATGTCCTGCTGCTGGCTGGACCGGATCCGTCAGAGAATCTTCCTTTTGGACACGTTTTTAATGAACGGGGCGGTGAGTTTACCGATCGAATGGTGGAACTGGTGCCCAGTAGTGACATGGTCACCGTCGTCGACAACTTTCATGACGAGGGATTCCATAACTCCACCTACTGGTCCGAAGACGGTCTACACCTTTCGACTGCCGGCCACATCCGCTGTGCCGCGAACTGTCTGGACGGACTTGGAGTTGCATATCCTAGGTGGTGGGGGGATCCTCGTGACCCTGAACCTGATCCTAAGAACTACCAGTCGGTTCACTATCTTCGTGAATATGTCGCTCCCTGGATAGGTCGGCGCCTCACGGGTCGCTCGTCGGGCGATGGGCGCACCGCCAAGCGTCCGGTTCTTTCACCGTTTGACGCAGGACACTAGGCAGGGTCCGTATGGTGAAGCTCGGGCACCCCGGGCCTGACTGCGATGCACTATTGAGAGACATGTCCAGCGCCTCTCGGCGCATCTTCCTGGAGGAACAGTGAGCGTTGCCATTCCCGTAGGGCGTAAAGCATCGGTGAGGGTTCCGGCCACAAGCGCTAACCTTGGGCCGGGGTTTGATTCACTCGGTATGGCGCTTAGTTGGACGGATGAGTGTTCGGTCCGGGTGATTGATCGCGGACTGGAGTTTTCTCTGTCAGGGCCGGGATCGCGACTGCTCCCCCACGACGAGACACATCTGGTGGTTCGTACCATCCTTGAAACTCTCTCCGAGTGGGATATGACTGTTTCGGGACTGGCCTTTGAGGCCGAACTGTCGATTCCTCTTGCCCGAGGACTCGGGTCCTCCTCGGCGGCAATCGTCGCTGGATTAACGCTCGCATGGGCGCTCGCCTATCCCGACAGGCCCCTAGATCGCGAGTGGGCATTCATCCGCGCCTATCGCATCGAAGGCCACGGAGATAATGTCGGCCCGGCAATTCTTGGTGGTTTCACTATCACCTGGCCATCAACTACCTCCGATGGCAACACTGTGCCTCAGAGTCGTACCAGTGCTATCGCGAAGAACATCCGAGCTCTTGCGATAATTCCAGACACTGAGTTATTAACCGACAGTGCTCGCGGTGCGCTGCCGTCCATGGTTCCGATTACGGACGCGATAGCGAACTTAGCGCGTTCAGCCCTACTGGTGCATGCACTGGCCGACGACCCAGCTCTGCTCCTGGAAGCCACAGCTGACAGACTGCACCAGGACTACAGGCGTTCACTCGCGCCGTCGTCACACGCAGTGATGACCAACTTACGTTCCCGGGGCTATGCGGCACTGATTTCGGGGGCCGGGCCGACCATACTGGTTTTGCACACCGAGGAGCAGAGCGAGGCCCTCGTGAAACTAGTACGGGACCTTCCCGAAGCGAAGAAGATGGAGACTAGGATTCTCAGCCCCGGTGCGGGCGTTCAGATTCTCTAAACGTGACGCCGCTTCCCCTATTGAGCGGCGACCACCTCTGCCACCTGAACAGCGTTGAGAGCAGCGCCCTTACGCAGGTTGTCTGAGGAGACAAAGAACACCAGACCTCGTCCACCTTCCACGGACTGATCCTGACGGACTCTTCCAACCAAAGTCGGATCGGCGCCAGCGGCCAACAATGGATAGGGCAGATCAACCAACTGCACCCCCGCCTGGTCCGCGAGTGCAGCCATCGCTTCCGAGACCGAAATTGGATTGTCAAACTCGGCGTGAACCGAAAGGGAATGCCCGGTAAAGACAGGAACTCTAACGCAGGTTCCCGCAACCAGGAGTTCAGGAAGGCCGAGAATACGGCGTGACTCATTGCGCAGCTTTTGTTCCTCATCCGTTTCCTCGGAGCCGTCATCAACCAGTGAGCCAGCCAGGGCGACTACGTTGTATGCGATTGGTGCTGCGTAGACCTTCGGTTCAGGCAGTTCAATTGCGGTGCCACTGCGAGCAAGATTCTGGATCGGTTGGTCCTCAGAAGCGCGGATTTGTTCGGTCAGTTCGCTAACACCGGCTAGTCCGCTTCCGGAAACCGCCTGAAAAGTTGTGATCTTGAGGCTTCGTAGGCCCGCAACTGAGTGAAGAGCCTTTAGTGCGGGCATCGCCGCCATCGTGGTGCAGTTCGGGTTCGCGATGATTCCGAGCGGGCGATTAAAAGCGTCCTCGGGATTAACCTCAGAGACAACCAGTGGAACCTGGGGGTTGGATCGCCATGCGGAGGAGTTGTCGATGACCACGGCCCCCGCCTCGGCGAACTTCGGCGCATACTCTCTCGATGCGTCACCACCGGCGCTGAACAGTGCAATATCGATTCCCTCAAGGTCCTCGATTGACGAGGCGGTGACGTCCTCGACGGTAACGGTCTGATCATTCCATACGATCTGTTTTCCGGCTGAGCGGGGGGAAGCAAAAGCACGCAGCTTCGCGATGGGAAACTTGCGTTCACGCAGCAGGTCCAGCATCACCGTTCCAACCTGCCCCGTCGCGCCCACAACTGCCACAGTCAACGCTTCAGCGTTCCCAGTCATCTGTTTTCCTCGCTCTTTCTTTGTCCGAGCAGAACCTATCGCTCGATTCCAGAAGACAGACTTTCATAATCGGGTAAATACGCTCGATCATGTCCATTGAACGATCCGAATCGGGTAAATTCACGATCATGAGGGCGGCGAACGATTCTTGTTGTCACCTCGGTCACGAATGAATCGTCAAGTAATTATGGAGGCTGAAATGTCAGGTATAGCTGGGGCAACCACCCGAGTTGAGCGCGTCTACTCCAGGTATCGTGTTGCCTTCACGACCGCGGGTGTCCTCGCGATTCTCGCAGGTCTTGTCATCCTGTTTTGGCCGTCAGGAGTCCTGCGAGTCTTTGCGATCGTAGTCGGCATCTACGCCATTGCGATGGGCGTCTTTTATCTGGTCATGGGAATTATGGGAAACGACCTCTCCAAGACCTCCCGCACTATCCGAATCGTGGGTGGCGCGGTCGCCCTTCTAGTCGGCGTACTCGCCTTGGTATACATGGATCGCACTGATGATTTGATCGTGCTGGTACTTGGACTAGGACTTGGAATCCTGTGGCTAACCGAAGGCGTGATAACCCTTATGAGCGCAATTCGGAGCAAGAATGCCAGCGTTGCGTCCCTCGTCATCGGGGTTCTCGCGGTGATTGCTGGCGCCGCAATGATTCTGCTACCGCTCTACCAGACTGCCACGATACTGAAGTGGGTCTTCGGACTGTCATTTGTCCTGCTGGGAATCGCGCAAATCTACCGTGTCTACAGCGTCACCAGAGTCGTTAAGGCAATCGGAGACGAGGCCACTCTGACGATCGAATAGCGCTAGAACAGCCCGAGGAATTTCTTCCTCGGTTCCTTTGGGTGACCCGGGCAACGCTGGGCCTTCGGGATACCGCGCATCACTTGATCGACGTGCTGTCCGCAACCAGACCAGGTGGTCTTTCCGCACTTACGGCAAGTAACAGCTGTACACATGGATTCTCCTTTGTTTGGGCGTTCGGTTAGCCGCGATCTTCACCCTCGACTAGTTCCAGTCCTGGGAGCATTCCGGCTGCGATGACCTGCTTCATGGTGATCATTCCACCGGTCATATTCTTTACGTCAAAGCCAGCGGCGCGAAGCATCCGCTCGGACAGGTAGGAGCGGACGCCGGAAGCGCAGTGGACCCTGATCGGCCTTCCCGCCGCTTCTTGGCTGATCTCATCGATCCGTTCGCGGATCTCGGTGTGGGGGATGTTTAGGGCACCGGGCACGTGGCCGGATGCGTACTCTGTCCGGCTACGGGCATCAAGGATTAGTGCTCTTTCCATCTCGGTCGGCAGGTCTTCAGCATGCCAGAGCCGGGTGACACCCCCGAGCACGTTCTCCCCCAACATGCCTGCCATGTTGACAGCGTCCTTGGCGCTTCCATAAGGGGGTGCGTAGGTGAGGTCGAGATCGACTAGGTCAGAAATGGTTAAGCCGCCTCTGATTGCCGTCGCGAAGACATCGATGCGTTTATCGACGCCTTCTTCTCCAACGCCCTGGGCCCCAAGAATCTCTCCATTTTCCGGGTCGAAGTGGACGATCAGGTGCATTTGTTTCGCGCCCGGGAAATATGTGGCGTGTTGGAACGGGTGTAGGTTTATCGTCTCGTATTCGCGGCCGTCAGCATCTAGCATCTGACGATTGGCGCCGGTGAGCGCTGCGGTCTGATCCCCAACCCTAACGACGGCTGTGCTTAGCGGCACCGGAATCTCACGGGCTCGTTCCCCCAAAAGAATGGAATCAGCAATCAGTCTTCCAGCGCGGTTCGCTGGACCAGCCAGCGGAACGACGCGAGGTATGAGACCGTTCTTCGGCCGCATTGCCACCGCATCACCACCGGCCCAAACATCCTCTAGTGAGGTGCGGCCATGAGAATCAACTAGCATGGCTCCCCTGAAGCACTCAACCCCGGCGGCCTCGAAGGGTGCGGTCGCTGGGCGGACGCCGGTTGAGAGCGCTACTAGATCAGCATCTAGCACAGTGCCATCGGAAAGCACGACCCGGTCGACATGTTGGTCGGACCTAATCTCCGTTGCGCCGATTCCGTCGCGAACATCGATTCCCAGGGAGAGTAGTGCGTCCTTTACATAAGTTGCTAGTTCGGGTTCCAGGGGAGGAAGGACGTGCGGTGCCAGTTCTACAACGCTGACATCCAATCCTTGATGACGCAGGGCCTCTGCTGCTTCCAGACCAATGAACCCGGCTCCAAGCACCACTGCCTGCTTGGCCGATGAGTCGACGAACTCTTTCATGGCTAGTGCATCGTCGACGCTACGTAACGTCATCACGCGCGGTGAGTCAAGCCCCGGAATTGGGGGGCGAACTGCTTCGGCTCCCGGAGCTAAAACCAGTGAATCGTATCGAATCGTACTGGTTTCGCCCACAGAGCGCACAGTTACTGTTTTCGCGACTGCGTCCATAGCAACAACTTCTGTGTCGACGCGAACATCCAGATTGAGTGCCTCACGAAGTGATTCTGGAGTCTGGACCAGTAGCTTCGTTCGATCTTCGATTTCGCCGCCCACGTAGTACGGCAGACCACAGTTGGCGAACGAGACGTATGGCCCTTTTTCTAGAACGATGATCTCGGCTGATTCATCGAGCCGTCTGGCCCTGGCCGCAGCACTCATACCCGTGGCTACCCCACCGACAACGACGATACGCATATCCTGGCTCGCTCTCTTGTAAACCTGAGATCACTATACCCCTAGGGGGTACATGCAAGACATCTCGAGACTGTGATTCTTATCGGTGTTAACGTCAGAGGCGGGGAAGAGACCACATCCTTGGGGTCTCTTCCCCGCCTCCGCTTTAGGGGTTACTTGCTGTTCAGATGTCCTTTTACTACCATCCGCATGATTCCAGCGCTGAACCCAACGAACTTCCCGAACTGAGGCACAAGAGATTTCCGTGACCTAAGGGTCTTGTTCGTGGGTAACGGCGCTCCTGTGACATCGGCGAATGGCTGCGATGCATCCATTGTTTTCTCTGCTTCGGTTTCTTTCACCATTAGTCATCACTCCGGAATCAGGTACCAGAAAGGCTTTGCCTTTGCCTTGTATATGAACAGGTAGTGCAGCATTAGCTTCACCCAGTGGCCGTGGAGGCCGATCTCCCCCTTTGTGTCCTTGATATCGCGACCTGTTTTGTACCGTTCGAAATCTGGCACAACGGGCATCATGGTCATTGCCGCAGCGGTACCGCTCCGCAACCCCGTGCCGGACGAGGCGACGCATGCCGCGCCCATCTCGGTCATGGAAGCATTCTCGGCCGTAGCGGTGGCACCCTTCTTGACCCGTCGGGCGATGGTCGTTGCAACAGCCTTGCCCATAACACCGGAGGGCATTCCGGTACGCGGAGGCGCGGGGGCGATTGCGGTCCCGTTCGGACTGGTACGCGGCCTTGAAATCTGATGCGGCGGAGCGAATGCAATTCCGACGGCGAAAATATTTGAATAGGCCGGGGACTGATAGGTCTGTGGCCAGTCTTTTGCACGCCAGTCTTCGTAGGGCCTCGGCGTGTAGTCAGCGTCGACCTTCATGAAACCGGAGGGGGCAAATATCGCGGTGCTGATGTCGTTCCCCTCTTTGTCATAGGCCTTCATTGGCTGCCCGCCAAACGGAGGAAGGAGCATTGCAAAGTCAAAGGCCAACTCATGAATTTGTCCATCCAGAGTCTCATAGGTGACCTTGTTCGGTTCGACCTTCAGCACGGCCGCCCCAAGGATGGCCTTGACATTGCGTTCTCTAAACAGCGACTCAGTCCAAATCTGCGAACTGGTTTCAAAACCCTGCTCGACAAACGTCATCCCACCAACGCCAAAATCGCCCAGTTCGGCTTCATTGGTCAGGTAGATCAACTCAACTCTGTCACGAATGCCGGCCTTCTTGAGTTTGTCGTCAACATTGAAGGCATACTCAAACGCAGCTCCCTCGCAGGTGCACGTGCCGTTACCCATACCGACAACGGCCACCTGCCGCTGCCCCTTCTTAGCCTTAGCGATGAGCTTGTCGAGTTCCTTGGCAGCATGCACCGCGTGGTCTGCGGTACAAACCGAGACCGAGTTGCCGACATTAGGCCCAAGACCTTCTGTCGCTTCGAACTTCAACTTCGGTCCGGTTGCATTTATCAGATAGTCGTAGCTGATCTGCTGTGATTTCCCCACGGTTCCAGGGGTTGTGCTTTCCGCAACGACGTAGGGGCGGCTGCTAGTCGGGCCACCCTCTGGATGGATCTCAGTTGCTTTAGCCTGCACCAGATGAATTCCCTGTTTCTCGTAGATCGGGGCCAGGGGAAAAATGACCTTCTTCTGGGCCATGGTCCCAACCCCGACCCAAATGTTCGAGGGAATCCAGTTGTAGTTCTTGTTCGGGGTGATAACGGTGACCTTATGTTCCGTTCCTAGCATGCGGCGCAGGTGCAGTGCGGCCGTATGACCCGAAACCCCCGCTCCAAGCACGACAATCTCGGCCATGCTCATCTCCTTTGACGTTGAGGATCTACTCTGTCCTGAACACCATACCCCCGTACAGTATAAATCTGTACCGAATACGTGCCAAAAGTCCTATGAGTCACGGAAAAGTCTAAAGCGGAGACGAAACCAGTTGGCGGACCAGGGGGCCGAACTGATCGAACTCTAGCAAGAACCCGTCGTGGCCCGAGTGCGAGCTGACCCAGGATACCCCTTCAGTGCCAGGAACGCGTTCCGCAATGAGTTCTGATTCTTCCGGGAGGCAGAGACGATCCGTGTCGACACCGACAACCAAGGTTCTGGCCCGTATTTGCGAGAGCGCCCGTTCCACTCCTCCCCTGCCACGGCCAAGATCGTGAGCCATGAATGCTCGCGTCAAGACACAGTAGGAGTTGGCATCAAACCGCTCAATAAACTTGGCTCCCTGGTGCTCAAGGTACGACTGCACCGCATATCGGCCGCCGCGCCACGGATCCTCAGCGCCCTGTGGCTCACCACCAAAACGCTGTGCCAGCTCATACGCTGAGCGATATGTAGTCTGAGCTATCTGACGGGCAATCGAAAGGCCGGCTGTCGGACCGATCTCAGCGTCGTAGTAGTCGCCTCCCAAAAAGTGCGGGTCGGTTTCGATTGCAGCCATCTGCGTATGGGCCCACGCAATCTGGTCGGCGCTAGTCTTTGCAGTCGTGGCAACCGGGAGTAGACGTTCAACCCGCTCTGGGAACATGGCGGCCCACTCCAGAGCGCGCATTCCGCCAAGGGAACCTCCAATAAGCGCAGCCCAAGAGTCGATGCCTAACTCGTCCGCTAGACCTATCTCGGCGCTCACAGTGTCGCGAATCGTGATGAACGGAAACCGTGACCCCCAGGGCCTCCCGTCCGGCGCGTCCGAGGCAGGTCCGGTTGAGCCCATACAACCGCCGAGTACGTTCGGTGCAACAACGAAGAATTTCTCGGTATCCAAGGGCGCTCCCGGGCCGATCAGCTCTGTCCACCATCCTTCTGTGGGATGACCCGGTCCCATTGAACCCTTGATATGTGAGTCGCCGGTGAGCGCATGGAGAACCAGAACCGCATTGTCACGGGCCTCGTTTAGTTCTCCCCAGGTCTCGTAGGCCAACCTATACTCCGGCAACAGGCCGCCGGCTTCTAGCGCGAGGGGCCCTCCGTGGAAAAACTGTCGTTCACCCACGGGATCTCCCTCGCGCCAGGCACCGGAAACTGGAGGAGTCACTACTTTGACGCCTCGCGTGCGGCTTCAAGGCCGAGTTCCAGGTCGGCAATGATGTCGTCAATGTTCTCCAGACCCACAGAAAGTCGGATCAGGCCCGGGGTAACTCCCGCCTTTCTGCCCTCGTCCTCAGTGAGTTGAGAGTGGGTGGTCGAGGCGGGATGGATTACTAGTGACCTAACATCACCGATGTTCGCGACATTCGAATGTAACTTGACCGCGGAAACGAAGGCGCGGCCAGCGGACTCGCCTCCCTTCAGCTCGAAGCTCAGGACGCCGCCAGCGCCCTTGGGAGCGTACTTTTTGCCACGGTCGTAGTAGGGGCTGTCCGGAAGACCGGAGTAGGTCACGAACTCCACGTCGGGGTGGGAACTAAGAAACTCTGCAACCTTCTGAGCATTTTCAACGTGCCGTTCTATGCGCAAAGAGAGCGTTTCAATCCCGAGCGAAATCAGGAACGCGTTGAACGGAGAGATTGCTGCTCCCAAATCGCGTAGCAGTTGCGTCCTAATCTTGAGGATGTACGCCAGGTTAGCTCCCAGAGCACCCCCGACTCCCAGATCGCGCGCGAAAACAAGACCGTTATAGGTCTCATCCGGTTCGTTGAAGTCAGGAAAGCGTTCCGGGTACTGGGCGAAATCAAAGTTGCCCGAATCGACAATGACACCACCCAAAGAAGTGCCGTGGCCCCCCAGATACTTCGTTGCTGAGTGCACCACGATGTCTGCTCCCCACTCGAAGGGGCGGATCAGATAGGGGGTCGCGACGGTGTTGTCTACGATCAGAGGTACGCCCACTGAGTGGGCTGCTTCCGCGACGACCTCGATGTCGAGGATGTCTCCCTTCGGGTTGGGGATACTTTCGGCGTAGAAGGCCTTGGTGTTTGGCCTGACGGCCGCAAGCCACGCCTCGGGGTTTTCCGGATCATCAACGAAACTAACCTCTACCCCAAGTTTGCGTAACGTATGAGCAAGCAGGTTGTAGCTTCCACCATAAAGCGATGAACTGGATACAATGTGGTCGCCCGCGCCAGCCACGTTCCAAATCGCGTACGAGGTTGCGGCTTGGCCCGAAGCGACCAGGAGTGCTCCGACTCCACCTTCCAGGGCAGCAATCCGGTTCTCTACGACCTCGGTTGTAGGGTTGGTGATACGAGTGTAGATGGGCCCTAACTCGGTGAGTGCGAAGCGGTTGGCCGCCTGCTCAGGACTGTCAAAGACATATGAGGTCGTTTGGTAGATCGGTAGCGCTCTAGCTCCCGTCGTCGGATCGGGTTCCTGTCCTGCGTGGATCTGCAGGGTTTCAAACTTTAGGTTTTCGGTCATTGCTCTTCTTGCCTCTCAGCTTTTTAGTCTTGGGGCTGGGGAGGTGCGGAGTTCCGCCTGCGTAGCCTTGAGTCAGTAGCTCTCCCCAGCATTGGGAGGAACATCCTGACTGTGTGGATCGACATCCACTTGCAGTGCTTTCCCAAGTTTCGCCCGACCTCGGTATATGAGGCACTGGTGGCGAAGGAAATTATGGTGCGAGAAAGCCGCGCTATCAGTCAGGTTGTCTGACTCAACGGCACATTCGCTTTGACCACATGCATGCGAGAGTAGCCACGCGCCTCGGTCATGTAGGCGGAGTGTCCAAATCCCGGACTATTCCCGCTATCGAATCTGGCCATCTCCGAGCACGACCCACTTGGTTGTAGTGAGTTCCGACAGTCCCATCGGACCGCGCGCGTGTAGCTTCTGGGTTGAGATACCAATCTCGGCACCCAGGCCGAACTCGCCTCCGTCAGTGAACCTGGTTGAAGCGTTAACGTTGACCACCGCTGAGTCGACACGTCCGGTGAACTCATCTGCTGAGCTGATCGAAGTAGTACAAATCGCGTCAGTGTGGCCCGATGACCACTTCTGGATGTGTTTGATGGCGGCCTCCAGAGAATCAACGACTCCAACTGCCATCTCGGGGCCCAGGTACTCCTTGGCCCAGTCCTCGTCGCTGACGTCTACGACGGAGACACTGCTCGGAGCGAGTGCTTGGACCCGGCGATCACCGTGGATCGTGACTCCCCTCTCGGCTAGCGCCTCTGTTGCCCTCGGGACAAACTCCTCGGCCACATCCTTGTGAACGAGGAGGGTCTCCGCAGCGTTACAAACGCTGTCCCGATGGGTTTTCGAGTTAACAACGATTGCTAGTGCCTGTTCCTGGTTCACCTGGGCGTCAACATAAACATGGCAGTTACCCACACCTGTCTCGATCACGGGCACCTGCGCCTCTCGCACGACGGTCTGGATTAGCCCCGCACCTCCCCGAGGCACAAGAACGTCCACCAGTCCGCGGGCTTGCATCAGTGCGACCGCGCCCTCACGACCAAGGGGGTCAATGGTCGCAATCAGATCTGCTGGTAGCCCTACTTTCTCAAGTGCTCCCCGCAGAACCTCGACAAGAACGATATTGCTGTTTAGTGCAGCGGATCCCCCACGCAGAATTACCGCATTGCCGCTCTTGAGTGCGATACCTGCGGCGTCAACAGTGACGTTTGGTCGCGCCTCATAGATCATTCCAACGACGCCCATTGGCACGCGCAGTTGGCGTAGTTTTAGTCCGTTCTCCAGGGTTGAACCGCGTACTACTTCCCCGACTGGGTCGGGCAGGGTGGCAAGTTCGCGTAGCGCCTCAGCGATGCCCACTATGCGGGTCTCATCGAGTCTCAGTCGGTCTTGGAGACCATCGCTGAGTCCGCTTTCTACTCCCCTGGCGCGATCTTCTTTGTTGGCATCGATGATTCTTGGAATCTGATCCTCGAGCTCGTCAGCCATTGTCAACAACGCACGGTCTTTCACCGCGGCCGAAGCCGTTGCTAAGTGTCTGCTGGCAACTCGGCTATCGGTGGCAATCTGCTTTACGGCTTCGGTCGTATCGGCGTTCATGGCCCCACGATAGAACGTAGAGGCGCTGGCCTAAAGAAACAGCCAGTCCACGGACAGGACTCAGCAAAGACAGGCACCCGTGGCGGCATTCGCGCTCTGCCCCGCTGTTGAGGCTTTGACTACGCTCGCCTGTGACGAGCCATTACAACCAGTTCGTCACGGTGCACCGCCTCGTGCGCGAAACTCGCACCGAACTGGGTTTGGATCTCACCGATTGACAGTCCTCTAATCTTCCCGAAATTAGTCGAGGAAAAGCCTGCTCGCCCTCTTCCAAGTGGTGTTCCGTCTCTGGCAACGATCTCGATGACGTCGCCAGCCCTAAATGATCCTGACGCTCCGAGGACTCCGGCCGGGAGAAGCGATGCGTTCCTCTCGGTCACGGCACGCGCTGCACCGTCGTCTACGACGACCTGGCCTCCGACATCGGCGGCATACGCCAGCCAAAGTTGGCGCGCCGCCAGACGCTTCCCGGTCACCTCGAACCATGTACCGACGTCGGCGGCCGACAGCGCCCGGGCGATCAGGTCCGCACTGGTTAGAAGAACCGGTATTCCAGAACTCGTCGCCATCGCCGCAGCGCGAACTTTGCTTGCCATTCCCCCGGTCCCAAAGCCGGAGCCTTTCGAGTGCGTATCTAAAACCTCAACTTGATCGAAGTGATCAACGACCGGAACGCGCTCTGCTCCCGGAAGTGTTGGTTTTGTCGTGTAGAGCGCGTCAACGTCGGTGAGTAGAACCAGTGCATCAGCCTTCGAAAGGTGAGCAACGAGTGCCGCAAGGCGATCATTGTCGCCGAACTTGATCTCATCTGTCGCAACGGTGTCGTTTTCATTTATCACAGGGATGACTCCGAGGCGCAACAACTCCTCGAGGGCGCGACTCGCGTTCTTGTACTGATTGCGACGAAGCACATCCTCGGCTGTCAGGAGAACCTGGCCCACAGGTATCCCGTATGCACCGAATGCCCGCGTGTACTCCGCGATCAGGAGGCCTTGTCCCACGCTTGCTGCCGCCTGTGCCGCGGCGAGGCTTTTCGGTCTCTTTTTCAAGGCGAGCGCGCCCATGGCCGCGGCTTGGGCACCCGAGGAAACTAGCAATACTTCGTGTCCCGCCCCCCGATAGTCAACCAGAGCCTCAACAATGGCGTTGAGCTTAGCGACACTTAGGTGCCCATCCGGACGAGTGAGGGATGAGGATCCAACCTTTACCACAATGCGCCTGGCGGAAGGCAACACCTCGGGGGCTCTTGATCTGGTCACGAGAAGATTCTAGGCAGGGATCGAGTCGGCTTTTCCAACCCGCCAACCTGCGGGCAACCACAGCGTTGCGGTGATTGATCCCGCGCCGGGCCCCAGGCATCACCGAAGCTCACGACTCTGCCTCGGTCCGAGATAGTCTGATCTCATGAAATGGGTTGATCACTCTATTTGGTGGCACGTGTACCCGCTGGGCTTTACAGGCGCGCCGATACGATCCGAAAATCGGGGGGAAAAAGACTGGGCATCCACTCGTTTTCCTCAGTTGAGCGATTGGCTCGATTACCTTACCGGACTGGGCTGTAACGGATTGTTGCTAGGCCCGATATTTACCTCGACCTCCCACGGATATGATTCCGTCAACCAGTTCCAGATTGATCCTCGCCTCGGCACCGAGCATGATTTCGCAGAGTTGGTATCGAGGTGTAAGGAAAAGGGCGTCCGCATCGTTCTCGACGGTGTGTTCAGCCACGTCGGCGTCAAGCATCCGATGCTTGTTACTGCACTAAAGGCGGGTCCCGAGTCGGTCGAAGGAAGGCTCTTTGACATCAACTGGGATGGTTCAGACGGACCGGAACCAAGAGTGTGGGAAGGGCACGGAAACCTCGTTCGACTAAATCATGCGAATGTCGAAGCACGAGACTACGCGGTCTCGGTGATGAAGTATTGGCTAGAACGAGGAATAGATGGCTGGCGCCTTGATGCTGCCTACTCCGTTTCCACCGAATTCTGGACCAACGTTTTGTCGCGCGTTCGTTCCGATTTCCCGGACGCCTGGTTTCTCGGTGAAGTGATCCATGGGAACTATGCGGCATTCGTAGAGGAGTCCACGGTTGACTCGCTCACCCAGTACGAACTCTGGAAGGCAATCTGGTCGAGTCTGCTCGATGACAACCTCTTTGAACTCGACTGGACCCTGAAACGAAACAACGAGTTCCTCGAAACCTTTACACCCAATACCTTCATCGGCAATCACGATGTCACCCGCATCGCGACGACGGTTGGAGCGAAGAAGTCGATTGTCGCGTTCGTAGTCCTGATGACGGTCGGTGGGATTCCCTCCATCTACTACGGAGATGAACAGGGTTTTACGGGCGAGAAGATTGAAGACTGGTCGGGTGATGACGCGATTCGTCCTCCAATGCCCCCCTTGCCCGAGGACCTGCTGCCCTACGGCGCGGAGCATCAGCGCGCTTATCAAGAACTCATCGCCCTGCGGCGCCGGCACCCCTGGCTAGTGAACGCGCAAACGGAGACATTGAAAATCGAGAACACGAAGATGCACTACCGCACCACGGAGCGCGGCGGTGAATCGTCAATCGATGTTCGCATCGACCTAGAGAACTCGCCTTCGGTGGAGGTATTCGGTGACGGGGACTTGCTCTGGAGCCACTGAGACGACAAGCCGAGCACAGGCTTAGGAAACACACCCCAGTTTCGCGCGTCATAGCCTTCGATCTCAGAGAGCTGCCGACTGAGGTGTGCGAGACCTTGCCTGGGTGGTCCCTTAAGTGCAGTATGTCGATCCGGGACTATCTCCCGGTCTACCGGGGTTGCCCTGCGGCCATTGCTTCGGGAACTTCTATCAGTCTGCCTGTTTTTACATCGAATATGAGGCCGTAGATCGGAATCTCGGCAGGGATAAGCGGGTGGTTACGAACTCGGAGTACGTCATTGATCAGCGCGCGCGGCTCAGACCCGATAGTCAACCAGTCGATGTACCTTCCTTCTACGCTCCCCCGCTCCTCCCCATAGTTTCTTAGTTCACCGTCAACGCGAATCGCAGGCGAGAGGCTGTCCGCGAGGAGATCGGCGATTTGGTCTCCGGTTACTGCGGCCATTCCACAGTCCGTGTGGTGAACAACGTAGAACTCCGTGACGCCCAGCAACTTGTAGGCAACAACCAGAGAGCGGATGGCGTCATCGCTTGCACGCCCACCAGCGTTGCGAATGAAGTTTGCCTGACCGAGTCCGAGACCCATGAACCTGTCGGGCTCCAGCCTTGTGTCCATGCATGTGAGGACAGCAATATTGCGCTGTGGCGCATGAGAAAGTTGGGCCTTGTCACCGAAGCTAGAGGAATATTCGTGATTGGCTTCTCTGATGTCGTTTAGGTGTGTCAATGCCTGTGACCCCGTTTTCTCGATACCGGATATTCGATCTATTGGAGTCTACTTGCAGCCATGCCTGGGACCTTGATACCGGTTGCTGTGGCTACGTGAAGCACGGTACTCAAAAGTGCTTCTTTCTTGAGGTGATCCTCCTGATTTGCATCGGGAAGGGCAGTAGGTTAGGTGACAAGGGAGGCACGGCAAATGGAGACTATGCGCCTAAGGCGAACCCGGCGAGATCGACTCCGCCCCTCCTCCTGGCTGCTCAAGGTGACGATGGCCGTCACCGGGTTGATCTGGGTTGCATTCGTTCTCATTCACTTGTTCGGAAACCTCAAGGTCTTCTCGGGTGCAGAGGCGTTTGATTCTTACGCCCGTTGGCTGAGAACTGCCTTCTATCCGTTTCTGCCTAAGGGATTCTTGCTTTGGACCATGCGGATAATTCTTATCATCTGCTTGCTATTGCACGTGATGTGCGCATACATCTTGTGGTCACGCGGACGCAAAAGGGGGTCAAGGACGACTCGACGTTCAGTTTGGAGTAGACCAACGGAGGGACAGTCCAAAATCCAAGCTGTCTCGGCAGCACTGATGCCCCTCACCGGGGTCTTGATCTTCGCGTTTATCATTATCCATATTCTTGATTTGACTACGGGGACGCCTCCAGTTGCCACTGAGCAGTTCGTCGCCGCGACGACTGAGACCTCGTCTGCGTATGCCAATCTGGTCGCGTCAATGCAACGTCCGGTGATGGCCGGTATCTACGCGCTGACGATGGCTCTGCTTGCAGTTCACGTTTTTCATGGGGTGCGAACGGCGGCGTCTGACCTGGGAACAACCGGCCACAGCTGGCGGCAACTGTTCCTTTGGACTGCCGGACTGTGTGCCCTCGTAATTCTGCTTGGAAACGGCACGATTCCGATCCTGGTCCAACTGGGGGTGATCCAGTGAGAATCAGGCAAAAGCATGGAAAAGCCCCCGCTATCAACTCAAATATTCCGCCCGGAGATCCAGCCACAGCGTGGGATCGGCGCCGCGCCGAATATCGGCTCGTTAGCCCACTGAAACGGCACGACTACCGGATCGTTGTCGTTGGAACGGGGCTCGCCGGAGGCGCAGCGGCAGCAGCCCTCGGCGAACTCGGATATGACGTTCAAGCAATCACCTACCACGATGCGCCGCGGCGGGCGCACTCGGTCGCGGCTCAGGGCGGCATTAACGCAGCGCGCGAAGGTGCCTTGGATGCCGACTCTTTGACCCGGTTCGTGAAAGACACCGTAAAGGGGGGTGACTTCAGAGCACGCGAGGCAGAGGTTTTCCGCCTGGGTCAAGAGTCCATGCGCGTCATTGACCACCTGAATGCACTCGGCACCCCGTTTGCTAGAGAATATGGCGGAACACTTGCGACACGGTCATTCGGTGGTGTCCAGGTTTCGCGGACGTTCTATTCGAGGGGCCAGACGGGACAGCAGCTTCAGATTGCGACCGCGGGGGCTCTGCTACGGCAGGTCAATCGCGGAACCGTGACGCTTCATCCCCGCACCGAACTCCTCGACCTGGTGGTCGAGGACGGGCGCGCACAAGGAGTGATTGTTCGGAACCTTGTGGATGGCACTGTCTCGGCTATACCAGCTCATGCGGTGGTACTGGCAACCGGCGGATACGGATCGGTCTTCTACTACTCGACCCTCGCCATTTCTTCCAATGCGACCGCGGCATGGCGCGCGCACAGACGAGGGGCATGGCTCGCCAACCCCTCGTTCGTGCAGTTTCACCCAACGGCATTGCCGGTGAGTTCACCGTGGCAGTCAAAGACGACGTTGATGAGCGAGTCGCTGCGCAACGACGGGCGCATCTGGGTCCCGAAGAAAGCGAATGACTCGCGGGACCCGTTGCAGATTCCTGAGTCCGAACGTGACTACTATCTGGAGCGCAAGTATCCTGCTTTCGGCAACCTGACTCCGAGGGATATCGCCTCAAGAGCCGGATCTGAGCGGATTCGCTCTGGCTACGGCGTCGGCCCGATGAAGAACTCCGTCTACTTGGACTTTTCGGCGGCCATGAAAACAAAAGGGAAACCCTACTTAGCGGAGCAGTACGGGAACCTCTTCCAGATGTATCAAAGTGCGACGGGCGAAGATCCGTATGCAGTTCCGATGCGAATCGCCCCGGGTGCCCATTTCACCATGGGCGGCCTTTGGACCGACTACGACCTCATGAGCAACATTGAGGGACTGTTTGTGGGTGGCGAAGCCGGTTTCACCTACCACGGTGCTAACCGCCTCGGAGCGAACTCCCTATTATCCGCGGCGGTTGACGGTTGGTTTGTATTGCCTCTTTCGGTTCCCAACTACCTCGCCGGACTCAGCGACCAGTCTCTCCCAGATCGGCATCACCATGCATTTGTCGCGGCGACGAGGAATGTTGAGGACCGTGTACGAAAGCTTCTTTCGGTGGGTGGCAACGCTCCGCCTGAACAGTTCCATCGAGAACTTGGAGACATCCTGTACGCGGGAGTTGGAGTTGAACGGAACGAAGCCTCACTGCGGGAATCACTTGATTCTGTAATACGTCTTCAAGGAAGGTTTTGGCGGGAAGTGTCGGTTCCGGGCGGCAGACACCATGTCAATCAGACACTGGAGCGCGCGAGCCGTGTCGCGGACTTCCTTGAGCTTGCGGAACTAATGATTGTTGATGCCCTGCATCGCGAGGAATCATGCGGAGCACACTTCCGAAGTGAGTATCAAAGCGATGGGGAAGCTCTAAGGGACGACGAGCACTGGTCTTCGGTGAGCGTCTGGGAAAGCATGTCCGATTCATTACCGGAACGCGCGAGGTTTCTCGCCCGCCAGGAGCCGCTGGAATTCTCGGTAGTAGAGCCGGAGATAAGGAGCTACAGGTGAGACTCCGAATCCAAGTTTGGCGCCAATCCCCTATCGATAATGGTCATTGGGAGACGCATGACTTGAATGACCTTTCTCCTGGAATGAGCATTCTGGAAGTGCTCGACAGGCTCAATGAATTGTTGGTGGCACAGGGTGACGAGGCGATTGCGTTCGACTCGGATTGCCGTGAGGGAATTTGCGGGGCGTGCGGCATTACTGTTGACGGCCAAGCGCATGGTGCAACGGCGAATGAGCCGAGCTGCCATCAGCGTCTCTGGTCGTATCAGGACGGACAAACGGTTCGGCTCGAACCGTTGCGAGCCGGGCCTTTCCCCGTGCTAAGGGATCTGATGGTCGATCGTCAGGCACTTGACGTGATGATCATGGCCGGTGGGTTTGTATCTGTGAACGCAGGAGCGGCACCTGAGTCAAATGATCTGCCGGTTGGACACGATACCGTTGAAGACGCGCTCGACTTCGCGGCTTGTATCGGCTGTGGTGCGTGCGTGGCAGCTTGCCCGAATGGTTCAGCGAACCTCTTTCTCGGAGCGAAGCTGAGGCATCTTTCCGAACTACCACTGCCCTCTCTTGAACGCGATCGTCGGGCCAAGGAAATGGTTGCCACTGCGGATCGGGTGTTCGGACCCTGCTCAAACTATGGCGAGTGCGCGATTGCCTGCCCGGCGGGAATTCCGCTCGCGGCCGTTTCACAGGTCAACAGGGAAAGACTACGCGCGGCTTTCCGCTCACTGCGCAAGGTGAGGAAGTAGCGGCCATAAGCCACAAATGGCGAAATACGTGGGCATTCGTGGCGGGTTCATGACGGCTCGGGGCTGACCGTCATCAGGTAACTGGTGTCGCTCAATGGTCGAAGCTGAAGCTTGGCGACATCAGGATGGAGACGTCTCTTTTGTGTCGCCATGTCTTATGAAAAGGGCGATTGAGTGTGTCTGGAGTGGGGTTTGAATTGTTGCCCAACCGCCTTGCAAGCATGCGGTGCATGACGTATTTTGGCCGAAGTAGCTCGGCACCCAAAATCAAGGAATCGGACGATTCACTGGGTCTGGTTACATACGGTAGTTTCTGACCATTTGCGGTTGATTTCGATGACAATTCGATGACCACGAGTCAGAACTTACAAAGCCAGATCGCCGGTTGATCCCAGACGATTCCCTACTAGGCGACGTTCGTGCCGACCGTCTATTGGGTAGTGATCCACATTCAGGTCCAGGTCTGTAAGCGAGGGTTCCATTCTCCTGTGGCTGTGGTGGACAGTGTTGGATCGGAGAAGTTGGCGACGGCGGCGAGTACATCGGCGAAGTCTTCGGGCAGTTCGTCTTCGCGGGAAGATCGGATGCGCCATGCCTGGTACTTCCGTTGTGACCGTTCCTTCATCGGCGTGAGCGCTGGTAGGAGTGGTGTCAGCGGCACTTTACGGTACTCAGCGACCGCATCCAGCGATGCGCGGAGCGTGTCTGCTTGGACTGCGTGGAGTTGCGTGAGCGTGTAGACATCGGCGAAATCGCGCCAGCGGGTATTGGAGAGACCGCGGTCGATGGCGGTGATAATCTTTCCTGCCAGAACCATGCTCAACGGGTAGCCCAGCAACTTTACTGGTGGGAGTCCAAGGTTCATGACGCGCGGCAGGTCAATGAGTTGGGGTGCTGGCCAGATGGGATCACCGAAGTTGATGTCCATTCCGATTGTCAGTCTGGCAGTGCCGAGCATCGCTACTAGTTTGACTCGAACACCGGCGTACTCGTCGTCGTCACGTATCGTTGTTGCGGTAACACTTTCGGGATCGAAGACGAGCCCGTCATCAACGTGCAGTGCTGCAATGTCGCGTACTCGTTCGGCAACCTCGTCGGGGTTGCCGTCCAGTCGCGTCGCTTGCAAGTCAATGTCTTTTGTTGGTCGGCGCGCGGCGAAAGCAGCCAGGAGCACACCGCCCTTGAGAACGAAGTCCTCGCGGTACTCTGACAGCGCGATGCGTGTCAGCAATCCTTCCAGGGCGTACAGCGTCATGAGCTGTTGCACATCTGCGCCGGTCTGCCGGGCAACTTTCCGAATCGCGATGATCGCGTCACCTGACGGACTGCCGTGCTGCGGGCTCGGAGTCATAGGAGAACCTCCAATGCTTGTTGTATCGAAGGGCGCGCCTTTGGGAACTGCTCGGCCATCGTCAAAAGGGCTCCGGGACTATTCTCTCGTCCACGCAACCACTGCCTAAACGCACCATAGGCCAGATCGGTTCCCCAGCTATGACGTAGACGGAACAGGTCAATGAGAGTCCGCTCAGCGGAGTACAAGCCGATCCGCGAACCACCCGGCAGATCATACTCGCCCCGACCGATATTGAAGGTATCAACATCGAAACGATGCCACGCGACAGGTGCGTTACAAACAGTAACCGGTTGTGTGCCACGCGGGATCGCAACGTCACTGCGAACAGGAATCTCGTCAGTCAACTCATGCAAAGACAATGCGGTAAGCAAGCACAATGTCGCATCGGGATTCTTGGTGGCAATCGCAACCCACGCAGCGGTTGTGTCATCTGCTAACCCAGAGCGCAGGAACAAGCCCGGAGCGATACGCTCGAACTCGCCCGAGTCAATCAATCGGTCAAGCCCATACCGCGTAAGCCCGTATGCGGCAAAGTCCTTATAACTCAACAGATCGGGCAATGTCATAGTTCCCATCGCCACCTCCATATCAACAGAATCCGCTACACATCAAGCATATCTGTAATGTGTTCTGTTGGCTAGCAACCTGCCTTGCTGACTGCGGTGGTGGACGTGTTGAACACAATCCTGCGGTCGCCGCAGGATTGGTAATCCCGTCTCGGAGCGTGAACTCTGGAGTTTCATGCCAAGTAGCGACGAGTTCGAGGCGCTCGGGTAGTTTTCCGATCAGAGTGTCTTGGGTGCCAAACTGAAGCGGTGCATTTCACATCCAAAAGAAAACGTAGAAACTAGCGCTCAACTTTCATAGAGATCTGAGCCAAATCCGTAGGCAACAACACCTCCCCTAACATGCGTGCAGTGGCGAACTCAGGAGGGAAATGAACCATTGGCTCGTCAAAAGGACAATCAGCTCTAGAGGCGCTGGCTGCTATGTCCTCGGCAACACCGTATATTCTCTCAGCTTCCGATACTCCCCAGTACCTCTCTGTCCCCGTTTTCTCCCGAAATGATTCTTCGTCCTTAAAAGCAACCTGGCGATCTATATCGATCAAAACATCGAGCTCGTAGTCTGTGACGACTATGGCCCCATCAACAAAAGAATGTTCCTCTAGATTTACGTACCATCCTGAGAAATTGGCATCACCATCATAAGTAGACCACACAGAATACTGCTCATTGAAGGGGAAGAACACTAATGCGTTCCCCATCCTCCATTCTCCTTCCACCATTGCATATCCGCCTGCGGGCCGATTTGAAGGCGGAATATCTCTTAGGTGAAGCTGATTTGGAATGTGTACACGAAGCATCTCACTGCCAAGGCTAACGGCCACAAGAACGCCTGCTGGTTCACTTCGCACAATTCTCATTGGAGCAACCTGACTGAGGTGTCCGCCGATATAAAGGTGCCAATTCAGAACCGACTTTGCCATAATCTCGTGTGGCCGTTGTGTGAGTGGCAGATTTAATCCTCTCTTCTAGTTTGCTATTGAAGCAACTGCACGCAACACGGTCAACCTAACGCGTCTGTGCGTTCCACGAAAAGCAGGAATAGAAACGTTGGTATCACGCGCTGCCCACATAAAATAGTCTTATGATCTCCGTCGATGGCCGCACTGACCTAGAAAAGCTCCGAGAACTCCTCCTCTCCCCGGAAGAAACCCATCTAGAGTTCAAATCAAAGCTCAACTTGAAGGAGAAGAAAGGAAGCCTGGACTTTGTCAAGGATGCAGTGTCGATGGCAAACCGGCATCCTGGCGGCTACATTCTCATCGGAGTGAACGATGACTCCACACCCTCTCTCCCCATCGGCTCTATCAAGGACCGGAGCGTATTCGATAGTGCGCGCCTCGGCGATCTCATCCGCAAATACATCGAAGGCGAAATCCATATCGTCTCCCAGTTCCACGAGATAGACGAGCAAGAGATCGTTCTCATCTACGCGAGGGCCGGTGGAGATGGGTTGCCGATACCTATGTCCACCGTGGGCCAGTATGACGATCCGAAGAAGGGCTCCACGGTAGTCTTCCGCAAGGGTGACATTCTCATTCGAGAAGGAGCTGCCAACGTTCCGTTCAGGCACGCTCATTGGGCTGAACTTCTCAAAGTCCGTGATGAACGAATACGCGCAGAATCTACCCAACAGACGAACGACCTCATCGCAGAACTGGCGAAAACCCTCCGTGCGGCAGGAACCTTAGGTGTTGGGTTAACACCTCTGGCAATGGGTATGGCAGAAGAGGCGTTCTATGAATCACTCACTACCCATCTCGACCGCAGGAATACAGCCGCTGTCAAGCAATTCTTAGCCAAAACCTGGGCGATCATGGGCAGCGAAAGCTACCGGGAGGAAGTGCTCAACAAGATCACGATCATCGCAGTATCCGCCTTGTCTTGCGACGACCTTGCGCTTTTCAAACTGACGACAGACAAGCTTTTTGATCTGTACTCCACTTACGCGCGGCATGATCCTCAACTTGGTCTGGACATAGTGAACCGCATCTACATCGTGGGTAGCCTCGCCGTTCGCATGAAAACGTGGGAAGTCATTCCCCAGATGACAATTCGGCCGTTCTCTGAGTACGACGACGGCTACGCCTACACTTCATGGATCCGACACGGCCAAGTGGAAGCCACTCGCGCAAAGCTCTTTCCCGGCGAGGTAAAGGGACTTATGATCTCCATCGCTCGCGACCTGATGAACAAGCACGAGCATTTTAGACCAGACATTCCCAATGAAGCCCTGCCCAAAGACGAGAATGTAACAAATCACGACCTGATGCTCGACTCCTTGTGCCAGTTCGACATCCTCTATTGCCTCACTGTCACAGCCAATCCCAATGAACATGAGAGTGGCTTTGGCTTCGCCGCATATCCGGCATCCGCTGCGTTCAACCAAACCAGAGTGGATCCTGCATTTGTTCTCGTTGTGCGTGACCCGCGAGCACGCAAACAACTCTTCCCACGAAACAACGATGCCCAGATCGCACGAGCGATAAAGGACGTGTTCGCCATGGCACAAAAGGAATCGAGCTTCTCGGCAAATCATTGGTGGCATCTGCCTGACGCAGTTCAACAGTTCGTTGACGCGCACAAAGACTCACGGCCCGACAAGTGACAGAAAGATCGTCCTCGTAAACTGAACGCGAAAAGGGCAATAGCACCACGCAGTTCCGAACGCTTCAGAGAGTCTTGCCCACTGCCAGCAAGAAGTTCATCCACGCCCGCGCCCGCGAGGACAGCGACTCCTAGTGCAACGAATAGCCCCACGCGGGCTTTGGCTGCACCGTGGGTATTCCCGGTCGCTGCTGATTGCCCACACGATGGCGCAGATGATTATGGAGAGGACTGCGCTGATTCTGAAGCAGTAACCCCTTCCTGCTCACCGGACTCAATCCGAGCTTTACGCATCCATTTATCCAAAGTCCCAACATGAATCCCGAAATCCTCAGCGATCTGGACCAGCGTCACATCCGGCTCACGATTCTGAGCGACCCGAACCACATCCAAACGGAACTCCTCAGAGTACTTATTAGGCACAACAACATCCTTCCAGGCCAGCAACCAAACTAGCCACAACAGATGTCACCTATCCCTTCAGCAGACCCGGTTAGGTCTTCTCGGTTGTTGCGGTGTACATGGATGAGGCAGCGCTGCACTCTGGTCTGGTCGCCCCAGAGGGTTTTGATGGCTTTGAGGGTGCCGCTGGCCCCGTCAACAGTGACGACTCGTGGGGGCGCCAACCCACTGATCAACGCCTGGTAGGCGGCGGAGGTTTCACTTGTGGCCCACTGCCAAGCAACGACCTGTCTCGCCTGGTTGCAGGCGATTAGGAGGGTCCACCGGTAGGCGATTTGGGTGCCGTCAAGGAAGAGTTGATCATAAATCTCCCCAGTGGCAGGCGGCTTAGGAACGGGGACGGTCCAGCACCACGCCAACTCCCGGCGAAGCGTCCGGCCCGACTTGGTCCCGTCCATTTCGGCCTGGCTCGTCTTGCCGCTTATGTAGGAGTGGAACAGATTCCATTGGGCTTCTTCGGTGATGTCGGGGCGCCTCTTGGTAGTGGTCGCTCCGCATTTGGTGCATCGCCAACGCGCTCGCCCGTTCCGGGTGCCGTTACGTTTCAGGCCCGGTTGCCCGCAGGCTTCGCATTTACGCGTTGTTGCTGGTCTTCCCATGTTTGGAGAGAACCAACACCACGCTTAGCACACAAATGCGTCAATACCGGGATTTCCAGGACTTTACTGATTCGTAAGCTAGAAAAGCTTAGCGATCCCTACTTTCCCGCACCATCACGCGAGAAACCCCCTAGTTTAGACACCACATCTGGCCGGTTCCCCCAAAGCCCGCCCACCAGCTGAAACCATCGAGGAACTCAATGAACTTCTCCAACAGTTCCAAACCATCTACAACACCATGCGCCCCCACCGCTCCATCGGCCGACGCACCCCAGCTGTTGTTTACCAAGAACTCCCCAAAGCCGAACCAACCATCAGCGAAAACGGGAAAACCTGGCGAACCCGACACGACAAAGTAGGTGCCAGCGGAGTAATCACCTACCGGTACGCCGGAGAACTCAAACACCTAGGCATAGGCCGCGAACACAAAAGCAAACAAGTCCGCATCCTCGCCAGCGGACCAGAAACCATCATCATCGACCGCACCAGCGGGGAAATCCTCGCTGAACACACCATCAACCCCGACAAGAACTACCAACGAAAAACCCGCGGATAAACGAAGTATGTCCCGCAACACAAGCGAGCAATGACGCGCAACACAAACCCGCTATTTCAACAAAAAGGCGGGACATAAAACGAACTATGTCCCGCCACACCACAACGGTCGGGCTGACAGGATTTGAACCTGCGACCCCTTGACCCCCAGTCAAGTGCGCTACCAAGCTGCGCCACAGCCCGCTACCTTTCGGCTCATCAACTATAGGTCAAATGGTCGGCTGCTTCCGAATCCGGTTACTGTCGTGTATGCCTCATTGCGGTGTGCTTGTTGTCTTTCCTAGTTCAGCACGGTGTAGCGAGCGCTCGGACGTCTGAGGTTACCTATCTCCTTTCAAGTTGGTAGCCTCTAAGAACCTCTTTCGGCCAAAAGAATGGACTGAACATGCTCGACGAACGAGAAGCACTTAAGGGCGCTCAAGAAGCCGTTGGCGATGACAAGGTAATCGAAGTCGCGATTGCCTTTCCAGTGGGAACGACACGCAAACAGGCCGGAGCCTACGGCGAGGGCGATGCGGTCGGCGCTGTTGCCGGTGTCCTGGGCAAGCTCGGACCGCTCGGCATGGCAAATGCCGCCGCCGGTGCCGGTAGCATTGCGGGTCTCATCAACCAGAGAAGAATGGAAGAAGAGGAGCCGGCAGCCTCAATTGTTCTCGCTTTGACCGACACCAAGCTCTACCTACTCGGTCGACATAAGCTGGGCCCACTGGCCTCGTTCAAGAACCTCACCGTGATGGAAGCTCTTGATCGCGCTAGTCTCACCGTCGATTTCGAGCCGGCTGGCGTAACCAAGCATTTGATTCTCAACGACTCAGAGACCGGAGAAACCTTCACATACGAGGTAAAGCCACTGGGGAGCGGAGTCGCTCAGCTAGTCAAGGACCTAGACCAGGGCCAGTGACAATCCTGAGCCAAGCCACATTCCCAGAGTTGACGCGACTAGGCAGATAGCCAACATCCCTCCTGCGTGGACAAGAGCCGCGAGATAACGGCGTTGTTTTATCAGCCTTGCGCCCTCAACCGAAGCGGTACTGAAGGTCGAGTATCCACCCATAAGGCCCACTCCAAAGATCGAAAGTAGTGCAACGCTGTTAGTGGCACCAGACACGAGTCCGGTGAGTAGACCCAAGAAAAAACACGCGGTCACATTTACAACGACGGTGCCTACCGGGATGGAAACCTTGCTGCGAGTCGACACCCAGTTATCCACCGCAAAACGAGTCGCTCCTCCGACGCCGCCGGCGAGTGCAGTTAGAAACAGGATCATTTCTCTGCTCCCCTCGCCAAGGTTGCACGGTGGCGCAGGTCGGCTAGTACAAGGCCGAAATAGGCCGCGGCCACACCTAGCATAATACTCACGAGTGCATAAAGACTTGCGAGCGGAATCTGACCTGCTTGTGCCACCTTGTCTATCTCCAGCACGAAGGTGCTATACGTGGTGAATCCGCCGATGACTCCTGTGCCAACACCGAGACGGACTGTGCGACGCCATCCCGTGTCTTCACCTCCGAGAGTCAAGAATTCAAGCAGAAAACCGAGAACGAGACTCCCGACGATATTTATCCAGAATGTTGCCCAGGGCCACTGCCCTGATTCCGGGGGGAACGCCCCCTCAATCACCGCGCGCAATAGTGTGCCGACCGTAGCCCCAGCACCCACGAACGGAACGAAATAAAGAACGCCGACACGCCTCACTTCTCCCACTTGCTTGCCGCGTCCTTCCAATCGACCACGCTGAGTGGAACGGTAAGAACGGGTCGGTGCTGGTGCTGGGCCAAATGCACGGCAACCGAACCCTCGAAGAACTCTCTTATCGCCTGAGTTCGCCCCTCCGCTCTGCTACCGACCACTATGACCGCCGCATTGACCGCGCGCGCGAGGTGAGTCAGTGCCCTGTCAGGTCGACCCGCGAGATATCTGAACTGCCAAGGAATGTTGGTTCCGTCCATGCTCTGCTCGAGTCGAGCCTCGATGGCTGCTGATCGCTCCTGCCAATCCTGGTCGAGGCTATCCGGGTTCAAGGCGACGTGCCTTACCGAACCGTCGAGCAACTCCTCGTGCACATATCTGGACGGATCGGCATAGGCGAAGTAGATTCCGTTACTACCAGACGCCCGCGCGAACGAAATCGCAGTCGCCACAACGAGGTCGGGTTGATTCGGTACAACACCGACTACGATCGCGTTTCCAGCAAATGGGGTTAGCCGATCAAGTGACGGCTGAGGAGGATTGTGCATCGTCACGAATCTTTCTGGGCAGGCCGCTGTCTACCCACTCGGGGTTCACAGGAAGCCATCAGCCACACGGCGGTTCGAGCACTCGCTCAGGCGGGATCCATCACCTCGCCTGATACTACATCTCGGGCAGAGTCTCTTGTGCGGGCATTTCACCCCGAAGTACTTCTGCCAGGCTCATCGCGTTATATGGGGCGCGACCACCGGCGGTGTTATCAAAGTAGCAGTACACGTCCCTGCCTTCCTGGAGTAGCCGGGTCATCGCGCCAGCCCACACCGCGAGCTGTTCATCGGAATAGTCGCTGTAGTACATCTTTGGGGTGCCGTGTAGTCGGAAATACGCGAATGAGGCAGTGACTTCATGGAAGATTGGAAAACGGTCGGGATTGTCCGAGGTAACCATCGCGACGTCATGCTCCTTGAGGATTGCCACGGCTTCGGGATCACTAAACGTCTGGTTCCTGGGCTCGAGGGCATAGCGCAGCTGTACTGAGCGGTCCGGGGCCGACACGCCCGCAATTCCTGCCGCCTCCGCCGTCGTTGCCGGTAGCTGTTTCAGGAAGTCGTTCAGGGTTGGTGCGTCGAATCTCAGCGAGGGCGGTAACTGCCAGAGGACCGGCCCAAGCTTGTCACCAAGTTCTAGCAAGCCGGAAGCGAAGAAATCACTCAACGGCTTTTCCACGTCCCTCAGCCTCCTAAGATGGCTGACGGTCTTCCAACCCTTTACCGCGTAACGAAATCCGTCCGGCACTTCGCTCGCCCAGTTCTGGTAGGTCGAGGGACGCATCAGGCCGTAAAACGGCCCATTCAGTTCGAGCGAGTGTATTCTTTGCGCAAAATACGATAACTCCAGTCGTTGGACCAGTCCTTTCGGATAGAACTTGCCGCGCCACTCCGGATACTTCCAACCCGAAGTTCCGATTCGCGCCAAACCTTTGGGCTTCGATGCCATCTCGTTCATGTAGCAAGTCTGCCTGGCCGAGTGCTGTTCAGCGAGTTTTGCGCTCAGCATTTACACCCGAGAAGACGTGGAGACAGGCACGCGTTACCGTTGATCCCATGGTAGAACTTGATCATCGCGTTGTCTGGCCGATTCGTTCTAGGGAGGTCCTGGGGACGGGATCGGTCTCCTCATTCGTTGAGGAGACCGTAGAGACCCCAAACGGCGAGGTGATGAAACGACAGTTCGTGACTCATCCTGGCGCCGTCGCCATCGTGGCTTGGAACGAGGACGACGACACCGTTGCCGTTGTGAACCAGTACCGCCACCCGGTGCGCATGGAACTGGTCGAGGTTCCCGCAGGGCTTCTTGACGTCAATGGCGAGGACTATCAAGCGGCAGCCGCGCGCGAGTTGGCGGAGGAAGCCGAACTAGCGGCGGCGAGATGGAACGTTCTCACCGATATCTTTACGACTCCCGGAGGAAATGAGGAGACGCTTCGCATTTTTCTTGCCCGTGATCTGTCTGCCGTCGAACGGCCGGCAGGCTTCCAGCTAGAAGATGAAGAGGCCGTCATGACGAGCTGCTTCGTCCCCAGAGATGACCTCGTAAAGTACGTGTTCGAAGGGCGAGTTCAATCCCCGACACTGGTCGGTGGGGTTCTTGCTCTTGAGGTGGCCCGGCTTCGAGGTGACCTTGATAAACTACGTCCCGCCAATGCTCCCTGGCTGGCGCGCGACAGGTAAAGGTTAGTCGCCTAGCTGTTCCAGTGCTGTTGCCGACGGTGCGAAAAACGTCGTGCCCGTCAGTGGCGTCGAAAAGTCAAGGATTTGGTCATGCAACCCTGGAGGATCCCCAATGAACATACGTTCGAGCATTCTTTGAATCACCCAGTAGTACCTGGCATAGCCGATGAAATAGGTTCCGTAGACACCCTCGGCCGCTGAGCCGAACGGCATGTTGTCGCGGAGAATATCGAACTCTTCTCCGGCCTCATTGATCGTGTTAAGAGTCTTGTGTGACTTCTGCCCGTGCGTCGCATCCGGCAGCTCAATGTTTTCGACCTTGGTGCGCCCAATGATGGCTTCCTGCTTCTCGACTGATTGACCGCCCCAGTTCTTCAGGTCATGGTCATACTTCTGAACAACAACGTATGCTCCGCCCTTCCCCGCCGGGTCCTCCTCCCCCACCAGAGTTGCCTGAGGCAGATGCGGACCGACAGGATTGGCAGTACCATCAACGAAACCCAGTAGGTCTCTTTCGTCGAAGTATCGAAATCCTGAGACCTCGTCCTCAACCTTCACCGAGTTCCCGAGCTTGTCCAGAAGGATTCTTTCGAACTCAAAGCATACGTCGGGTCGGTTCGCGCGAATATGGAAAAGCAGGTCACCTGGAGTTGCGACAGCCGTGTGAGAGGCGCCGGCTATTTCTTCGAATGGGGCAAGTTCCCTGGGTTTGGGAGTGCGCATGACATCGTCCCACACCCGCGATCCGATTCCGACGGTACAGTACAACGAGCCGTCCAAGTCCCTGAAGTGGACAGTCTTAATCAGTCCGGAAAAGTCCGAGAGCACGTCGCGGATAGTATCGGCCGCACCTGGAGCATCAGTCATCGACACGACCAGGAAGATCGCGTTTGAGGTGAGAGTGGAGTCGATGTCCTGTGGCAGACCGGGGATCGGAGATTGAGTCCTCGCTTGAGTCGCAACTTCCGCCGGCACAAAGTTCGGGATTGACACGTTTCTATTCGGTATTGGGCTGCTCATGATAAGAGGTTACGACTCCCCTGCTCTTCTCGGTTGCGAACGGGCATTAGTTGCCCCACAAATATCACTTCCACTGTAGGAATGTCCATGTGGGGACGTGCTTTTCGTCGAGAGTGCGAACAGCGAGGATGTCCCCGCTCACCTTGGGGCCAGAGTCGGCCGGACCCGCGGGAAGTAAGTAGACGGATCCTGCGTCGTCCTCTGCCTGCGTCGGATCAAACAGGTATGCGGGACGATCTGGCGTCATTCCGGATTCTAGTTGGGCCCCGTCTGACTCTCCCGTAGTCGCCAAGTTGCCCCAGACGACAAGGCTCGCACCAGCGCTCGGAACCACAGGACCATCCGTCTGAACAGCGGCAACCAAATGTGACGAATCCAAGTCCCAGATCATTAGCCACGCCCCTGGCTTCTGTGCGTCGGGTTCTTCGCCTTCCAAGGCGGAAGGCTCCACGGAAACCACTAGATATCGGGCAGAAGCTGACATCGAAGCGACTTTCCACTGGTCGCCGTCATCGATTATGAAGATCGGATAGCTGGTTTCTCCATCCGTCCAAATAATTGGAAGTACGGGGTTTGTATCGCAGGCCTCACCGCTCGCCGCGCCGCAGACGAAATCTATCGTTGTTTTCCAGCCATCAGACTGCTCGGCCCCGGAAACCGACTGTGTTTCCTGCTCGGTGAGAAGAGTCTGAGGTTCTCCCTGCGAGACAAAAATCCCTCGGGTGTACACGGGGTCTGCCTCTGCCAGCAGGTCTGAACCGAGATAGACCGCCGCTCCGGGCGAGTCTAACTCCACTCGGAACAGAGCGCTAGAGTACTCGCTACCAAGGTCTTGAGGCACCTCTAGGTCTTCAAAGCTAGAGCCTGGCTCTGCGGTTTCAATAATCGAGGTTGGAAGGGAGACCGAAGCCAGCACATAGCGGCCGTTCGTGGACAGGGTTGGAGATGTTTCCATTCGCACGAACGATTCGGTCGAGTTTGTGCTCAAGGAAGACGATGAAGCGAGTTCTTGGAGCGTCCCCTCGTCTCGATTCCAGCTCATCAGGGACCAGACATCATCGGTCTCGCCCTTGGCTAACCAGACTACGGCTCGATCTGAAGAATCGGCTGCAAACGCTGTCAGAGTCTGATACGGAACACCGTCAGCCAGGTAGTTCGCAGCCGCAATGCCGGGGAGGGCAGACAAAGAAGTGAAGCCGTCCTCTGGCGTGATTATCCCGACTTCGGGAAGGGATGAGTCTTCATCAATCCCCATGCCAAACCCGCTACCTTCAGTAAGAAGAGTCAGAACGTTTGGCGGTACTTCCGCCTGTGCGGAACCAAGTTCGACGATCTTCTCTTGGTCATCCTCAGCATGCGTTTCGCTCAAAATCTGAGTATTGATCTCGACCGAAGGTTCCGGCGCCCAGATGTCGAAAGGTAACTCTGAGATATCTTGAGCGACGAGGGGCATGACACTTGGACGGACGCTATCATCCCACTCCGGGGCATCGTCTTCGTCCGCTGCGCTAGCGCCGTCCGACTGTGAGGACTGTTGATCGCCAGACTCCGGAGTTGGTTCAGAAGAGCTACAGCCAGCAATCAGTGACGTCGCGGCCAAGATGGTCGTTCCCGTTACGATCAGTCGCTTACTGCCCACTCTTTTCAACATGCTCCCCTTTGATCGTCGCTACCATCCCAATCACGGTATCGACAACCTCGTCAATAGTCATATTCGAGGAATCAATGACCGTTACTCCTTCGGCTGGTTCCATGAACTCGGAGACCAACGAGTCGACCTGGTCACGTCCTTCGACCAGTGACCTAGTCTTCTCTAGGAGTTCCGGGGTTGCCTTGCCATACATCTCAAGGGTACGGCGTCTGACCCTGGCTTCCGGGTCAGCTAGCAGCAGAACCTTGACGTCGGCGTCCGGACAAACAACCGTAGTGATGTCCCGTCCTTCAGCGACCATGCCTGTCCCAAGGTCGCGGGCGGCCAGCATTTGTCGACGTTGCTCCCCAGCCATCCATTTCCGAACTGGGATTAAGCCCGCGACAGTGGAGACGTTCTCTGCGACGTCAACTTCTCGAATCTGTGTGGTCACCTCGTCGTCACCGAGATAGAAACGCGGCTCATCCACCGTGCCCTCAAACCGAAACTTCATCTGATCGGCCTCTTCAAGAACCTGGGCTACATGATCTAGAGGAATCCGCTGTCCCAAGCAGGCGAGTGTTAGTCCTCGGTACATGGCTCCGGTGTCGAGGAATGCAACGCCCAGCCTTTTGGCAACAAGCTTAGAAACGGTCGATTTGCCTGATCCAGCAGGGCCATCGATCGCAACCAGTACTCCCTTGGATTCACTCACTGCTGATCCCGTCCCGCTATCCGCCAGCCACGCTCTGTCAATGCCTTAATCGCTGTATCGAGTCGCTGGGGCGCCACCATGATTCGGGCGAGGCCAACCGGCTGACTGACAGAGTGATCCAGAGTCAGATCTTCAATGTTGACACCCGCAGAACCAAGGTCGCTAAATAGCCGTCCCAGGTTGCCCGGTTCATCAGGAATCAAGACTTCTACCGTTGACCAGCGCTTTGGAGCGCTTCCGTGCTTCCCGGGAATTCGCCCGACTCCCCGATTACCGGCGGCCACGACGTTGCTGATCGCTGCCGTGGTTCCGGGCGCCACCGGCATATCCGGCATCGTATCTGTATCTATGAGGCGATCGATCAGCGCATCTAGGTCGCCTCGTAGACTAACGAGGATTTCCGCAACGGATTTCGCGTTGCCCGCGATGATTCGAGTCCACAAGTCGGGATCGGATGAGGCGATGCGCGTCGTATCCCTCAGTCCCTGTCCGGCAAGTGCCAGGGCATTTTCGGGGGCTTCAGCAAGACGCGCCGCAAGCAGGCTTGAAACGATCTGTGGGACATGACTAACCAGGGCAACTGCCCGGTCGTGTTCCTCAGGTTCCAGCGTGACTAGAACCCCTCCCAGATCCCCAGCTAGATTACGAACCGCCAACTGGACGTCATGACCGCTCCACCGCGTCGGAACGCTCACCCAGGGTCGGCCGTAGAAAAGGTCTGCCTGAGCGCTGGAGGCTCCCGAACGGGATCGGCCTGCCATTGGATGAGATCCCGCGTAGCGCGACATCAGGGATTCACGGTCGTCGCCGGTCATCTCAACAATGTCGTCAATCACCGACTGCTTTACAGATGCCACGTCGGTGACATAGGCGGACGGGTATTGCCATAAAGCCTTCGCGACCTCCGCCCCAACAACGTCGGGCGGAGCGGCAACGACAACCAGGGTAGGATCTCCCTCGCCGGGGAGCGTACCCGCACCCATATCCATGGCCAGTGCAAGCGAAGTTGGCGAGGGGTCTTTCATCCAGACCTCAACGCCTCGCGCGCGCAGTGCCAGACCAATAGAGGCGCCAATCAACCCCGTCCCAACAACCAGTACCGGTCCCCTGGTGGCCGTGGGGCCCACTGAAGCATTAGGACTTTGCATCTTAGAGGCCAACGGCATCGTACAGAGCCGTTAGATCATCGCCCTTGATACGACGCATCGTCCCCGGTTGTAGTCGCTCAAGCCTGATCGGGCCAAATCCCGTCCGGACCAACTCACTAACCGGGTATCCGACCTCTTCCATCATTCGTCGCACCATACGGTTACGTCCCTCATGGACTTTGATCTGGACCGCGGAGATGTCTCCGAACACGTCCTTGACCGTGAACGAGTCTGCCTTTACAGGGCCATCCTCCAGCAGCACGCCCTTCATCAGCTTCTTCCGAACCCAGGGTTTGACCTCGCCGTGAACTCGCGCCACATACGTCTTTTCGATTTCGTACGAGGGGTGCATTAGTCGATGGGCCAGTTCCCCATCATTCGTGAGTAGCAGCAGCCCAGAGGTATCGATATCGAGTCGGCCGACGTTGTAAAGGCGTTCCGGATACTCCTCAAGCAGATCAGCGATGCACGGTCGCCCTTCCGGATCGCTCATGGTGGAAACCATGCCCTCGGGCTTGTTCACGGCCAGAACAACATGGTGCGCGGACTCCGTGACAATTCGACTACCGTCGACATGAATTGCTTGTTTTGCCGGGTCAACCCGAGTGCCGAGCTTGCGGACCACAGTGCCGTCCACGCTCACGCGACCGTCAAGGATCATCTGTTCTGAGGCGCGCCGGGAAGCCACACCAGCTTGAGCGAGCACCTTCTGTAGACGCTCTCCACTTTCAACATGTGGATCATTCTTCATGGCCTATGCCTCCGTCTCTGTATCAATGTCATGGACACTCTCGGGTCCGGGCATAAAGGGCGCAAGCGGCACCAGCTCCGAGACATCTGATAGCCCCATCCGCTCAAGGAAATGTGTCGTAGTTCCGAAAAGGTGAGCGCCTGTCGCGGTGGTTCCAACCTCTTCAACCAAGTCACGCGCAAGAAGGGTTCGAAGAACGCCGTCAACGTTCACCCCTCGTACCCGTGCGATTTGGCCGCGAGTCACCGGCTGCCGGTACGCAACTATCGCTAAGGTCTCGAGTGCCGCCTGAGTAAGTTGCGCGGTCTCGGCACCCGCGACAAAACTGCCAACCCAGGGAGCCCATTTGGATCGAGAGAAAATGCGCCAGCCGTCATCAAGGAAGCGCAGTTCAAAGCCGCGCTGGCGTCCGGAATCCTCGCCGTCATAGTCTCGCTGAAGACTTCTCAGCGCCTCTTCCACCTGATCCGGTTTCATACCCGTTGCCAATGAGAGAGCACTGGTGCTTACCGGTTCTGCCGTCACCATCAGGATGGCCTCGATCGCGGGGAGAAGATCACCATCATCAAGTCTGAAGGCTTCTTCCATCTCGCTGCGAGCTTCCTCGAACAGATCGGCAGGGGCATCATTATCAGGCTGATTCGTCATCACTCCCCCTCACTGCCAAGACTGCGTCCGCTTCGGCCTGAGGCAACGTACCTCGTCGTTTCTCACGCCATGTGATTAACAGTTTGCCCATTGGTTCTGGCTGGTCAAAACTGACCCTGCCTCGTCGATAGAGTTCAAGGAGGGCCAAGAAGCGAGTTACAACGATAGCCGGTATCGTGGCACCTTCGATCAGCCGTGCAAAAGTTGCCGATCCCTCACGACGAAGGTGATCGCGTACCACCTTCAGTTCCTCGTCCAGCGAAGCACTGATCCGCGCAACGTGCTCAGCGAGATCGGGACGAGGCTTGCTAGTCAAAGCAGCCTCAGCAATCAGTGCAAGTTGCTCCGGTGTCGTGGACCAACGCAGCTCAGGGAGCATTGAAGCATACGGCTGCTCAAGGGGGACGGCGCGGGGAACGCCACCTGCGCTGGTACGCCAGAGCTCAGAAAGCACCGCCGCAGCATCCTTGAACGCTCGATACTGAAGAAGTCGGGCGAACAGTAGATCGCGAGCCTCTAGATCCTCTGCGCTGGGTTCTTCGCCGGGAATTTGCGGTAGCAACGCGGCTGCCTTCATGTCCAGCAGGGTGGCGGCAACAACAAGGAAGTCGGTCGCCGACGACAAATCTGGTGACCCGCGCAAGTACTGGAGAAACTCATCAGTGACGGCGGCTAGGGCCACTTCTGTCAGATCCAGATCATGTCTAGCAATCAACCGAAGTAACAGATCAAAAGGGCCTTGAAAGTTATCAAGATCAACCTCGAATCCCCGAAGAGTCTGGGGCCCGAACGTTTCTTCTGTCGGGGTGACGGCCGTGTCGGCGGAGTTCTCTTGGGGTTCGACCGAGGCCATCTGGGCGCTTATGGTACTTCCCCGCGTTGGACCATCTCTCGGGCTAGTTGCAGGTACGCCTTGGCTCCCTGGTGTTCTGGCGCGTAGGTGATGATCGGTTCGGTCGCCACACTGGCGTCAGGGAACTTAACTGTTCGATTGATGGTCGTTTGGTAGATGAGATCCCCGAAGGCTTCGTGTAGGCGGTCGAGAACCTCGCGCGAGTGAAGTGTTCGGGAATCAACCAGGGTCGGGACGATACCGTCGATCTTAAGTCTCGGATTGATTCGGTCCCTAACCGTCTCAATGGTCTCCACCAGCAGTGCCACTCCACGCAGAGCAAAGAACTCAGTCGCGACCGGCACCAAGACGCCGTGGGCCGCAGTGAGCGCATTGACAGTCAGCAGACCGAGTGAGGGCTGACAGTCAATGAGGATGACATCGTAGTCGTCAAGCAGAGGTCGGATCACTCGGGCAAGGGCTGACTCGCGGGCTACCTCATTGACAAGTTGCACCTCGGCCGCGGACAGATCAATGTTCGCCGGGAGGACGTCCAGATTCGGGAGCCGAGTGTGATGGACCGCCGCGTGCACGTCATTCTTTGGATCGAGGAGCAAATCGTAGACGGTGGTATCCAAGTCAAGGGCATTGATTCCAAGGCCAACCGAAGCCGCACCCTGGGGATCGAAGTCAACGATTAGGACCTTACGGCCATACTCGGCTAATGCGGCCGCCAGATTTATCGCTGTGGTCGTCTTGCCAACTCCGCCTTTTTGATTACAGACGGCAATAACACGTGCGGGTCCATGACCATCAAGGGGCTGCGGAATGGGGAATTCATCCTCGGCTTCTACACCGACTAGCGCGGGTTGGTAGTCATTACTCACGCGCCCAACTCTACCGCCAACCGCGACCCAAAACCGGCTGGCGCACCGAGAGCATCACGGGGCCTACCGCCGCAACCTACGCACGTGGATGAGTTGAGCGATAGACCTCTGAAAGAAGGGCGGGTGAAAGCTTGGTATAGATCTGAGTAGTCGACACGCTTGAGTGTCCGAGGAGCTCTTGAACCTCTCGAATCGAGGCACCGCCCTCCAGGAGGTGAGTGGCAAAGGAATGCCGCAGTGTGTGAGGAGAGACAGCAGTCTGAATGTTTGCTCTTCGAGCGGCTCGGTCAATGATCTCCCAGGCTGACTGCCTTGAAAGTGCTCTCCCGCGCAGGTTAAGGAACAGTTCAGGCACTCCCGTCCCCTTAGCGGCCAATGCGGGTCGAGCGCGCGTCGCGTAGGCACTCATGGCGCGAACCGCATGATCTCCAAGTGGAACTAGCCGCTGTTTGCGTCCCTTTCCGAACAGACGGACAACCGCGAACTCGTCCTCAATATCCATGTCATCAGCGGTCACTCGAATCGCCTCGCTAACACGAGCACCGCTGGCATACAGGAACTCAAGTAAAGCTGAGTCTCGAAGTGCGACTACATCACCCGGCTCCGCGACTACGTCGAGGAGTTTTCCTACATCCTGAACGGACAGTGCTTTCGGAAGGGGCATCGAGCGCTTGGGACTCTTTAGCGCAGCGGCCGGGTTCTCACTGGTGATTCCCTCACGCACCAACCATTTGTGAAATGACTTCACCGCTGATAGGCACCTACCTATCGAAGAGGCGGCTAGCGGACCATGATTCTCTGTGCCAAGGCCGAGAGAGACCAGGAAGGACTCGACCTGGCCAGAATCAACCTGTCCCCAATCGAGACTGGCGCCCACCTCGGCCTTTTGTGTCTCAGCGATAAACTGAGCGTATCGATTCAGGTCGCGTGCGTAGTTGCTTAGGGTGTTTGGCGAGGCGCCTTTGGCGACACTTAGATCACTGAGATACCAATCGACTTCGCGACACTCTCCCCGAGCAACATCAGCAGCCATTTGTCCCATCCCTGACAATCAAAACGGAAAGCAAATCGTTCTTCGTCCGTGGTCTAAGTCGTCGAATACCGCGGGTGAAAGATAAGCTTTACATGGATATATTACTGAGACGAAAGCGGTAGGACTCCATGTCTTTCAAATGGGACGAAAAGGATCAACAGGCTGTTGACACGGCCAAGGTACTGGCAGCTGATGCCGTAGAAAATGCCGGGTCGGGACACCCGGGAACGCCGATCTCTCTAGCGGCAGCGGCATATCTGCTCTATCAGCGTTTCCTTCGCTTTGATCCCAGCGATCCCCACTGGCTTGGCCGTGATCGCTTTGTTCTCTCGGCAGGCCACGCTTCGGCACTGCAGTACATTCAGTTGTACATGTCGGGCGTCGGGCTTGAGCTTGATGACATCAAAGGGTTCCGTCACCTCGGCTCCAAGACTCCGGGCCATCCCGAGTACGGTCACACTGACGGCATTGAAGTCACGACTGGGCCACTCGGCTCGGGCTTTGCTGCGGCTGTCGGTATGGCGATGGCTTCTCGCCGCGAACACGGAATCTTTGACGCGGACACCGCAATTGGCAAATCGCCCTGGGATCACAACGTTTACACCATCCTCGGCGACGGTTGCATGCAAGAGGGCGTCACTTCCGAAGCCGCTTCTCTCGCTGGCACTCAGGAACTTGGGAACCTGATCGCCATTTACGACGACAACCGAATCAGTATCGAGGATGATACCTCGATTGCCTTCAACGAGGACGTGGCAAAGCGTTTCGAAGCCTACGGCTGGGATGTCCAGCACGTTGAATGGCGGAAATCAGACGGCGAATATGTTGAGGACGTAGAAGCGCTAAGCAACGCGATTGACAACGCCCTAGCCGATTCATCGAAGCCCTCCCTGATTGTTCTCTCAACCATCATTGGTTGGCCAACTCCGGTAAAGCAGAATACGGGAGGCATCCACGGATCCAAGCTCGGGACTGAGGCGTTGAAAGGGCTGAAGGAAGCTGTCGGCGCCGATCCGGAAAAGATGTTCGACGTTCCGGACGAGCTAATTGAATACACCCGCGGACAGGTTGCAAAGCGTACTACGGCTGAGATTAAGGCCTGGGACGAGGCACTTCGAGTTTGGGCTGAAGCCAATCCTGAGGGCGTTGAGCTATTGAATCGCATTCGTTCCGGTGAGCTGCCCGCCGATTTCGATGCCGTGCTTCCCTCGTTCGAACCCGGCAAAGCCATTGCGACGCGAGCTGCGTCAGGAACAGTAATCAACGCCATTGCCTCTATCATGCCCGAGTTCTGGGGCGGCTCAGCCGACCTTGCTGGTTCGAACAACACAATCGTCAAGGGCGAGGCTTCGTTCTTCCCCGCCGAGCGATCCTCGAAGGAATTTACCGGGAACGTCTTCGGACGTAACCTGCACTTCGGTGTCCGCGAGCACGGCATGGGTGCCATTATGAATGGAATCGCCACCGACCGTCTTACGCGCGTATACGGGGCTACCTTCTTCGTCTTTGCGGACTATATGCGTGGTGCCGTTCGCCTTGCAGCACTGATGAACCTTCCTGTCACTTACGTGTGGACCCACGACTCAATCGGCGTGGGCGAGGACGGGCCAACGCACCAACCAGTCGAGCACCTGACCGCTTATCGGGCCATCCCGAATTTGGCGATCGTCCGTCCGGGCGATGCCGATGAAACAACCTACGCATGGAAAGGCATCCTGCAGAACAACGGACCTGCGGGTCTGATTCTGACTCGCCAGAACCTGCCAAACCCCGGACGCGGACCCGCTACGGGACTGGCCTCCGCCGACGGCGTTCTGAGCGGGGGCTACGTAATCAAGGATTGCGACGCCACCGCTGATGTCATTCTCTTGGCATCAGGTTCCGAATTGCAGCTGGCTCTAGCAGCAGCCGAAGCGTTAACCGTCGAAGGCAACAACGTTCGCGTCGTCTCCATGCCTTGCATGGAATGGTTCGATGCACAGGACGACGAGTATAAAGAGGCTGTGTTGCCGTCGGACGTCACAGCCCGTGTCTCTGTTGAGGCCGGACTGGCCCTTCCCTGGCTTCGGTACGTCGGATCCAAGGGACGATCGGTATCCATCGAGTCTTTCGGTGCGCCCGGGGCCGCAGAGGAACTGTTCAAGCAGTTTGGGATCACGACTGAAGCAGTGATAGAAGCGGCAAAGGAAGCTATCACCATAAACCAGTAGGCAATAGACCTAGACCCTCCTCGAGGTTTGCCAATCAGATAGGGGTGCGACGCGCCGCGAAAAGGCGGCGAATTCGCCCCTATCTGATTGGCAAAGCTAGAACTAGAGCCGGATAGAGGCGCAAGGGTTGATGACACATAGGCTGATGGCATATAGATGGCACGCAAAAGGCGGCCTATATGCCCCATCTGTCCCATAAGCCCAAAAGGCTCCTGTTCCAACTTTGGAACAGGAGCCCCTGTGCATTTACGGCTAACCGACCGATTGTGTGTCTCTATTTAACGGAGGTTTCCCGTATGCCACGTTTACTGTCTAGAAGCCGAACCTAATCATCAGGCCGTAAGCGATGATCGCAAGCGTCCAGAAGACTAGGACACCCACCGTAATCCGGTTTAGGTTCTTCTCTGCGACTCCGGACGAACCGGCGGTCGACGAAATGCCTCCGCCGAACATATCGGAAAGTCCCCCGCCTCGCCCCTTGTGCATAAGCACCGTGAGGATAAGAAGCAGGCTGGCGATAACGATGATCGTGATCATCGCAACCCGTACAGCTACCACTAGTTTCCGTCCAATCCGGCTCTTCGACAGAGCCCCCAGGTCGCTCGCGCGACGTTACTGCTCAACCTTACATGTCAGAAGACCGAGTCAACTAAGTGACCCCCACTCATTGAGTGTGAGATCACCCAGAAACCCGGTCTCCAAAGACGAGTGTCCCGTGCCGCAGGTTCGTTTCCTCAATCCCACACGAGTCGGTACATCGCAAGTGAAACGAAGACACCGCCGAGAGTCTTTGCTCTGTGCGTGAGACAGGGACGAAGTTGCGACGCGGGACACTAGGTCTCCGCGGTCTTTAGTTCTTGTAGTCGCAGATCTTTGCGAACTCGTCGGCATCCAGGGACGCTCCACCGACCAGGGCCCCATCAACGTTCGGCTGCGCCATGATCTCTTTGACGTTGCCGGACTTTACTGAGCCACCGTAGAGAATTCGAATTCCGTCAGCGGTCTCTTGGTCGAACATCTCAGCTAGAAGCTCACGAATCGCTTTCGAAACCTCTTCAGCATCAGCAGGTGTCGCGACTTCGCCTGTGCCGATAGCCCAGACGGGCTCGTACGCAACCACTACTTTCGCGGCGTCTTCCTTCGTGTATCCCTGGAAAGCGCCTTTTAGCTGCGATACGACGTGATCGACGTGCTGACCGGCCTTGCGAATCTCAAGAACTTCGCCGCAGCAGACGATGGGAAGCATTCCCGCCTCCAGGACAACCTTGCCCTTCTGACCGACCAGATCATCTGTCTCACCGTGGTACTCGCGCCGTTCAGAGTGCCCAACGACGACATAGCGCACGCCGAGCTTCTGGAGCATGGTCGCGGATACTTCACCGGTGTATGCCCCGGAGTCAAATAGAGAGACGTCCTGCGCACCGAGTTGAATCTCGAGGTTATCTCCATCGATCACAGTCTGGACGGAACGTAGGTCTGTGAACGGTGGAATTACAACGACTTCGGTGGCCGCATAGTCAAACCGACGGTCATCGAGTTCGGTTGCCAGCTTATTGACGAGGGAGACGGCCTGGACGTGGTCCATGTTCATCTTCCAGTTGCCAGCGATTAGGGGTGTACGTGTCATTTTGTTAGTCCTCCAGAACTGCGATGCCCGGTAGAACCTTGCCCTCAAGAAGTTCGAGGGAGGCGCCACCGCCGGTTGAAATATGAGAGAAAGTATCCTCGTCGAATCCGAGGATACGCACTGCCGCAGCCGAGTCGCCGCCACCAACGACGGTGAAGGCTTCAGTCTTTGACAGGGCTCCGGCCACTGCCTTGGTCCCGTTTGCAAACGCCTCAAACTCGAAAACGCCCATGGGGCCGTTCCAGGCCACGGTCTTCGCGTCGAGGATGTACTTGCTAAACAACTCGGCCGTGTCAGGACCGATATCCAGTCCCATTTCATCGGCAGGAATGTCAGCAACGGTCACAACCGTTGCTGGCGCATCCGGGGCGAACTCGGGAGCCACGACAACATCGACGGGAAGAACGAGGTCAACGCCGTTCTTTTTCGCGGTCTCAAGGTAACCGCGGACGGTGTCCAACTGGTCTTCCTCTAGGAGTGATTTTCCTACCTCATAGCCCTCGGCCTTGAGGAAGGTGAAGGCCATTCCACCGCCGATCAGCAGGGCGTCAGCCTTGGTTAGAAGATTTGCTATCACGCCAAGCTTGTCCGAAACCTTGGAACCACCGAGGATCACAACGTACGGGCGAGCGGGGTTATCAGTTGCCTTGGAAAGGGAGTCAATCTCTTTGAAGACCAGTTCACCAGCGGCAGAAGGAAGAATCTGGGCGATGTCGTAGGTTGAGGCCTGCTTGCGGTGAACCACGCCAAAACCATCCGAAACATACACGTCAGCGAGGGCGGCATATTCCTTGGCCAGTTCCTGTCGTTCCTCATCAACCTTTGAGGTCTCACGAGGATCAAAACGAACGTTTTCAAGGAGGGCCACCTGACCAGGCTCTATGTTTGCAGCCACGGCCTTCGCGGAATCACCAGTTACGTCTTCGGCGAGGACAACGTCCTGGCCCAGCAGTTCGCTGAGTCGTGCTGCGACTGGGGCCAAAGAATACTCGGGGTTCACCTGTCCGCCGGGTCGGCCAAGGTGAGCGGTGATGATTACTGCGGCGCCCGCATCAGTGAGACGCTTAATAGTGGGGAGTGCGGCGCGGATACGACCGTCATCAGTGATTACGCCGTCTTTGAGGGGAACGTTGAAGTCGGAGCGGACCAGAACCCGCTTTCCTTTCAGATCGCCCAGGGAGTCAATGGTTCTCAGCACAGGTGATTGCTTTCTGCTCGGATGTAGAAACTAGTGATTCATGTAGCGGCGCCCGCGCACACAGGACTGCATGCACGGGCGCCAAACTATGATCGGTCAGAAGAAGACTAGAGCTTCTCGCCGACGTAGACGGTCAGGTCAACGAGGCGGTTTGAGTAGCCCCACTCGTTGTCGTACCACGAGACAACCTTGACCTCATCATCAATAACCTTGGTCAGGCCAGAGTCAAAGATCGAAGAGGCCGGGTCACCCTCAATGTCCTTGGAAACAAGGGGCTCTTCCGAGTACTTCAGGATGCCTGCAAGCTCACCCTCCGCGGCAGCCTTTACGGCTGCGTTTACTTCCTCAACCGTGACTGGCTTGGAGGAAACGAAGCTCAGGTCCGTAACGGAACCCGTCGGAACGGGAACGCGCAGGGCGTAACCGTCCATCTTCCCTGCCAACTCGGGCAGAACCAAAGCGACAGCCTTGGCAGCGCCAGTTGAGGTAGGAACGATGTTCAGGGCTGCGGCGCGGGCGCGGCGCAGGTCCGAGTGAGGAGCATCGAGCAGACGCTGGTCACCGGTGTATGCGTGAATGGTGGTCATAAGCCCGCGCTCAATACCGAAGGAGTCATTCAAAACCTTGGCAAGTGGTGCGAGGCAGTTGGTGGTGCAGGAAGCATTCGAGATGATGTTGTCGGTCTCGGGGTTGTAATCCTTCTCGTTTACACCCATGACGAACGTTCCATCGATGTTCTTGCCCGGGGCAGAGATCAGAACCTTCTTAGCGCCACCTTCGAGGTGTGCCTTCGCCTTTTCACCATCAGTGAAGAAGCCAGTCGACTCGATGACGATGTCAACGTTGTTGTCACTCCACGGGATGTTCTTAGGATCACGCTCTGCGTACACCTTCACATCGTGACCGTTAACCGTGATGGAGTCGTCATCATAGGTGACCTCAGCATCCAGGTTGCCAAGCACAGAATCATGCTTGAGCAGGTGGGCAAGAGTCTTCGGGTCGGTCAGGTCGTTCACTGCCACGACCTCGATGTCCGCACCCTGTTCCAACGCTGCGCGGTAGAAGTTACGGCCAATACGGCCGAAGCCGTTAATGCCTACGCGAATGGTCACTATATCCTCCTGATGTGCCTGAGGCACTTCGGTTGTGGTCCACACGAACTGTGCTCGTGTCTGCCGCTCTCTCGCGGCGAGGCACCATCTAATTTACACCGTTAGCGCGTCCGTCGCACCAGCCCTTTGGCCTAACTCAAACCGTGCTGGTGATACAGATGCGCTCTCACTCGTCCTCTAGCATTTCGGGTGTGATTGCCGCCTCAGTGCCGGGTATCCCCTTTTCCTCTGCGACCTTGTCGGCCAGTGCCAGTAGACGACGAATACGTCCAGCGACGGCGTCCTTGGTCAGTGGCGGCTCCGATTTTTGCCCGAGTTCTTCGAGGGAGTCTTCCTTGTACTGCAACCTCAGCTTGCCTGCCTGAAGCAGGTGATCTGGAACGTCGTCCCCCAGAATCTCAAAGGCTCGTTCAACCTTGGCTCCGGCAGCCACGGCAGCTCGCGCCGACCTTCTGAGGTTCGCGTCATCAAAGTTGGCAAGCCGGTTAGCACTCCCCCGTGCTTCACGTTTCTCTCTTTGCTCCTGCCACCTTGCGAACGTCTTGGGCGCACCCAGAGCCTCAAGAAGCGCGGCGATTGCGTCCGTGTCACGGACGGTAACGCGAGAAGTGCCCCGAACATCCCGCCCCTTAGCAGTCGCACCGAGCCGTCTGGCACAGCCAACCATCGCGAGCGCCGATTCGGGGCCGGGACAGGTGACTTCGAGCGTGGATGAGCGGCCTGGTTCCACCAGAGAGCCACGAGCGAGAAAAGCCCCTCGCCATGCCGCTGCTGCTTCGCCCTTGCCCGCGCCGACGATGCTTGTGGGGAGTCCGCGGACCGGCCTTCCAGCGGAGTCGATGAGCCCGGTGCTTCGAGCCAACCGATCCGAGTCTTTTACTACTCGGACCACGTACCGGTTGCCCTTGCGCAGCGCTCCTCCAGAGACAATAATCACCTGACACTCAACGCGGTAGAGGCGCTCGAGGAAAGCCTGAAGACGCTTCGCCACCAACTCCGTATCCACTTCAGCTTCGATGAGAATGCGTCCCCCCACCACGTGCAAGCCTCCTGCGAAGCGCAGGAGCACAGAGCATTCGGCTCTGGCCTCTGAAACTGAGGCTGGATTCTGTATTGCGATCTCATTCTTGAGTTCAGCGGTTAGGGACAACTCTGCATCTCCGACTTCTACGGCACTTCGGTCGATCTAGGTTACGCCAACCAGGTCTCGGTCTGTCCAACCTCACCCAGGTAGCCATCAAAACCATCTCGGAGGGCGGCTGCGAGGCGTAGTGGATCATGGACAAAGTGATCGTCAGCGGCGCGGACCTGTCGTAGCAGGACACGTGCTCCGAGCTCTGCCCCAATCTCCATCAGGTCGTCCACGTCATCCACGGACGTCGGATCGGCGACAATAATGTCTAGTTTTAGGTCGGGTGCTGCATCACGAACCGCCCTGACCAAGTCGCCCGAACTCATTCGTGCAGTCTCGGACTCTTGCAGCGACAGGTTGAGGACCAGCGCTCGGTGAGCCTCGGTGGTGACGATCGCCTTTCTCAGGTCATCAATCATCAAGTGCGGAATTACCGACGTGTACCAGGATCCGGGTCCGAGGACGACCCAGTCCGCATCGGAGATCGCCTCAATCGCATCGCCGGGAACAGGAGCATCCCTAGGCTCAACTCTGAGGTCGCTGATCTCCCCTCCTGCGACCGCAACTGCCGCCTGACCCTTTATTACCTCCCGAACGCCATCGCGCTCCACGGTCGCAGAAATTTTCAGGGGTTCTAAACTCATCGGTAGAACTCGCCCGTGAGAGTCAAGCAGTCTAGCGACACCATCCAGGCCGGCAACAGGATCGTCGAACATCTGCCACATCCCGAGGATTAGCAGATTGCCTAATGAGTGATTGTCCAAAGGGCCGCTGGTGCTTAGCCGCTGCTGCATCAGGTCACGCCACGTAAGTCCCCACTCGGACTCATCACAAAGGGCGACCAAAGCCATCCGAAGGTCTCCGGGTGGCAATGTCCCCGCCTCCTGACGAATTCTCCCAGAAGAACCACCGTCGTCCGCAACGGTAACCACCGCGGTAAGGCTGTGGGTTATGTGTCTAAGCGCACGCAACGTCGCCGACAGGCCGTGGCCTCCACCAAAGGCAACGACCTTGAGCGCTTCTTCACCACCGCCACCGTGTCTGCGCCAACTGTTCACTTACGCCCCATATCTCGATGAATCACATGAACTTGGGCTCCAGCGTCTCGCATTCTCGATGCAAGACGCTCGGCCACTGCAACGGAGCGGTGTCTGCCCCCAGTGCATCCCACCGCAACCGTCACATAGGGCTTTAGCTCTTTTGCATAGCCCGGAAGAGTACTGAGGATTAGGTCGGCATAGGTGTCTGTAAACGCCTCGACCCCCTGTTGTGCCATCACGTAGCTTGCCACCGGCTGATCGCGACCTGTGAGTCGCCGGAGTTCATCCACCCAGTACGGATTCTGTACAAAACGAACATCTAGGACATGATCCGCATCCAGGGGGAGGCCGTGCTTGAACCCGAAGGACATGATAGACACCTGCACCGGCGCATCCTCAGCACCCGCAATCGTGTTTCGCATGTGTCGCGCCAGATCATGCACAGACATCCCGGTCGTGTCGATAATTTCGTCAGCCCGTGCCCGAAGCGGAGCGAGTAATTCGGTCTCGGCTCGAAGACCCTCTGCCAGGGTCCCGTTGCCCTGAAGCGGATGCGGCCGGCGATTCGCCTCAAACCGTCGCACCAACTCGTCGTCGTCTGCCTCCAGATAAACGATCCGATAGGGCACGCCCTGTTCACGCAACTCATCAAGGGTTCCCTCAAGTGATTTGAAGAACTCACGGCCGCGAACATCGACCACTGCTGCAAGTCTGTGTACGCCCTCTCCCTGCGTCGTCATCATTCCAACCAATGCGTGAAGCATCGCCGGAGGAAGATTGTCGACCACATACCAGTCCAGGTCCTCCAGAGCGTTCGCGGCATGCGACCGTCCAGCACCTGAGCGCCCGGTGATTATTAGGATCTCGTTTGGACTCGCCCCTTCGCCGGACTTCGGACTCGTAGTGGCTTTGCGTTCAAGCGCGGGGATTCCATGGGGCGCAGTAAGCGGATCCTGGTTTCCTTTGAACTCCGCTTCATTCATAAGACAAGCATGCCATCTATACGGGTTCAGTTGGTATCGAGTTCTGAGAAGGGTCCGAGTCACTCGGAACCTGGGGATTTAGGTGCTCTGATATTGCGTCTGCCAGCGACGGACCGACTCCAGCCACCTCCGTAAGCTCGGTGATGCTGGCCTCTCGGATGCGTTTTACCGATCCAAAATGTTTCAATAACGCTCGTTGCCTCGCCGGTCCAAGGCCGGGGACTCCGTCAAGAATCGAGCGGGTCATCGCACCCTGACGCTTCTTACGATGCTTAGTTATGGCGAATCGATGGGATTCATCGCGCAGATGCTGTAGGAGATACAAGGACGGAGAGGTTCGAGGAAGAATGACGGGGTATGCGCTACCGGGAACCCAGACTTCCTCCAATCGTTTCGCCAGTCCAACGACGGGAAGATTCACCCCGACATCTAAGAGCGCCTGCCGCGCTGCGTTCACTTGCGCGAGCCCACCATCAACGACCACCAGTTCGGGGTCGTAGGCAAATCTTCGCGGCTTACCTGAGTCCGCAGATACTTCACCCGAGGTCAGCTCAAACTCATCCGATCCGTCCTCGTCGACATCACCGGCCCACCTTCCAGACCCAAAGGTCTTCCACTCCTCCTCCGCCTCCTGTGTGGCCTGCGTCCTGCCGAGCCGCTTAAACCTGCGGCGAAGCACCTCTCCCATCGCCGCGGTGTCATCTTCGGCAGCTCCCTCTTCCCCCCGAATCGTGAAGGTTCGATAGGCGTTTTTACGAGGGATTCCGTCCTCAAACACCACCATTGATGCCACTTTGTGTTCGCCACCAGTGTGGGAAATATCGAAGCACTCAATCCGCAGTGGCGCACTGTCAAGTCCCAGTGCTTCCTGCAGACCCTCAAGAGCCAGTGCCCGCTGAGTTAGGTCGCCGGCGCGGCTGGTCTTGTGAAGCCGAAGGGCATCTTTCGCATTCGTAAGTACCGTTTCCATAAGCTGTGCCTTTTGGCCACGCTTTGGGACCCTTATACCTACTTTTTTGCCGGCGAGTTCCCGGACAACGTCTTTCAAAGAAGCAAGGTCCGAAGGCTCAACCGAGACCAAGACCTGTCTGGGAATCGCGTCAACTGGAAGATGCGCTACATCGTCCACTGATGTTGGAGCAGCCGACCTTTGCGCCTGTCCCAGGGCAGCGCGATCCACATAGACCTGCTCCAGGAGATCATGCATCAGGTCCGCCTGTGAGCGCTCATCAACTCTATCGATTACCCAACCTCTGGTACCCCTGATTCGGCCACCTCTGACGAAGAAGGCTTGAACCGACGCATTCAGATCATCGGCGGCCAGGCCAAAGAAGTCAGCGTTTACATCCGGGTCCATCACTAGGATGTTCTTCTCTTGTACCTTTGCCAGGGCGTCCAGCTCATCACGCCGCTTCGCCGCGACCTCAAACTCAAAGTTTGCTGAAGCCTCACGCATTTGCGCCTCAAGCTGATCGGTGAACCTGGCAGTATCCCCGTCCATAAACCGGCATAGGTCCTCTGCGAGCTTCCGGTGATCTGCGGCACTGATGCGTCCCACGCACGGCGCACTACAGCGATCAATATAGCCAAGTAGGCACGGCCTACCCTGTGCCTCCGCTCGCCTGAAAACTCCAGCACTGCAAGACCGCACCGGGAACACGGGGAGCAAAAGATCGATAGTCTCGCGGATCGCCCAGACTTTTGTATATGGGCCGAAGTATCGCGCGGCCGGTTTCTTAGCATCGCGGGAAATCGCTACACGGGGAAACTCCTCCCCCATACTCACTGACAGATAGGGATACGATTTGTCGTCGCGATACATCACGTTGAAACGCGGATCGAACTGCTTTATCCACTGGAACTCAAGCGTCAGTGCCTCAGACTCGCTTCCCACAACGGTCCACTGAACAGAAGATGCCTGGGACACCATCTGCGCAGTACGAGGGTGAAGGACCGCTGGGTCCTGAAAGTAGTTGGTCAGGCGTGAACGAAGGTTCTTAGCCTTTCCAACGTATATGACGCGCCCCTGCTCGTCACGGAATCGGTAGACTCCCGGTGCCCTGGGAATGTCTGAGGTCGAAGGACGCCAGGGCGGACCCGGATACGGGCCAACCTTGTCTTTACTTTCCTCCAACCCGGATTCCCCCTCCCTACTACTCGGACAATCTTAACTCGTTGGTTCGGCTGGCAGTCCTCCAAACGAGGCAACGAGCACACTGGGACGGTCAGCTGGGATTACAAAGACCCGTAATAGGTCGTTCTGCACCGACCGAACTCCTGGGCGTCGCCCAGGTCCTCTACGCAGAGGCATATCGGACCGACCTTGATTACTAACTCGCGCCCGCGGGCAACAGCCCGTCATGGATTGATGGTCCTGTGACGGATGACGCGCACCCCCACCTGAAAACACTCAGAATTATCTTTCAAATTTTGTAAGATGAGTGACCAAGGACTTACGCCTACTAATCGAGCGAGGACTAATGGAAGCCACAGATGCGACTCTGAGCGAGCTAGCAGGACTGCCGGAGCTCACCGAGGATCAACTTCAGTACATCGCTCCGATGAACGAAAAAATGACCATTCCTGGCCTTTACGAGTACAGGGCAAAAGTTCGTCCCGGCAGTATCGTCGCCGAGAGAAGAAGCGAAATCGGCGGTTGGCGCGCGGTTACAATCGAAGAATTCCTCGCCGAAGTTGAGGTCTACGCCCGAGGCCTAATCGGTATGGGCGTCCAGGCCGGTGAATCTGTTGCTTTGCTCGCCGCAAACTCTTATCGCTGGATGGTCCTGGATCTGGCGATTCTTTCTATAGGCGCGATCACAGTTCCAATCTATGAGTCCGACTCGGTAAAGCAGATTCATCACATCCTTGAGGATGCAAACGTGGTCTTGGCAATCACGGACACTGCGCAGCAGGCCGACTTGGTCGAGTCCACTCGGACAGTGACGCTACGCAACATCATTTCGATGGACCGCGGGGGCGAGCGCGAGCTCCAGGCATCGGCCCGATACGTTGCTCCGATCGCCGTCTCAGACCGACAGAGCAAGATGCGGATAGATGATCTGGCAACCATCATCTACACCTCGGGGACTACGGGCGTTCCGAAAGGCGTTGAACTCACTCATAGAAACTTCGTCGGCACCTCCGTGTCGATTCATATGGAACTGTTTGACCTCGCGCACGATCCGAATACTCGAATTCTTCTATTCCTTCCCCTGGCACACGTCCTTGCGCGGTTCGTCATGCATGCACTGGCCTCCGGCGCGGGTCGCGTGGGTTTTTCGCCCGACACCTCAAACCTGGTTGGCGACATTGGGTCGTTCCAGCCGAGCCTGCTTCTGGTCGTCCCTCGTGTGCTCGAAAAGGTCTACAACGCCGCTCACGCGAAAGCGGGCGGTGGCGCCAAGTCGAAGATCTTTAGCTGGTCGGCCTCGGTCGCAAAGTCAAATGGCGCTGCGGTCGAGACCGGTGCAAAGGCGATGTCTGGACTCAAGTACACCGTTGCCGACGCCCTGGTGCTCAAAAAGGTGAAGAAGATCCTGGGACCGAACCTAAAGTACATCGTCTCGGGGGGCGCTCCCCTGGCATCGGACCTCGCTGCCTTCTACCGCGGCCTGGGCCTGACTTTGATGGTTGGCTATGGTCTTTCCGAGTCCACCGGCCCGATTACCGTACAAAGGCCCGATTACACACCCGCCGGTACAGTCGGCCCGGTTCTTCCGGGTAATGAGGTTCGCGTGGATGAGGAGGACGGAGAAGTGCTTCTGCGCGGCGTTTCCGTGTTCCCCGGTTACCACAACCTTCCGGAAGAGACGGAAGAAGTGTTCTCAGACGGATGGTTTCGCACCGGCGACATTGGTTCGCTCGATGAACATGGCCAACTGAGTATTACCGGGCGTAAGAAGGGAATTATTGTCACCGCGGGCGGCAAGAATGTTTCCCCGGAGGCCCTAGAAGATCGCCTCTCGACGCATCCTCTTATCGGTCACGTAATTGCCGTTGGTGACGCGAAGCCATTTGTCAGCGCTCTGATTACCCTCGATCCCGAGATGTTGCCAATCTGGCTTGAGAATAAGGGCCAACCGATAGTTGACCCGGTCACGGCGGCGGAACTCCCCGAGGTTCGCAACTCACTGAAGAAGGCCATAAAGCGGGCCAACAGTAATGTCTCCAGGGCTGAGTCGATCCGCAAGTTCAGTATCTTGAACGCTTCGTTCACTGTCGAGAACGGATATCTGACTCCCTCACTGAAGCTCCGTCGCAATCAGGTTCTACACGACTATGCCGATGAGATTGAAGCGCTGTACTCCGGTTCCGGCCAGGACGTGTCGCCACAGTAACAACGTGACGAACCCAAAGCCCTGTTTCCTTGATTGAAGATGTTCTTTCTTCATTCGAGCGATAGAGTGTATCGGTCTGCACTTCTAGGATGAAGGACCACCCGATGCACCAGCGCAAGGATGGGGCGTGGGAAAATCCCGCGGTTATTCGAGTAAGCCCCGACCTCAGCATTCCAGGACTCATTTTCGACCGCGCGGTCAGAGACCCAAACCAAGTGGTGGCCGAACGTAGAGTTTCTGGCGAATGGCATCAAATTCGAGCTGAAGAGTTCACCTCGTACATCGAGGATCTGGCCCGGGGACTATACGCCATGGGGTTGCGTCCAGGTGATCGGATGGCGATCCTTGCTGCCACATCGCACGAGTGGGCCGCATTCGATATCGCCGCACTTTCTTTGGGTGCCATAACAGTGCCAATTTATGAGAGCGATTCTGCTTCCCAGATTGAGCACATCCTTTCTGACGCTGGTGTCTCCATCGTGGTTACCCAGACCGCACAACAGGCCGATCTGGTGAACTCCGTGAAGTCGGCCGAGGTAAGGGAAATCCTCTCTCTGGACCGCGGTGCCGAGCGGCTATTGATTGACGCCGGGGCACCCGTGCCGGCCGAGACTGTCAACGAACTCCGTGACCAGGTAAATCTGAGCGATATCGCCACAATCATCTATACCTCGGGCACGACCGGAAACCCGAAGGGCGTGGTGCTGACCCACGGCAACTTTGTTGAGGGTGCTCTTCAGGCTTATGACATCCTTCCCGGCCTCATCAACGACCGGAAATCAAGGACCCTTCTGTTTCTTCCCGTTGCTCATGTACTGGCGAGATTCGTGATGATAGCGATTCTTATCGGTGAGGGTCGACTGGGGTTCTGTCCCGATATTAAGCACCTGATCAACGACATTGAGACCTTTGAACCGACGATGATGCTTGCGGTTCCTCGTGTGCTCGAAAAGGTATACAACACCGCTTCGCAGCAGGCTGGCAAAGGGGTAAAGAAGAGGATTTTTGCGTGGTCGGCGAAAAAATCGCGGATGATGTCGGAAGCAACTGCTTATCCGCGCCCAGGTGAGTCAGCAAAAGCTCCCATTCCACACCCGGGACGGCCAGAGACCGACTTTAATCCAAGAACCTCAGACGGGCCCACGATGACCCTTCGAGCACAGCACCGGATGGCGGACGCACTGGTCCTACGAAAGATCAGAAAGATCCTGGGACCCAATCTTCACACCATCATCTGCGGCGGGGCGCCACTTTCAATCGATCTGGCAAACTTCTACCGCGGAATTGGCATCGTCCTTCTGCAGGGCTATGGCCTATCTGAGACCACCGGGCCAATCACAGTCGAGCTTCCGTCAGACTATCCCCCGGATTCCGTTGGGTATCTATGGCCAGGAAATGCGATGAAACTCGCCGATGATGGCGAACTGCTTCTTCAGGGAATCTCGGTTAGTGCCGGTTACCACAATCTTCCTGAAGAAACGGCAGAGACCTTCAAAGACGGCTGGTTCCACACGGGTGATCTGGCATCTATTGATGATGAGGGACGACTCAAGATCACCGGACGCAAGAAAGAACTGATTGTGACAGCGGGCGGAAAGAACGTCTCACCTGAGATACTTCAAGATGCCCTCTCAACCCACCCCTTGATCAGTCAGGTTGTCGTTGTTGGAGACGGGCGTCCTTACATTGGTGCGATCGTCACTCTTGACCCTGAAATGCTTCCGGCTTGGCTTCGAAACAAGGGTCTACGACTAGTTCCAACGAACAGGGCTGCTGAGCTTCCTGAAGTTCGTGAGTCACTTGAACGGGCAATCGAGAAGGCCAACTCCCAGGTTTCGCGTGCGGAGTCAATCCGCAGATACCGAATTCTGAACATGGACTTCACCGTTGAGAACGGCTATCTGACCCCCTCGCTCAAGCTCAAGCGCCACAAGGTCCTAGCCGATTTTAAGGACTATATCGACGGGCTTTACGCCATGAGCGACGAAGAGTTGTCGCACAGTGGGGCTTCAGTAAATGGGACCGGCCAGCAACACGACGGGGAGTCGAAAGAACAGACTGCGAAGTAGTGTGCCCTCTAGCACTGTGGCCGCCTTTTCGCAGGGATGTCGTTTAGGGCTTGTGCCCAGAAACGTAATGGCCATTACCTCACGACTCGCCTTGCGCTCGATAGGCCGTAGTTCGCTCGATCCAGGGGTGCTACTGTCCTAGGAACGTGTTGTCCGCGCTACTTCAGGACTTGCGCCAGATACTCTGCGGTGTAAGACCCCTCAGCTTGAGCGACCTGCTCCGGTGATCCCTCCGCGATGACCCGGCCACCGTTCGATCCGCCACCCGGTCCCATGTCAATCACCCAGTCTGCGCTCTTTATGACGTCCAGATTGTGTTCAATGACAATGACCGTGTTGCCTTTATCTACCAGGCCTTGAAGCACCAACAGTAGTTTGCGGATATCTTCAAAGTGCAGCCCTGTGGTTGGTTCATCAAGAACGTACACCGTTCGCCCGTTTGAACGTCGATGCAGTTCTGAGGCGAGCTTAACTCTCTGAGCCTCACCGCCGGAAAGCGTTGTCGCAGACTGTCCTAGCCTGACATAACCCAAACCGACCTCAACTAGTGTGTTTAGGTGCCGAGCAATACGAGGGATGGCTTGGAAAAACTCTGCGGCCTCCGAGATCGGCATATTCAACAGATCAGCGACCGATTTCCCTCGGTAAAGAATCTCAAGTGTGTCGCGGTTGTACCGGCTGCCCTCGCAGACTTCGCAGGGAACGTATACATCCGGAAGAAAGTTCATCTCAATCTTGATGGTTCCGTCGCCCTTGCAGGCTTCACAGCGACCACCCTTGACGTTGAACGAGAATCGTCCAGGCCCATATCCGCGAACCTTGGCCTCCGTGGTATCCGCGAATAGATTCCTAATGTGGTCCCAGACGCCAGTGTAGGTTGCGGGGTTCGACCTGGGGGTTCGACCAATCGGCGACTGATCGACATGAACGATTTTGTCTAGGTCGTCCGTACCTGTGATGGAGCGATGGCGACCCGGAACCTGCCGCGCTTTGTTCAAACGATTTGCCAGAGAGCGGTAGAGAATCTGGTTGACCAACGTTGATTTTCCCGACCCCGAGACACCTGTAACCGCGGTGAGTACCCCTTTGGGGAAGTCAACCGTGATGTCCCTAAGGTTGTTCTCTCGCGCACCCTTGACCGTAATCATCCGGTCTTCGTCTATCGCTCGACGTTCTTCGGGGATCTCGATGCGACGCTTGCCGGAAAGGTACTGACCAGTGACCGAGTCCTTCGTTTTGAGCAGTCCAGGAAGAGTGCCCGAGTAGACGACCTTACCGCCGCTCTCTCCCGCACCGGGACCGATGTCAACGACCCAGTCGGCAGCCTCCATGGTCTCTTCGTCATGTTCGACGACAATCAGTGTGTTACCCAGATCGCGAAGATGTTCAAGAGTGCCGATCAATCGACTGTTGTCCCGTTGATGGAGCCCGATAGACGGTTCGTCCAAGACGTAAAGAACACCCACCAGTCCCGACCCGATCTGGGTTGCAAGACGGATTCTCTGTGCCTCTCCCCCAGACAGAGTGCCCGCTGCTCGGGCCAGTGTCAGGTAATCCAACCCCACATCCACCAGGAACTTAAGACGAGCGTTGATCTCCTGAAGAATTGGTCGAGCGATCTGTGCTTCGCGACCGGTCAGTTCAAGGTTCTCGATGAACTCACGTGTTTCACCAATTGCTGCTTCGGAGACTTCGGCAATGTTCTTTCCCCCAACTCTTACCGCCAGCACCTCGGGCTTCAGTCGCGCTCCGTGACAAGCAGGGCACGGAACCTCCCGAAGATAGGACTGAAGTTTGTCCTTAACCAGGGTCGAGTCAGACTCTTGGAGCTTTCGCTCAATAAAGCCCATCGCTCCTTCAAAGCCCGTGTGGTAGGACCTTTCACGTCCCCACCGGTTGCGGTAGCGGACATGGATCTGGTGATCAAGCCCGTGCAACACCGCGTCTTTCGCCTCGGGTGGCAGGTCCTTCCACGGCGCACTCATATCGAAATCAAGCTGCTTCGCTAATCCCTGTAGCAGACGCTGATAATACTTGTTGTTACCGCGCCACACAACGATTGCCCCGTCCTCCAGGGACACCTCTTCATCGGGAACTATTAGGTCTGGATCCACTTCTTGCTTGGCGCCGAGCCCACTGCACTCGGGGCAGGACCCGTATGGAGCATTGAAAGAGAAAGTCCTCGATTCGATCTCATCCAATGCCAGGGGATGATCATTTGGACATGCCCGTTTTTCTGAGTAACGTCTGCGTCGGGCCGGATCCTTCTCATCGAGATCCACCAGATCAATCGTTACAAGGCCGTCGGCTAGTTCTAGCGCGGTGTCCACCGAATCGCTAAGACGTCGATGAATATCGTCCTTGACGACCAGGCGATCAATCACGATATCAATATCGTGCTTTAGCTTCTTCTCGAGAAGCGGCGGACTATCGAGACGGATCGCTTGACCATCCACGATCGCGCGTGAGTACCCCTTAGATTGGAGTTCAGCAAACATCTCGGAGTATTCGCCTTTGCGACCCCTTACAACCGGCGCGAGAACCTGAAATCTAGTGCCTTCGGGAAGAGTCCCAACACGGTCAACGATCTGCTGCGGGGTCTGCGCGGTGATTTGTTCGCCGCAGACTGGACAGTAGGCGATACCCGCTCGCGCAAACAACAGACGCAAATAGTCATGGACCTCAGTAATCGTACCGACGGTCGACCGCGGGTTTCGCGAGGTCGACTTCTGATCAATCGAGACCGCAGGAGAAAGTCCCTCAATGAAATCGACATCCGGCTTGTCCATTTGCCCCAGAAACTGGCGCGCGTACGAGGAAAGGGACTCAACGTACCTCCGCTGCCCCTCGGCGAAGATCGTATCGAATGCCAACGAGGACTTGCCCGAACCGGAGAGCCCCGTGAAGACGATCATCTTGTCACGAGGCAGTTCTAGATCAACATTTTTTAGGTTGTGCTGCCGAGCACCCCGCACGATCAACTCTTCACTCACTCCCCCGAGTTTAGTCAATTGATGCGCGAATAGTACATGTGTTCGATCACGGCGTACCTCTTGACTGGGAACGGGGGCACATTTCCCCAAATGCAAAGGACAACGCTCTCGCTGTCTGCGATCAATCTGTTCCATAATGTAGCCATGGCCTTTTATGTGATCGAGTATCGCTACAGCCAGGAGCTTCGTAACCTGGTCAACGACTTTCGACCCGCGCACCGCAACTACCTTCGCGAGCTTGAGAGTCAGGGAAAACTAATCAGCTCCGGGTTTCTTCTAGATGCTGCGTATGACGGCGCAATGCTGATAGTGCGAGCGGAGACCTCCACTGAGGCACTAAACCTTTTGGATGAAGACCCGTTCAGACTGAACGATCTGATCGAGGATGTTTCGGCACGCCGCTGGATCCCAACTATCGGCGTCCACGCCGACGAGTTCGACGTGGAGTTCCCGATCTCCTAAACCACCGCACTATGAGCCACTAAACCGATGCACAGATCTTCCGGTAAACAAACGCAAATTTGAGGCGCGGATCCTGTCAGCGAGAGGGTGGCACAACAGATCCCTTGGCGGGCGGGGATTTGGGAGACACGCCCTAGTTGACGCAAGAAATCAGTTCAGTTAGCAGATCCGCTACCAACCGGGGTTCTTCCACGGCGGTCATGTGTTTTGTTCCGGCCACTACTTCAAGCGACGAGTTCGGTAGGCTCTGCGCCAGTTCGCGTCCCTGATCGGGAGTCATCCCCGGGTCGTCCTCGCCGATGACCAGAAGCGTCGGGACGCGGACACCCGCGGTGCCTGAGCGCATGTCGGTTCCCGCAATCAGCTGGCAGCATTGAGCGTATCCATCTGGATTCGTTGCCAGGAATGTCTTGCGCGTATCGGCAACTGCTTGCTTTCCTTTGCCTTCTCTGAAGTCTTTGCTAAACCAGCGTTCCATGGTTGAATCAGCCAAGAAACTCTGACCTTGGGACCTCACTTTTTCTGAGCGTTCAAACCATGCATCATGTGGCAACAGAACCGCACCGGAACTAAGCATCGAAAGAGCCGCGAGATCAGAAGGATATTCTTCGGCGAAAGCTAGCGAGACCATTCCTCCAAGTGAAAGCCCCGCAATTACTGGTCGGGGGCCACCGTCTGAGATCACCCCGAGTTCAACCAAGCCGGAACGCAGGGCTCGTGCCGTGTCAATGACAGATGTCTGGTCCGCCCGGTCTTGTGCAGATGAAATCGCTAGCAACCCAGACTCTCCGTGTCCGGGCTGGTCCCAGAGAACAACCTCAAGTCCGGGAGGAAGCAGAGGCAGAACCCAGTTCCACATTGTGTGGTCAACACCCAGCGCGTGCCCTAAGACCAGAATCGGGTAGCTGGCAGTCGGCTTGCCCGGTACGGCGTAGCGGTAAAAGGCCAGCGGTCCAGAAACATCCAGTCGATCGGTTGACATAGAGACCTTCCTTTTCTCCAGAAGCTAATTCGCCGTGATCGCTCGCGCCGAACTGCGCTGCAGGGCCACGGACCCGTCTGCCGCACCGAAGCAGGCTACTTCCTCCACCTCGCAGTGATTTGGTATGCGACCACAATAAGCGCTGCCGCCACGCCTCCGATACCGAGGATCATCCCCCACAGCGGGAGCGTCGGCCATTCGAGGGCAAAGAAACTACGAATCACCGGCACGGCCAGGCCAAGTACCGCGCCCAGTCCCATGGCCACAATGAGTGAGATCTTCCAGGAGTTCCAGGGACGAGAAAGCAGGAACAGCAGTGTGAGCGCACCGACCATCAAAGAGACAGTAGCCCCCGTGTGACCCGCCAAAGTTCCCTCGCCGGCCAGTAGATAGGTGGCTATCGCGGCCGTTCCTAGTAGTAGCCCCGAAGGGACGGATATCAGCAACGTCCTTCTTAAAAATCCTGGACGGTAGAGCACCTTGTTGGGAGCGAGAGAGAGGAAGAATGCGGGAGTGCCAATGGTTAGTGCGCTAATGAAAGTGAGGTGTCTGGGCAGGAACGGGTACGCCCACCCAAAGATCGCGACCAAGACTGCGAGCAGAATCGCGTAGGTGGTCTTAGAGAGGAACAGAGATGAGACTCGCTCCATGTTTGCGATGATTCGACGACCCTCGGCGACAACTCCTGGCAGGGTTGAAAACTCCCCGTTAACCAGGACGATTCGAGCAACGGTCTTAGTGGCAGGAGCGGCGTTCCCCATCGCAATCCCAAGATCGGCGGTTTTGAGCGCCAGAGCATCATTGACGCCATCCCCGGTCATGGCAACGGTCTTTCCAGCCCCTTGCAACGCGACGACCAGCGCCTGCTTTTGGTCGGGGGTCACCCGACCAAAGACATCGGCCGACTGAGCGGTTGCCGCAAACTCTGGCGAGTCGGGCGCTGGAAGGCCTCTAGCGCCAACAACCTGTGGATCGCCCCCCGCCTCCCCTCGAAGTCCCACTTCACGAGCGATCGCCCCGACGGTTTCGGGGGCGTCCCCTGAGATCACTTTTAGACGAACACCCTGCTTCTCAAAGTAATCGAGGGTCTGCTTGGCATCTGCGCGAATGTCCTCTTCAAACACCACCAATAACGTAGCGATTGGATTGGCAGGTAGTGACTCCCCGCTGAGAGACGAGGTCGAGTAGGCCAAGACCACTGTCCGACGTCCGCTTTCGGATTCCTTCTCTACCCGACTTGTCGCCCAGTCATTTATCGAGTCACCGTCGGCGAGGAGAATCTCAGGAGCCCCAAAGATCCAGGTTCGAACTGCAGTCTCACTCCCCGCGCCTGGATGCACCGAGTAGGCCGACCATTTACGACTGGAATTGAAACGGAGTAGGTCATCCTCGTCCGCATGCGGAGCCTTTGCGTCCTCGACCAATCCCATCGCCGCCACAGACGTAGCGTTGGTGGCGTCAGATACCATCAGTTTCAGTACATTCTTCGACTGTTCGAGCGAGGGACTTCCCACGGGGGACCCGGGAGCTTCGACTAGTTCGCGGCCCCGAATCTTTCCCGTCGTTATAGTTCCCGTCTTGTCGAGACAGAGAACGTTGACCCGAGCCAGGATCTCGACCGCTGGAAGTTCTTGGACCAGCACCCCTCTGCGTGCGAGGGTCGCAGCCGCAAGACCGAAGTTCATTGAGGTCAACAGAACCAATCCCTGAGGAATCATGCCCACGACGCCCGCAACGGTTAGGACCACCGCTGAGCGCCAGTCACCGCTATCTGCTCGAACTTGCGACCACAGCAAAAGAATTACGATCACCGGCAGGATCATCGTGATCCACTTGAGGATGGTGTCGATCGAGGCCTGAATCTCCGAGTGAACCTTGGAGAACTTCTTTGCCTCTGTGGTGATCTTCTGCGCCCAGGAGTCCGCGCCGATTACCTTGGCAACCATGGTGCCCGAACCAGCAACTATCGAGGTACCGGAAAGGACCTTGTCTCCGGAAACCTTCTTCACCGGCTTTGATTCGCCCGTAAGTGCTGATTCGTCAACGGAAAGACCGTGAGAGTCAAGGATCTCCCCATCGGCAGGAACTTGCTCTCCGAGAGTCAGCCCAACCACATCATCAACCACCAGATCCTCGCTCGGGACCTGTTGCTCTTTGCCATCGCGCCATACCGTCGTTACCGGGGCGGTAAGAACCGCAAGTTTGTCAAGTGCTCTCTTCGAACGCAGCTCGGAAAAAATCCCAATGATGGCATTGAGAACTAGGACAATCCCGAAGACTGCATCGCGAGGGTCACCCACCGCAAGTACGGCAATCACGGCCACTATTAGGATCGCGTTGAAGACGGTGAACAGGTTTGAACGCAAAATCGCGCTAACCGGCCTGGAGGTTGCCCGGTCAATATGATTGCTCTGACCCGCCTCGTGACGTTGTTTGACCTCCGCAGTGGTCAAACCTTCTGGAGTCTGAAACGTCTTTTCCGTCGAGGCTGTCGGCAATGTCTTAACTCTTTTTCTCTGCTGCTGAGGTTTCGTCCTGAGTCGGCAAAGCAGCTTTTGCCCGACGTTTACTAGCAATCAGCGAGGCAATCACTGTTAGAGCTATTGTTCCCACAATAACGCTTAGCGAGGCAGCAATCCCGATGTCTGGAACGTTGAATCCTTCACCCCCGTTTAAGAACGGCAGACTGTTCTCGTGCAACGCGTGAAGAATCAGCTTCACCCCAATGAATCCGAGGATAATCGCCAGTCCGTAGTGCAAGTAGACCAATCTGCTAAGCAATCCGTCAATCAGGAAGTAGAGCTGTCGCAAGCCCAGTAGCGCGAAGGCGTTTGCTGCGAACACAATGTACGGTTCCTGCGTCAGGCCGAATATTGCAGGGATCGAGTCAAAGGCAAACATGATGTCGGCTGAGCCGAGCGCGATAACGCACAGCAACAGCGGAGTAACGTAGGTTTTCCCGCCGTGACGATAGAGGAAACGTTGTCCCTCAAAACCGTCCGAAACAGGGAGAACCTTACGAACTAGACGTGTGAATGCATTCTCGCGATACTCTGCTTCCTCGTCCTCTTCCTCGATTCCCCCGACTCCGGCTCGCGCCTGACTGTATGCCGTCCACAGAAGCCACACTCCGAAGATGTAGAACACCCAAGAGAAGCGTTCGATGATCGCCGCGCCGACGAGGATGAATACTAGGCGTAGCAGTAGGGCAATGATTATGCCTGAGAGCAGAGCTTTCTGCTGGTACTCTCGCGGGACCCTGAATGCACCCATGATGATCACAAAGACAAACAAGTTATCTATCGACAGCGCTTTTTCCGTAGCCCAACCGGCTACGTACTGGCCGGCAAAGTCGCTCCCGTGGATAGCCCAAAGGTAAAGACCGAAAGCAAGGGCAAGTCCAACGTATCCGACGGACCACCAGGCGGCCTCCTTGATCGTGGGAGCGTGCGGCGTTCGCACGTGGCCGACTATATCTATGGTGATAAGGACAATGATGATCGCGGCGAGAATCAGCCACTCATACAGGTGGACTTCCAAGCTAACCTCCGAGGTACAGGGACGCACTTCGAGGTCTTATCCACCCGATCGAACCAGATGCCCGCGGGTGTCAGCGCCGAGCCTTAGCCGTGATGACGACACTGAACTGATGGATTACTCCCCTCGCTCACCTAGCTTATCGGTCAGGGCTCTTAGTCCCAGCACGGTTTCCATATAAACCTCGCCACAGTGCTCTTTCCGATACCTCTCGTCGGACAAGAAATCGGTAACCGACCTGCCCAGACGAGTTTGTCTCCTATCACCCACTCGCGGAAAAGACATCAGTAACTCATTTACTTCAGCGAGGCTGGTTTCCTAGCGCCTATCTGTGGACAAGAAATCAGTGAGTTATTTGCTGGGATGAGGGGTATTTCCTTTCGCTCCTACCTGCGGGCGAGACGCCAGGCTTTGGCGGAAGCAAGTTCCTCTTTTACCCGCCGTTTATGCTCCAGACGTGCCTGCGAGTGAGCCGGAGTCTTACGCACAAAAAGGTAGCCGACTCCGACCAGGGTGAACCAGATGGGCGTTGCAAGGAGTCCCGCCAAAGTGTCGGGGTCCTTGGTAAACGCCCAGATGAGAAAAACGAAAAACGCCAGCACCACGAAGGGCATGATCCGCCCGAGCGGCATCTGGAACTTACTAGCAGCATGGTCCTCTGGACGGCGTCTTCGGTAGACGATATAGCTGACCATAATCATGCCCCAAACAAACATGAAAACCAGCGAGGAGATCGTTGTAACTATGGAAAAACCTCGCGATTTATCTAGCCCTGTCGCTAACAACAGCAGGGAGCTTAGGAGCATGACGCCAGACAGAAACAGAGCGTTTTGTGGGACGCGGCGCTTTGAAAGCCTTGCGAATATGCGCGGCGCATCGCCTTCGGTCGCCAGGCCGTAAACCATTCTGGAGGTTGAATAGATGCCAGAGTTAGCCGATGAAGCGGCAGATGTTAGCACCACCATGTTCACCAGATGTGCGGCCGCTCCAAGGCCCGCCAACGAGAACAACATCACGAACGGTGACTCGTCCTTGCTGAAGTTCTGCCACGGAACAACAGACATCAGGATTATGAGCGAACCAACGTAAAAGATGATGATTCGGATCGGAATAGCGTTAATTGCCTTTGGAAGATTGTGCTCAGGATTCTTGGTCTCGGCAGCGGCAGTACCCACCAGTTCGATTCCAACAAATGCGAACAGCGCAATCTGGAACCCCATGATGAATCCCATCAGTCCACCGCCAAAGAATCCGCCCTCCTGATTGAACAGATTCATGAAGGACGCAGTAGACGTGCCGCTCTCATACTCGTGCGTAAAGCCGGTGAGTATCAGTACCAGTCCAACGATGATGAGCGCTACTATTGCGACAATCTTGATCATTGCGAACCAGAACTCTGTCTCACCAAATCCCTTCACCGAAGGCAGGTTTAGGAGCACCAGAAGAACGACCACCGCCATTCCGGTAATCCAGACCGGGAGTAGATCTTCACTGATCCAAAACTTCACATACACCGAAGCAATGACGATAACATCGGCAACGCCGGTCACCACCCATGCGAACCAGTAAGTCCAGCCCACGAAAAATGCGGCCCAGGGTCCGAGAATGTCACCTGCGAAGTCCGCAAAGTTTCTGTAGCTGGTTCGACTAAGTAGCAACTCTCCCATCGCACGCATGACGAAGTACAGCATGAAGCCGATAATCATGTAGACCAGAATCACAGACGGTCCCGCAACCGAGATGGTCTTGCCGGAGCCCATGAATAATCCGGTGCCGATTGCACCGCCGATTGCAATTAGCTGAATATGGCGGTTGCCGAGGGCACGCTCAAGACCGTCGTGGTTTTCTTTGGCTATTCTGGGTTCAGATGGCACCAGAACATCCTAGAACTCCGCAACAATCCTTGCGTTCGATGATCACATCGAACGCAAGCTCCGCTCCTAGGACCCGATGAATTCTAGTGCGCTTCCTGCATTCCGCGTAGCTCTCGTTTCAAATCCTGAATCTCATCGCGTAGGCGGCCAGCGAGTTCAAATTTGAGCTCCTCGGCTGCCGAAAGCATTTGGTCCGAAAGATCTTCGATAAGAGCGATTAGCTCGCTCTCGGCCTCGGGCAGCGAGTCTCTCTTGGACACCGGCGGCAACACCGAGTCTTTCGTTCTTTGCGTTGCCACAGACTTTCGGTAGCCACCAGCCAGAAGTTCTTCTGTGTCGACATTCTCGCGGGCAAGCATGTCGGTCACGTCCGCAATCTTCTTTCGCAGGGGCTGGGGATCTACTCCGTGTAGCTTGTTGTAGGCGATCTGCTTCTCGCGGCGACGTTCTGTCTCGTCGAGGGCTGCCTTCATCGAGTCCGTAACGTTGTCCGCGTACATGTGAACTTCCCCGGAGACGTTTCTCGCGGCGCGGCCAATGGTCTGGATGAGTGATCTGGTGGACCTGAGGAAGCCCTCCTTGTCTGCGTCCAAGATCGCGACGAGCGATACCTCCGGGAGGTCCAGCCCCTCACGAAGCAGGTTGATTCCTACCAGCACATCAAACTTGCCCTGGCGCAGCTCTCGAAGCAACTCTACTCGGCGCAAAGTGTCGACATCTGAATGCAGGTATTCGACCTTTACCCCGCGCTCAGCGAGATAGACGGTTAGATCCTCCGCCATCTTTTTAGTCAAAGTGGTGACCAAAACACGCTCATTGCGTTCGGTGCGGACACGGATCTCTTCGAGAAGATCATCGATCTGTCCCTCGGTGGGTTTGACGATGACTCTGGGGTCAATCAGCCCTGTCGGCCTGATGATCTGTTCGACTGGATGGGGGTCTTTCGCCTGCTCGTAAGGTCCGGGTGTTGCCGACATATAGACGGTCTGGCCGATCCGTTCAAGGAATTCGTCCCACTTCAGGGGTCGATTGTCCATCGCGGAAGGGAGCCGGAACCCATGCTCAACCAGCGTGCGCTTTCTCGACATGTCTCCCTCGTACATTGCCCCGATCTGCGGCACCGTCACGTGGGACTCGTCGATTATTAGGACAAAATCATCGGCGAAGAAGTCTAGGAGGGTGTGCGGTGGGGTTCCTTCTTCACGTCCGTCAATGTGGCGTGAGTAGTTCTCGATCCCGGCGCAAGTTCCCATCTCGCGCATCATTTCAAGATCGTAGGTGGTACGCATCCGGAGTCTCTGTGCCTCAAGGAGCTTGCCACGTTTCTCGAACCAGGAGACGCGCTCTTCTAGTTCCTTTTCAATCGACTCGATTGCCTTGGCCATTCGGACTTCCCCAGCTACATAGTGCGTGGCGGGAAAAATGTGTACGTTTGGCACCTCACGAACCACCTCACCGGTAAGCGGGTGGAGAACCTGGATTGCCTCAATCTCGTCACCGAACATCTCGATGCGGATCGCCAGTTCTTCGTAGACGGGGATGATCTCAATCGTGTCCCCCCGCACTCGGAAGGTCCCTCGGGTGAAGGCCATGTCATTGCGGGAGTATTGCATCTCAACAAATGAGCGGAGTAACTGGTCGCGGGGGACGATGTCGCCGACGTGTAGTTGCATCATCCGTGCCACGTACTCTTCTGGAGTTCCAAGACCATAGATACACGAAACTGAGGACACCACCACGGTGTCACGTCTGGTCAGGAGGGAGTTGGTGGCTGAGTGTCGCAGTCTTTCTACCTCGTCATTAATCGACGAGTCTTTCTCGATGTAGGTATCCGTCTGGGGTACGTATGCCTCGGGCTGGTAGTAGTCGTAGTAAGAGACGAAGTATTCGACGGCATTGTTCGGAAGCAATTCACGAAACTCCGATGCGAGCTGAGCGGCCAAGGTCTTGTTCGGCGCCATCACCAGTGCCGGACGCTGAATTTGCTCGATGAGCCAAGCCGCCGTCGCGGACTTGCCGGTACCGGTTGCGCCCAGTAGGACTACGTCCTGTTCCCCGTCGTTAATGCGCCTGACCATTTCGGCGATCGCCTGTGGTTGATCGCCCGAAGGGTCGAACTCGGAGATGACCTCGAAGGGTGCCTCCGCACGCAGTTGCTCCACGTCCTGTGGCAATCTCAGTTCGCTGCTCATTGCGCTCCACCCCCATTTGTTTGCAGAGCAATGCTAGCCCGAGACTCCGACAGAGTCCCGGGCTAGCATTTAGACTTCGCTAAAGGGTGAAGTCAAGCCTGCTCAGTTATGGCAGTCTACGAGCGGCCGCAATGCCCGATGAGTCTGAAATCGCGCCCGAGATTACGGTTTAGCTCGGGGCGTTCGTTGAGGTGACATCGATTTTTCCGTCGATGATGTCCTGACGAATTTGATCGATTTCTTCACTCAGCTCAGCGGGAACCTGGTCTTCAAAGTCGTGCCATGGAGCCAGGCCCACGCCCTCGTTCGAAAGGGTTCCGATGTAGTCACTATCCGACCACTGATCATTTACCAGTTCCTCAACAGTCGTGTAGAGCGCGTTACCGATCTCTTTGAGCACCGAAGTGAGGATGTACTGCGCGTAGTCAGGCTCTGAGTAGTAGCCGTCGACGTCCACCCAGATGACCGATACGCCCTTGCTCTCAGCGGCCGCCGCCAGGGCACCGCTTCCAACCGTGCCTGCCACCGGCAGGATAATGTCAACCCCTTGATCGATCATGCGTTTGGTGAACTCAAGTCCACGCTGGACATTCTCAAAATCACCGGTGGCAATTCCGTCCTGAGCTTCTTTGTCCCAGCCGACAACTTTTACATCAGTTCCATGAACTTCGTTGTACTTTGCTACGCCATCGACATATCCGTCCGCGAACAGCATGGTCGGGACGATCTTGCCTCCAAGAAAAACGCCGACGCTTCCAGTCTTTGTCATCCCTGCAGCCAGGTAGCCTGCGAGATATGTTGCCTCAGCAGCATTGAAGACAACACCCTTTGCGTTCGGAAGCTCCTCCGGGAAGACATCATCAACCAAAGCAAACTTAACGTCCGGGTACTTCTTGGCGGCATCGGTCATTGCCTGGGTCATCATGAACGAGACCCCGACGACCATATCGCAGCCCTCTTGAACCATATTCTCGATGTGTGGCACGTAGTCCTCATCCGAGAATGTTTCTGAGACCTCGATTTGGATTCCGAGGTCGTCACGCGCTCGCTGTAAGCCTTCCCAACCGGACTGGTTAAAGGACTTATCATCCAGTCCCCCAAGGCCGGCAACCATACAGACCTTGGCCGCAGGATCGGTACCTGTTGACGAGCCTGTGGCCGAATCCGATGATTGCTCACCAGACTCGCTCGAATCTGATTCGGTTCCGCTCGGAGCACTGCCGCATGCAGCAAGGACCATCGCGAGGACCCCGCCTGCCGCTAAAGCTGTGAGAGAGCGTCGTGAAGTCTTCATTAATTTCCTCCGTTACTCAACTATCAATGGGAAAACACGTGCCAAGCAATTAAACAGTTCTTCAGCACGCTTAGGTAGCTGGTCACCTCGGCTGATGCGTACCGCAACCAAAGTGCGACATTAATAGTGATCTACGCCTCATCTAAAACCGGAGAAAACCACTCTCTGACCATTGCCGATGCCAGTTGATCAAGATCCGCCTGCGTCCCGCGGTTCTTAACCCAAATATGCGCGACCGCCCGTCTTTGCTCCTCATCAGCTTGTGCTTCGAGTCGACTTAGCGCATCGGTTCGGACGAGGCCGCGATTCTCGAGTCTTTCTAGGCGCTGATTGATGGGAGCATCTACGACAATGACCATATCGAACTGGTCAGCCATCTGATTTTCCACTAGAAGCGGCACATCGTAGACGAGTAGTGAGTTTGATGGCGTAGCCATGACCCGAGACCTGGCTTCTCCGGCGATTCGTGGATGGGTAATCTTCTCAAGCTTTACTCGCGCTTCCCCATCAGCGAAAACAAGCTCGGCAAGAACTGAGCGGTTGAGTGATCCATCATCAAAGAGAACCTGTTCGCCGAACGTTTCAACTATTTCGGCCAGTCCGACAGAGCCTGGCAGCACCACCTCACGTGCAAGCTCATCTGCAGAGATAACGACTGCCCCGGCGTTTGCCAGTCCGGAGCCTAGGGACGATTTTCCAGATCCTATACCGCCGGTCAGACCTAGATAGAGACGGTGCCCGTGCTTTAGGCGTCGATCAACAACGGCTCTGGGAACGGATAGGACCTCAGCCGTCGCCAGACCGGACCTCAGAGTTCCAGCGATCTCGATAGCACCCAACCGCTTTTCCTTCCCTTCAGAGTAACGAAACGGGGCGACCTTTTCGGATCGCCCCGTCTTCGTTGTTAGTTAGCTAGTGACTACTCGCCGCCCGTCAGCTTGTCGCGCAGTGCGGCAAGCGCTTCATCAGATGCCAGCGTTCCCTCTGACGAGTCGGGGCTGGAGTATGAAGCCGCTGCCTCTACCTCAGTTGGGACCTCTTCCGCATCGGCAACCGCAGCCGCGGCAACCTGGGCGCGGTGAGCTTCCCAACGGGCCTGAGCTTCCGCGTACTGGCTCTCCCAAGCCTCACGCTGAGCGTCGTACCCTTCCATCCACTCCTGAGTCTCTGGATCGAAGCCCTCGGGGTACTTGTAGTTGCCGTTCTCGTCGTACTCGGCGGCCATGCCGTACAGCGAAGGATCGAAGTCTTCCGACTCTGGATCAACGCCCTCATTAGCCTGCTTCAGCGACAGCGAGATACGACGACGCTCAAGATCGATGTCGATGACCTTGACGAAGACTTCGGAGCCAACCTTGACGACCTGCTCAGGCATCTCGACGTGGCGCTGTGCCAACTCGGAGATGTGAACCAAGCCCTCGATTCCGTCCTCGACGCGAACGAACGCACCGAACGGAACCAGCTTGGTGACCTGACCGGGAACGACCTGACCGATGGCGTGGATACGCGCGAAGGTCTGCCAAGGATCTTCCTGGGTCGCCTTAAGGGACAGCGAGACGCGCTCACGGTCCATGTCGACCTCAAGGACCTCGACCTCTACAGGCTGGCCAACCTCGACAACCTCTGACGGGTGATCGATGTGCTTCCAAGACAGTTCAGACACGTGCACCAGGCCGTCAACGCCGCCCAGATCAACGAACGCACCGAAGTTGACGATCGAGGAGACGACGCCCTTTCGGACCTGTCCCTTCTGGAGGGTGTTAAGGAAGTTGGTACGAACCTCGGACTGGCTCTGTTCAAGCCACGAGCGACGGGACAGAACCACGTTGTTGCGGTTCTTGTCCAGCTCGATGATCTTGGCATCAAGCTGGCGGCCGATGTACGGGCCAAGTTCGCGAACACGACGCATTTCAACCAGCGATGCCGGCAGGAAGCCACGTAGACCGATGTCCATAATCAGGCCGCCCTTGACGACCTCGATAACGGTACCGGTGACAACGCCGTCCTCTTCCTTGATGCGTTCGATTTCTCCCCAAGCACGTTCGTACTGTGCGCGCTTCTTAGAGAGCAGCAGGCGACCTTCTTTGTCTTCCTTCTGCAGAACCAGGGCTTCGACCTTGTCTCCGACCGCAACAACCTCATCGGGGTCCACGTCGTGTTTGATCGAAAGCTCGCGGGCTAGGATGACGCCCTCTGTCTTGTATCCGATGTCCAGAAGGACTTCGTCTCGGTCTACCTTTACGACCGTGCCTTCCACGATGTCACCATCGTTGAAGTATTTAATGGTCTCGTCGATTGCGGCGAGAAGGTCCTCTTCAGAACCAATGTCATTGACTGCAACCTGAGGTGTAGCAGTGGCTGTTGAGGTGGAAGAACTTGTCATTTAGTCGTGTGCTCCGAGACGGACAAAATAGTAGGTGGACATTACTTGGTGGTTCACGGCAACCCATTTTGGGCAAACTACTCCGCGAACACCCGAAAAAGTCTACCAGCGTACCCCCGGTGAACCCCCGGTCGCTTTATTACGTTTCGCACACAAAAATCGTGGAAAACCGTCGATTTAGTGGGCTGCGTCTCTCCAGGAGTGTCCCTCACCTACCGCCACGTCCAGCGGGACAGAAAGCTTCACGGCATTGCCCATAGCTTCTTCGACCAGATTAGCGACCTCGTCAGACTCGCCGGAGGCAATTTCGAGCACCAGTTCGTCGTGAACCTGCAACAGCATTCGTGACTGGTAGCCCCCATCATGCAACCGCCTTGCGACGTCAATCATTGCGAGTTTGATGATGTCGGCCGCGCTGCCCTGGATCGGCGCATTGAGGGCAGCTCTCTCTGCATTCTCACGGACGCGACGCACATCGGATCGCAACTCGGGAAAGTACCGTCTGCGACCCAGCATCGTTTCGGTGTAGCCGGTCTGCGCGGCTTCCTCGACGACCTCGTGTAGGTAACGGCCAATTCCGCCAAATCTGTCAAAGTACTGGTGATGGAGGTGAGTCGCTTCTTCCACCGACACTCCCAGTTGCCGGGAGAGCCCATAGGGAGACAACCCGTATGCCAGGCCGTATGAGGTGGCCTTTATTCGATTTCTCAGTTCGGGCGTTACTTCGCTTATTGGAACACCAAAGACCTGAGAGGCCATGGTCCGGTGCAAATCTTCCCCCGAATTGAACGCTTCGATCAGGTCCTTGTCCTTAGAGAGGTGCGCCATGATTCGCATCTCAATCTGGGAGTAGTCCACGCTCATTAGGTTCTCGAAACCCGGACCTGCGACGAAGGCCTCACGGATTCGAATCCCGGCCTCACTGCGGGCCGGAATGTTCTGAAGGTTCGGGTCAGAGGAGGCGAGTCGCCCCGTGACCGAAGCAGTCTGACTGAAAGTGGTATGAATGCGCCCATCAGGTTGCACGACTGACAGCAGCGAGTCGATCATTTGGACCAGTTTTGTGCGATCACGGTGACGTAGCAAAGCTTCAAGGAAGGGGTGTTCTGTCTTTATGAACAGTTCCTGCAAAGCCTCCGCGTCGGTTGTGTAGCCAGTCTTGGTCTTACGCGTCTTGGGCATGCTCAGTTCTTCGAACAGCACTACCTGCAGTTGTTTCGGACTTCCGAGCGCGGTTTCATGGCCGATTGCGTCATAGGCATCCTGGGCGGCCCTTTGGGTCTCCGCGGCATACTCGTCGCGTAGACCTCGGAGCTGGGGAAGGTCAATAGCGATCCCAATACGTTCCATTTCGAAAAGAACACCAGAGACGGGAATCTCAAGCTCGCTCAGTAGAGAAAGCTGATCATGCTCGGCCAAGAACTTTCGCAGGGGCGCGACTAGATCCATAACCGTCCTGGCGTTCTCCGCCATCCGAGCGGGCGGCCCTCCGAAACTGTCTTCCGCCCCCTCTAGGTCCTCAATGGCCAGCAAAGCACCGTCGTCTTCGCCGCTAACCTCACGCCGCAGAATCTGCCTTGCTACCACTGCCAAGTCATATGAACGTAACCCTGGCCTTGCCAGGTACGCAGCGAGTTCAGTGTCGAAAGAGGGGGTCGCCAGTTCCCAGCCACGGGTCGCCATTGCGTGTGCGAGTGATTTGCCCCCATGAACGATGAGGTTGCTATGGGTGGCGACGAAGATAGCCACCGCCTCCCCCTGCTCATCACTGAGTTCTGCCGGATCCAAGACAATGGTGAGTGGGCCACTCGTAAGTGCCAATCCAGTCAGGTCCGCGTCGGTTGTTGAAAGCCTTCCCTCACCCCAGAGAGCAACTGGAATCGAGTCACCGTCCTCGGCTACGAAGCGACCGAGATAACGCGAGAGGTCGGTCTTTGGGTCGACAAGAATCCTCTCCTTCTCCTTTTCGGTAGAACTCTCCTCGACCTCTTTTGTCTGCTCTATCGGCCCCTGTCTTTCATCTCCCCACAGCGGTCCCATTGCCTTGAGGATCCGCCCCTGGAGGCTCCCGAACTCAAGACTGTCGAACAGGACCTGAAGCTCCATTAGGTCTGGGCGTTCAGCAACGCAGTCGTCGGGACCAAACGGCAGGTCCATGTCAGTTAGTAGATGGTTGAGCCTACGGTTCATCTTGACTTCCTCAAGATGTTCGCGGAGCGCTTCACCTCGTTTACCAGTCACCCGCTCGGCGTTCTCAAGCAGAGCGTCAAGTCCCCCGAACTTCGCCAACCACTGCGCTGCGGTCTTCGCCCCGACTCCGGGGACGCCGGGAAGGTTGTCTGAAGTCTCACCGACCAGCGCCGCGATCTCCGGATACTGAGCTGGAGGTAGACCGTACTTTTCCTCGATTCGCGCCGGGGTCATGTACACGAGATCTGAGGTAGAGCGACCCGGATAGATGACCGTTGTCTGGTCGTTTACCAGTTGAAATGTGTCTCGGTCTCCCGATGCAACAAGAACCTCGTACCCCTCGTCCACCCCCTCGGTGGCAAGGGTTGCAATAATGTCGTCAGCCTCGTAATTCACCACCTGGGTCTGCTTGATTCCCATTGCGTCCAGTACTTCGCGGATAAGCTCAACCTGACCAGCAAACTCTGGTGGGGCCGAGTCGCGTGTGCCTTTGTACTCGGGGAACAGTTCGGTGCGGAAGGAAACTCTCGATTCGTCAAAGGCCACAGCAATGTGGGTCGGTTGATCAGTGTCGAGGAGTTTCACCAACATCGAGAGAAATCCATAGACAGCGTTGGTGTGCTGTCCGCCAGAAGTGACAAATCGGTCAACAGGTAGGGCATAGAACGCGCGGAACGCCATCGAATGGCCGTCAATAACAAGCAGTTTTGTGGTCACATATGCAACCCTAAGGGTTATGGAACAGGAACGGCAGACCGAGCGCCCATCACGAAGTGACATCCGAGGAAGCATCTCGCCTCATAACCCCGGGCTGGATTCGCCCAGTAGCGGAGACAGTCCTGCACTACGTGAACGTTATGAGAGCGCTCTTGGGGCAAAGATGGGGATGGACCTGATTAGCGCGACGGCGGATGAGACAATTATCCGGATGCCGGTCGAGGGAAACACTCAGATCCTCGGAATACTGCACGGTGGCGCGACCGCGGCGCTCTGTGAAAGTGCCGGGTCGATCGCGGCGACTAGGCACGCTTGGAAAGTCGGAGAGGAATCAGGAACCGAGTTGGTGGCCGTTGGTACGGATCTGACAATGGCCCATGTTCGCTCGATCCGTTCTGGCACCGTCACCGCCGTGGCAAAAGCCGTTCATCTTGGGCGGCGTACCACGGTTCACGAGGTTACAGTCACTGACCAAGACGGACGAGTTATCTCAACCTGCCTTGCAAGAAACATGATCATCGAACCATAAAGGTTTTGTTGGGTCTTTGGGAGTGGGGTTGCTTTGGGGTGGTTAGGTGCGCCTGTGTGTCACGTTCTCACCTTGGAATGGGACCTTGGAGTTGACGCCAGTTTCTCGGTTCTGGTCGCCCGCCCGTTTTTGAGGCTGGTTTAGACGCGCACCAATCATGTCTCTACTCGTCTTTAGTGAGATCCACCAGAGGGACGTGTTGGGTTCGCGCAGATAGAAAACACCTGCATATGCGGCCCGACACAGACCAAAAACATGAGGAAATCGATGAGCCACACTGGCGCACTGCCACAATGGCAGATACTCCCACATGCAGCCCGAGACAGGGAGTCGGAAACCTGCAATATCCGCCGGTGTGACCGATTCATCCTTCACGAACCGCATGATCCGCGCCAGAGCGACCATACCGACAGATACTCAAACTCTGCTACAAAGAGAACCTATTTCTGTGCGAGTTCTCTCTTGATTGAAGCTGGAGTGCCCGCCCAGGTCGCCGCGGCGTACTTGCCCAGTTTCTCACCACGACTGACCTTCTCGTAAGAGTCCCGCAACTTCCCTAGCCGCCCACTCGAAAACTCCATTTATTACTCTCCTGCGACCTGTTCAACCACCGCGTCGGCAACCTCGCGCATCGAAAGGCGACGATCCATCGAAGTCTTCTGGATCCATCGGAACGCCTCGGGCTCCGTCATCCCCATATTCTCCATAAGTAGGCCCTTGGCACGGTCAACGACCTTTCGAGTCTCAAAGCGCTCGGATAGGTCAGCGATCTCGTTCTCAAGCGATTCAATCTGGGCATGCCGAGACAGTGCGATCTCCACGGCTGGGATCAAATCATTCGGCCCGAAAGGCTTCACGACATAGGCCATTGCACCAGCCTCAGCTGCCCGCTCAACCAGTTCGGCCTGAGAGAAAGCCGTGAGCATAACGACCGCGCAAGAAAGTTCTTTGAGGATCTGCTCAGCGGCAGTAATCCCGTCAACCTTCGGCATCTTCACGTCGAGGACACAGAGGTCAGGTTCAAGCTCAAGTGCTTGCTCGACCGCTTCTGCTCCATCTGCGACGTCTGCAACAACGTCAAACCCGGCTGCTGTGAGGGTCTCGACTATATCGAGCCTGATGAGAGCCTCATCCTCAGCAACCAGAACCCGCTTCGACTGCGCTGTCTCTGATGTCATGATGATCTTTCTATTTGTAGAGTGAATAGGTCTTATCCTATCCTTGTCCAGTTGCTCCATGACGAATTGTGAGGCTCAGGGCGGAATGATTCTCATGCGGCATCCGAGTATGCCCCGATAGCCCAACTGGCAGAGGCGGTCGGCTCAAACCCGGCTTGTTGTGGGTTCGAATCCCACTCGGGGTACTCTGCGATGTGGCGGGACACAGTTCCTTTTGTGTCTCGCCACACGTTCGCTCTCCTCTTGTGGCACAGTTGTGAAGTGTCCTTTGATTCTGGCGTAGCGAAAGAGGTTTTCCGCATGGAGTTTTCGAGTGGGCGGCTAGGGAAGTTGCGGGACTCTTACGAGAAGGTCAGTCGTGGTGAGAAACTGGGCAAGTACGCCGCGGCGACCTGGGCGGGCACTCCAGCTTCAATCAAGAGAGAACTCGCACAGAAATAGGTTCACGTAACTGCGGTGACATACGAGCCGAGGCCAGCCTTACCCAAGTAGTTTCGGCTTCCTAAGTCTCGGAAGCGAACATACACGCTACCTTCGTGACAAAGGCACTATAAAAAGCGCTGGTGACGTATGCCCACCTCTGTCCAGGCAACCTAGTTCGGTCGTGCTACTAGCGGATATAGACGTCAAGCCAGAGCGGCGAAGAGGTACACGAAGCACACGTGTCATAAACCTTGCCCGAGTAACCGAACGGGGTTCCATACACCGTGCCATGAGCAACTCCTGGCGGAGCGGCAAGGACAATGTATCCGTCACCATCTGCGACGAAACCGCCCTCGTTCACATGACGACCAGGAATAGCCAACCCACCACCCGGTAGAACGCCTTGGGAGTAGTACGTAAACTTGAAACCATTCCAGCCGATAACTCCCATGTACATCAGGTCGTCCACGCTGTACTGCCCGGTACTGCTAAAGCTTCCATAATCAACACTTGTGGTCTGCGGGACCTCAATGGTCTGGCTCCGTTCAACCACCTCTATGACGGGTTCCGGTTCTGGCTCCGGTTCGGGTTCTTTTGCAACCGGCAAGTCGATCTTTGTGCCCCGATGAATCACACGGTCGGTTGGTGGCGTAACAACTTCAGGAAACAGTCCCGAGTACTTCAGAACCGTGTCGCTGACTGCGGCATAAACATTGGTCACTCCGTTAACGCCCGCCTGTTCCTCAACCTCAACTCCCTCGGGCAGGTTCTCATCTTCGATGACGATGGTCCGATAGGGAATGGAACCAACGCGGACAACCTTCTGTCCCTCGTGTGGATCGGCGATGGTCTGATCGGCCTTACTGGCGTCCGGTGACACAGCAGATGCAGCCATGGCAGGGATGGAAAGAGCGATGACAGACAGCGCGCCAATCAGTGCTCGCCGCGGCGTCGACTTGGTTTTGCTCGCCATTTTGTCCTTTCAGTCCAAAAGGCAGACTAACGCAATCCGAGCGCCGCTTCCACCGCTGTGAGGGGAATTGCTACGGCGCGCCTGCGTCATTTTGTCTTTAGTCAGAGGATAATCCGCCCCTTCAGTCAGACTAAAGAGAGAAGTTTGAGACTGTCATCATCTCTTCGGGTCCACCACTAATGGTGTGAACACGAATAGAGTTGGAGCTCTTTTGGACCCCCGGTGGCATGCCAGCGACTATCACCAGTTTCTCTCCGCCGTCAACGATGCGAGCTGCCCGTGCAACCTGATCCACTTGGTTAACCATGTCGTCAGTGTGCTGAACAGTCGGAAGCTTGTAAGATTCCACGCCCCACGACAGCGCAAGTTGCCTACGGGTCTCTTCAAGAGGGGTGAACGAGATCTGCGGAATCGGACTACGCATTCGCGACATCTGCCGAGCAGTAGCGCCCGAAAGGGTAAATGTGACCAGATATCGCGCTCCCAGGGTGCCAGCTAACGAAGCTGCGGCCTGGCAAATGACGCCGGACTGATCGGACTGGAACTCACCGAGAGGAGCGATTCGGTCGCCCCCGTTTTCTTCAGTGTTCTCGATGATTCGAGCCATCGTCCTTACAGCTTGAATCGGGAAACTTCCTACCGATGTCTCCCCGGAGAGCATCACTGCGTCCGCGCCGTCGAGGATAGCGTTGGCACAGTCAGATGCCTCGGCTCTGGTCGGACGAGGATTCTTAATCATGGAATCCATGACCTGGGTTGCCACGATCACCGGCTTAGCAGCCCGGCGCGCCATCTCGATGGCTTCTTTTTGCACGAGGGGAACCTGCTCAAGGGGCATCTCAACACCCAGGTCCCCGCGAGCAACCATGATCCCATCGAATGCCTTGACGATCTCCGCCAGATTCTCGACGGCTTGCGGCTTTTCGATCTTGGCAATCACCGGGACAAAGTGTCCCTCTTCAATCATGATCGCCCGGACATCATTGACATCTGATGCGTCGCGCACAAACGACAACGCGACAAAATCTGCGCCCTGTCGAAGCGCCCAACGAAGGTCTTCGCGATCCTTCTCTGACAGCGCTGGGACTGATACGGCGACCCCTGGGAGGTTCAAGCCCTTGTGGTCAGAAACCATGCCGGGGATCTCGACCCGAGTGACGACATCTGTGTCGGTCACCGAAATAACACGTAGACCGACATTCCCATCGTCAATCAGTAGACGGTCGCCTGGTCGACAGTCACCGGGAAGTCCTTTAAAGGTTGTGCCGACCTCTTCCTTGGTTCCCGGGACGTCCCTTGTTGTGATGATGAATCGGTCGCCCTCTTCAAGCATCTGCGGGCCGTCAGCGAAAGTCTCTAACCTGATCTTGGGACCCTGCAGATCGACTAGAACGGCAATCGCTCGACCGGAGTTGTCTGCCGCACGCCGAACTCGCTCAATGACCTTGGCGTGCTCCTCTGGAAGCCCATGACTCCGGTTGATGCGTGCCACGTCCATTCCAGCATCCACGAGTGCTTGGATCTTTTCAGATGACTCCGTAGCGGGACCGATAGTACAAACAATCTTGGCTCGACGCATAACCTCACTCCATACCCGGCCGCCGTAAGACGGACACCGTACCAACTGTCGCTGGCCCTAATAGGAGCCTACAGCGTGTCACTGTTTACTCCCAGATCGACGCGTGGTCGAGACTTTGGTCTCTAGCTCCAGTCCAACATTTCAAGATTCAGACTCGGCCGAGTCTAACTGCGGCTCAGCCGAGGAATCAGCATCACCCACCGACTCGTCCGAAATATCACTACTGATGGATTCGGAACCGGAGTCCTCTATTGTCTTTCCTTCACGTCGCGCAACAATCGCCTTATATCGCGCTATTTCCTCTGGAGTCACCCTAGTTGAGGCACCGACGCGACCACAGATATAGAAGACGATCAGACCCAGCAACACGACGCAAATCGCGGTGAACATATTGACGCGCAACCCGAGGATTCGGTCGGGAGTATCCAAACGCATTGTTTCCATAATGACGCGACCCGTCCCGTATGCAACAAGGTAGAGCGCCATTAGCTGACCAGATTTGACCTGTACCTTCTTGTCAATCAGCAACAGAAGTCCGGCCATACACAGGTTCCAAATAATCTCGTAGAGAAAGATTGGTTGAACCAGTGTGCCTGCGGGCAATCCAAAAGACTCAAGAATCGAGTCCTTAATCTCTAGACCCCACGGTAGATCGGTTGGGCCTCCGAAAAGCTCTTGATTGAAGTAGTTGCCGATCCGTCCGAGTGCCTGAGCTATCAACAGCGCGGGAGCAATAGAGTCGGCGAAAGGCCCGATCCGCTGACCGGCTCTACGCAGCCCGATCAAGGCCCCGAGGGCACCGAACCCAATGGCACCAAAGATCGCCATACCCCCCTCCCAGGTCTTGAATACCGCAAGCGGATCCATTCCTGGGCCGAAGTAGTCACTCGGGTGGGTGATGACGTGGTAGAAACGGGCGCCGATCAGGCCAAAGGGAATTGCCCACAGATACACATCGAGAGCGACATCCCCCGCCCCACCTCGCTTCTTGTAACGATCCCACGTTATCCAGGCCGCGAGGGCGATAGCCGTAACAATCAGGACGCCATAGACGGTGATGCGAACGGGCCCGATCCAAATGGCACTGACCGACGGAGACGGGATTGCTGTCGCTAACAACTGCTCACTCCTCTTTTCTGGACGCCACTTCTAAGGTCCTTTGAGCGCCTCGCAATATCAGATAGGGCTTCGTCCCACGGTAGCTCGAGGAGCGGCCTCACAAGCGCGGAGCCAACGATAACACCATCGGCGAACGATGCGATCTGGGAGGCTTGCTGACCATTCGAAACCCCCAGCCCAACACACACCGGATCGCACCCGGCGTCTCGACAGCGTGAAACCAGACCACGAGCTGCGCTATCAACCGCGCTTCTCGCACCGGTGACTCCCATGGTTGAGGCTGCATAGACCCACCCGTTCGAGGCAGCACCGATCTTCTTTAGCCGCTCCTCATTTGACGAGGGGGCGGAAAGGAAGATCCTCTCAAGGCCGTACTGATCCGAAGCGGCGGTCCATTCGCCCGCCTCATCCGGGGGAAGATCCGGGGTTATTAGCCCGCTTCCGCCGGCGTTTGCGAAGTCCCGTGAGAATTTCTCGACTCCGTACCAAAAGACGGGATTCCAGTAGGTCATTGAAACCACGCACGCCCCGTAGTCCGTCAGTTCCTGGGTTGCGGCGAAGAGATCCTCAATATGCGTGCCTCGCGCCAGTGCCTCAGTGGTGGCGGCCTGAATCACTGGACCGTCCATGCCCGGGTCTGAGTAGGGAAAGCCCAACTCGATAATGTCCACGCCGTTGTCAACCAGCACTTTTGATGCCTCGATCGACTTGTCAACACTGGGGTAACCAAGTGGAAGATATCCGAGGAGAGCCGCACGTCCCCCATTGTTTGCAGCCTGTATAGCTTCCCGACTACGCATCACATACCAGCTCCTTCAGCGCGTGATCGTCCACCCTCTGCCGAGGGGTCGACTCGGTCTAGACTCGGCTCGCCGACACCAAACCACGCGGCCGCGGTTTCCATATCCTTGTCTCCGCGCCCTGAAAGGTTGATGACCAGTAACGGCTCGCTGTCTTGGTCATCGCGGGAAGAGGCCCATTTGAGAGCACCGGCCAGTGCGTGCGCAGATTCAATCGCCGGGATAATCCCTTCGCTACGAGACAAACGCATAAAGGCATCCATCGCCTCGGTGTCTGTGATCGGAATGTACTGAGCCCGTCCGATCTCCGCAAGATGCGCGTGCTCAGGGCCGACCGCCGGATAGTCCAAACCCGCAGAGATTGAGTGCGAGGGCTTCGTCTGTCCGTCACGCTCTTGAAGCACGTACGTCTTCGCCCCGTGAAGAATGCCTACCTCGCCCGCAACAACCGATGCGGCATGCCGACCAGTTTCCACTCCGTCTCCGGCAGCCTCGCACCCGATCAACTCGACCTGGTCATCGGGAACGAAAGCGCTAAACATGCCAATTGCATTGGACCCGCCCCCAACGCACGCGAAAACGGCGTCCGGGAGACGTCCAGCCTGCCTGACTATCTGTTCCTTGGTTTCGTTTCCGATAACGCTCTGTAAATCTCTCACCATATCTGGGAATGGGTGCGGACCGGCTGCCGTTCCGAAGACATAATTGGTGGTTTCAACATTTGTGACCCAGTCGCGGAATGCCTCGTTGATCGCGTCCTTCAATGTCTGCGATCCCTGGGTTACCGCAATGACCTCTGCACCAAGAATCTGCATCCGCGCCACGTTCAAGGCTTGGCGCCGCGTGTCTTCGAGACCCATGTAAATGGTGCAGTTCAATCCCAACAACGCGGCAGCAGTAGCGGTAGCGACGCCGTGCTGACCCGCACCAGTCTCTGCGATAACACGGGTTTTTCCGATTCGTTTTGTAAGTAGCGCCTGCCCCAGCACGTTGTTGATCTTGTGCGAACCCGTATGGTTCAGATCCTCACGCTTAAGGAACATTCGAGTCCCAGTGCCCTCGGCAAATTTGGGGATCTCGGTAAGCAGGGACGGCCTGCCAGCATAGTCCTTTAGCAGATGCTCGAACTCGGCCCGGAATGACGGATCGGGCCAGGTTCTGCGCCACTCTTCGGCAAGATCATTCACTGCGGTCATAAGCGACTCAGGCATGAATCGGCCACCAAAAGAGCCGAAATAGTGATCTGTCGAAGGCATTAGTCCTCTTCTCTAGCCCGCTGGACTCGTTCTTTGCGTTCGGTAAGTAGCGAAGGGTGGGAGCCTGCGGAGACCATGTCCGAAATCTGTTCCAGCGGCGATCGCGCGGTGACCAGGGCTTCGCCGACTAGCACTGCGTCCGCGCCCGCCAGAGCATAGCTTCGAACGTCCCTGCCGGACTTTACGCCTGACTCTGCGACTGCGACAACATCTGCTGGAATCGCGTCAAGAGTCTCCTCGACAGTTCGCGGATCAACACTTAGGTCTTTGAGGTTACGTGCATTAACACCGATGACATCAGCTCCGGCGTCCAAAGCATGGAAGACCTCGAGACGCGAGTGAGTCTCGACCAACGGAGTCATACCAAGCGAACGGGTGCGCTCGATCAGGGACACCAGTGCCGGTTGTTCAAGGGCCGCCACGATCAACAAAACCGCGTCCGCTCCATTCGCTCGAGCTTCGTGAACTTGGTAGGGCGTGACGATGAAGTCTTTTCGCAAGACTGGGATATCCACAGCGGCGCGGACAGCGCGTAAGTCATCTAGCGATCCGTTGAAACGAAGTTCTTCGGTCAAGACCGAAATCATGGCTGCCCCGCCCTGCTCATATATCTGCGCCAGAGCAGCGGGATCGGGAATGTCACTGAGCGCTCCCTTGGATGGAGAGGAGCGCTTTATCTCGGCGATTATGGAAACCGCGCCGGGACCGTCCTTAAGCGCCGAGACAACGTCGAGGGCAGGCGGCGCGGCGAGGGCCATTTCCTTGACCTGATCAAGTGATAGCTCGGCCTCCCTCTCCGCCAGCTTTGCGCGAACTCCCACAATAATGTCGTCAAGAACCGTCATTGCCGCTACCTCCCGTCTTGATGCTAGGTCCGGGTGGACATTCCACGCCGTCGGTTCCGAGGAACGGAAGGACGCCCCCCGCTTCGAAGCAAGTGTGCGTTCCTGTGTGGCATGCACCTCCGGTCTGCCTCACTCTCAGTAGCAACGCATCTCCATCACAGTCAATTTGTGCGGCCAGTAGCTCCTGAATGTTTCCAGAGGTATCACCTTTGCGCCACAGCTCCTGCCTCGAGCGCGACCAGAAGGTCACCCTCTTCTCAGTCAACGTGCGTGCCAATGCCTCATCGTTCATCCAACCGACCATTAGCACTTCGCCCGTCGAGTCTTCCTGGATCACCGCACAGACCAGTCCGTTGGCATCACGCTTAAGTCGCGATGCGATCCCTTTAGAAAGAGAGACCATCACACACCTGTCCCTGTCTACCGGAGTTTCTCTCCGGTTATTCGCTCTGCCTAGAGTCAGTTCCGACTGCAGGCATCGCACCGAGAATATCCACCACCACGCAGAGCGTGTCCTCGCCACTCGCCATGTCGGGAGGGATCACAATTGCAAGGCGCGTTCCGACGCGCTGATCGACCAGTGCCTCGCGTAGACCCAAGTATGTGTCATCCAAACTGATGAGTCGTGGCGCGCCCTGATCCCAGGTCGAGGCAACCTGCGCTCCGTTAGTCCAGTTTACCGACACGTACTGAGCGACAATTTGGTCGCCGTCATGAACCTGAGGACCGTCACCCTGGATTAGCACCTGTGTCGTCAGGTTACTCGGGGCCTCTCCTGCCGCGTGCGTAATCGCAATGCCCGCATCTGAGACTGCTACCGTGAGAGGTCCTGGAGCATCCACGGAACTGCCCTTTGCAATGGTGTAAAGCACATCGACGACGTTGATTTCTACCTTGCCGTTTGAAAGCACACGTCCAACGACAAACCTTGAGCCCTCTTTGGATCCGATCACTATCTCGGCCATTGTGGCGCCAAGATCCTCATCATTCGCGGCGCCCACCACCAAAGAGGGAAGTCCGTGCGGCTGCAGACTCTCCCCTGTCGCGCCGTCAAATGCGGAAACGGACAGAAGGACCGGCGTATTTTCCTCTACTGTACGACCGTCGCCGTAGTGCTGTTGCCTGTACTCAACCCCTTCGACCTCTGCGGGCGAGGAAAGTTCAACAACAGGAGTCGCACCGTGTCGTCCGCTGACCTGCACCTCGTCGAGGATTCCCTCCTGAACTAGGATCGGGCATTCCTGCGAGACCGAGTATGCCCGCGCTGCGAACAGTGCGCCTGCGGCCACAAGCACCATCAGGATCGTCAGGACCAAAGGTTGCCAGTACTCAATCCACCAGGGAACCGACACGGTGGGAGTGGCCGATCGTTTACCGGTTGCCGCGATTTGGGTTGTTACGGGGGGAGGTTCTTCTACTGGCTGTCGTCGCACCGGTGCTTTCGGGTCGGCTTTCTTACCCTCGGCTAAGGACCGCCGAGTCGGAAACTGGGGGGAACTCATACCAGCGAGACTCCCGAAGACGACTCTTGCTTCCTATCCATAATGATCGAAATTAGCTCATCAACCCTGGAATCCTCGGTCGCAAAGGGGTCTTGAAGCGCTATCTGAAGTCCTCGACCATCTAGCCTCAGGTTCACCCAGTCAACTCCGAGATCTCTTCTGGCATCCTGCGCAGCCCTAATCACACCGCCCCGAAGTGAGGCCCTGGTTGTCGCGGGAGCGCTCTCCATTGCGGTAATCACCTGCTCATTCGAGGTCAGTCTCCGCACCAGGCCCGACTGCTCCATTTTAGGTGCAAGACCAGCACCCGTGATGTCGTGGTAGGCAAGAATCAGCCTTGTGATCCTTGAATCGGACAGCGGAACCCCCGACCGTGCGATGTAGCCGTCAATCAGCTTCTTCTTGATGGCGTAGTCAATCTCGGTGTCGATGCTTGACCAGTCCCCGCTCGCATAGGCGTGGGTCGCCCTTTGCCACAGATCAATCAGGTATCGGTAGAGATCGTTCAGCGACACCTCGTCAGCCTTCGACAGTGCCCGTTCCAGAATCTCCGTTTGAATCTGGGCGGCGGTCATTCTCCGTCCGTCCTTCAGTTCCAAGAGGGCTTGACCATCCAGGTCGGCGGCAATCTCACGGATCGAAGTCATCGGATTTTCAAGCTCTAGGTCCGAGAGGTTAACGCCCTGCTCTACCGCACCCAGAACCAGGTCCGCAGAAGCGACCTTGAGTGCCGTGGTTGGCTCCGCAACGTTGGTGTCGCCAACGATCACGTGTAGTCGACGGTATGAGGAAGCATCCCCCAGAGGCTCGTCCCTAGTGTTGATGATTGGCCGCGACCGGGTAGTAGCTGCAGATACCGCGTCTTGCATCCGATCAGCTCGCGAGGAGATCAGGTAGCGAACCTCCCCATCCTCACCGCGACGAAGATCTCCTGCGCCAACCACTATTTGCCGTGTGACAAAGAAAGCCACCAGAGAATCCGCGACGTCCCTAAAGTCCCGGGAGCGGCGCAGCATGTAGTTTTCGTGACAGCCGTACGAGTTGCCCTCGTAATCCTGGTTATTGCCGAACAGGTGAATAGACGCGTCGGTTCCCGCCGCCAATAGTCTCTGATCGCCTTCTTGAGCCATGTCAGCGAGGATCTGAGCTCCCGCTCTGATCTGCGCCAAAAGGTCCCAAAGTTGATCGCACTCGGCAGTGGCATACTCCGGGTGAGCTCCCACATCGAGGTAAAGGCGTCCGCCGTTTGGGAGGAACAGGTTTGTAGATCGGGACTGGCGAAGGGCGGAAGCAAAAAGTTCGCGTGCGGCCGCCTCGGCCTCCATCGCCGGGCGCCCAGTAGCCCTGTCCGAGCAGGTAATTCCGTACTCGGTTTCTATGCCAAAGATCCGCCGTTGCACCTATTGGCCACCCTTTTGCACAAATCCCTGGACGAACGCCTCGGCGTTCTGTTCAAGGACTGTGTCAATCTCATCGAGCAGGGCATCCAGCGGATTAACCTGAATTTGGCCCGCGCCAAACTCGTCCTCGTTCTGATCGTCGGGGCCTCCCCCGCCGCTTAGTTGAATCTGTGGCACCTGATTCTCCTCGGCTCTACACTTGTCATTCTGCTACTAGTTTGCATCCTAAGGGTCTCAGCCCAGACGGGACGCCCCTGGCTCGGCGATCGGCACGCGGGCGTAGCCGCCTCCGTGCTCTCCCTCATCAAACACCAACGATGTCCAAGAGCCCATGACCAGATCCGCTCGAGTTCTGGCTGCAGCACCTCTGATCGCGGCACGAGTGGTCTGGGGAGGGTTATCTGCCGCCTCGGAAACCTCCGGCTCCGAGAATAGGCGTTTGACCAGTCCAGCGCGATCAAGTCTGCTAATCAACGAGTGGCTCGGTCGAAGATCCGCCCACTGCAGGTCGAGCGCGGCAAGCCTTGGATCAGACCAGTCGACTCCCAAACGCTGCTTTTGGCGTTCAAAGAGGGCGAGTTTTCCAACCCACTCGACTTCTGTTCCCACCGAGTACAGGTTTTGACTCATCCGCGTTAATACATCGTCCCAGGTATCGAGCACCAGCTTCTCTGATTCACTGGGTTCCTCGTCATTTTCCGAGAAATATTGCTTTACCAGTTGGAGGTAGCGACGTTGGATCTCGAGGGCTGTCTTCCCCTCACCCTCGCGCATCTGGATTCTGTGTGTCAGGGCAAGGTCGCGTGAAACCTCACGCACCGCTCGCACCGGGTCCGCCATGTCCAAAGAGTCCCACTCAAGACCGGTGCCTCCCTCAATCGCCCGTAGCACCAGCGCGGTGGTACCAAGACGCAACAGGACAGACACGTCAAACTGGTTTGCATCTCCGCCGATAACGTGGATGCGTCGCCAGTAGTGGTGATTCGCATGGGGTTCGTCGCGGGTATTGAAAATCGGTCGGTTGAAGGTCGTCTCAAGCCCTATGTCGTTCTCAACGTAGTCGGCTCGCTGAGAAATTTGGAACCCGGCAGTCTCGGAGGCTGGGCCTATCCCGACTCGTCCTGCTCCGCAGATCACAGGGCGGGTGACCAGGAATGGAATCATAAAACGAATCAGGTCGTCCAAATCCGCGGAGCGTCGAACCTGATAGTTTTCGTGAGAACCGTACGTCGCCCCCTTACCGTCGACGTTGTTCTTGACCAGCACCAGGTCGGCCGGCAGCCCAGGTTGTGCTTGAACTTCACGAAGCATCATCACTCGACGGGCGATCTCGTCCCCGGCCCGATCCCAGAGTACGGCCTCAAGGGCATCGGACACCTCGGGTGAGGAATACTCGGGGTGCGCGTGGTCCACGTAGAAACGACCGCCGTTTAGAAGGACTATGGAACTTGGACGCAATAGCCGTTGCTCGCGTTCCTCGGGACGCGGAAGACGCTCCACTCCGCCAGAGGGTGCCAGGTGATAGGGATCATCAGTCAGCATCGAAGGGTCGGCGTTCGCCCGATCCAACCGCATTCCCCGAATGTCATTTAGTGGATCTTCACCGCGATAATCCCATGCCACGGCAGCCCGGTCTCCGCGATACCAGTTGCCGTATGTCTCAACGGCCAGAGTCGAGAGAACTATGGGATTGGCGTAGACATCACTTGGGTCATAAACGCCGAACTCGGTCTCGGTGCCCATGACGCGCACTGAATCTGGCGTATTTGGGGCCTGCGTTATTTCTTCCACTCGTCCATCTCTCCGTTCTGCCTGCGCTATATGCTGTTGCTCGCAGCGTGGAGCGGGATAACTGAAACGACCTCGATCCCTCGCATACCTACAGTTCGCGCCCATTCGTCTGGAGAGGTTGTCGCAGCCAGTTCCGCTGACTCACGACTCTCTTGGGCCACGCCCTCCAAAATGTCATGGGTTGAGAGTCCTCCCGGTGCGCCCTCAAGCGTTGCCTTGATAGCCATTTTCTTGGCCCGTTCGACCGTCCCGGCGATCATCGCGCCCGAGACAAGGTCAGAAATGTAGACCCGATGCTTGCTTCCGTCTACCAGATTAACGTCAAACAGCGCCGCAGCGTCATCGCGGGAGTAGAGCATATCGAGGGCGGCTTCAATCATCTGTTCTATGGCAGCCTCATGGCTTCCCGCGCTCTTCATCTGCTCCGATTTAATTGGCAACTCACGGTCTAGGTGCTTAGCAAATATGTCCCTGGCCTGTTCTCTGGTCGGCCTGTCGATCCGAACGCGCACATCCAGGCGACCCGGCCGCAAAACTGCGGGGTCGATCATGTCGGCTCGGTTCGAAGCGCCGATGACGACAACGTTTTCCATGGATTCCAGCCCGTCCATTTCCGCCAGGAGCTGGGGAACGATCATCGTCTCAACGTCGGAGGAGATTCCACTGCCGCGCGTCCGGAACAGGGCCTCCATCTCATCAAAAAATACAACGACTGGTACGTCTGATGCTGCGAGCGACTTCGCTCGGGCGAATATGGCACGGATGTGCCGTTCGGTCTCGCCAACGTACTTGTTCAAAAGCTCCGGGCCCTTGATCGAGATGAAGTATGCCTTGCGATCCACATCAGGTACTGAAAGCGAGGTGGCAACCGCCTTCGCGATCAGAGTCTTGCCGCATCCGGGTGGGCCATAGAGCAGGATTCCTCGAGGTGGACGAAGTCCATACGCGCGATAGAGCTCAGGATGCTTGAACGGGAGTTCAACAGCGTCGCGCACCTGCTCGATCTGAGAATCGAGGCCGCCAATGTCCTCGTATGAAACATCCGGGATTTCGGGAGTGAGAAGCTGCTCGACAAAGGAACGGACGATTCTCTCATAGACATAGCCGGAGTGCAGATCAGCTAGAACAGTGTCCCCGGGCTTGACATTGCCGTGAAGTAGCGGGCCCGAAAGTTTAAGGACGCGTTCTATGCCACCCTCCATCCCGACAAGGACCCTGTCAGTTCCGACCCCCTCAACCACGGAAGCAACAGTTCCATCACTTGGGAATCCCATTGGTTCAACGGCAATCGATTCCTCGTTCACCCGAATCAGTTGACCAGGACTCGCCCCCTCGAAGTCAAAGTCTGGGGCGGCCGCGATCCGCATCTGGCGGCTCCCCAGTAGTACTTCAACTTCATTCTTGCGCTCGTCTGCAAAAACGAAAGTCGCAATCTGTGCCGGAGGTGCAGAAATCTTGTCTAGTTTGCTGTGTAATTCACTGAGTTGACTCCGAGCGGAGAGTAGCGCGCGAGTCAGGTTCGCGTTCTTTTGCTCCAGGGCATCGAGCTTCACCTGCACCGAGGTGTCTGTATCAGTCAATCTACTTCCCTTCCCCACCGTCTTCTGATTCACTCGAATCAAGCCAAGTGGCCGTACGAGCCTGAAGATCACGTCTAACCCGCCTGACCTTCTTGTCCGAAGTCGATCGCAGACCCAGCGAACCGTCACTCCATTCCTGGTCTCGCTCCCACCCTCCGGTCGACCCCTCGGCCGCAGGAGCCGGGTGCCTTGCAAGCTCATGGGTGCGGCTGCCGGGCGCCATTCGCCGCGCGGACACAAGGTATCCGGTGTGGCCAATCATCCGATGGTCGGGCCGTACCGCTAATCCCTGAACATGCCACGTTCTGTTCGTAGAGTCCATTGCTTGTGGTTCAGAGAACGATCCGCACTCCCTGAGCGCCTCGACCACGCGTGACATCTGAGGAACAGTGGTTATGTAGCTTACGAAGACTCCTCCGGGCTCAAGAACTCGGGCCACCTGATCAATGAACGTCCAGGGATCAAGCAGATCCAGCACGACTCGATCGAACGAGGAGTCTTCCATCTGAGACATCGCCTCGCCCAGTTCTTCAACCCTCAGGTCCCAAGCGGGGTGACGACGACCAAACCAGAGATCTACGTTCGCCGCAGCAATATCGGCGAAGTCTTCCCGAAGCTCGACGGACGTTAGCTCTCCCCTCTCCCCAACCGCAGACAGAAGAGACAACGAAAGAGCCCCAGAGCCCACGCCAGACTCAAGTACTCGGGCCCCGGGGAAGATATCACCGACCTGGACTATCTGGGCGGCGTCCTTCGGATAAATGATCGCGGCCCCGCGCGGCATTGATAGAACGTAGTCGGAGAGCAGTGGACGAATTACCTGGAAGGTTCGGCCATCTCCCGCGTCGACAACCTGACCATCGGGTTTGCCGATCACATCGTCGTGATGCAAGATTCCGCGGCTTGACTGAAACTGTCCGCCGTCAACCAGGATGACCGTGTGCATCTTTCCTTTTGGATCCGTTATTTGTACTCGATCTCCCTCACGGAGAGCGCCTCGGCGCCCGGCTTGACCCAATAGTGCAACGTTGGACGAGGACGACTCCGAGTCCCGGCTTGTCGGGTTCAGCTCCATGAAGTCTTCCTAACGTCGCGTCTGTCTTTCACGTCAATTCGGCTGCTCAAGCTTATCGGTCTCGGTGCATGGCCCCGCTGTGATCTCGGCCCGGCCCCTCTTGCGGGACCTTGTTGTCGGAGGGCATCGGTAGTCTTTAGTCATGGCAACTCGATCACCTGCACTGTCCGCATCGCGGGCTAAAGAGTACCTTCAATGCCCCCTCAAGTTCCGGTTTCAGGTAATTGATTCTCTTCCCCAGCCACCGTCTGAGGCCGCGGTCAAGGGAACGGTGGTGCACGAGGTGCTTGAGCGACTGTTTGATCTACCGAGAGAAATCAGGGACGAGCCTCACGCTCGGCAGTTGTTGCCCGAGGCGTGGCGCAAGACTCTACAGCGCGACGAAATGGCCGCACAGTTGTTTGAGGATGCTGACAAACTAGAGGTGGCTAAGGCAGATACCGAGGAACTGGTCGACTCATATTTCTCAATCGAACACCCTAAGAACCTGCAGCCTCGCGCTCGGGAACGCTTTATCGACGTTCGTCTCTCCAACGGCATTCTGCTTCGGGGAATCGTTGACCGGATTGACGAAGCCCCGGACGGTGCGCTTCGAGTAATCGACTACAAGACGGGGCGGGCTCCCAGTCCACGGTTTACCGGTGATGCGCTATTCCAGATGAGGTTCTACGCGCTAATGCTCCGCGAATCCTGGCGTCTTCCGGCAAGGATGCAGTTGCTTTACCTGCGAAGTGGACAAGTGTTAACTCTAGATCCCGAGCGTCGCGACATTGAGAGGTTCGAAGAAGAGGTCGAAGACATTTGGGAGCGCATCAAGTCGGATGCTCTGGCTGACAGTTTCAGGCCAAAGAAAAGCAAGCTCTGCGACTGGTGTGCATTCCAGGAACTCTGTCCGGCTTTCGGAGGTCACCAGCCGCTCCTTCCCGAAGAAGGTCGAGCCAGGCTCCTGACGGTCCAGCAGGATCCCGATTGAGCGGATGCGGGGTAAGGGACACTAGCCAAGCATCGGCATCGGAGAGATCACGTGCGCTAGTAACAACACGGCGATGAGCGCGGCAAATGCCAGTCGGTAAACCACAAATGGTTTGAATGAGTAGGTTGAGACGATTCTCAAGAACCACACGATCACGACGTAACCGACCGCGAAGGCAACCACAGTTGCCAGAAGCGTCGGCATAAATCCAACCGAGGGGTCCTCGCCCCCAACCGCCTTGAAAAGCTTGTAAAAACCGGAAGCATAGACGGCTGGAAGTGCAAGCAGGAACGAATAGCGCGCAGCATCTTCGCGCTTAAAACCCATCAGTCGACCGGCAGTAATAGTTCCACCAGAGCGAGAGACCCCTGGAATCAAGGCCATTGCCTGTGCGAATCCGAAGCCGATGGCCTGGCCCCACGTCATCTTGTCAAGAGTGTTTACCCGCTTTCCGACGGCGTCGGCCCAGCCGAGCAACAGCCCAAAGACAACAAGCATAAGCACTGTGATCCAGAGGTTTCGGAAATTGGTATCTATCCACTCCTCCAAGAGGATTCCAAGAATCCCAATAGGAAGGGTTCCCACAATGATCATCCAACCGAGTCGAGCGTCAGGATCCTTTGAGGTCAGACGCTTCGAGGGAGCCCAGAACGGGAGAGATCGCCACCACCGGCTGATGATGCGCGCAATGTCCCTTCGAAAGTAGATCAGAACAGCAGTCTCGGTGCCGATCTGTGTGATGGCCGTGAACCCTGCCCCCGGATCCCCCGCCCCGATCAACTCACCAACAAACCGCAGATGCGCCGAAGATGAAATCGGAAGGAACTCGGTCAAACCCTGAACCAGGCCCATAATCAGGGCTTCAAGCCAATCCATGAGTCAAAAGCCTACCTCGATCAACATCGGGGTAAGACGATTGAAGGTAGTGACAAATCTGGATTGAGCCGAGCGCCACAACTGTGTCTCGTCCCAACGTAGAATCAACCCGGTAGCAAAGCAACGAATGTCTCGGTGATGGAGGAGGGTCATTTTGCAGACTCGAAGGCTTGGTCAAAGTGGTCTCGCCCTTTCGACCCTTTCCCTCGGAACGCTCACATGGGGTAGGGATACGGAACCTGAGGAGGCCCGAGACATCTACGCGCGTTTTGCCGAGGTCGGAGGAACGACGCTGGACATCCCATCCAGCTACCGTCCGGAAGCGATAGCTACGCGGGGCGAAACCATCGCGACTGTCATTGCCGACGGGCCACTTAAGGATCCGTTGATGGTTCTTCACTCGATCGATCCCACGCCCTCGGTAAAGACTCGATCTGTTGCGCCAACTGTCTCCGCTCCGTGCTCCCGACGCTCCTTACTTCGTAGTCTGGATGCGGATTTGACAGCCCTCGGTCGGCGAAACGTTGATGTATGGGTGGTCCATGGACCTCGCCTGGGTGTCCCATACAGAGAAGTGGCCGACACACTGCTTGCGGCTGTCGAATCAGGCCGGGTCACTTACGTTGGACTCGCAGGAATGGACCCCTGGGACTACGGGTGTATCTCGGCCCTGCTTGCGGGAACATCAGCGCCGGTTCGCGTCATTGCCTCCCCTCTTTCCCTGCTGCGAGCAACACCTACAACCCAACTGCTCTCCCACTGCCTAGAACAGGGCGCTGGGTTCATCGCGCTGGCGCCACTAGCAGGAGGTGCGCTCACTGGGAAGTATCGGCATTCAACCCCACCTGACTCGCGGGCCGCATCGGCCCATCTTGGCGAGATGGTCAGCGGCTACCTTGGCGCTGACCAATCGAGGGTGATCGAAGCAGTGTCTCGAGTGGCCGAGGGACTAGGCATCTCGCCCGCCGCCGTTTCGGTATCGTGGGCTCTGGCGCAACAACCGGTTGCCACGTGCGCGATCGGTCCAAGGACACTGCCCCAGTTTGACTCGATTCTCGACGGGTACGAGACTCGCCTACCCAGAGAGCTACGTGAGGCTTTAACCGATGTAGCAGTTCCCTAGTGCGGCGCGTCACGACTTCGCTCCCTGTCTCACACACCGAGCTGACATCTGTCGGCGATGTCTTCATTTGACTCACGTCGGGCAAGCCCTCGCTCATCCATCTTGTGACGCGCCGACTCCCCGCGCGATCTAAGAGACCAACTTGCAGCGAGACATCAGAAAGTCGTGAGTAGACGGATTCGGTCAGTCGATTTCCTCGAAATCGTTGTCGGAATCATCGTCCGAATCGATGAAGTCTGGGTCTTCATCCTCCAGATCCTCATCGTCATCTTCGTCTTCATCGGAGTCATCAAGAATCTCAAACGGAAGCTCGACGTCAAATTCAGTAAACAGGGTGTCGTCGTAAGTAAAGAACGCATCTCGAAGTAGATCTTCGGCGTGCTCTAGAAGACTTGGTTGCACAACGTCGATGTTCTGTGCCAGATCCAAGTGGTGTTCTAGCGCAGCGACCAGACGACTAAGTGCTTCACGTGCGTTACTTGACATAGGTCCACTCTAGTTCCGTTCTTCAACGGTGACGAACACTCAGGGGCACGAAACGGCAACGAACATGCTTATGAGCACCGTTTTCGGCCGACCCGGTTGTATCCGCGTCCCAGGCACGGCCCACCCCAAGAGCGATCTACGGAAGCGACATCTGTGATCGTTGGACCGAAACCATCAAATCAGTTCCCTTAATCTCGGCAGTTTGGTCAGCACCGAGAATCTTGGTTTGCCCTAGATCATCAACCAGCTGAGATGCGCCGTGACTGGGGCCCATTGAAAGAACAATCCAGTCCCGCCGGATTTGATAGACGGAATCCGGCTCTTCGCCGTTGATCTGCGATGCGATGTTGGCAACCACTACTCGCGCATGGCTACGGGCCGCGTCCGCACGCTTGGACTCAGCGACATCGGTAACGTCCCCGATCGCGTAAGTATTTGGATGACCCACTACCTGAAGTGTTGGAAGTACCTTTATCGACCCGTCCTGGTTCAGCGCCTCCGCATAGTCAGTGTTACGAAGATATCCGGTTGCTGGCTCAGTCCCGAAACACTGGAACCACATATCTGCCTCAACGGTGTTTCCCGCAGTAGTCACGACCTGAAATCGACCCAGGGTTCCCAGCGGATTGGGAGGAAGGAAAGCAAGTGGCGCACCGGCAATCACCTCAATGCCGAGTTCTTCGGCCTGTTCCTGTACCAGCGAACGGAACTCGTCGGTGTACCCGCTGTACGGAAGAATCCGGTCTTCCTTCTCGACAATAACAACCTCCAGGTCAGGAAACTCTGCTACCAGTTCGCCAGCCATCTCCAGCCCAACAGTTCCTCCACCGACCAGCAGTACTCGGCCAGCTTGCTTCAGACTCTCTCGGGTGTCATCCAGTCGTTGCTTGGAGACGGCGCTCTGGCTGGTGATGTGCTTCGCCGGGAACGGATAGGTTGACCCGGTGGCGATAACCAGATAATCGGCCTCAATCGGGTCTTGACCGTAGAGGTAGACCGTATTGCCAACTACTTTAGAGACAGTGGCGTGAACCACCTCACCGTTAGTGAGCAAGTACGAGTACGGCATGAAGATCGCCTCCTGCCACACACTGTCGACGGCAGCTCTCATAGCCGCCGCGTGATGAACAAATTGGTCCTTTCTTTCGACCAGGACGACGTCCGCAATAGGATCTAGCCCTTTGGCGACTGTAACTCCGCCATAACCACCGCCGATAACCACCACTCGTGCCACAGCAGTTCCTTCTCTACTAGAACTTTCGGATATTAAGACTAAGGCCACTGAAGCTCAGTTGCATGAGACCATCAAAGTCCACGACGACGTATCACCGCAGCACCCTCTGGTTCATGGCCCCGAACTGCAATAAAGGACTCCAGAGGATCCCGGGAGTTGCCTCGACTCAGCAGTTCAACACGGAGTCTCTCCCCCGCCTCACGGTTTAGTCCACCATCAGACGACCTTGAAGCTTCATCTCGGAACCATTCTTCCAGTTCACCAACCATAGCTTCAGCCCACATATACGAGTAATAACCGGCATCGTATCCCCCCGCAAATGCATGGGCGAAGTACGGTGTTCGGTATCGAGGAACCGCGAATGGATTCGCGGCGCCATACCTCTCAAGCGCATCAGCTTCGAAACTATCTACCTGCTCCGCTTCCTCAGGAAGGTCGGACGGGCTGTCATGCCAAGCCTGATCAATAAGCGCGGATTGAACATACTCAAGAGTCGCATACGGCTGCCCGAAGAACTTTGACCTAGCGAGCGCCTCCCTGGTGTCCAAGGGTAGTTCTTCGCCGGTCTTCCAGTGCTTCGCATAGCTCGCCAGCACCTCCGGATGGAAGGCCCACATCTCATTTAGTTGGCTTGGAAGTTCAACGAAATCACGAGGAACGTTAGTTCCAGCCGTCGCGTCGTAGTGAGTTTTTGTAAGCAGTCCATGCAGAGCATGACCGAACTCATGGAATACGGTTTCTACGTTGTCCCACGTCAACAGAGTCGGCTCACCTGTCGCAGGTCTCTCGAAGTTCGCATTGTTGGTTATCACTGGGAGCTTTCCAGAGCGCTCTGAGCCTGGGAAAATGTCTGACATCCAGGCCCCACCGCTCTTTCCTGGACGCACATAGTAATCCGCCATGAACAAACCTATGGTGTTGCCGTTCTCGTCTCGGACCTCCCAGGACTCAGTCTCGGGCGACCATCCGACAATGTCAGGACGAGGCTCGAAGGTCAGACCGTAAAGGCGGCGCGCCGCAAAGAAGATTCCGTCGTTTACAACCCGGTCTAGTTCGAAGTAGTCACGAAGCTCAGCAGAGTCCACGCCGAGCGCCAGCTTTCGTGCTCTCTCCTCGTAATAGGGCCAGTCAGAGACAGAGAAATCGACTTCATCTTCGCGCGCAAGTTTCGTGTATTCGTTGGCCTCACGATCAAGCGCAACTTTCGCTGCTTCTCCGACCTCCACCAGCAACGCACGCGCCGCCTCGGGGGATGGCACCGTCTCCTCGTCTACCACTATCGCGGCGTGCGAGGGATAGCCGAGAAGCTTTGCGCGACGTGCGCGAAGCTTCGTCAACTTAACGATGAGATCACGGGTGTCAGTCGCGCTGTCACCGGTCGAACCGCGACCCAGAGAATTCTCTAGCGCGCGGGCTCGAACCTCGGGGCTCTTCAGAGAAGCTAGCTTTGGAGGAATCGAGAAGTTCGATACCCCCATTCTCCAGGTTGCAGTCCCCTTCCTCGTGTCCGTCTGCGCCGCGGCAATTTCGCCGTCGCTTAGACCTTCTAACTCGCCTAGGTCCTCCCCGGTGATTCCGGTGTCTTGAAGCTGCCGAGAAATCCGGGTGTCAATCTGCGCCTCAAGACCTGCAATCTCCTGGTTCATTGCCCGAAGGTCTTCTTTCGCTCGAGCATTGAGCTTAACTCCAGAGCGCTCAAAGTCCTTTATGGTCTGGTCAACCAACCAGCGCGTCTCCTCATCAAGGTTCTTTAGCGTGGCGACTTCTTTGTAGCGCTCGTAGAGTTGCTCATTGGTGTAGAAGTCATCCGAGTGCGCGGCGAACACCGGAGCTAGCCTCTCTTGGAGTTCCTCCAGTTCTGGACCTCCGATTGAGGACGCGAGAGTCCAAAAGACACCGGCGGCTCGTGTCAGTAGCTCACCTGCGCGATCGACGGCCTCGACAGTGTTTTCAACATCAGCAGACTCCGGATTGGTTGCAATGCGATCCCAATCCTCAAACTCCTCCTGGATCCCGGCCATGACCGCTGGTTCAATGTCCTCAATTTCGATTGCGGCAAAATCTGGAACTCCGAACGGCAGACCAGATGGCTCCATAAGCGGGTTTCTACGAGTCACTTCGGCTTGCTGCTCAGTTGGCATCTGCTACTCCTTCGGCGATCGCACGGTCACGTTCTTCTAGAACAGCCGCGATATCAGGTTGACGGAAATTCGGCCCCTTAAGGACCTTCCCGTCCTCTCTCCGCTTGACGGACCCATCGGGCATAAGTTTGGACAGGTTCGAGGAATGCACTTCAGCCAGAATCGAGTCGAGATCAATTCCAGACTCCAAAGCCATCCCGTAGATCACGTAAACCAGGTCGGCCAAGGCATCGGCCGTCTCCACGATATCGCGAACGCCCTCGTCAACCGCGGTTGTCGCGGCCTGAGCAACCGCGACACCAGCACGCTGCCCGTAGACCGCAGTGAAGAGCTCGGCGACTTCTTCGGCAATGAGGCCCATACGCATATTGAGCCGGTCGTAGTCGAGGGTTGAGGGTTGCGCGTCCCGAATCCGGTCGGGCATCTGATAGACGTTATGGAACTCACCTACCAGAGCGGCTGGCTTAGATCCGTCGATCTGGCCCCTGCTTCGAGTCAGTCCGCTGGATGTGTCTCCACTGTTTTGCGCCCACTGGTTCAATGACGGTCCTAGAGTCTCGATCTGCTGATGTGTCGTGAGAGAAAGAGGCGAATGCCGATTTGCTCACCATGGCAGTCTACCGATTTTCCTGACGCGCCTTTGCGTGCTAACTTTGAGTCGCTCTAGAGCGCATCGCGCGGGTGGCGGAATAGGTAGACGCGCTAGCTTGAGGTGCTAGTCCTCGTATTAGAGGGTGGGGGTTCAAGTCCCCCTCCGCGCACGGAGCGAAGTGGTCTCTGACCTGGCCTTTTAGGGGTTCGGTCAGAGGCCATTTTTCGTCTTGTCAACGATTCGTGTCCACAGAGCAACTTCCGGGGGCCAACACATAAATCGCGGCCCTTTTGGGCATGAACGAAACAATCTGCGCCACACCCGACCTACGTCCTGCGCCCCGGCTGATCCTCATTTTCAAGGGGCCAGAGAGCCGCGTATTTATTGGCCTATCACCCAGGCGCATCACCCAAATGTGAATTCGTCAAACTTAGGTAATAAGTCCTATGCTAGACGCACGCTTCAGGCGTATGAAGCACCCAAAACACTAGGAGAAGGAACCTAATGACAACAAGTAGCGTCGCCTCCGAAAAGAACGGTTACCGCAAATTCGTTGGTTGGGTACTAACCATTATTGGCATCGTGATGATCGTTGCTGGAACTTCTGCTTGGTTTGCCGTTGGCGGCCAGATTAAGAGTCAGGAAATGACCGTCCCCGGTGACGCCACATCTAATGCTGGAAAGGCAGTCAGCGGTCCGATTACGGCCTGGTCAATGCAAGAAACCATCCAGATGCATGCAGATCACGCAACTGATGGCGTCAGCTACGCCGAGCTGGGGAATGTAGTAAATGAAGCCAAAGAGCAATACGGTGAGGACTCGGAAGAGGCTGCGGAAGCCCAGGCTTTGCGGAACACCCAGATGAATGCTTCATTCCTCCGTGCATCCCTGTTCACTTCGATTCTGGCCTATGGCGTCTCACTGCTTGTGGTCGGAACGGGTGTCTCAATTCTCCTTGCGGGCACAGTCTTTCTCCAGAGGCGTAAAGAAGACGTCGTGAAAGTCGAGATCGCCAACCCTATCGAGTAATTAGTAACGTCCTCCAAACACCCTAGGTTTGGGAACAGTGCACATGAACTGCGGCACATAGGCCCTCGTAATCACACCGCAAATCGAAATACGGTCAGAGTGGCTAATTCATACTGAAGGCAGCCCGTTCAGAACGTGACAATCTTTGATTGCTTCTAGTTCAGAACGCGGCTGCTTTTGTCGTCTAGCCCAAAAGGCGATAACCGCGCCCGTAGCCCGGTTCAAAAATGGCGGCTAAGGCCCTGTCTGTCTTCCACTGCTTCCCACTAGCACCAGCGACCCCGGATACCGTTAACGTCGCTTCTAGGTGCGCACTAAGCGGCCCGAACCATCCGAAGGGTGAAACTGTTAGCTCGGCTCTAGTTCGAAGACGACGAATGTACTCGCGCTTTCACTCCTCTGCCTCTTCCATGTCCGTTGCGGGGCGCAAGAGCACAAACCAGGCCGCCAACAGTCCTCCAACCATCCCGATAATGGCCGCGGCAAAAAGAAAGTACATGCCCCAATCAAGTCCCAAAACCAATAGCACCCGGTGGTCGTGAGCAGGCTGATGGAGAGGATGTTGGGATTTATTCGATCAAGAAGCACTTCCAACCTTGCGGGTCTTCTGCCCCTTTTTGCGTGGGAGTTCAGGATCATCAGTGGGGTTATCAAAGAGACGGCGTCAAGCAAGACAAGAGCGCCCGTCACCTGGATCGGTGCGGGTACCAGCGGTATCGCCATTGCGACCAGAAGTCCAATAAAGATGACCAGGACCTGAGCAATACGCGAACGTAACGCGGGGGCAGCGGAAAGCCTGTCCGCATGCAGCGATAGGCCGACGAAAAGCAGACCGATTAGCACTCCAAATGTCGCGCCCATAAGCGCCGCGAAGTCACTCCAATGCTCCATGATTCGAGTCAACTGACGGGGCGCCGATTCGCCCCGTGGGTACGCTCAGTCAACTGGGGAATCGTAACCTTCCCTGCAAATGAACGTTGGTTTTTTCGAAAACAGCATATTTCGGTCGAGAGATTGTCTGGTGAGCAACACAAATCTGGCGAGAAAGGCAAGGCTTTCCTTCGATGCGGGAACGAGCAATACATGGGAGAGTTAACGCATGAATCGAGTACGTGCAGCAATCAGAACGTATCCGCTAGTCGCCACCACACTTCTGGTCGCCCTGGTTGGACTGGTCCTACTCGCGACCCCTGCGCACGAGTTTGCGCAGTGGCTAGTTGGCGGCTACGCGCTTGCGATAGCGGCATGGGAAGCAATCGGCATGGTACGCCAACTCCTCAAAGGTAACGCGGGACTCGACATCTTGGCAGTAACCGCAATTACCGCCGCAGTCTTGGTTGGCGAGCCGTGGGCCGCTCTGGTCGTCGTGCTGATGCTGACAGGCGGCGCCGCCCTTGAGGACTACGCGGAGAACCGTTCCAAGCGCGAACTCACCGCCTTGCTTCGAAAGGCACCTCAGCAAGCGACCGTAATTTCTGATGAAGACGCTAACGGTTCAGCAGACGAGTCTGAGATGACCACCGAGGATGTACCCGTAGAAGACGTCAAGGTCGGTGACCTGCTATTGGTCCGTCCTGGAGCCCTGGTGCCCGTGGATTCCAAACTAGTTTCGGAACAGGCGATCTTTGACGAGTCGTCGCTAACGGGTGAGAGCCTCCCGGTTGAACGGGCCATCGGTGAAAAAGTCTCTAGCGGCGCGGTGAATGGATCCACCGCTGTGACAATGCGAGCCATCTCCCTAGCCGTCGACAGCGAGTATCAACAGATCGTGCGTCTCGTAGAACAGGCAGCCGATAGTAAAGCCAAGGTTGTACGGCTAGCCGACCGTTTTGCGGTTCCGTTCACTATTCTCTCCCTGTTGATCGCAGCTGCTGCGTGGGCGCTCAGCGGCGATCCGGTCCGTTTCGCTGAGGTGCTGGTAGTCGCAACGCCTTGCCCGTTGCTCATCGCGGCTCCAGTGGCTTTCCTCGGCGGTATGAGCCGCGCGGCACGTTTTGGACTCATAGTGAAGGGTGGTGGAACGCTCGAACAGCTTTCACGTGCCCGATCAGTGGCACTCGACAAGACAGGAACCATAACAACCGGTCAGCCACTCCTCGAACGGCTCGTTCCCAGCGGCGAGATTGACGAAGGCCAGCTACTACGCCTTGCTGCGTCTGCCGAAGTGTACTCTTCCCACGTGCTCGCCGATTCAGTGGTAACTGCCGCAAAAGAAAGAGGGCTTGCTCTACTTGATGCTGAACAGGCCGAGGAGTTCGCGGCCAACGGTGTTGCTGCTACGGTACGCGATCCAGAAGAAGCGCAAAGAACGGTCGTTGTGCGAGTGGGCCGAGCCTCGTGGGTAAGCGAATACGCTCATGATTTTGTCGAGACAGAGCTTGCTCCGGGAGAGGTGGCGGTCTACGTCGCGATTGGTGATCGTTTCGCGGGATCGATCATTATGCGTGACATGGTTCGGGAAGAATCTGCCGAGGTAATCCGAGAGTTAACGGATCTAGGCATTGAACGCACACTAATGGTTACCGGCGATACCAGGGCAACCGCAGACATAGTTGCTCAGCAACTCGATATTCGCGAGGTTTATGCAGAGTGTCGGCCGGCAGACAAGGTTCGAATTGTCGCTGAAGTGCAGCCTCGTCCTCTAATCATGGTCGGTGATGGTCTCAATGACGCTCCCGTTTTGGCGGCGGCGGACATTGGCTTCGCCATGGGTGCACGGGGAGCCACTGCGGCAAGTGAATCTTCTGACATCGTCAATCGATATGACACTCTCAATTCCCTTCCCCTCGCAATACGAATCGGAAAAGACACGGTGCGTATCGCGCTCCAGAGTATCTGGCTGGGGATCATTATCAGCGTTGTGTTGATGATTGTGGCCGCTTTCGGCTTCCTGCCTGCACTTCTGGGGGCTTGGCTCCAAGAGGTCGTTGACCTGGTTGCCATCCTCGGCGCCCTTAGGGCGATCGGACCCCGTTCCGAACGACGCAACAACTCAGTAACAACCGCGATCGGAACGACTCGACGTGCGAACCCCCCGGTACTCTTTCGGTCATGAGTGTAAATCAGCGTTTTCGTAGACATGCGGTGTACCTGATTCTAGTTGCGGGTGCGGTAGCCCTAGGTGGCTGTTCCGCAAGCACAGGAAGTCAGAACGACTCATCATTCGCCGGTTCAGAAGAGTCCATGGCCTACTCAGACGCTGTCGGTATCGAAGACCAATCTATGTCGGAACTCGCTAAGGATGGTGGGGTCAACGTAACCGGCGAGTCCGTGATAACCACCGGAAGTGCAACCATAAGAACCAATACTCCAGACAAAGCGGCCAAAGACTTCGCCGCAAGAGTCACCGAGATGGATGGAGTGATTACCAGTACCTGGCAATCCGAATGGGATGGATCTGTCTCGGCGTCCGTCGATGCGCAGGTGCCGGCGGATAGGTATCAGGAGCTGATTGCATCACTGCCTGAGTTCGGCAAGATCATTGATCAGAACACCTCTCGTCAGGACGTTGGCCTTCAAGTAACTGACCTAAACGCCCGCAAAGACGCACTTGTTACCTCCTTGAGCAGACTTCATGAGTTGATGGAACAGGCGACCACTACAGAGGAACTACTTCAAGCCGAGGACATGCTTACTCAGCGACAGGCAGAACTCGACTCGCTCAACTCCCAACTTGAGTGGCTTACCGATCAGGTCGACATGTCCACGGTCTATGTAACGTTTACCCAGGACTCCTCGGCCGGATCAGGCTTCTCATGGGAACGCGCTTGGGATCTGCTCATCGATTCATTGAAATTCGTTGCATATGCGCTGATCGTCCTTGTTCCCTGGCTAATCGTGATCGGGCTGATCATCTGGCTCATTCGGACGCTCGTACGAAGAAGCCGTCGTTCTAAACTTGAATCTGGCACATCGATCGAGACTGCGGACAACGACGCTCAAGAAGTCATCGCAACCACGAAGCCGGAGAAGTAGTCAGTCCTCCCGGTTACACTTACTCGGGCTGCCCGAAGTCCCGATCACCGCGGAAACCGAAAGCCTCAACAATCATGTCTATATGTGCGTCAGTCATGTCGTCGAGCAACAACTCTCTTACCGTTTCCTGGTGTATGTGACTCGCACGCTCAGTGATCTCTATTCCGGGTTCAGTAAGCCGCGCGACGTACCCTCGTCGGTCATCGTCGCTTGGAACCCTGTCAATCCACTTCTGCCGACCGAGTTGGTTGACTAGGTAGGTTAGGCGCGACGGGGAGTATCCAAGATGTTCGGAGAGCTCTCCCATCCTCATTTGCCGGTTGGGTGCCTCATAAAGCGTCAGAAGGATGTTGTAGTCGGACAGCGAGATGCCACTCTCTGCCTTCATGCGCGACTCGAGGATTCCTTGCAACCGGGTGCTCGCCTCAAAGAAGACACGCCAAGCCAGAGAGCGGCGATTATCCCGATCCCCTATGCCATTCATGGCAGAACTTGCCATGCCTTCTCCATTCCCCATGGGTTAAATCTTCCACACTGTCGTGTGTATGTTCCATCTGATGTTACCGGCGAGGGTGGTGCAGACGACGAATTCCGCGCGGAGCCGCTGCACCTCACCCTCGACGCCCTGGTAAGCATCGTACTTCTGTAGGTCGTACAACTATGCTTGAGGCTTACGGGCAGGGAGGTCATGAAAATGGACGACCAAAAACGAACCACGGTCTCGCCGAGTGATTCGGACGCAGTTAATCTGTCCACCTCTGACACTGAGACAACGCCTGCCGATCAGGCAGCTGTTTCAAGTCCGGGCCTCTCTTACTCTGGTACCGAAGCAAATCCGAGTGCGGCAATGATTCACCAGCAGGCGCAGGTTCCGCAGTGGCTGAAGAATGCTGGCGTCGGGTCTTGGTCCCTAATCGGTGTCGCGTTGGTGATTGTCGGAGTTGTCTTCGCAACGAGCAGGATTTCAGCGGTTTTCATTGCGGTATTTGTCGCTTTTGTTTTTACCGCGATACTGAATCCTGCCGTCAATTTTCTCGCAAAACACATGCCGCGGGGATTTGCTGTGGTGGTAGCTCTTCTAAGCGCCATCGCCGTATTCGCTGGACTCATTACGTTCGTAGTTACCTCGGTGGCAGGTCAGTGGGACAAGCTCTACGATCAACTGGCAAACGGACTAGGGAAGATCGTGGACTTCCTAAATGGTCTTCCGTTCAAGTTCCAGTTCACAACTGAGGGCGTTCTTAAGTGGCTCCAGGATCTGATTGCCCAGGGAGAAAAGTATTTAACGGAGAACTGGCAACGTCTGGCCACAACGGTAATGTCGAATGCCGGAGGCATCGCGATTTTCTTCACCATCGTAGCGTTGGCTGTCTTTGTGACCGTGTTCTTTCTGTTGCAGGGATCCGAGATGTGGCGATGGTTCCTGAACATGCTTCCAACCGCCAAACGCGGAAAGTGGAACCACGCGGCTCAAGCGGGTTGGTGGGCATTTGAGGGATACGCTCGGGGCACGATGATCATCGCGTTTATCAACGGGGTGCTTGCCTGGGTCTTTCTAGAAATTCTACGGGTGCCTTTGGCACCCGCTCTAGCCGTTCTGGTAATGGTGGGTGCGCTTATCCCAATGATCGGGGCCCCGGCCGCGATGGCCCTGGCAATGGTTGTCGCCCTAGCAACCGATGGGGTTGGAACGGCAGTGATCGTAGGCATCGGAATCGCAGGAATCGGTCAGCTAGAGGGCCATGTCCTAGAGCCCTTGATCATGGGTAAACAGGTCGCCTTGAACCCGGTTGTGGTTGGTCTAGGTGTCATCAGTGGGACCCTGCTCGCCGGACTGTTCGGTGCGATTATTGCTATTCCAATCATTGGTGTTGTCTGGGCCGTATTCAACGCCCTTTACCACCGAGACCCTCCAATCGAGGGTCCACTTCCAGGGTGGGATGCCAAACCGGAACCCGTCAAAGCGCCGGGTTTCTTTGGTCGGATCATCCGCCGCTTCAGTAAGAAGGACAAGTCGACTAAGACTGATTCGGATTCTTCGCAAACAGATGAGGAGGTTACGGCAACAAGCTGACTCCGAGTCACTGAAAATCCCTTGATCGGGTTCTTACCGGAATCAAAAGAGCTTCCAGTCTGTCAGCGACAACTGCCGTAGCCCCGTCTCCCTGTTCAACGTGCCCCCTAATGACGAGGGCGGTAGATTCTAGAGCCGTCTTCTTATAGCGTGCCCAAAGGCCGGGAGAACAAATGATGTTCGCTAAGCCAGTTTCATCTTCGATGGAAAGGAACGTGGTCCCACGAGCCGTAGCTGGCCTCTGTCTGTGAGTCACTACTCCCGCAATCAGAATCTTCTGACCGTTGGCAATTCTGGGCAGAGCTGAAAGGGGTTCCACTCCCCTTGTCTTTAGACGGTCACGAACCAAAGCAATCGGATGATTCTCGGTGCTAAGACCGAGAGTTCTATAGTCAAGAAGAACTCTCTCTGCCTCGGTAACAGGTGGCAGAACAGGAGTATTGGCACCTGGCTCCGTACCGGGAATATGGGGTTGTTCCCATTGCGTTTGTCCCACTACCCCCGCCTTCCATAGCCCTTCCCTACGACCCGAACCCAGAGCCTCTAGCGCCCCTGCAGCGGCAAGCTTCTCTAACTGAGTAGGCGAAAGTTTTGCTCTGGAGGCCATGTCTTGGAGGGAGTCAAATGGGGCATGCGATCGTGCCTCAATGATTCTCTCTGCTGCTTTGCCGATCCCTGAGACGGTTTCTAGGCCGATCCGTACCGCCATGGTGGGGTCTGCATCAACCAGTTTTTTCACCCCTTCTTTCCGCGAGCGATTCGCAGGGTTTGTGTCAACGCCCACCCGAACCGGGCGTGTCTTCACTTCGGAGTTCACCACGCATGGAGGAAGGACACTGACTCCGTGACGACGGGCGTCTTCAACAAGTGATGCCGGCGAATAAAAGCCCATTGGCTGGCTTGCTAACAATCCTGCGTAGAAAAACTCTGGGTAATGCACTTTCAGCCAGGACGAAGCGTAAACCAGGTAGGCAAAAGAAAACGCATGCGACTCGGGAAAACCAAACTCAGCGAAACCCTTCAGCTGGTCAAAGATCTGTTCTTGAACATCTTTGGCTACCCCGTTCCGTGTCATTCCCTCGTATAGGGCCGGACGCAAAGCCAACATCCGCTCATCACTTCTCTTCGAACCAATCGCCCGGCGTAGTTCATCTGCCTGACCCGGGGTAAACCCTGCGATGTCAACCGCCATTTGCATCAGTTGCTCCTGAAACAGTGGTACCCCCAGGGTTCTGTGTAGAGCTGGTTCGAGGAGCGAGTGAAGGGACTGCTCTTGTTCTTTCCCGTTTTTTCGCCGCAGGTAGGGATTCACAGCCCGACCCTGAATAGGACCGGGCCTAATCAGTGCGACCTCAATCACGATGTCATAGAAATTCCTTGGCTTTAGGCGAGGGAGAGTGTTCATCTGTGCACGTGATTCAACCTGAAATACACCGACCGTATCGGCCGCACAAAGCAGATCGTAGACGCGAGGATCGTCATCCGGCATGCTGTGCAGTTCCAGGGGGCGGCCATTCCAAGTGATCCCTTGTTCGGCTAACCAGTTATAGATGCGACGAAGCGCCGTAAGCATTCCAAGTCCAAGGAGATCAAATTTCACTAATCCCGCGTCGGCGCAGTCTTCCTTGCCCCACTGCAGGACGCTTCGATCCTCTTTCGCCGCCCACATAACCGGACATACTTGAGAAACCGGCTTGTGAGTCAAGACCATTCCCCCGGGATGTAATCCCATGTGCCTGGGGAGCCGCTGTAGGTTCTGAGAGATCTGCAGAACCTCATCCGGAATCTCTGAGTTCGCAGGTGAAGTCTTAGAATCATGGTTTCTGCGGTTAACAAACTGGCTCCACCGACGGATCGCGCCCTCTGGATAGCCGAGAGCCTTACCCGCGTCCCTGACGGCGGACTTAGGTCGGTAACTGACGACATTCGCTACCTGGGCGGCGTTCTCACGCCCGTATTTTTGGTAGACGTATTGAATAACTACTTCTCGTTCGCCCGCCTCGATATCGAGATCAATATCAGGCGCTTCCTTCCGATCTGGTGACATAAACCGTTCAAAAAGCATCTTGTGCTTGACCGCATCAACAGCTGTGATTCCCAGGGCATAGCAAACTGCTGAGTTCGCAGCCGAGCCTCGTCCTTGACAGAGAATCTCTTGGGAAGAACAAAAATCGACGATGTCTTTGACAATCAGAAAGTATCCGGGAAATCCCAACTGCTCGATAATGGCAAGCTCATGGTCGATTAGGTTCCAGGCATCTGGCTGATTGCGCCGTGAACCATAGCGCCGCTGCGCTCCCTGATAGGTAAGTTCACGAAGCCACTGTGCCTCGTTTTTGCCTTCTGGCACAGGAAAGTTCGGTAAGCCCGGGTCAATGATTCGCAGATCGAAAGCACAGCTTTCAGCTATTGCAACTGCGTTGTCAACCGCTGCGGGGTGACGGATGAAGAGATGCGACATTTCTTTCGGACTTCGCATAAAAGACCGCCACGCGGGAAGATGAGGCTCGGCCTGTTCCAGCGATTTTCCTAGTCTTATCGCTCCCAGAACATCCGCAATTTGGGTGCGGCTGGGATCAGAGGAGCGAACTGCCCCCGTTGCCACCAATGGAAGGTTTGCCTCGTGGGCGAGAAGAGCTAACTGATCATCACGCTCCGGAGGTTCATGTGGAGCTGCATTCATCTCGACAGCAACGCCATCTTGACCAAAAACTTCCTTAAGGCGTTCAAGAACGGCTCGACCACTCTTTAGGCCGTGGGTGCGGATGGCCCGTTGTAGCGGTCCCCTTGAGGTCCCGGTAAGTGCCAGAAGATCAGGAGACTCCCAAGACCTTTGAAGAGTCTCAATCTCCTCAAGCCTTAGAGCAACTTTCCGTCTGCCGGGTTCCTCAAGAAAGTGGGTAGAGAGTAGTGAGCACAGAGCGTGATAGCCGATCTGTGAGGTTGCTAGCACGGGGAGGCGAATCCCCGGATCCATACTCCCCGCCGGAAGGCCATCACCGCTACGGAGGAAGACCCCTCCTGAATCCGACTTCGGGGCTCGACGTAGAGGATTCAACGAACTGGAGTCGGGGATCTCAAAGTGATCAATAGTTAGCTCAACCCCGTGGACAATCGGCATCCCGTACTTACGACCAGCACTCGCGGTCTGGACGGCAGAGTACATCCCGTCAACGTCCAAGACTCCGAGTCCGCTGAGTCCCAGCTCCGTAGCAGAGCGGACCAACTCTTCTGGAGAATCAGCTGATTCTAGGAAGGTAAATGCATTGTGAGCGTGAAGTTCTGCGTATCTGTACTGCTTTGACACCCCTCAAGTCTATCGAACATTTGTTCGATCAAAAGGTTGAGAGACTACTGCGGCGCAAAACTCGTTTCTAGATCGCGCGGTAAGTCGGCGCATGGCAAGGTAAATGAGCAAAGGCTTACCGTGGCAAGTCAGACGAGAATGCCGCCGAGAGGTACTAGCTCATTGCGCGAGATAGGAAGCGAAGCTGCGACCCGGGAAGCTAAATGGCTCCAGATTCTTGCAGGTAGCAAAGGCCACAGAGAGACTCATAAGTTACGCCCTCACCATCAATCGAGACCTGGTCGCCATCAAAGATGAAGCGATCTCCGACCTTACGTCCGTTGAATATGGCCTTACGACCGCAGCGGCAGATTGTCTTGAGTTCATCGAGACTGTGCGCGATTTCAAGTAATCTCCGGGATCCCGGGAATGCCACCGTCTGGAAGTCAGTTCGAAGTCCATAGGCTAAAACCGGCACCCCACCCACAACCGCGATTTTCATTAGTTCGTCAACTTGAGAGGCAGTAAGAAACTGAGCCTCATCGATTAGCAGGGCCGCAACCGGCGGATACCCCTCGACTTCTTCAATCAGTGCATCATGCTGGGTTCCGCGAGCGGCAGTCTGAAACAACTCATGAACGCTGTCGTCTGGACCGATCAGGAAGTCGACATCCCGGGTCACACCCAGACGTGAGACGACCGAACCGCTCCCCTTCGTGTCTATCGCCGGTTTGGCGAGGAGGACTCGTTGCCCGCGCTCTTCGTAGTTGTAGGCAACCTGAAGCAACGCCGTCGATTTTCCTGAGTTCATTGCACCGTAACGGAAATATAGCTTTGCCATTTGCCATTCCCTCCGAGGTCAAGGTCTTAGTTCCCAACGAGGGCGTCCCCGCTTCAACAGGGAACTCCGCTTATTCGAACACTTAGTTTTCGCCCACGAGGGGCATTCCCACAGGTGAGTGTACAGAGATAAGGCTCCCGTATATGCCCTCCACATACCAGTTCCCTTTTCTTTGGACGAGGAGAAGGTCCGGGCCATCACTTCGACTGACCCGAAGATAGCAGCGGGATCCCCTGGCTTGGTCATCGGGTTTCCACCATCTGCCACTAACCACCCACAATCGATTCACCTGTGAAATGGGATAGTCACCAGCCGCTAATTCACTTCGATCCTGGTGCACTATCAGTCTTTCCGGGGTGCCGTTTAGCACTCCGCGGCGTGTGATCCATAGCCTGCCTCTAATGGGATCGGGTTCACTTCCAAGCCTCACTCCGATAAGCATGGCTTCGGGTGGATTAGAGAAAAGAATTATCGGTGGATCACTCACCCCTCCCTCCCACTCTCCCGTAGTCTTCGGGGAGATTTCTTTCTCTGTTCCCCATGGTGTCAGTGAGACCCTGGTTCTAGGGTCGAAACCGCCATGCAAGCTCGGGGATAAAACTGATTCTTCACCAAGAAGGCCCTGCACCTGCTCGGCGGCCTGCGCCGCTTTCCATGAGGTGCGCGTGCCACCCCAAAGTGGGTCGATCTCAGGAAGAGTTCCCGGGTCGACCGCGACCAGTTCAATGGATGCAAGCGGGTCGGGTTCTTCACTAATTGAATCTGTTTCGGTGTCGATCCATCCCTTTAGTTGCCAAGCAATTCGCTTTGCCACTTGAGATGAGGATGTGGCATCAAGAAGGGTCCAAGTTCTTTCCCTTCTACGGCCTCCTTGACTCATGAGGACCACCTGGACCGCAGACGCATAAAGTCCCGAGCTGCGTAGCCTGTCGGCTAGGTCGTTACTGACCCTGGAAATGGCCGTCATTGCGTGTTCAATCTGACCCACCGGGGGGTCGAGTTCTAAAAAGACATTGACAGTACTTTCGGATCGCTTTCGAATCGACAGTGCTGGTTGTTCACCTGAAAGGAGTCTGAACAGGGTTTCTCCTCCCTGCCCAAAGCGACTTATAACCGGGCTGGCCCCAAGTTTTTCAAGATCACCGGCGGTATAGATCCCCAGTCCTAACAGGGTTGTCAAGATTTCTGAGACCTGACGCGCTGATCCCTCCGGTAGGTCTTGAACCAGTTCCCGAAGGGGAAGTCCTCTTAGGAACTCTCTCGTTTTCCTTTCCGGAACAACCAGGTTTTTCCTTGCGGCTAGCAGAGCGGTCCCTATCCCCGTTCCGATTCCTATGTAGGCTTCTGCTCCCGTGTATGCGGCAATGTCATCGATTATTTTTTCTACCAAAGACTCTTCTGACCCGGCCCACTTGGCCGCACTAGTAGCTGGAGCAAATGCAAGACCGGGACGCACCACACTCACGTCTGCGGCATAGGAATCAAAAACTTCAAGTAATACCTCGAATGCCCCACTTTCCCGCTCCTCATCATGTTTTAGAACCAGTAACTCTGAGCAGTAGTACTGGGCTAGAGTTCTGGTCATTCCAACCCGGACGCCCTTCCTGGCCGCTTTCGGGCTAACAACAACGATTCGCCTACCGTGCTCGATAACTGCGGCAGTATCAGGAGGGGTGCGAGCGACCAAAGATGCCAGTGGCCAGTTGGGCACCCACAGGGCGATATATCGTGTCTGCCCAGACCCAAGACTAGGTTCGATCACACTGCATCCCCGCTCTCAAAGACTGACAGACGCGAAGCAGCATTACTATCGGCATCAAGCTTCATTGGAATCGGGAATGGTTTACTAATACCGACCCAGGGATTTGAGGTCAACAAAAACCGTTCCATCATTCTGCCTCTGGCCGCGAGTGATCGACGAACTGACACGGAAAAATCAAGATCACCGAGGGCCACGGCGTCAAATCCCTCAACCAGTATTCCCACGGTCTTGGCCGGGTCTATTGACAGTCTAGGAACCGTCACCATCCGGGAGATATCTAGGTGCATCCCCGATGCGGCAGCTTCCCACCCCACGTCGGGAACCCCAACTAAAACTCCCCACATGTCAGGCGTCATCACCCTGGTTAGCGAATACACCAATCCCTCAATCCCAAGCGGTACATGATAGACCCCGGGAGGAAAAACAGCTTTGTCGATCGACTGCACGTAGTGGGAACGTACTCCACTTGAGGCTTCAACTTGCATAAGTGTCGCCCGAGCTCTAGCAAGACGTTCTATTCCGTTCACCACCATCACCCCCAGTCGAACATACGTTCGATCTTAGAGGGTGGGTCCGACAAGTTCACCATCACTTATCGAAACTGGGGCAATGCAGATTGACTAACAAATCGACCAACAGCAGGAACACTAGCTTCGATCCCCTATTTGAGAAACACCCGGAAAAGGTAAAACAACATCCAAATCGCGACTGACCGTCGAACGTGACAGAATAGCGCGGTGCTTCATTTAGCCTTCTTTGAACCGAAAATCCCCGGAAACACTGGTGCTGCTATTCGTTTGGCCGCATGCACCGGCGCAATGCTTCACCTGGTTGAGCCCCTGGCGTTTGATATGGATGACACCAAGCTGAAACGAGCTGGCCTTGATTACCACGATCTTGCTCACGTACAGGTCCACCCGAATCTAGATGATCTCCTGGACCAGATGACCGGTCGAGTCTGGGCGTTTACCGGCAGAACTGACAACCTGTACAGCGACATTGAGTATCGGGACGAAGACTGTCTTTTATTTGGACCTGAACCCGACGGCCTCCCCGAACACGTGATGAACGATCCTCGTATCACTTCCCTGGTACGAATCCAAATGCTCCCCGGGATTCGTTCACTTAACCTGGCGAATGCCGCATCGATCGCAACCTATGAGGCCTGGCGCCAACTGGGGTTCCCCGAAGGCGTCTAACACCCAAACCGACTCTCTGAGGCTTTAATCCAGCGGGGTATCAGCCACAGTGGCCGTCCCGAACCGAAATGCGGAACCGCCACACCGGCAGATACTCCCGTCCAAACCCCCACGCAAGCAGTTCCGAGGCCAAGTATCAACCACAGTGGCTATCCCCGAATCGAAATCATGCGGTGGGTTCTGGCGGTTAGTGCAACAGTATGCTTTCGATGACCTCGTTTAGTTCGTTGAAGTTGAGTCGTTTGCAGGGTCGATCATTCATTTGCCACTCTACGTAGACCCTCATTAGGACGAGGTAAGAAAACTGCGGGGGTTTCCGTAACTTGCCCGCAAAGCGGCCAGGATTCCAATACCTGCGACCAGGGTCAGTCCGGCTCCGATACAACCGAGATGGTTACGGTGTTCGAGGTTGAGCGACAGCGAATCGAGCGGGTATTTTTCTCGATCCCTTCATGTTTATGGCCGCGCTTGCGAAGAGTTCCATCGGTGTGGAGCCGTCATCAAGCGGATTCCGTTTGGTGGTCGGTCGAGCCGCTTCTGACCACGCTGTTAGCTGTGGCGGCTTTGAATCACTTCCTGTGCGCGGTAATGATCGTGTGACTGTGGGCATTCACAGTTATGATGCAATCCCCACAATCCACGTACCAGTTCTTTCCCCGTTGTGTGATGCAAGAGTCGTCGGTTGTATGCGAAGCGATGACTTCTTGACACCAAGTGACAACGTCGTCGGTGGATAGAGATAGATTGCGCCTGATCCTCTCGACTCCGAGTTCAGTGGTGTGCAACTTATTTCTGTCTAGTCCGAACATGTTCACCTGGTCAGGTTACTGCACAGACACTCTCGAACACTCCTGGTCGCAGTCAACTTCAGAAACTGCGGTAGGCAGGGAACTTCACGATGGCCCCAGCAACATCTAGCGAATGTTGCTATTCAACTGGGCCTCGCCAGAAGTCAGCTGGGCGCCACCAGCGCTGATGATCAACTTGAGGTCGCGCAGATCCCCTCCTGGGGACAGGACTGGTGGGGATGGAGAACAGAGCGAGGATGCTCGGGGGTTCCCTCGCCATAGACAGTCCCGCAGGAGGGCCAACGGTGACGGAATTGACCTTTCCCGCACCACTCGCCTGCCAGCGGCTAGCGGAACGGAGAAGGCGATGAGAATCGGTGTCGCAGAAGACGATATCCTCATGCGTCAGGGAATCGTGACGGTACTTGGCCTCGGCAGTCATGAAGTGATCTGGGAGGTTGGGGACGCAGGCCAACTGACGCGATTGCTGGACCGCGAGCCCCCAACGATGCTAGTGACCGATGTCCGTATGCCCCCTCGTCACGGCGACGACGGGCTTCGCGCCGCACTCAGACTGCGCCGTGAGCGCCCTACAACTTCTATCCTGGTCCTTTCCCAGTACGCCGGGAATGACTATGCCCGTAAACTTTTACAGGAGGCAGGCCAAGCTCAAGGAGGAACGGGATACCTCCTAAAAGAAAGCGTTGGTCGAGTCTCCCAGTTCTTAGCCGCCGTGGACGCGGTCGGACGAGGCGAAGTCGTGGTAGACCCGCAGGTTCTCCGTCATTTGATCGCTCAAGAGAATGAGCCCGCAAGTCGCCTGACCGCACGCGAAAAGGAGGTCCTCGCCCTCATCGCTCAGGGTCGAACAAACGCACAAATCGCAGACGAAATAAGCGTGTCGACGGCGACCCTTGAACGGACGATCACCAATATCTTCCTTACCCTCAATCTAGCGGAAGAGGACGGAAACAGAAGGGTGCTAGCCGTCCTGGAGTACCTGAAGCAGACCAAGTAGCGGTAGATGACCGTCCTCGACTAGGGACAATCTCTCCGCCTCCTGCAGCGTCGGTCGCGTTTGGCTGCGGTGTTTGCTTGCTTTGCTGTTACTTGACTACTGCGAACCCGCCGGTCCAACCGATCTGCTCGGACGCAGCGAGAGCCATTTGCGTCAGGGCGATAGCTTCAAGTTCACGTGCGCGGCCCAGAGCGCCAGCATCAAGAGCGTTAAGACCCCCGGCGGTAACCGCGGCAGCAAGTTCAGCTTTGGCATCAGAATCGTCACCGGCTATAAGAACCGTGGTTGTCGCCTCCCCAACCTTCTTCGCCCCGAGGGTCGCGGCGAAATTCGTGTTGAACGCCTTCACTACCTTCGACTCAGGGAGCAGGGCGGCTAGTTCTGCAGTAGCGGAACTATCGGCCGCCGGGATAAGGGTGAAGGTCGAGAAATCAAGGGGATTTGTAATGTCGACTACAATCTTGCCCGCCAACTGGTCACCGTATTGCTGAGCAATAGTTGCTAGCGCACTGTAAGGAACCGCAAGAACCACGATGTCTCCATTCACGGTGACATCTGACGATGACGAGTCGAAGACCTCGACGTTCGCTCCCCCATCGCTCAGGACTCCAGCAATCGCCGACCCCATGTTTCCCTTACCAAAAACCGATACCTCAGTCATCATTTACTTCCGTTTCCCCGTCTTGTCGACGGACTCAGATTTAGTTTCCTTGGAAACTTATCACTATTTTAGTTTCCAGGGCAACTATTGTTGATATGGTGAATACATGGCTGCGAAAGACACACTCTCCTCCCACGAGCGAAGACTCTGGACCGCGTTCGGCGCGCTAATCGAGTTGCTTCCTGCACGTTTGGATCGAATGATGTCCGAAGACAGTGGAATGGGTATGTTCGAGTTCTATGTACTTGACGAGCTCGATCGATCCGAAAACTCCACGCTTCGTGTCAGCGCACTTGCAGTGAGCGCTGAAGCAGCACTTCCACGTATGTCAAAGTTGGTAGCGCGCCTGGAGGCCGAAGGCAAGGTTGATCGCTGGACCTGCCCCAGCGACGGGCGAGCGACCAACGTAACCCTGACAGACACTGGCCGCAAGGCACTTGAGGCAGCGCGACCGGGACACATCGCGGCGCTTAAGGCCCTACTGTTCGATCCACTAAATGAATCTCAACAGAAGAACCTAGAATTTATCACCACGATTCTCCTCGAACGGCTGAACCCGACGAAAGAAGAAACGCAGAGACTGTGTAGCGGAACTCAAGAACTGGCCGAGTAGTCTCGTTGTCCAATGAGCTATGGGCCGCAGACCGCAACGGATATGTTTCCCTTCCACTGCTCTACGACCCTTTTCACGAAGCGGCACCAAAGCAACCCGGGGAGCGCAACGTGTCGGGTCGGTTGGCTCGCACTCTGCTTCATGCTCACCAACCGACCCGGATACCAGTGCCCGCTACCGGCTACTGGTGACTAGAGGCACCTGGCCGGGTGCTGCACTCACCGTCTGCCAGGTTTCCTAGCAGCCCCTTGTTCTGACGGACTATCCTGCGTTTACTTCGATCACCTTGGCCCCGTCGGTCGGTTGCGAAGGTTCCTGATCCGTGGAAGTGGACTCAAGCGGATCGGGAGTGTCCTCGTTATCCTCGAACAGATCATCCGCGTTAGCAGCGGCGTACTGGACTTCGTCGAGGATGCCTTCGCGCTTCGAGACAATGACGGGGACCAACACCTGTCCTGCCACGTTCACGGCAGTCCGTCCCATGTCGAGGATCGGATCGATCGCAAGAAGCAGACCGACGCCCTCAAGCGGTAGACCGAGTGTAGACAGCGTGAGCGTGAGCATTACGGTTGCCCCAGTGACACCGGCCGTTGCTGCCGAACCAACCACTGCAACAAAGGCAATCAACAGATAGTCAGTGATCCCCAGGTCGATACCAAAGAACTGGGCGACAAAGATCGCTGAAATCGCAGGGTAGATTGAAGCGCAACCGTCCATCTTCGTGGTTGCTCCAAGGGGCGCCGCAAATGAGGCGTAGCTACGCGGAACCCCGAGGTTACGCCAGGTGACGCTCTCAGTTACGGGCAGGGTGCCGATTGATGAGCGAGAGACGAAACCAAGTTGGATCGCGGGCCACGCCCCACGGAAATACCTCGAGATTGAAAGTCTGTGGCTTGCGAGCAGTGCCGGGTAGACGATGAATAGCACTATCGCCAGTCCGGCATAAACCGCGATCGCAAAGGTCCCAAGACTTGAGAGTGAACTCCAGCCATACGAGGCGATGGCATTGCCAATTAGGCCAATAGTTCCAATCGGGGCGAGGCGAATAACCCACCACAGTACCTTCTGTATAACGGCCAGTAACGAAGCATTAAAACTCAGGAAAGAGTCAGCTTTCTTTCCCACTTTCAGCGCCGCTATGCCTACTGCTATGGCGACCACCAGGATCTGCAGAACATTGAAGTTCACAGCCGAGGCGGCTCCGGTAATTGCGCCTTCTGCATCGCGCACAAGATTCGTGCTGCTGTAGATTCCGAGGAAGTTTGCGGGAATGATGCCGTTCAAGAAATCTAGCCAAGAACCTGTCCGCGACGGTGTCTGTGCGAGATCTACTGAAACTCCGGCGTTGGACCCCGGTTTGAGCACCAGGCCGAGGCCGATACCGATAACGACCGAGATTAGCGCGGTGATAGCAAACCAAATCAGAGTCTGGAATGCAAGGCGTACGCCATTGGTGATTCCTCGAAGGTTTGCTATCGAAGCGACGATCGCCGTAAACACCAGCGGCGGGACGATAGCGCGCAGAAGCGTTACAAACGCGGAGCCAATTGTGGAGAGCGTAATAGTCAGCCAATTGGAGTCACCGGTTGCAGTTTCACCGATCACGAGAGCAGCCCATCCGAGCAGCACTCCGAGGGCTAGACCGATAAGGATTTGGATTGAGAACGAGGGGAGCTTGAGTCTCCTCCGTTTCGCAGGCTTGATGGATGTTGATGTAGACATAGGAGTTTCCTTGTTTTAAGTGAACTGAAATGCGTAGCCAGCATGGCGGCCCCTGGCAACGCGGGCTTCGTTCCCTTGTCATCCCGCATAGAAGCGGCAAAACCGACGCATATTAGGCGTCTAGATATCAACGAAACTGAACGCGACTCAACGACGGAATCTGTATGGTTCAGTAACTGCTTATCGCGGGCGATCTGCCCGATGACAAGGGAGGGCCAGGTTTACCGGCGTTACGCGGTGAAAGGTCGCTGGTCTCAGCGCACCGGACACATCGCGAACGCCTGGCGCATGCAACAGCACATCAGCGAGCGCGAGGACTCGAAGGTGCGGTTTGCGATGCGCGCATTATTCACGTGGTCTCCAGATCAGTCGTGTTGACGGAGTTAGCTCCAAGGTCAACGGCACCACAATAGACCGATGACCGGCAGATACTCAAGACCCCCTCACACAGTGAGCACACCGGAACTATCTAAGTCTTGGAGATGAATCTGCCAGCTCCACTATGCGCCTTGGATTCGACCACCACATCCAGACCAAACCGATCAGTGGCAAGAGCAGCGAGGAGAACCAAACCTGCAAGCCAAAGTTTGCCCACGGCGACCAGACGTCTGTCGCGGGAAAATCAAGGCTCAACAGTCCTTCGATCAATGGGCCGGCCAGACTAATCGAGATGCAGCTCCAAGCAACCACTCGCATTCGTCTGCCGTTATGAGTCAATCCAAGCGCAGCGAGTATGTACACCGCCCCGGCAAACAGGGTGGCAAGACGGGGCCCCACCGGCTGGTCCGTTGCATCGAACAGTTGCCAAACAGCGATAGCTACCGTCCCAACTCCGAAGACCCAGAAAAGGGCAGGGACGATCCGACCCCATCCCCGTGCAGCCCGTCGGTCATCGTTGAGATTGATCGAGGGTAAATCCGTCCGTTCCTGGCTCACTGCGGAGTCCCAGAACTTTTACCTGCGTAAACCGAGGTCGCATCCGACTGTTCTTCACTCACCGAGTAATCTTCACCGCTCGCCGGCCCGGATAGCAAGCTCTGTCCTCGTACTAAAACCGGTAAAACGTGGCCGGTCTTGCACCAATTGACCTGCCGCCGCTCTGGCGGATCGTGGGACAATGGACCCGAGGAACCGTCGCGGTAGATCGGTGCTGGACGGGCCTACCGAACTAACTGAAACGAAAACGTTTCAGAACTCAAGGAGCGATAAGACGTGAGTGATTCCGTTTACGACGTAGTAATCCTTGGCGCTGGATCCGGCGGGTACGCCGCGGCTCTGCGCGGTGCGCAGCTGGGTCTGAAGGTTGTCTTGGTCGAGGGTGACAAGGTTGGGGGAACCTGCCTGCACCGGGGTTGTATCCCAACAAAGGCCTATTTGCACGCCGCGGAGACCGCCGACTCTGTGCGAGAAGCCGATCACTTCGGCATCCTCGCAACCCTTGACGGCATCGACATGGGGAAAGTCGGTCAGTACCGCGACTCGGTCGTTGACAAGCTGTACCACGGGGTTGAGGGACTGCTCGCATCCCGCGGAGTGGAGGTCATCCAGGGTTGGGGACGCGTCACCAGTCCCACCACTGTTGAAGTGAACGGTCAGACTCTGACTGGCAAGAATCTGATCCTAGCCACTGGCTCATACTCTCGTAGTCTTCCAAACCTACCGATCGAAGGGCGCGTCATTACCTCTGAACAGGCCCTAAAAATGGATTGGATTCCGAGTCGCGCAATCATTCTCGGCGGCGGTGTCATCGGAAGTGAGTTTGCCTCTGCGTGGCACTCCTTTGGGTCAGAAGTGACCATCATTGAAGGGCTCCCCCACCTGGTTCCGAATGAGGATGAAATCATCTCGAAAAACCTTGAGCGTGCCTTCCGTAAGCGCGGTATCAAGTTCATGGTTAACACGCGCTTCAGCGGCGTAACTCAGGACGATTCTGGCGTACACGTCACCACTGAGGATGGAAAGACTGTCGATGGCGACATTCTTCTGGTCGCAGTTGGTCGCGGACCGGTTACCGAGGGCCTTGGTTTCGAAGAGATCGGGGTGAAACTGGACCGCGGCTTCGTCCTTACCGACGACCGCCTATCCACCGGAGTTCCCGGAGTATACGCAGTCGGAGATATTGTTCCCGGTCTTCAGCTTGCACATCGCGGCTTCCTGCAGGGCATTTTTGTAGCCGAGGAGATCGCGGGACTGTCCCCGGTAACCATTGATGAGAATGTGATCCCAAGGGTGACGTTCACCGATCCAGAGATCGCCTCTGTCGGCATCACTGAGAAGCAGGCCCGTGAAAAGTACGGTGATGAGAACATCAGGACGGTTGAATACAACCTTGCAGGAAATGGCAAGTCCAACATTCTCGAGACTCCCGGCGTGGTGAAGCTGATCGCGGTCGCAGATGGCCCAATCATCGGTTTCCACGCGATCGGCAGACGCATAAGCGAGCAAATTGGTGAGGGCGAACTCATGGTTGGTTGGGAGGCCTATCCTGAAGACGTGGCTTCTTTGATTCACGCCCATCCAACTCAGAACGAGGCGCTGGGCGAAGCAGCCATGGCCCTTGCTGGCAAGCCGTTACACGCTCATAACTAAGACTCGACGAACAAGGAGATAACAGAACAATGGCACAGTCCATCAAAATGCCGGCACTCGGCGAGTCCGTCTCAGAAGGTACCGTCACAGAATGGCTGAAGAAGGTCGGCGACACCGTCGAAGCCGATGAACCAATCGTTGAAGTCGCAACCGACAAAGTCGATTCAGAGGTACCCTCCCCTGTCTCAGGCGTTCTACTTGAGATCCTGGTTGATGAAGACGAGACCGTGGACGTTGGGACCGAGATAGCCCGAGTCGGTTCTCCCGACGAAGCAGGTAGTGCACCAGTCGAAACTGCCCCGGCCCCGGAGGCAGCACCCGCCCCTGAACCCACTCCCGTCTCTATCCCCGCCTCAGAACCGGCACCAGTCGCGACACCCGCACACACAGCAGGAAGCCCATCCACTGGAAACCTAACCGATGTGACGATGCCAGCCCTTGGCGAGTCAGTTTCTGAAGGAACCGTAAGCGAATGGTTGGTTTCCGTTGGAGACAAGGTCTCTGCCGACGACCCGCTCGTTGAGGTCGCAACCGACAAAGTCGATTCAGAGGTTCCCTCCCCGATTGACGGGTACGTCGCGGAAATCCTCGTGGAAGAAGACGACACTGTCGATGTCGGAACTGTTCTGGTACGTATCTCTGATACTGCTCCATCCGGTGATTCGGGCGCTACGGCTGCGTCCACACCGACTGAGGCAGTCGCGGCACCCACTCCCGCAACGCCCGTCACGGCGAGCCCTGCAGCTCCGGCGGTTCCTGCAACTCCAACTCATGCTGCGCCGCCGCCTCCGCCAGTTCCTACACCAGCCGCGACCCCGAAACCTGATGCCCACGCACAGCTTTTGGAATCTGTCTCCCGAGCTGCGTCTAGCGAGGGTCAGGTAGTCGATCATGCCCCTGGACTTGGCGCCTCAACCGGATATGTAACGCCCCTAGTTCGCAAGCTGGCAAAAGAGAAGGGCGTCGACCTGTCGACCGTAACCGGAACCGGCATTGGTGGGCGAATCCGCCGTGAGGACGTTGAAGCTGCAGTGGTTGCATCAGCACCCGCTGTGGTAGCTCCCGCCGCACCAGTTCCTGCGACCTCGACTCCCAGCACCTCCAGTAAGATCGTGCCCTCGCCTGAGGCCGAAGCCCTTCGCGGCACCACCGAGAAAATGTCTCGTCTACGTCAGACCGTTGCCCGTCGCATGGTGGAGTCGTTGCAGTCATCTGCGCAACTCACCACCGTATTCGAGGTTGACGTGACCAAGGTTGCGGCGCTTCGAGCGAAATACAAGGACCAGTTTCAGCAGGTCCACGGCACCAAGCTGACGTTCTTGCCGTTCTTCGTGAAGGCGACGATTGAGGCTCTTGAAGCCCACCCAAAGCTGAACGCTGTTATCGACGATCGCCAGGTCACCTACCACGATCACGTCAATATGGGGATTGCCGTCGATGCACCGCAGGGACTGATGGTTCCAGTTATTCGTGATGCTCAGGACCTGAGCATCGCCGGAATCGCCGAGTCCATCAATTCCCTCGCTTCCAAGGTTCGCGATGGGAAGATCAGCCCCGATGAACTCACTGGGTCAACCTTCACCATCACAAACACGGGTTCGGGCGGAGCGATCTTTGACACTCCGATTCTGAACATGCCAGAAACCGGAATCCTCGGGACGGGAACCATCGTGAAGCGGCCTGTCGTCGTCAAGGATGCAGACGGCGGTGAAGCGGTCGCAATCCGCTCCATGGTCTACCTGTCAATCAGCTATGACCACCGTCTGGTTGACGGAGCAGATGCCTCTCGTTTCCTGAGCGATGTGAAGCGTCGCCTCGAAGGCGGTGACTTCCTGGCTGATCTTCAGCTCGGCTAGAAACAAACCCAAAGGGCCAGGGAACTCTTTCAGGTTTCCTGGCCCTTTAGTTTAACCACTCCCCGTTTACAGTCACTTATCCGGACGTAGGGTCGATGTGCGTTGAGGGTGAGTAATCCTCCGGAGTGGCGCACCGGCAGATATGCTCAACTGAACCCACCCACAGAGCGCGCCAGGGGCGAGTATCCGCCAGAGTGGCACGCTCATTTCCTGGCATCCGCAGATTTCTTACGCTGATTTCGAGACTCTTTACTCTTGATACACCAGGCTGGTCACCTCTGATTCGTGAATGACACGATCTTCCATGGGTTCCGCGTCATCGAAACTGCCACGTTCCTTGTCGTTGAGTCCCGTTGAGGGCCATTTGTAGCGTTATCCCTGACTGAACTGGTGACGCTTGCCTCCGCAGTGATCGTGCTGGCATCACACAGTCTTTCAATCACCTCAACTTCGTAATCGGGGGCCACGATTCCCCTGCTATTCCCGGCTTCCTCAAGTATTCGAGCATCGATCAGAAAGAGGTTTTCCGACTCGATTTCTCTTAGCCGCGCAAGGTCTCCATGTTCGAGGGAATCTGCCCGGATCTGGAGGAGTTCTTCCAGTCGAACTTGAACCTGTTCTCTAGATGGACAAGACACGCGCGCCGCTTCGATTTGGATCGGGAGTAGCACTGCGAGCGCACCGAGGACTATCGCGGTAACGGTCACTACAGCACCTAATCGGAACCGGACCCGCTTGTGAATCGGCAGACGCTTAGTTGGGGCGAGCTCAACTGCCGGCTGATCTGCGAATAGGTTCGTGATTCGCTCAAGGTTTTGTTGCTTTGATGCGAAACCGACTTGACGCTCGTCCGAGGAGGTAGCGGACTTCTTTGCCTCAGTCACAGGGCTGTTCTTGACTCGTCGTCCGTGAGAGGAAACAGGTGACCGCGTTACCTCAGTTCCAACGCCCTCCTTCCCCTGATACTCATACGAGTGCGTTGCGCTGAGGCCGTCTATCCTGCTCCAGCCGTCTTCTCCTTCCATGTCGAAAGGGACGCAGACAAAGAAGAGTTCTCCCGACCGAGAGGTTGTCGCGCGAACCCAGACCGCTTCTACGGTCGCGAGTCCTTGGCTCGTCAGGAAAACTCGAGCGGCCTCAGGACTTCTGATTGTGGGAAAGTCGTCGCGCGAATCACTCAAATAGCCCCTTTCAGGCGCGAACTGGACAAGGGCGCCATCTTCAAAACTGTCTCCTCGTACACGAACTCTGGCGATCTGTCGGTGGTTGATTGCTGAAAGAATTTGCCAAGTTTCCTCCTCCAGCGGGCCCGGAAAAGTAAGGAACGTCCCCTCCTTGTGTCGCTGAAGCCACACAACTCCCCGGGGACGGAAGTACAGCGGTCTGCGGGATACTTCGGATGTCATGCCTTGAGTTTGAAGACTTTTGGCTACGGAGACGGATCTCTCCACTAAACCTGTTGATAACTCCCATATGTGGAGCCGTAGAATTAACCAATGTTGACCGGGTGCCCGGCGCTCTGGTCACCGCCCCGATGCCCTGTGTGTACAGGCCCTTCGGGGCAACCGTAACAACGGAGATCTCTTTTGTCTTCCCCATCTGCTTCACCCTTCGGCGCCCTGCGTCACTATCGCGAGCTACCCCCTGTTTATGGGCTCTCAAATATGCTGGTAGCGCTTATCGCCCGAACCCCCTATGCAATGCTCCCCTTGGGCATAATGACCGCTTTCACTGCTTCGTCAGGTGATCTTGCCATCGGAGGTCTCGCCTCGGGTGTCTTTTCGATTGCCGTAGCGATTTGTTCCCCTCTGGTCGGGCGAGCTGCAGATCTATGGGGTCAACGTCGAACGCTGCTTACCCTGGTGCCCCTGAACTCGGTCGCACTTCTTGGCCTGTTCTGGGCGGCGAGTACCGGGATATTCGGTGTTCCGCTACTTGCTATGTGCGTGTTCGCGGGCGCAACGGTCGTTCCAGTTGGTTCATTCACCAGAGCCAAGTGGGTCTCGTTTGGCACCAGCGCAAGGGTCCTTAACGCCGCCTTCTCATACGAGTCAATGGCAGACGAGATGCTCTTTGTTCTAGGGCCCGCACTGGTTGGTATTGCTGCGTCGCTGGCAGCTCCCGCAGCGCCACTCCTTCTTGCCTTCGTTTTCATGGCTGTTGCTGGAACGGCGTTTGCGCTTACTTCTCCCCGATCCCTTGAGACAGTAGCCCCAGAGCCAAAGCAGACCGACACGGCAAACAGCCGCCCGGCCATCTTCGTGGTTATTCGTGCCGTTCTTCCCGCAATCATTACCCTCATGTCAATCGGCATGTTCTTTGGTGCGACCCAGGCAGGAACAACCGCTCGTGCGGACCTACTCGGGGTGAACTCCCAGGCGGGTCTCATCTATGCAGTCATGGGCATCGGCTCGGCTCTAGCGTCTTTGGCAGTCGTCATGCTTCCAGCGGCTTTCCGTGTCCCGTGGCGCCTAATTACCTTTGCTATCGGCATGGCCGTATCGATCTCTGTCGTCGCGTCGCTTACCACGATCCCGGCAACAGTAGGATGGCTTGCGCTTACTGGCATATTCGTTGGCCCGACCATGGTGACTGCGTTTACCGTGGCCGAACACCTGGCGCCCCGCGGCGGAATTTCTGTCGCAATGACTCTCATGCAGTCATCCGTCACCGTTGGGGTTTCTCTGGGATCGACAATCGGCGGATCCGTTGCTCAGAATCTCGGTCCTCAACCCGCATATTTCCTGGGCGCTATTGCCTCCGTGATCATCATTGTGGTGGGAGGCGTTCTTCTTCTGCCCTCGTATCAGAAGCGTCACCGCGACGCGGAGTAACCGGACCTGCGGATCACTTGTAGAATAAGAAATCATGGCTAAGAACACTGACACCGCTGCCCCGAAGAAGCGTCGCTGGTACGAGAACTTTGTTGATGCTTACAAGGTAATCAAGCGCACCTACAGCTGGTTTCCCTTCCTATTAATCGCGGCGCCAATAATCATTATTGGACTTGGCGTTCTGGGTGGATTTGTTTTCCACTCCATGGTGTTCTGGGTGATCAGCGGTGTCATGCTAGCGATCATCGCGGACATGGCCCTCTTGGCGTTCCTGCTACGACCTGCCATGTACAAGCAGATTGACGGCAAGGTCGGATCGGTCTATGCGGTTATCAGCCAGATCAAACGAGGCTGGGACATCGAAGAAGAACCTGTTGCGGTCAACAAAACTCAAGACCTAGTATGGCGACTCGTTGGTCGACCAGGGGTTGTTCTGATCTCAGAGGGTCCATCGAACCGAGTGTTGCCGTTGCTTCAGAATGAGAAACGCAAGGTATCTCGCGCCATCACCAATGTTCCTGTTGTATTCATTCAGGTTGGACATGACGAGGGTCAGGTGCCCCTCACGAAACTAAACAGGAAACTCAAAAGCCTTAAAAAGGTGCTGACTAAGCATGAGGTTCCGGCAGTCGCCAACCGTCTCAATGCGCTGTCCTCGAAAGCCCTACCCATCCCTAAGGGCGTCGATCCCTACAAGACTCGAACTAATCGGAAGGCAATGCGCGGCTAGTCGCTACTGCGCACTCCGCTATGTGAGATCACTGGCGCATACTATGCAGAGACATGCATACTTATGGGGTTCAACATTCTATGGAGGATCCCATGCGGAAACTTATTCCATTTGCCGCGACCGTCGTAGCCGCCCTATCGCTCACCGCCTGCTCTGACCCGAGTGCCCCCGAAGCCAACGAACCCACCGAGACCGGAGAGTCCGGCGAAGTCGTTGAGGCTTTTGACCCCATGACCATAGAGGTTGTCCCTGACATCGCCGATATGGTCCCTGCGAGCGTTGCTGAGAGGGGCCAGCTACGTAACGGCGCCTCGACAGACTACGCGCCCGGCGAGTTCCGTGAGAATGGCGTTCCAGTCGGATACGACATTCAGATTGTCCAAGCGCTCGGCCAGGTCATGGGCTTGGAAGGAACCACGCAACATGCCGAGTTCCCCACCATCATTCCGGCACTTGGCGCGAAGTTCGACATTGGTGCTTCCTCCTTCACCATTAATCCTGAACGTCTTGAACAGGTAAACATGGTCTCTTATCTCCAGGTCGGTTCTGCGTTCGCTGTGAAGACTGGGAACCCCTCAAAGTTCGATCCCTCAGACCCTTGCGGATCGATTATCGGCGTTCAGAACGGCACCTATCAGCAGGTGCTTGCCGAGGAGTGGTCCCAGCAGTGCGAAGCGGATGGCAAGGAGCCGATTACCGTCAATCCCCTGGATCTACAAACTGACGTGACGGTCAAAGTCGTTGGCGGACTCTGGGATGCGACCTTCGCAGACTCCCCCGTCATTGGGTACTCAGTTGCAAACTCAAATGGCGATCTTGAGCAGATCGGTGATGTTATCGAATCCGAGCCGCAGGGAATCGCCATCGCGAAGGACGACGAGCAACTTACCGTTGCAGTCCAGGCGGCAATGCAGTACCTGATGGACGAGGGCTACCTTGAGCAGATTCTAGGCAACTTCGGCTCCGAGGCTATCGGACTAAGCAAGGCAGAGATCAACCCTGGTCAGTAGGCCAAAACTAATGACAACGACTTCCTCAACTCAAACTGAATCGCCAGTCAAGTTGATTAACGCCCGCCCAGTTCCCCATCCGGGGCGCTGGGTGGGTGCGGCAATCCTGCTGGTATTCGTAGCAATGATCGTCAATGGCCTGGTCAAGAACCCAGTCTTCCAGTGGGACATGGTCTTGAGTTGGCTTTTTTCCAAGACCATCATGCAGGCCATCATTCACACCCTGATTTTGACCGCCGGCGCGATGATCCTTGGAACGATAATCGCGATTGCTATGGCGGTTATGCGTCAATCGCCCAACCCAATTATGCGAGGGGTAGCCACCTTCTACATCTGGTTTTTCCGCGGCACCCCCGTTTATACGCAGCTCATCTTTTGGTCGCTGTTGCCGGTAATCCTGCCGACACTTTCAATTGGTATTCCATTCGGGCCAGAGTTCGTGACGTTCGAAACAACGAAGGTCATCACCATTTTCTGGATGGCGCTGTTGGGCCTCGGTTTTAATGAGGGCGCCTACCTGGCCGAGATAATCCGCGCCGGACTCAATTCGGTGGACAAAGGGCAGTGGGAAGCCGCCACCGCGCTCGGAATGTCACGAACTCAGATCATGGCACGTATCGTCATGCCGCAAGCGATGAGAGTTATTGTTCCGCCGCTGGGCAACGAAACCATCTCAATGCTGAAGACAACTTCGCTCGTTTCCGCAATCCCCTACATCTACGAACTGACCTTCGTCGCCCGCGACCTTGGTCAGAGGATGTTCGCTCCAGTTCCGATGCTACTCACGGCGGCAATCTGGTATCTGGTGATCACATCGGTTCTCATGGTGATCCAGCACTACATCGAACGCCATTTCGGTAAGGGCTACGCAGAGAATGCCTCTGCAACAAAGGGCAAGGAAGTCCCTGGCGAACAAGAGGATATTGATGGCCAGATGCACAATGAAATGCTTTTCTTGGACGTGACGCCATGACCGAGGTCGGGATAGAGATAAGCGCTCCCATGGTCAAGGTCAGAGGCGTTCACAAGTTCTTCGGAGACCTCCACGTACTGAAGGGCATTGACCTAACGGTGAAGCCAGGTGAGGTCTGTGTGATACTCGGACCCTCCGGCTCCGGCAAGTCAACGCTTCTTCGCTGTATCAATGAACTCGAACTTATTTCTGCGGGCCGAATCTGGGTCGGCGGTGAGCTTATGGGACTTCGCACTAAGCCGGGAAAAGACGGCGAAGAGGTCCTGTATCGTCTAAAAGACTCCGAGATTGCGAAGCAACGGAGCAGCATTGGAATGGTATTCCAACGATTTAACCTATTCCCCCAGATGACCGCCCTCCGCAACGTCATGGAAGCCCCGATCCACGTCAAAAAAGTGCATAAAAAAGAAGCTGAGGCAAAAGCACTTGAGTTGCTAGACCGAGTCGGGCTGGGCGACCGAACCGACCACTATCCTGGACAGTTGTCGGGTGGGCAACAGCAGCGAGTGGCAATCGCGCGGGCACTGGCGATGGAACCCGAGTTGATGCTATTTGATGAGCCTACCTCGGCACTCGACCCCGAGCTGGTCGGCGAAGTTCTTGGCGTGATGAAAGATCTGGCCGAGGGTGGAATGACCATGATCGTCGTGACTCACGAAGTCGGATTTGCTCGGGAGGTTGCAGATCACGTCGTCTTCATGGACGACGGCAAGATCGTTGAACAGGGCACACCCGCTCAAGTTATCGACAACCCAACTGAGCAACGAACCAAGGACTTCTTCTCAAAGGTCCTCTAGCTCCGAGAAATCCAGGGAGAACACTCGGTACGCTAGGGCGTACCTCCTAAATCTGTGCTCAGGCGAGGATGCCCGGGAAATTCGTGGTTGCAAGGCGGAAGAGGAGGCTTTGCTGGTGGCAAAGCCGACGACGACAACGTAGCAAACGCGGATTTCCCGGTCACCACAGCGAGCAGAAATTTAGGAGGTACGCCCTAGCTCCCAATGCACACAAATACCCGGGGTCACCGTCCTAACAGAAACCGGTGACCCCGGGTATTTTTGTTACTTCTTTTCCTCGTTCTTTCCGCCGAATCCCTCGGTGATTGAGTTGAGGGCAGCGGTAAGCTCGGTGGGAATGACCCAGATCTTTGATGACTCGCCTTTAGCAAGCTCGGGAAGCATCTGCAGGTACTGATATGACAATAGGTCCGATGTCGGTTGCCCCAGGTGGATTGCCTCGAAGACCGTCTGAATTGCCTTCGCCTGTCCATCAGCAACGGTGACTGCCGCGCTCGCCTCGCCTTCGGCCTTGAGAATCTGTGACTGCTTCTCACCCTCGGCCCGCAGAATCTGGGACTGTCGCACCCCTTCTGACTGGAGGATTGCCGCACGCTTGTCGCGCTCAGCGCGAAGCTGTTGTTCCATCGCCTGCTGGATCGTGGGAGGCGGATCGATTGCCTTTAGCTCGACTCGGTTGACGCGAATGCCCCATTTGCCTGTTGCCTCGTCCAAGACCCCACGGAGCTGTTGGTTAATCTGGTCACGGGAAGTCAGGGTCTGTTCCAGGTCCAAAGAACCGATGACGTTGCGGAGCGTCGTAACTGTCAATTGTTCGATAGCTTGAATATAGTTGGCGATCTCATAGGTTGCAGCCATCGGATCGTTCACCTGGTAGTAGATGACCGAGTCGATAGAGACAACCACGTTATCGGCAGTAATCACCGGTTGAGGCGGGAAAGAAGTGACCTGCTCGCGCAAATCAACGTTTGCGGCCACCCGATCCACGAAAGGAATCAGGATGTGGAGGCCCGCATACATGACCGTCTGAAACTTACCCAGTCGCTCAATCACCAGGGCTCGCGACTGCGGTACAACCCGCACCGCACGCACCACAACGATAACGACCAGAAGAATGACTAGAAGCACCAAAATCCAAATGCCTAGACCGTCCATTTACTGCTCCTGTCTTGGTTTACTAACAAAGGTCTTAGAGCTCCGGCTCAAGTGGGACGCTGCTGGGCGGCAGGGCAACCTGTTCACTGAAAGGGCCGACCACGGCGGTCGCGCCGTCAATCTGTACCACCCGGACTTCGCTTCCTACCGGGAACGTTGCACCATCTTGACCACGAGCGGACCAAACTTCACCACCGATGCGCACCCGTCCGGCTTCCCCGATCAAAGGGGCCATGACGACCGCCGTCTTGCCCAGGTACGCGCGGGCATTGGTGTCGATGTCAGGGGTTGAGTTTTGCAGGAGTCTACGAGCCCACGGCCTAACCAGGACCAGAAGCACAACTGCGGCCACAGCAAAGGCAATTACCTGCACGGCCACTGCGCCCCCAAATGCACCAAATCCTCCTGCGACGATCGCGGCAAGGGCAAGCGTCAAGAAAAAGAAATCCATCGTAAGTAGCTCGAGCATTCCCAGCACCAACGCCGCACCGAGCCAGATGAGCCACCACATTTGATTCTCCTCGCGTCGTCCAACACAACTAACAGTAGCGGAGTGCGAACCTCATCTGAATATAGCCGTTGCCCACCAGCGGTCGTTTCGCTTTTCTACTTCCAGCGGAAGCCCGAACGTCTCGGAAAGATTAGCCGAGGTAAGGATCGAATCCAGTTCCCCACTTGCAACTACTCGGCCCTGGCTCAGAAGTACACCGTGGCTGAAGCCGGGCGCGATTTCTTCGAGCTCATGGGTGATCATGATGACGGTGGGAGCATTTCGATCAGCCATGATCTCACTGAGCGCCCTAACCAACATCTCCCTGGCGCCAAGATCCAAACCGGCAGTCGGCTCATCGAGGATGACTATCTCTGGATCTGCCATTAGCGCCCGAGCGATCGAAACCCTCTGCTTTTCTCCCTCGGATAAACTTCCATAGCGACGATCCGCGAGTCTGCCGACGCCGAGAGCGGCCAGCAGGTCCATCGCCCGCCGCTCATCAATCTCCTCGTACTCTTCAGTAAAGCGCGTCGTTTGTCCCCAGGCTGCGGGTAGCACCAAAGAAAGTACCTTAGAAGCTCCTGAGAGACGTTCACGAACATCAGATGACGCGAACCCCACCTGCGACGCAAGATAGGTTGACTCGATTTCACGCGTATCCTGACCGAGGACATTGACGGATCCAGAAGTCGGAATCTCAAGGCCGGCAATCAGCCTGGCAACCGTTGTTTTTCCAGCACCGTTCGGCCCAACGATGACCCAGTGTTGCCCACTCTCTACTGCCAGGTCGAGCTCACTGAGAATTGTCCCCCCGGACAGCTCAACGTCAACACCCTGCAGCTGCGCTGCTAATGTCATCAGGAGTCCTTACCCTTCACTAGTGACTCATAGAGTTCAAAGGTCTGCTTACCAATCGCTTCCCAAGAGAAAAGCTCGCGCGCCCGTTCAAGGCCCGCCTGACCCATGCGCTTCGCCCTGTCAGGATCATCCAGCACCCTAACGAGTGCTGCCGCGAAGTCCGCCTCAAACCGCCTTGGCTCTAGCGGCGTTCCAGTTCCGTCCTGCGCCTGCTCGATTGGGACGAGGTAGCCTGTCTCACCATCAACAATAACGTCCGGAATGCCCCCGGTCTTAGTCCCGACCACGGGAAGCCCTATCGCCATTGCCTCAAGATTCACGATGCCAAGAGGCTCATAGATCGAGGGTGTGGCGAATACATCAGCCCCCGCCAGTACCGCGACCAGTTGATCATGAGGAAGCATCTCGGTAATCAGGACGATTCCAGTTCGCTTCTTCTGTAAATCCTCAATCAGCTCCTCGACCTCGGCCGCAATTTCCGGGGTGTCCGGGGCTCCCGCACAAAGTACAACCTGGACGTCCTCAGGGAGCATCTCTACCGCGCGCAAGAATCCGGGCAGGCCCTTTTGGCGAGTGATTCGTCCAACGAATACAACCGTTCGCCTGTTTGGATCAATTCCAAGGTCGGCGCGAACCTGTTTAGCTGCCTTCTCCGCCTCAGCAGTATCGGGTCGATGCCACTTCGCCAGATCGATTCCGTTATGGATTACCTTTACTCGATCTGAATCAATCGCCGGGTAGGCCCTGAGAATGTCATCTTTCATTCCGTTAGAAACGGCGATTATCGCATCGGCGTTCTCGTACCCAACTCTCTCTGCGAAAGAGGATACGCGGTATCCACCCCCGAGTTGTTCTGCTTTCCAGGGACGTAAGGGTTCGAGGGAGTGCGCCGAAATTACCAGCGGCACGTCAAAGAGTAACTTCCCCAGGTAGCCTGCAAAAGTCGTGTACCAAGTGTGAGCGTGAAGCAGATCGGTTCCAGCCATACCATCGGTCATTTCGAGGTTTACCCCGAGTGTCTTCACCGCGCCATTTGCTGATTCAAGCTCTGGAAGATCGCCGTAGCCGATGACTCCCGGCTCGGTTCCAGCCTCGCCTTCAACGCGAGGTCCATCGAAGGCCAAGACCCTAAGATCAACCATTGGACGTAGCACTTTGGCTAGCTCGTTGACGTGGACTCCAGCTCCACCGTAAATGAAGGGCGGGTACTCCCTGGTAAGAAGATCAACTCGCACGATTACCGTCCTCGGTCGGCCGATGGGTTTGAGTCCAATCATATCTAGTTCTCGGGCTTTCCCTCCCAAAACGGGTTTCCTGGCTATGCTTGAAGCATGGCAAAGAAGCGTGTTCTGGCAATCGTCCTTGCAGGTGGTGAAGGCAAGCGACTCATGCCTCTTACTGAAGACCGAGCGAAGCCCGCTGTACCGTTTGGCGGGAATTATCGGCTGATCGACTTTTCACTTTCAAACCTGGTCAACTCGGGACTAACGAAGATTCTTGTACTGACTCAGTACAAGTCCCACTCGCTAGATCGCCACATTGCAACCGCCTGGCAGCTCTCTCCCCTGCTCGGCAACTATGTGACTCCGATGCCGGCCCAGCAACGACGCGGACCGCACTGGTACATGGGTTCAGCAGATGCCATTTATCAATCGCTCAACGCTGTTTACGATGAGCGCCCAGACTATGTGGTTATCACCGGTGCGGACAATATCTACCGCATGGACTTCTCACAAATGCTGAAGCACCACATAGACTCCGAAGCCCCTGCGACCATCGCTGGAATCCGCCAGCCCCTTGAACTCGCTGATCAGTTCGGCGTTATCAAGGCCAAAGACGGCATGGTTGAAGAATTTCAGGAGAAGCCCAAGGACGCGGTCGGACTCGAGGATGATCCGACAAAAGTACTTGCGTCTATGGGCAACTACATTTTCACCACTGACGCGTTGGTAGAAGCACTGCGGGTCGACGCGAAGAATGCCCGCTCTAAGCACGACATGGGAGGGAACATTGTCCCGTGGTTCGTAGAGAAGGGCGAATGCGGCGTCTACGACTTCATCGACAACAACGTTCCTGGCTCCACCGAGCGCGACCGCGACTATTGGCGTGATGTCGGAACCATTGACGCATTCTTCGATGCAAACCAAGATCTGATCGCGATCACCCCGGTGTTCAACCTTTACAACTTTGACTGGCCGGTGCTGACGGCCAGTGAGCCGCTTCCTCCAGTGAAGTTCGTCCACGGTGAGCACGGCTCGCGTCTAGGACACGCGATCAACTCCCTCGTATCCCAGTCGGTGATTATCTCCGGAGGTGAGGTCTACTCTTCGGTTCTGTCTCCCATGGTCTCCGTTCACTCCTGGGCACAGGTCCAAGACGCCATAATCATGCACGGGGCTCGCGTGGGCAGGCGCGCAAGGGTGCGTCGCGCAATCCTAGACAAGAATGTGGTTGTGGAAGAAGACGCTCAGATTGGGTTCGACCACGAGTACGATCGTGAACGTGGAATGACAGTTACGGAGTCAGGCATCGTCGTTGCCCCCAAGGGCCTTATAGTCAAGAAATGACGTTTGAGAGAATTGCTTTCGGTCCTGCAGACATACTGATCCCCCGGGACTGCGATCTAACGCTGTGGTCAGTGGTTGCCTGTGATCAATACACTTCCGAACCAGCGTACTGGCAGCGGGTGAACGAACGTGTCGGGAGTAGTCCGTCGACCCTGAGAATGATCCTTCCGGAGGCTTCGCTAGAAGGGCCGAACGTTGCGGAGGACATAAGGGCGATAAACGAGACAATGTCGCAGTACCTTGACGACAACCGCTTTGTGACACTGCCCGATTCGATGATTTATGTGGAGCGACGTCTTGATGACGGTCGAGTTCGCAAGGGCCTAGTAGGAGTAGTTGATCTGCAACAGTACGACTACCATCCGGGTTCTGACAGCATGGTTCGCGCTACAGAGGGTACGGTCTTAGAACGCATTCCTCCTCGCGTTGAAGTACGAAAAAATGCTCCGATCGAACTCCCTCACGTGATGTTGCTCTGCGACGATCCAGAACGCACGGTGATTGAACCTCTGGAATCTGAAAAGAACCAGATGAACCCCGTCTACGACTTTGACCTAATGGAGCGCGGCGGCCACATCTCCGGCTGGCAACTAAACCTTGAGCAACTGAAGCACGTCTCTGATGCTCTTGTCTCACTCGGCAAGCCAGAATCCTTCGCTACCCGCTACCGGGCCGATGGGATGCCTGTCATCGTCTTCGCTGTCGGGGATGGCAACCATTCGCTGGCTACCGCCAAAGAGTGCTACGAACAACAAAAGGCCATGACTCCAGAGGAAGAGTGGGACTCACTTCCCTCCCGGTATGCTCTTTGCGAACTGGTTAATCTGCACGATGATTCTCTGGAGTTCGAGCCGATTCATCGGGTTATCTTCGATGTGGACTTCGAGGAGCTATTGGCTGATCTTGTCAGCGCCTATCCCGGAGCCTACCTGGATGAGAGCCAGGGCCGAGACGAGACGCAGCGACAAGACCACGGCCACACCCTCATCTACTCTGTCGGCGCTCAGACCGGAACCATTACGGTTCCAAATCCCACACAGCAACTTGAGGTCGGAACGCTCCAGACATTCCTAGACTCCTGGCTTGCCAAGCACCCGGAGGCGCGAATCGACTACGTTCACGGCGCTGATGTTGCAAAGAAACTGGCAGAAGAGCCGAACACCCTAGCTTTCCTTCTACCTGGAATGGGGAAGGGCTCGTTGTTCGAGGCCGTAATCCACGACGGCGTCCTCCCCCGAAAGACCTTCTCCATGGGCGAAAGCCACGACAAACGCTTCTACCTCGAAGCCCGGAGAATCCAAAACTAGGACCAATACAAGGACACTCCCAATGCCGAAGCACACCCTCATCATCGTTAGGCACGCGAAGGCCCAGGACTACGCTTCTGGCACCGATGACAAACGAGCCCTGACCAATGCGGGAAAAGTACAGGCACGGAAACTCGGAATAGCGCTAAGGTCGGCCCTTGCTGGGCTGGACGACGCATTTATTTCTCCCGCTACCCGCGCAAGGCAGACCTGGGAAGCTCTTTCATCTGGCTCTGGCGTCGATCCGGCGACAGTCAACATTCACGTTGAACCCGTGATCTACTCAGCGTCTCCCAGCCAGATTTGGGACGCCGTACGAATCGAATCAACGGGAACTACTTCAATCGTCGTTGGACATGAGCCCACGGTCTCTGAACTAGCGCGCCGCCTACTGAAAGAGGACGAGGACAGCCCTGTTTCATGGGGCATGCCCACGGGGTCGGCCATCGTCATTTCTAGTGATAGAGACTGGAACGAGTGGCATCCTCACTGTGCTGATCTCGAGGGCTTCGAACATGTTTCGCACGCATAGAGACGCGGGAGCAGAACCTTGGCACTAGCACCGGGACCTAGCGAGTTCGCTTGCTCTGCACGCGAGTGCAGGGAACCCGCAAAGTGGCGTATCGACTGGTCGAATCCAGCAATCCACTACGGAAGAGGCAAAACCTGGCTCGCCTGCGATAACCACTTGAACGAGCTAGAGGGCTACTTCAAATACCGAAACTTCCCGTACAAGATCTCCGCATTCGAGAAACCGTAACTTCCGCAAGTGGGACCATAGCATTTCGCCCAGAATCACCCACGGTAGACCGAGCATTGTCCGGGTTGCGGACACTGAACTGCGGTAGCTACCGAACCGTCACCAGTTCCAAGTAGTCCTCGTCCCAAAGGTCCTCGTCCCCCTCAGGCAACAGCAGAACCCGTTCCGGGCCAAGTGCCTCAACGGCACCGGGATCGTGACTCACCAAAATCACGGCTCCCGCGAAGCTAGCGAGCGCCTTCAGAATTTCTTCGCGTGAAGCTGGATCAAGGTTGTTTGTCGGTTCGTCAAGCAATAGCACGTTCGCGGCGGAGATAACTAGGGTCGCCAGGGCCAGCCTGGTCTTTTCCCCACCGGACAGCACTGCTACCGGCTTAGCAATATCATCCGCTCCGAAGAGGAACTGGCCAAGGACACTTCGCAGTTCAGTCTCGTCTAGATCGGGGGCCGCGGCGGCCAGAGTCTCGCGCACCGTCGCCGAGGGATCGAGTGTGTCGTGTTCTTGCGCGTAGTAGCCGAGCTTTAGCCCGTGTCCCGCAACAACCTCACCCATGTCGGGTGTCTCAACGCCAGCGAGTATCCTCAATAGCGTCGTCTTTCCGGCACCATTCTGCCCGAGAATCGCCACCTTTGCTCCACGATCGATCGCTAGATCAAGGCCGGTAAAGACCTCGAGCGAGCCGTATGACTTCGACAGGCCCTCTGCCGTGAGAGGAACTTTACCGCACGCGGCGGGGTCAGGGAACCTAATTTTGGCGACTTTCTCTTTAGCCTTCTCGGCCCCTGCTTTCTGGCGGAGTTCTTCAGCGCGGCGAAGCATCTGCTGGGCCGCCACCGCCTTAGTGGCCTTAGCGCGCATCTTGTCACCCTGAGCCTGGAGGACTTCTGCCTTTTTGAGCGCGCCCGCGCGTTCCTTGCGACGGCGACGTTCGTCGTCTCGACGCTGTTCAAGGTAGGCATCCCAGCCAAGATGATAGACCTCGAGCTCTGCCTCGTTCGCGTCAAGATGGAAAACTCTATTGACGGTGTCCTGAAGCAGGCCCACGTCGTGACTAATCATCAAAACTCCGCCAGAGTAGGCGCGAATCCAATCGCGAAGCCAGATGATTGAGTCATGGTCCAGGTGGTTCGTCGGCTCGTCAAGCAGTAGCGTTTCCGCGTTCGAGAACAGAACTCGAGCCAGTTCAACGCGTCTTCTCTGACCACCCGAAAGAGTTGCGATGTCCTGTTCTAGAGTGTGTTTTTCAAGGCCGAGGGCATCCGCGATCTGATAGGCCTCTGAACTCGCCGCCCATCCACCCGACATGGTGAATTCCTGGTCTAGACGGACATAGCGCTCCATTGCCTTCTGCTGACGAGCGCCACTTTGCGTCGACATTTCCTCTTCGGCCTTATTGATCCTGGCGATGAGCCGGTCGATCCCCCGCACGGAGAGAATCCGCGCGATCCCAGTCTTCTCTTCAGCGGGCTCGGTCGTATCCTGTGGCAGGTATGCCCAGGAACCACTGCGATTGATGGCGCCCCCGTACTCAGCGGCACCACGGTCGTCCTCGCCCGCCAGCAGACGCATCATTGTCGTTTTTCCAGCACCATTACGGCCGACCAGACCAATTTTTGAACCATTTGGGATCGCGAAGGAAACTGGATGCACCAGTTCACGAGCTCCGATTCGAAGCTCAAAGTCGGTCACGCTGATCACCCGAAGAGTCTAGCGGGGACGGGGGTGGCCCGCCTGTTCAGAGTATCGATAGGGCGTAGGCGGTGGCGATAATCACCTCGAATATCCCGCAATCGGGTATCTGCGGCAGTATGGAGCCGTGAATGAAACTACAGATGCGAACCAATGGCGTGGTACGGAGGCAAGATCGAACCGTCTTGGACCATTCACCGTGATCGTGGCTTGCTTCGTCGCAATGCTCCTCATCTCCAACGTGGCAGCAACCAAACTCATCGAGTTTGACCTCGGGGCGTTCTCACTGATCTTCGATGGCGGAGCCGTTCTCTTCCCTTTCACTTACGTTCTCGGTGACGTTTTGGCCGAGGTGTATGGCTGGGTTAGGACGCGACGCGTAGTCGTGCTCGGCTTCCTTATCAGCGCTTTGGCATCGTTGGTCTTTTTTGTAGTCCAGTTACTTCCTCCCGCCTCTGACTACGAGAACCAGGCCGCGTTCGAGGCCGTCTTGGGATTCGTCCCCCGAATAGTCGCCGCATCCCTTATGGCCTATCTGGTTGGGCAACTACTCAACGCGTACGTCCTCACTCGAATAAAGGCTCGCTGGGGCGAGCGACACCTCTGGGCGCGACTGCTCGGATCTTCCCTGGTTGGAGAGGCTGCCGACACTCTGGTTTTCTGCACAATCGCGTTCTATGGCGTCCTGACCGGCGGTCCGTTCTGGAACTATGTCCTAGTCGGCTACCTATACAAGATGGCGTTTGAGATTATCCTGCTCCCGCTCTCGTATCTTGTTATCGACAGGGTCAAGAAAGCGGAAACTCGCTAATATCTTGGAGTGAGCGAGAAGCAGAATCCCCAGGGAATCCTCGAGGACTGGGGGCGAACTTATGGGCGCTTTATTCATGGTGCCATCCGAGTCTTTTTGAGGCACTGGCCTGCGCTCATATGTCTGTTCCTCATCGGCTGGATCGGGCGAATGGGTTTCCTGTGGATCTCAATTATCGTCTCGGATTGGAGTCCGACCGTAGCGGTGTTGGTACTACCTCTGGCACCCATGAGCATGTTACTTTCGTTCATTCTTATGCTCCGGGTAATGACTCCAACGCTCCCAGCGTTCTCGGGACTGGTCGAGCACCAGACTCCAACCGAACGTTGGACGGAAGACTTTACCGTAGCGGGACAGGTGATGATCCCTTTCTTGGCCGTGTATGCCTCGGCGGGACTACTGTCGCAGGACGTGTCGGTTTTTCTAGTGGATTCAGCAACCGATGAGTGGCTGAATACCGCACCGGAACAGATCAACTTCGGCCGAGCCGACTACGCACCAGGGTGGACCATCATCCTGTTCATCGTGGTCGCGCTGGTCCTACGCAAAATCATTTCAGTCAAAAACCTGGCTCAGGACAGGCTTGTATGGGCTGGCTTCGCCGCGTATCTTGAGGTCCTCTGGATCATTACCCTTGCTCAAGCACTTACCTCGCATATCTCAATCGTCCAAGACTGGGTTACCTCGAGGAGATTCGTTGCCGATCTCATGTCGTGGGTCGATTCTGTTCTAGTGGCTGTTCACGAGTGGAGCGATTCGATCTCGACCGTTCTGGATGCCGTTGGTTCAACAATCGGAAGCTTGGGCGCAGTCGTTGTAGTTCCGGTGGCTTGGCTTGCCACCGGCGCCGCTGTGTACGGATATCAACTGCAGTCAGCAGAGCTCAAAGTTCCAGGTCATGAGCAAGTCAGCAAACAAATTGGCCGCATTCCCAACCCCGTTCGACGGGGCGTTGCTCACGTCATAGAGCCAGTTGTGACCCCAATACAGAGCGCTTTCAAGGCTGTTCTCAAGATCGCGGCAGCGGGCGTGGTGCCGATGATTCTGTTCTGCCTGACATTCCTTCTCGCATCGGGTCTTCAGTCGGTCGTTGCTCTTGGAGCAAGATTGCTGATCGGTCCGAGTTCGCCGGATCGACTCTATGCCCTGGAACCCTACGTAATTATGGTTGAACGTGGAGTCTATTTCGTTGTCGTCTTGTGTCTTCTGGCGGCTGCGGTAAGCACTATTGTGCTCGCACAACGAAAAGAAACCGATATTACAGTCGAGGTTGAAGAACAGCCCGCTGCCCTCAGCTAGCTGTTGGGCACATCCAGGACCAAATAAACGGGTTTCGACCAGCCGACTCGAACACTGGTTGGCAACACGTCCTGAGGCATGGCGATTAACACTGTCTGTTGCCAGGACGAAGGCCGCTCTGCACCAACCTCATCGATCTGTTCACCAAGGATCGCGGCACGAGGCCCCGGAGCGTCTTCGGGGACGCAAGCAAGCAGGTAGGGAGTCAGGTAGAAGCCACCTGGTTCGGATGCCTGCAATCCGCCCGCGTAGCTGTATCGATTTTCTCGATCATCAATAAGCTCAACCTCACATCCGTAGAGGTACTGGTCTGGCTCAGCGGTGAACTCGAGCACCACCTGCCACATCGCCGCTCCATCCACCGGGGCCACACCCTCGAACTCAGCTCTCTCCTGAATCAAAGCCACTTCTACGGCTACTGAGCGGTGCCTCTTTACCCCGTCAACATCAACGAAAGTCTGCTCGAGTTGTCCCTTAGATCCCCCAGCGGTAACCGGATCAGACCACTGCCACGGAAGGTACAAAGTCACCAAGCGGAAGGACGAAGCAAGCACAGCTATAAGAAACAAGGGAACAATCAGGATCAGCCAAATACGGTTTTGCTTTAGCCAGGTCATGGGATCACCGAAGTGGAGTCCTGGAGCAGAATCCGCTCTTGAGAGCTCGTGAGCTGACTGGCCGTGGCCGCGTCAATCTGCAGGTCTATCTGTGCGACATCGTCGCTTGTGAACACCTGGCCACCGGCAGGAATCAGTATCTTGGAGCCCTCTAGCGCATCGGTCGGTATCTCGAAAGGCATCTGGCACCATACAGTGAGGCCTGGCGGAGTGGGGCCACAGTTCGCTGTTAGTGTCTGCATACCACCGAACGTTCGCCCGTCTTTACTTCTAATCACCGGAAAAGACCCGCCGATTATGCCCGACTCACCGTGCGGGGTCCACTGCACATCAATCACCAGCCACGTCTGGTCCGTGGTGGCTACCTGACCATATATCTCCACCTGTTGCGTCGCCTGCACTCCAGTAACGGTGACATCGCCAGTTCGCATCTCTACTGTCTCACCGACTACGGCTTCACGGGTGAATGAACGATCCGAGAGTATTTCGGTAGCATCGGGGATCCACTTCGTGAGAAATGAACCGACGTAAAGAAGCGCAAACACTGTGACGACCGTTAGGACGGTCTTACCTGTGTTTTTCACTCGTCCACCGCCTTAGAAAGGGGCAAAACGTATTGGACTGCAGGCTCAGGGTCCAACCAGGCCATTTGTTCATCCAGTGTCGATCGACGCCAGGTGTTGGCGGAGAAAGTCACCGCTAGCTCGGAAGACGGTTCGACCCCGGATTCCTGCTGCCACACCAGAATTACTCGCACTGGTAGTCCGGGCTGAAATGCTCGTTGATTAAGCGCGTCATCCACACGTATCACCTGCGGACTCACAGGAAACGATCCGTCCGGAGCCTCAAACTGCTTGAGTCCGTCAATGTCTATGGTCACGCTGCCGGTAAGTACATTGCTTGCAATGAAGCTGTCACTAGTATTTTCGACATTCACCATCAGTGCGATGTACCGATACCCCTCTTCTTTGGGAAGTACCCGCTCTATTTCGTCGAAGTAGCGCGCGGTTTCCGGCAGCACCTTGAATGGCTTCACCTCTGCGGCCTCTTCAAGGTCGCCGCGGGGCGCACCAGCTTCTTCACCGACCACATCCCATCCACCAAACAGGCCGACTATTCCGATCAGAAGCACGACTGCGAGTAGGGCAATACGGCTCGGAGTAAAGATATCCGAAACGAGTTTGTAGCCCTCCTTAGCGCGCTTCAATCGCGAAGTCTGATTCGAGGGTTCACCGGTCACATGCCAATGGTACGGAAAGCCGCTACCCGGACTCCGGGCAGTCTATTCTCTGATCTGTCCTCCTTCGCAGTAAAGTCACTGTTGATAACTACTGCGATAGGTGAATTTTGACTGACTGGATCTCTCAGCCTCCCATCTCTTTTTCGGGACCACTCACTACCCTTTCGGCCTTCCCACCATCTGCTGACAAAGAGCGGCCTGCTGGCCCCTCCGAAATCTCATCCGCCCGCGTTGTGGGAAAGAAGGGACACAAACGTCCGGATCGTGGCTTCACCGAAACATTTCGCAGCGAAGAGGGGCGAGGCCTGGCTCGTGTTGGCACCATTCACACTTCTCACGGCGAGATCCAGACCCCGGCCTTTATTCCGGTTGGTACCAAAGCCGACGTTAAGGGCATTCTTCCCGAGATGTTGGTCGGGCTTGGGGCACAGGCGACCCTTGCGAATGCGTATCATCTATACCTTCAACCTGGCTCGGACATCGTGGACGAGGCCGGAGGAGTCGGGTCATTCATGCACTGGCCCGGACCGACCTACACCGACTCGGGTGGATTTCAAGTCCTGTCGATGGGCGCCGGTTTCAAGAAGGTCCTGAGCGAAGAGTTCGCAGCCGACCCTGATCAACCAATCCCGGCGAAACTCTCGGCCAGGGCGATAAAGGCCTCGAGGGCAGTGGTCGACGACGACGGCGTCGTTTTCCGGAGTCACATCGACGGCGCGAAACACCGATTTACCCCGGAAGTATCAATCCGGATTCAGCATCAGCTCGGTGCAGACATAATGTTTGCGTTTGACGAGTTGACTTCACTGTCGCATCCTCGCCCCTATCAGGAGGAATCACTTATCCGCACCGAAGCATGGGCCCGACGGTGTTTGAGTGAGCACAAGCGACAAACCGAAGAGCGCGCCGGCAAGCCGTACCAGCAGTTGTGGGGAGTGGTGCAGGGAGCCGACTACCATGACCTTCGCGTTTCGGCCGCGCGAGCACTGGCAGACATGGAAGAAGAAGGACAAAGCTTCGATGGGTTTGGCATCGGTGGTGCACTGCGTAAAGAGCAACTCGGAGAAATAGTCTCGTGGGTCACGGCCGAACTTCCCTCCGACAAGGGTCGTCATCTGTTGGGGATTTCTGAACCATACGACCTGTTCGTGGCGGTTGATGCAGGTATCGACACCTTTGATTGTGTCAATCCATCACGGGTGGCACGAAACGGCGCTATCTACACCCCCACTGGCCGCTACAACATTACTAACTCTCGCTTCGCGAGGGACTTCACCCCCCTGGCTGAAGGTTGTGGTTGTTACACTTGCGCCCACTTCACGAAGGCTTACGTTAGGCACCTGTTTAAGGCAAAAGAAATTCTGGCGGCCACCCTCGCAACCATCCACAATGAGTGGTTTACAGTGCGCCTGGTCGATGCAATAAGGCAGTCAGTGTCGGATGGTGGCTTCGAGGCATTCAGGAACGAGACCCTGCGCCGATACTACGGAAGCGGAAAGCTGGCCGTCTTCCCCCAGTGATCCCGACTCTCCCCGTTTCTCTTCGCAAACGGAGGATTTCTGCGCAATGTTGCCGCAAACCGGACCATTCTGCCGTTTGTGCGTAGGGCGCACGCATAAACCGGGAAAATAGTCCCGCTTCCGGTAGCTTCAAACAGTTTGAAGCTACCGGAAGCGGGGGGCCTATCCGAGTAATTCGGGACGTACGAAATCCCTGTCTTCTGAGTGCTGGTCGAGGAATGCCAAGAAAGTTTCATACCAAACCTGCGCGTTGCCAGGCTTTAGAATCCAGTGTCCCTCGTCCGGGAAGTAGAGGAATTGGTGAGCAAGTTCGGGGCTGGTACGTTGCAAGTCCATCCACAACTCCAGGCCCTGGCCAATCGGCACACGGTAGTCCTGGTCTCCGTGGATGACCAGCATCGGAACTTTGATGTCCTGAGCAAAACGATGCGGTGACCAAAGCTCCGCTTGCGCCGGTCCCTGTCTGGGTCCTGCTGGAATCGGCGCCATCATCCAGCGGTACCAGGAACCGTTGTCGGTGGTCCTTGCCATTGATTCGATGTTCCACAGTGAGGCGTGAGTGACGATGCCCTTGAAGCGACTACCTGTATGACCCGCGACCCAGTTAGCCATGTAACCCCCATATGAGCCCCCGGCAAAAAGCTGCCGACTCTCATCGATATCGTCGCGATCTATGGTCGCGTCAGTTAGCGCCATGATATCAGTGAAGGGTTCATCGCCGATCGAGTCGTGTCCACGACTGGTCATCTCTTGACCGTATCCGGTTGAGATACCCGGGTCTGGAAGCAGTACCGCGTATCCGCGAGCGACAAATACCCACGGGTTCCAGCGCCAAGTCCAGTCGTTCCAGGATCCCCATGGGCCACCGTGCGCGAAGACGACCAGCGGATGAGGGCCCTCGCCGTCCGGAACTGCGAGCCACGCACGAAGAGGCGTTCCATCCGTAGCTACCGCCTCTACCTCGGTCAGTTCACCGGGCAGCTCAAGTTCGGGGGTAAGCTGTGGGCCTTCGGTAACCGTTCCAGAAGCCGGGTCGATGAAGACTACGGTAGCCGGTTCTGCGATGCTTGATCGCAGGGCGACCAGTTTGTCTTTTGCCCAGGCAATACTGGAGTATGAGTACTCATCGTCGGGCGTGACGAGTCTGAGTTCCTCAGGCGAGGAAACACTGAAGACTCCGCCCCGGCCACCTCTATCGTTCGCAAGATAAAGAACGTTCCCGGCTCCCACGGCCATCGAGTTACACTCACTGCGGGCAAGCAGAACGATCTCTCCAGACTTGAAGTCGATCTTTTGTAGTTCTATATCCACCGTTTGGCCTGGCAGTGGTGGCAGATAGTGTCCGAGGATTCCCGCATTTGCGTCCGGATAAATCAACTCGCCTGAGATGTCGGCGTCCGGTGCTCCAAAGAGTAGTTTGGGTTCGTCATCAGAAAGCAGATCTAGTAGGTAGACCTCTGTTACCGGATCGATCTCGGTTCGGCGTCTCATGGTGATCATCGCGATCGATCCGTCGTCTGAAGCCAGAACTTGATCCAAGTCCCAATCGCTGACACCGTCCGGCCTCGGGGGCAACGCCACCTCGGTCAGTTTGAGTTCACTGGCGGGTAACTTCGCGGCGTGATCCTCGTTCTTCTTATCGGTATCGGCCTTCTTAGGAGGATCAATGCCTGTAGGCGCAGACAACTCAGGTAGGGGCGAAATGAACAGGTGGCACTCCCCCGCCGCCTCGTCGTGATCCCAAGATCTAGTGGGATAGCGGGCGTAGAGAACCCCACTTACCTTGGCATCTTCACGCTTCTTGTTCAGCTCGGCCGATCTGGCGAGAGCTTGCTCTACCGACGCTCCATCAGACCAGGCCGACGGCAGAACCGAAAGAGTTACTAGGAGGTTTGACTCGGTGGCCGAAACGGATTCTATGCCGCCCCTGTAACGGAAGATCTCACGTGCTTCTCCTGAGGGCGGAAGCATCCAAATCGCGTCACCCTTCGACTCTGCACCCGGGTCATTGCGGCTGAAGTAGATTTCGCCTCGTTTACCAATTGCGAGGAGCGCTGCCGACTTGGTCCCAAAAGTCAGTTGACGCGCCGAGTCTTCCGTGACCTCGAACAACTGGTCGAGGAATGCGTTTTGCTCCTCACTAATGGTTCGCCGAGTAACAATGACCCGACCGTCGCGGGAGGCAGATAGCCCGCTCAGACGAGGGGCACGGACAAAGGACGCTGGATCTGAGAATAGTGTTTCGCTCACCAACCCAGGATACGTCACACGTTGAAGCCGATGGCCCTTAGTTGCGCTCGACCGTCCGGGGTGATGCACTCCGGACCCCATGGCGGAAGCCAAACCCAGTTCACCGTAACGTTCTCAGAAAACGGGCCAAGCACCATCTGTGCCTGTCGTTCGATAACGTCAGTTAGGGGACAAGCGGCGGATGTCAGCGTCATGTTCAGCGTGATTGAGTTGTCCGGGGCAATCGCAACACCGTATAGCAGGCCCAAGTCAACGATGTTAATCCCCAACTCTGGATCGATGACGTCTTTCAGTGCCTCGATGACTTCCTCGCCCCCGACGTTGCCAAGCTCAATGACGTCAACACGCCCGAAATCAGATTCCGGCTTTATTTCGCCGAACAGTTGCGGTGGAGGCTCCGGTGTCGCCATCGGGTTTCCAGCCATCCCGTCTTGATCGCTCATATCCGCCCCTCCTAGTCTTGTGTCTTGTCTGTGATGTCGATACCCGCCTTGGCCATGGCGTCGCGTAACGCGTACCAACCAAGGAGAGCGCATTTTATTCGGTTGGGAAACTTTGAGGTTCCCTCGAACGCGGCATTGTCGCCAAGCTCATCCAGTATCTCGTCGGGTGTTCCTGAGCCGCGTGAGTGCATCATTTGCTCCATGTTGGCAAAGTCGCGTCTAACCGCTTCTAGGTCAGCGCCGTCAAGCGTCTCACTCAATAGCGACAGCGCCGCCTGCGAAATCGAGCAACCATCACCATCCCAGGCGATCTCAACCGGATTACCGGCTTTGTCCAGGCGAACCCCCAGAGTAACCTCGTCGCCACAGGTAGGATTGACCTGATACGAGGTGAACTCGAAGCCACTCACATCTCCGCTGCCACTCCTTTTACGAGAGTGATCAATGATGAGTTGCTGGTAGAGCGCGTCTAGGCTGCTCACTTAGGACCTCCAAAGTACTCCTGAACCTTTACCAGGGCGTCAAGAAATGCGTCGATCTCCTCAGTAGTTGTCGTCAGCGAAACTGATGCCCTAGAAGATGATTTCACACCAAAGAATCTGTGAAGTGGAATCGCGCAGTGGTGTCCCACGCGAACAGCGACGTCATATGAGTCAAGCACTTGGCCAACATCGTGTGGGTGAACTCCTTCAACGACAAATGACACCGCGCCTGTCCGCTCCGCTCGGTCGGATGGACCAAGGAGGCGTACTCCCTCAAGGTTCGTAATTCCGTCTAGTAGGTACTCAGTGATTCGGTTCTCGTGTGCTTCGACTCGATCCATGCCAAGCTCGGAAAGATAGTCCAGTGCTACCGCCCATCCCACGGCTTGTGCTACCGGTTGCGATCCGGCTTCGAACTTCGCGGGCGGGGGCAGAAAGCGCGTACTTTCCATCGTCACGTCCGCGACGACTGAGCCTCCAGTGAGAAATGGTGGTAGTTTCTCTAGCAAATCCGCCTTTCCCCACAGTGCGCCTACTCCAGTTGGCCCAAGCATTTTGTGCGAGGAGAAAACTGCGAAGTCAACACCCAGATTTGAAACGTCAACCGGCACATGCGCTGCCGATTGACAGGTGTCAAGAACCACCAACGCGCCAACTGACCTTGCCTTTTCGACAACCTGTTCCACTGGAGAGACCGCCCCGGTGACGTTCGAGGCGTGCGTGAATGCAACCACCCGAGTGTCCTCGGTGATTCGTTCCAGAGTACTGAGGTCGATCCGGCCTTCGGGAGTCAGGTCGAGCCAGTCGAGCTTGGCCCCGGTTCTAGCAGCAAGTTGCTGCCAGGGAACTAGGTTCGAATGGTGCTCTGCGCGAGTGACAACGATCTTGTCGCCAGGCGAAATCGCCATCTCGCTACCAGGTTGATTCTGGGACGCATTACCGATTGAGGCCGCAACTAGATTCAGTGCTTCGGTCGCGTTCTTGGTCCAGACAATTTCCTCAGACTTACCTCCGACGAAACCGGCTACCTTTGTCCGCGCGTCTTCGAACGCCGCGGTTGCTTCGTCGCCAAGAAGGTGAGTGTTTCGGTGAACAGCCCCGTTGGAGCTCGTATAGAAGTCAACCTCCGACTCAAGTACGCACATTGGCTTTTGCGCGGTAGCGGAAGAATCTAAATAGATGATTGGGTGACCGCCCCGACCGATCCGCTCAAGCGCGGGGAAGTCACGTCGGATCGCCGCTAGCTCCCCGGCGGAGAAGTCACGCCCATCATCCATGTTGAGTCCTATCAGGAATGCGTCTGTCTACTGCAGGTAGCTGTCGTATCCGTTCTCCTCAAGAACGTCCGCAAGCTCTGGCCCACCCTCTTCTGCAACGCGCCCATTTACGAAGACGTGGACGAAGTTTGGCTTGATGTAGCGCAAGATGCGGGTGTAGTGGGTGATCAGCATAATCCCCATATTGTCCTTCTTGTGAGCACGGTTGACGCCCTCAGAAACAATGCGCAGAGCGTCAACGTCAAGACCCGAGTCAGTCTCATCAAGTACTGCAAACTTTGGTTCCAGAAGTTCCATTTGCAGGATTTCTAGGCGTTTCTTCTCACCCCCAGAGAACCCGACATTGACATCGCGGTCTGCGAAGTCTGAGGGCATGCGGAGATTCTGCATTGCCTTATCCACGTCCTTGATCCAGTGGCGGATAGGAGGAGCTTCCCCGTCAATGGCGGTCTTCGCGGTCCGTAGCAGGTTCGAAACCGACACCCCCGCGACTTCTACCGGGTACTGCATGGCCAGGAACAACCCTTTTTTGGCCCGCTCATCAACCGACATCTCAAGGATGTTTTCACCGTTTAGCAGAGCCTCGCCGCCTGTCACCTCGTAGGCAGGATGACCGGCAAGGGCATAGGCCAACGTCGACTTACCAGACCCATTTGGTCCCATAATCGCGTGAATCTCACCGGAGCCAATCGTCAAGTCAACTCCCTTGAGAATCTCCTTTGCACCCTCAGGAGTCATGACCTCAACGTGGAGATCCTTAATGGCCAGTGTTTCCGACATCTTGTTTTCTTTCTTGTCTTCGTTCATCGCGTGTGTGAGGTTAGTTGGCTGTTACTTGTTCAGCGAGGCGTTCGTTGTATTCGCGTAGACGATGGTCGATTTCTTCCATCAGTGAATCTTGCAGATCAGCGATGCCGATCTGGTTGACGAGTTCAGCGAAGAATCCGCGTACAACAAGGCGTCTGGCATCGACTGCCGAAACGCCACGGCTCATTAGGTAGAACAACTGATCATCGTCAAAGCGACCTGTAGCGGAAGCGTGACCTGCCCCCTCGATCTCGCCGTTCTCGATCTCTAGGTTAGGAACTGAGTCAGCCTTGGCGCCCTCTGTAAGAATCAGGTTCCGATTCAACTCGTAGGTGTCGGTGTTGTCCGCATCCCGCCCGATGAGGCAGTCACCGATCCAGACGGCATGCGCGTCCTTGCCCTGTAAAGCTCCCTTGTAGGCAGAACGCGAGTAACAGTTGGGAGCAGTGTGGTGGATGAAGACCCGATGTTCTAGATTTTGGCCCGGGTCAACAAAATAGAGACCGTTGAGGTTCAGGTTGCCGCCCTGCTCTTTGAGTTCGGAGTCGATGGTGATGCGAACCAAGTCCCCACCCAGGGTGACGATCATGTGCGTCAGATTGGCGTCGCGGCCCACGCTGACTCGATGCGCTGACGCATGAAGCGCATCGCGATCCCAGTTGTGAACCGCGACGAAGTTAAGTGTCGATCCGTCGTCAGCACGAACCTCGACCGTCTGGTTGAGAATGGCCGGACCATCGTGAATTAGTACGACTGTCGCCTTGGCATGCCTTTCGGTTCGAACCACAATGTGTCCGGCGGAGGCCGCTCGCGGAGCTGTTACGTGAACCATTACCGGCTCAGTCAGCTCAATGTCGGCTGGCACCGTGATGACCACAGCCTCTTTGGTCTTATTCCAGGCGAGCGCAGCAGGACGATCTCCCGGAGCCAGTACGATGCCGACTCGCGAGTCGTCCATGGCGACATTTTCGACTAGAACACCCTCGGGCCCCTGTACCTCCACCTTCGGTGCCAGATACTCGGTCTGCTCTTCGAGAAGTGGCTTGACGCGCCGCATCGGGGTGAAGCGCCAGTCTTCCTCACGCCCCACGGGCATGGGGAAGTCTTCAAGACTAAACGAGACGGGACGGTCAGCCCTGGTGGCCTTTGACGGTTCGTTAACTTTTCCAGTGGTTTTAGTGGCCATATCAGCCGACGGATCCTTCCATCTGCAGTTCAATCAGGCGGTTGAGCTCAAGGGCATACTCCATCGGGAGTTCCTTGGCGATTGGCTCAACGAAACCACGAACAATCGTCGCCATCGCTTCGTTTTCATCCAAACCGCGACTCATTAGGTAGAACAGTTGGTCCTCGTTCACCTTAGAGACGGTGGCCTCATGGCCCATCACAACGTCTTCAGTCCGAACATCCACGTAGGGGTACGTATCGGTACGGGAGATCTTGTCAACCAACAGAGCGTCGCAAAGAACGTTCGACTTCGACTTGGTTGCGCGTGAGTGAACCTCAACTAGACCACGGTACGAGGTACGCCCCCCGGAACGGGACACCGACTTCGCAACGATCGAGGATGAGGTACGAGGAGCCATGTGCACCATCTTTGCCCCCGTATCCTGGTGCTGTCCGCGACCCGCAAACCCGATCGAAAGCGTCTCCCCCTTGGCGTTTTCACCCATCAGGTAGCAGGCCGGGTACTTCATGGTGATCGCGGAACCCATGTTTCCATCGATCCACTCCATGGTGCCGCCCTCTTCAACGATGGCGCGCTGGGTAACCAGGTTCAGAACGTTGTTCGACCAGTTTTGAATGGTTGTGTAGCGAACACGAGCGTCCTTGAGCACAAAGATTTCGACGACTGCAGCGTGAAGCGAATTCGAATCATAGATGGGGGCAGTACAGCCCTCGACGTAGTGAACGTACGATCCCTCGTCAGCGATGATCAGTGTTCGCTCGAACTGGCCCATAGCTTCCGTGTTGATCCGGAAATAGGCCTGAAGCGGGATCTCGACGTGGACCCCCGGCGGAACATAAATAAACGACCCACCGGACCAGCAGGCGGTGTTAAGTGCGGCAAACTTGTTGTCACCCGCAGGAACTGACTTGCCGAAGTACTTCTCGAACAGCTCCGGGTATTCGCGTAGACCACTGTCGGTGTCGAGGAAAATGACTCCCTGACGTTCCAGATCCTCCTGAATCTGCTGGTAGACCACCTCGGACTCATACTGCGCCGCAACCCCAGCCACCAGTCGCTTCTTCTCCGCTTCTGGAATTCCAAGCCGGTCGTAAGTGTTTTTGATTTCCTCTGGCAGATCGTTCCAGTCGTTAACCTGGCGGTCGGTCGGACGAACGTAGTACTTGAAGTCGTCGTAGTCGATGCCGGACAGGTCTGGACCCCAGGTTGGCGTGGGCTTGCGCTCAAAGAAGTTGAAGGCCTTCAGGCGCCGCTCAAGCATCCATTCGGGCTCTTCCTTCGTTTCAGAGATATACCGAACGATGTCCTCATTGATGCCCTTGGGCACTCCCTTGGAGTAGTCGTCGCGGTCATGCCAGCCATAGCCATATGCGCCAATGGAATCGATGATCTCGTCATCGGTCATTGGCGTCACAGGAGGGGCCTGCGTTGTCTGCGTCATTGATTTCCTTCTTTTTCTACTTCTTATTCAGTCCTGCTCTCGGCCCTCTGCCACCTATCGGCGCATGAAGACCGAGCGTGTTCCCGGATGGACCGTCGCCATCCCCACTGGAATGTGGGTTGTACAGACGTGCTCACCCTGAGCCAAAGTCGCAAGCCGCTGAACGTGAACGCCCAGAAGCTTTGAAAACGCAACTAGCTCAGCTTCACAAAGTTGCGGATATCCGTGCGCCACCTTCTCAATCGGGCAGTGGCCCTGACAGAGTTGAATCGCAAAATTTCCATCGCCAACGGGACGAATCGTTGCGGCATACCCGTCATCGGTGAGAGCGTCGGCCAGTGCCTGAGCACGAAGACGAGGGTCGTGTCCCGCCGACCGCACGACCGGGGCGTACCTTCGCTCGAGTTCCCTCGAACGCGAGGCCGCGAAACCTTCAACGGCTTCTTTCCCTCCGACCTTTTCTAGGTAGTAGAGAGCTTTCACCGCCAGGTCCGAATGCGAATCTTCGAGTCGTCCTCTGCCTGAGTCCGTAGCGACATAGTGTCTCGCCGGCCTGCCGCGCCCGCGTGATCCGATAACCGGAACCTCGTGCTCGATGATTTCTCCGCCCTTTTCAAGGGAGGTGATGTGACGCCTGACGGCGGCCGTGGTCAAAGATAGAATGTGCGAAATAGTGGTCGCAGTTATTGGACCCTTTTCGATAATGAGGTCGAGGACTTGCTGCCGGGTACCCTGCTCAACTAAATCCGTCATGGCACCCCCAAACTCGCAAATCGAATCCTGTAGACCTAAGTCCTATAACGCGTTTACAAGTGTAGCTGATTTTGGAAACAGTGCGGTTGTGAAAAACTGCGGGATTGTGCACTTCGGTGTCGGCGACCATCAGTTCGACCGCTCTCGTTGCGGCGGGCGCCGCCGACCGGTGCTGCCTCGACCACTGCTTCGCTGATGTCGTCTTCGGTCAGTCACCGCCCACCGTCGCCCTTCATTCCTCAACAGAGCTGGACGGTAACCCCGGCGGGCGACCGCAGGGGACCTCGGCCAGGCAGTCGCCAAGTGTCGGCGGATCTACTACTCGCCCTCCCTACTCAAAACGTCGCACAGTTTTGTTGAGTGAGAGGGCCTAGGAAGCGATGGCGGCCTTGATTAGACCCACGAACAACGGGTGTGGGTTGGCTGGACGCGACTTGAACTCCGGGTGCGCCTGAGTGCCAACGTAGTAGGGGTGGAGGTCCGAATCGAGCTCAACGAACTCGACGAGCATTCCGTCGGGCGAAGTTCCAGATACTCTGAGTCCCGCCTTCTCTAGAACCTCACGATAGTCGGGGTTCACTTCGAACCGGTGACGGTGCCGCTCCGAGACGGAGGTAGTGTCGTATGCCTTGGCGACAATCGATCCGGGAACAAGTTCTGCTGGATAGGCTCCGAGCCTCATCGTCCCGCCTAGGTCGCCCTCTCCCTCGACGATCCCGAGCTGCGACTCCATGGTGGTGATGACGGGGTCTGGGGTATCGGGATCAAACTCGGTCGAGGATGCCTCAGGGATTCCAGCCAGATTCTGAGCCGCCTCGATCACCATGGCCTGTAGTCCCAGGCAGATGCCAAGAGTGGGAACCCTGTTCTCACGTGCCCATCTGAGTGCGCCGTATTTGCCCTCTACTCCCCTGATTCCGAAGCCACCCGGAACCAGGACAGCATCGACTCCATTGAGTTCATTTGCTGCTCCCTCCGATGTGAGGCAAGCATCGGAGTTGACCCACCGGATAGACACGCGGGCTCGATTGGCGAAACCACCCGCTCGCAGTGCCTCGATTACAGAAAGATAGGCGTCGGGAAGATCGATGTACTTTCCGACTATCGCAACCTCAACCTCGTGATCCGGATGGTTTACACGCTCCAAAAGGTCATCCCAAGTGGTCCAATCGACGTCGTGAAACGGAAGATCTAGTCTGCGGACAATGAATGCATCCAGCCCTTCCTTGTGGAGGATTTTTGGAACCTCGTACAAACTGCGCGCATCGGGGCAAACCACGACGGCATCCATGTCGACATCACACATCAGTGAAATTTTCTTCTTCACCGATTCGGGCACATCAACTTCACTGCGAAGGACCAGAGCGTCGGGCTGAATGCCAAGAGAGCGAAGGTTGGCGACCGAGTGCTGAGTAGGTTTTGTCTTCAGTTCCCCGGCCGACTTTAGGTAAGGAAGTAGCGAGACATGGACGAAAAGGCAGTTGTCGCGTCCAAGTTCTCGACGAACTTGCCTAGCTGCTTCAAGGAAAGGGGTCGACTCAATATCGCCTACGGTGCCACCGATCTCCGTAATGATGATGTCCGGGGACGTTGACCCGTCACCCGGGCTTGCTTGTGCTCTCATTCGGCTCATGATCTCGTTGGTGATGTGTGGTATCACCTGAACCGTGTCACCCAAGTACTCGCCCCTGCGCTCCCTTGCAATAACACTCGAGTAGATCTGCCCCGTAGTTGCATTAGCGTCGCCGGACAGGGGAACATCGAGGAAGCGTTCATAGTGACCGATGTCCAGGTCAGTCTCGGTACCGTCCTCAGTCACGAATACCTCTCCGTGCTGAAAAGGATTCATGGTGCCAGGATCGACATTTATATAGGGGTCAAGCTTTTGCATGACCACCTTCAGTCCGCGTGCCCGAAGCAACATTCCCAGGGACGAGGCTGTTAGCCCTTTTCCAAGGGAAGATACCACGCCACCGGTGACAAAGATGTGTTTGGGCTGTGCCATGTTCGCAGCTTGTGCGCTGTCATTAACCATGGACCCTCATTTTAGCGCGTGGTCGAGCGTGGATCCTAGACTGTCTTATTTCTCCGCAGTGCGGCCCTTGACTCAAGATCAATTGCGTGTTGACGAGCGGCTTTGGATTCTCCACCAAGCATGCGGACAATCTCATCTGTTCGTGACTTCGCCTCGACCCTAGTTACCTCAGCGATTCCATTCGACTTTTGCACAACGAAGTTGGCGTCCGCCATCGCAGCAATCTGAGGTTGGTGGGTGACAACTATCACCTGTTGTGATTTCGAAAGATCTAGCAGACGCGCCGCGACGCTACCCACGGTAGTTCCACCGATGCCAGCATCAATTTCGTCGAAGACAAACGTCTTGCCTCCATCGTTCTCGGCCAGGGCAACTTCCAAAGCCAGCATGATCCGCGACAGCTCGCCGCCAGAGGCTCCCTGAGAGATCGGCGCGGGCGGCATGGACGGGTGGGCCTGAAGCATCATCGTCACTCGATCCTGACCGAGGCGAGATAACTCCTGAGTTTCAATCTCAACCCTGAACTTGGCGTTTCCTAGACCCAGATCGGCGATCTCGGCCCCGACTCTGTTCTCAAGCCTTTTCGCCGCGGTCTTCCTGGACTCGCTTAAGCGCCGGGCCTGAGCGCTCAGTTCCTCTTCGTCCACCTTTAGCTGGCGCGCCGCGGCTTCCGGATCGGAAGAAGTGTCCTCAAGCTCTAAAATCCTTCGTTTTGCGTTGTCGGCCCAGTCTAAGAGCTCTGATACGCTCGCTGCTCTACCCCGCATCAGGTCGGTAAGGACTGCTCTACGGTCGTGCAGACGAGCCAACTCCGCGGGGTCGTCAAAAAGACCTTCAACGTAGTCACGAAGGTCGGCTGCCAGGGAACCCGCCTCGATTTCCAGCTGGGAGGCACGGATCTCAAGCGCCTCAAGTGAAGCGTCCTGACGGCCGGCGCGTCGCAGCAGTTCTGTGACTCTGCCAATGGCGTCAACCAATCCCTCTGCCTGGTCTGAGTCGAAGAGCGACGCAGCCAGTCCGACTTCCTCACGAAGCTCTTGGACATTCGTTAGGCGGTCGATCGCAGAGTCAATCAACTCCTCCTCATCGGTACCAAGATCAAGCTCTTCAATCGCCGTGGCTAGTTCGCGAAGGTACTGCAGTTCGACCTGCTGTTGGTCATGATTTGCGATCAGAGACTCGAAGCGTTCACGGGCAGATGTCACCCGTTCCCATGTCGCCAAGTACTCGTCTAGGAGCGCCCTGTGCTCGGGTCCACCATACTGATCCAAAAGAGTTCGCTGGGCTCCCGACCCCTTGAGTCGCCATTGGTCGGATTGGCCATGAATGGTAATGGTCCGACCGACAGTATCAGTCAGCATCTTTACCGGAACCGGACGTCCGGCAATCGCGGCCCGAGAACGCCCCTCACGAGGGACAGTTCGTGAAAAGGTGACCTGGTCCTCATCCACCAGATACCCCGCCTCTTCAAGCTCCGTTGCCTGATCTCGGTCGAGGGTTGCAACCGCATCGACCTCGGTGCGAAGAGCACCCGGACTAACCATTGATGAATCGGCTCGACCTCCACAAAGAATCCGGAGCGAAGTGAGTAACACCGTCTTTCCGGCGCCTGTCTCGCCGGAGACGACGGTCAGTCCTGGCGGAAACTCCAACTCGCAATCTTTGAGGAGCGCAAGGCCACCAATCCGAAGTGTCTCAATCAACGGCGGCCTCGAAACCATTCTCGCGCCAACCGGAGACAGGAAGATTGAACTTTGTGACTAAACGCTTCGAAAAAGGAGTGTCTCCAAGACGGACAACCATCAGTGGCTTGGCACCCTTTGTTACCTCAACCGTCGAACCCGGTGGTGTGTCATAGGCGCGGCGTCCGTCTAACCACACTCTCGGAATCTCACGGTTTACCGCCAGGACTCCAACCTCAAGGAATGACTGAGGGCTGACAACCAGGGGGCGAGTAAAAAGTCCGTGAGCCGCGAGCGGTGCCATAACGATGGCTTCGGTGTCGGGCCAGACGACCGGTCCTCCCGCCGAGTAGGCATAGGCGGTCGAGCCGGTCGGCGTTGCGAGGATTATCCCGTCAGCGGCGTAGGTCGAAACAATCTGGTGGTCCACCGCGAACGCAAACTCGGCTGGGCGCGCCATGTCCGTGTGCAGAACCACCGCCTCATTGAGTGCCCAGTCCTCGGTCGTCTGTCCGCCCGGGCATCGAACGACAACCCTCAAGGTCATTCGCGGATCCACCGAGTAGTCTGCCCGCGCCACCTGACTCAGCACGTCTGGAAGGGTTTCCCCAGATGTCTCCGCCAAGAATCCCATGTGCCCGAAGTTGATTCCCAGTAGCGGAATATCGAGTTCGTGTGCGAACTCGGCCGCGCCAAGTATCGTCCCGTCTCCACCAAGGGCCAATACGAGATCAGGCGGACTGTCACGATCAGCTTCCTCAACGATTCTCAATCCTAGGTCGCCGGAAATCGCTCTGGTCAGGGCTGCCGCTGCCTTGATCTCTTCTCGATGGCGGTGGCTGACCAACAGAATTGATTTACTCACTTGAGTTCCTCCTTCTGCAACGGTGCCGTTCGATCGCCGCTCTGACGACTAGAGGCCATCCTGTGGCCCCTCTGCGACCGCACGCCGGACCCTATCGGCGAGTTCCGCCCCTGCAAGGCCGATCGCTTGGTCATTTTCCACCGGACGCGGTGCCAACAACAGAAAATACTCTACGTTTCCGGAGGGGCCAGGAAGAGGTGAAGCCGCCACCCCGATCACCCTGAGCCCAAGCTCAATGGCTCTGTCCGCGACCTTCAAGACTGTCTGTGCACGAATCTCGGGATCACGCACAACGCCACCGGCGCCGACTTTTCCTTTACCGGCCTCAAACTGTGGTTTGACCATGAGCATCATGGTTGCCCCCGGTGCGACCGTTACCAGGTTCGGTAAAACTAGGGTGAGAGAGATAAAGGATAAATCCGCAACGACGAGCGATGGCGGAGTTCCGACCTGTTCGGGAGTCAGGTGACGAATATTCACTCTTTCAAGAACCGTTACCCGCGGATCTTCACGTAGTTTCCACGCCAACTGTCCATAGCCGACATCCACCGCCACAACCTCGCGCGCGCCCTTTTGCAAGAGAACGTCGGTAAAACCGCCAGTCGATGCTCCCGCGTCAAGGCATTTCGCTCCTTCAATGGAAGGAAACTCTCCGTGAAACGCCTCCAACGCACCGAGGAGCTTATGGGCCCCACGCGAAACGTAGTCGCTCTTCTCCGCGGGTTTTGTCACCTCAATTGGCACAGCCTGATCGATTTGTGAAGCAGCTTTTGCCGCGGGCATACCGTTTACTAGTACCCGGCCTTCTTCGACCAGGCGCTGTGCCTGGTTTCGTGAAGGGACGAGGCCGCGCCTCACGAGTTCAGCGTCGAGACGGCTTCTGGCCATCTCAGTTCACCTGCAGCTCATTCAGTTCATCTCTGAGTTCTTGCTCTAGGCGACGCAGGGCCCGCAACTCATCCTCAACCTGATCTGCGTCAGACATCTTCGACCTTAACCTCAACATCAGTGGTCTCGTCTTCTTCGTATTCGGCTTCTAAGGAGTTGGCTCCAACGGTTGCGGATCCAACGGCCTCGACGAACTCCGTCTCTATCTCGACAGCGTGTTCCTCTGGAATGGCCTCTCCGTCGCCCTCGCTTGCATCGGTCTCGATTACGGTCTCGTCCGTTTCCACCGTGACTTCTTCGCGGTCGACGGCTGAGTCGGTGTCCGCGCTCAGAACATTTCCTTCCTCGTCCTTCACGAAGTTTGGCGCCACCACCGTTCCCGCTGGATCATCGTTGGGCACGATTACCAATTTGGGAACGCGCACCGGACGATCACTATCGACCTGATCCCATGCGGCGGCCGCAAACGCCCGATAGTTGTCCAGGCTCAGAACGACAGGGTCCCCATCATCGCGTAGTTCAATGTCGCTAAAGACTGGACTTCCCCACCTGGTGAGTTTGACCGGCTGGGAGTTCCCGGCCGTCCACGTTCCGTCCCGGTGGTGCTTTGCAAAGGGATGCTCCTCGAACAGGCCGCGAAGATCAAGCGCAAGGTATGACGGTCGTAGCCCCTTCTGTGCGCGAATGATGTCTTCGGCACTAGAAACCCCGGTCAGTACGTGCATGGTGGGCATACGGGCGGCGATTGCAGCCGCGGTATCGGTCTCAAGGCGATCACCAACAGCGAGAGGCTTCTGAGACTCAATCAGCCCGGCCGCCCGATCCATAATTTCGGGTTGCGGTTTGCCGGTTGCTGCAGGTCGCTTTCCCGTTGCACGAGTGACAGCGGCGACCAAAGATCCGTTGCCAAGGGCCATTCCTCTCTCGGTAGGAAGCGTGGTGTCAAGGTTGGTGGCGTAGAAACGCGCTCCGGCGTTCAACGCATATGCTGCCTCTGAAAGCTGCGCCCAGTTGACATCCTTTCCATAGCCCTGAACCACTGCAGCGATTCCGTCTTCGTTCTCGGAAACAGGTTGGAAACCGGCCTTCTGCACTTCGGTGACAAGAGCATCGGAACCGACTACCAACACCTTTGCTCCCGGCTCAAGTTCCTCTTTGAGCAGGTACATGAGGTTCATCGACGAGGTAATGACGTTCTCGGGCTTGGCGGGAATACCGAAGCCACGAAGCTTCTCGGCCACTTCTTCAGGCGTGCGTGATGCATTATTGGTCGCGAATGAAAGAGGAACGTACTCCTCGGACGCTTTGGTCAGGGACTCACCAGCGTAATCAATCGATTTGGTTCCTTCGAAGCAAACGCCATCAAGGTCAAGTACCAGCCCGTCGTGCTGCTCGATGAGCGGACCCTTCGACCCGCGAAGCGAAGTACGAACATTGTCGACATCAGCATCGAGGATTTCTTCTAGGTCAAGGATCTCGATGGTCTCTTCAGGCTCTGGAACCAGCGCTTCGGCAGCAACGGCGTCCTCGTCTCGTCCGAGGGATCGAAGAATATCCGCGCGGTAACTATGAAGCCTTCCGACCATGTATGCGTCGGCCGTCTCTGGAAGCTTGTGAACGGCCTCATCCAAGATCAACAACGCCGCGTCCAACTGATCCAGGTCGGCACGCGCCCCGGCAGAGACCAACACTAGCTCCACCTGCTCGGAGAGCGGCGTTTTCGAAAGATCTGCCTCGTCCACGATCTCGATTGCCTTCTCTGGGCGACCTAGACCGCGCTCGCTGTCGGCTTCGATAGCGCGAAGAGACTCATCTCCGCGCATCCGGCGAACAGCGCGGACCTCGCGTAGCGCTTCTTCATACCTCTGCGTGGCATAAGCGGTGAGCGCCGCAGCTTCACGAACCACATCGACACGGCCGGCACGCTTCACGGCAGCTTGGCTGTGCTGATAGGCGAGTTCAGGGTCTACGTCGATCGTCTGCCCAGCCATGACAAGATGACGTGCGACGATCTCGCGGTTGGCGCCCGCAAGGGTGCTAAGCGCGTTCATCGCTTCTTGATCGAGTTGATCCGCTCCTACGCCAGCGGGAATAATCGGCTCGTTCGGATCCGCAGATTTGTATTCGCGGGTGTGTGGTTTGTCGTCGCGCTTCTTAAAGTCGCGTCCCCCATCGCGTGATTGACCACCCCGACCTCTGTCGTCACGACGAGGTCCACGATCATCCCGCGAGAACGACTTGCGCCCGTCCCGCGAGCCAGATCCGCGATCATCACGCCTACCGTCCCTCGAATACGGCTTACGGTCATCTCGGCGACCACCATCGCGGGAGTAAGAATTTCGGTCATCCCGCCCACCGCCAGAAGAGAATGAGCGACGCTCGTCCCGCCTACCATCTCGTGACTGCGATCCGCGATCGTCACGCCTACCGTCCCTCGAATACGGCTTACGGTCATCTCGGCGACCACCATCGCGGGAGTAAGAATTTCGGTCATCCCGCCCACCACGACTGGAATCCCTGTTTCCGTCGCGTGAATAGTTCCCGCGATCATTACGAGGCCGTCCCTCACCACGCCCAGACGAATCCCTTGAGTATGAACCCTCACCGGATCGCCGACCGCCATCGGAAGAACGCCCTCCAGAGTAGCGGTCGTTAGAGCGCCTTGAAGAACCTCCAGATCGGTCCGATCCAGACCGGCCGTAGTTGCCTTTGCCGCCATTCCGGTCTTTACCTTGGCCGCCTTGGCGCCCGTAATCTCGCTCTGCCACTATTCCTCTTTCCACCGCGCCGCGGGTCGGGACTCAAATCCGCCCACCTGAATCGGTCAATGTCTCAATGGTACTCGGACGGACCATGCCTATGCTTAGGGCGTGCAGTATCCGCCCTCATCCAAGTCCGCTTCAATCTCGAACCTATTCGTAAACGGATCACTTCCTGCGGCCCAGTAACGTATCGGCATCGTCAGGCCATGCCTTCGCCATTGCAGCACGTGCCGCGCCTCGTGCTGGAGAATTTTCTTGGTTGGTCGGCGACCCGTCAAGAAGGTCCGACCGACGCAGACACCGCCCCGGGGATACGCCCACTTTGGCAAGCCATAGACCACCCGAATGGGAATCAGCACTTCCTGGCAGCTGAGAGAGTCTGTTACTGGAACGACTACGTCCGTTCGTTTCCCTCCTACTGAAGTTCCATATAGAAGAGCTAAAGAACCCGCAAGACCACTTCCAACGATTCCTCGTCTTGAGAGCATCTTGCCCACCACGTTATGCCGCCTCATCGCGATCAAGCAGGGCCTGGAGTCGCTGGTGCATCTGTTCCCCTGCATTCAGATAGAACCCGTCGTTTTCTTCCCGTCCGCGCCTTAGGCAATGTAGGCCCATGGTGTACCGCTCCCAAGCCTCCCATGAGTCTCGGCGCGCCAGAAGCCGCTCATACTCCCGTTCGACCTCGTCCGATGAGAGTTCCGGGCGCATCTGGGTCGCATAGTTTCGCACAAATCGTTTCACCTCGGCACGACTCATCGGAACATACCAAGGATCGCAGTAGGCCTCTCCCCCAACGTACGCCAGATCCTTTGCTGGGTCTCCGTTCTCCGCCCATTCCCAGTCGATTAGTCGAGGGTGACCCTGGTTATCGAAGACTATGTTGGTTGCACATAAGTCGGAGTGGATTGGACACGCATGCGCACCCTCGCAGGCCCATTCATTCGACTCAATAAAACGTTCTACGCGATCACCAAGCGACGCGACACGCTCAGAATCTGCTGTCTGCGGATCGTTATTCTGCCACCATAATCGAGCCGCCCGGAACCCCTCTAACAAGTTGACGTCCTCGTCGCCGCCATCCAGATCCCAGGAAGGGCCGCTGTGCAACCTCACGATAACGGGCACGAGGGCATCAAAGTCGTCTGCCGCCCATTGCCGCTCCCTCTTCGTCCGTCCAGGAGTGAACTCAGAAATAATATACGGAGCACCTAGAGGATTCCCCGGATCCGGCTCAAAGTAAAGAGCCCGTGGACCTACCGAGGGGGAAATATGGGACGCGACCTGGAACTCCCGCTCCATCGGATGCGGCATCTCATCAAGAGGGCGAAGCGGAATGCGCAGCATGTAGGCTCTTTGTCCGTCAGTGAGGGACCAGACTGCGTATGATTCCCCCGTTCCCTCAAGTTTCACCGAAATCGACGAAAGATCCATGTTGCTTGGTAACCCAGCAAGAAGCCCGTCTTCTGCCGAACGCCTCAGGGTTTCAGCAAAGGCCGGTTGCGTCACACCTGCACTAGGCCGCACGGTCTTCCCCTCCCGCCAGAAATTATTCCATTCCAAGTCTTGCAGATTGATCAACCAACGACGAACTCTCCCCCTAGCGCCAAGAAGCGAAGATCGCCGCTACTAAGTCCACTCTTTGTGTCTCTTTATGTCCCGCGTCGTAAATTCGCTTCCTAGATGGCGTTCAAAGTCGGCTCATCGCGAGGTAAGCGAGCGAAGGTCTAAAGGGGTAAGTAGCGAACGAGGGCGCTGCCAAGAGGTTCCGAATCGGTCAGCGAGATAGAGAACTGAGGCGGTCACGGGACACTCGCTCCTTTGTTCAGGTAGCGTTTACGCAGGGCGGCACAAGGGGGTGACCGGTGGAGAAATACACCGAAAAGACGAAACAGGTATCGAGCCAGGCTCGCCGAAACGTCTACGGGTTCGGAATCGGCACTATGGGCCGAGATATCTCGTACACCCTCGTGTCGATGTACCTAATGTTCTACTTAACTGATGTCATCAGGATCACTGGAGGAACGCTGGCCGCAGTGACGGCTGTAGTGGTTGTTGCGCGAATCTTCGATGCCTTATCTGATCCAGTTGTCGGACTGCTCGTTGACAACACCGCCACTCGTTGGGGAAAGTTCAAACCCTGGATCGTCGCGGGCGCCATCTTGACCTTCATTTTCCAGGCCCTTCTCTTCACCGATTTTGGGATCGAGGGTGCCGCGTTCGTCTGGCTCTTCGCCGCCATTTATCTCGCCTACAGCATCTCGTACACCGCAAATGATGTCGGGTACTGGTCGCTTCTCCCTGCTCTATCCCAGTCCCAGAAGCAGCGGGACAAGATTGGATCATTCGCCCGTATCTGTGCTTCTCTTGGCGCCTTCTCAATGGTTGTTGGTATCGTTCCTATATCTACCGCCCTCACCGAATGGGTCGGGTCCGAGTCTCGGGCCTATCAACTTCTCGCCATTATTGCGGCCACTCTACTGATCGTGTTCCAAGCGGTCACGGTCATCTTCACCAAAGAAGAACGCACTATCCCGAGTGATTATTCTCCGACACGATTCAAGGAACTGGGAAAGGTGTTGTTCAAGAATGATCAGTTGGTGGCGATCGCTGCGGCAATGGCGCTCTTCACCACTGGTTACACAATAACGATCAGCCTGGGACTCTACTTCTTCAAGTACGTTTACGGAGACGAGGCAATGTACTCGATCTTCGCCCTGGTTCTCGGCATCTCTCAAATATCAGCGATGGCGGTATATCCAGCCGTTACTCAGCGTATCAGCAGGAAGCGACTATTCCTCGTCTCAATGATTCTGGTGGTTACCGGATACATCATTTTCTTCCTTGCTCCCACAACCACAATGTTGTTCATCGGTGTTGCAGGGGTCCTCATATTTGTCGGACAAGCCTGGATACAGGTACTGATTCTGCTTTTCATTGCAGACACCGTTGAGTACGGGCAATGGAAGCTCGGACGACGGAATGAGTCGATTACTTTCGCGGTACAGCCCTTCATAAACAAGCTCGGTGCAGCATTAGCCTCCGGTGTGGTTGGTACGACGGTATTGCTGGCTCATACGCAGGAAGTCCCGGCCGGACAAGTTCTGCAGGGAAGTCATCTCCTAGTCTTTAAACTTGCCATGATCGGGCTACCTCTACTATTGATCGCGGGAAGCTACCTCGTATACCGCCGCTTCTACAGAATCGATGCCGAGTTCTACACTCGGATCATTGCTGACCTCAAGGCCAGGGAAAGGTAGAGGTGACGTGCACTTCACCGACAAAAACACCATCGAAGACGTGTATCGTCACCCTGCTGGAAGAGATATCGTCGACAAGATTCTGGCGCAGACCGGGGCATCAGCGAGGCTTGTCAGCAATCCTTTAGCACGGAACCTCAGGATCAAGTCACTCGAACGACTCAGCCTCGGAAAGATCGATAGGCAGTTCGTTCAGACACTGGTTGATCTGCTAAATGCGTGGCCACAGGAGGTATCCCCCGTATCTGGACCGACATCGAAAGAATGGTGGAAAGAGGAGGTCATCTACCAGATATATCCGCGTTCTTTTCAAGACTCCAACGGAGACGGAATCGGTGATCTTCAAGGAATCATTTCCCGGCTTGAGTACCTCAAGGAGCTGGGAGTTGGGGCGATTTGGATGTCCCCAATCTTCGACTCACCAAATGACGACATGGGCTATGACATCCGCGATTACCGGAAGATCATGACCGAGTTCGGGACGATGCACGACTTTGATGAGCTGGTCGAACAGGCGCATGCGCGCGACCTGAAAGTGATCCTCGACCTCGTCGTCAACCACACCTCTGACGAACATGAATGGTTTCAAGAGGCATTGGCTGACCCCTCGTCCCCGTATCGCGATTACTATCTGTTGCGAAACGGCGACGGAAGCGATGAGCCGCCGAACAACTGGGAGTCATTCTTTTCAGGGTCTGCCTGGAACCACTATCCGATGCAAGATCTGTGGGCGCTACACCTCTTTTCATCAAAACAGATAGACCTGAACTGGGACAACCACGCGGTTCGGGACGAGGTCGCAAAGATTGTCCAGTTCTGGATTGATCGCGGCGTTGATGGCTTCCGTCTAGACGTAATCAACTACATCTCGAAGCGTGAGGAACTTCCAGACGGGAACAAGCTGATTGGTGAAGTGATTGGGTTCCGTGGAATCGAACACTACTTTTACGGACCACATCTGCACAGTTATCTCCTGGAGTTGCAGAAACAGGTCTTCGCTCCGAACAACACCTTCACCGTGGGAGAGACACCAGGCATCGGTCTGCAGGTGGGCAAACAGATCACCGATCCCAAAGGACCGGATCTGGATCTAGTATTCAGCTTCGATCATCTAGAAACCCCGGGCCACACGCGACTCGACGACTACCGCTATGACCTGAACTACCTGAAGCAGTACTACCAGGCCGCACTCAGGGAGTACTCGGGACAGTACTGGATGTCTCTGTTCTTCGAGAATCACGACAATCCGAGGATGATCTCAAAGGTTAATCCAGATCCGCGGTATAGAGAAGCACTCGGCAAGCTGTTGGGTGGCATTCTGCTGACTTTGCGCGGTACACCATTCTTGTTCCAAGGTGAGGAACTGGGAATGATCAACCAGAACTTCACTTCGATTAAGGGCTTGCGCGATGTCGAAGCGCTCAACCAGTTTGCGGAGTGGACGCAGAACATGAGCGAAGAGGACGCCTTCGGGCGTCTCCTTGCGGGAACTCGCGACCATGCCCGTACACCGGTTCAGTGGGACGCGACGAAGCACGGCGGGTTTGGACCTGCCACACCATGGATTGAAGGGGACGGCGACTATTTGGACGTGAACGTGGCCGTCGAGTCAGAAGACCCGGACTCTGTCCTTAACTTTTACCGGGCCCTGCTCCACTGGCGTCACGAGAACACGGATTTCATCTACTCGGATGTCGAGTTCCTGGACTCGGAAGTCAAGGACTACTGGGCGTATAGGCGCGGAGAGTACCTGGTACAGATGAACTTGGGGAGCACGCCGCTGAACCTTAGGGGCGACGTGAGTTCGCTGTCCCTCGCACGGGGCGCCGAGTTAGTCCACTCGAACCATAACCAGGAAACCGGACCGCCTCCAATCGGCTCTTTCCGCCCATACGAGTGGAGGCTTTCGCGGTTGCCGAAGGTGGCTAGCTAACGAGGGTCCTGAGCCACTCGATTTCTCGGCGCACCTGGTATGGGCCTCCGCCCTCATGTCCGTTGTACGGATAGACCTCGATCTTGGCTTCTCCACCAAACCAGTTGTACGAGGCGAAGACTGTGGAGGGCGGGACTACCGTGTCCATCAGACCTACCGAGTAGAGTCCCTTCCCCCCGATGCGTTTAGCAAAATTAACACCGTCAAAGTAGGACAGGGTGTTGAATACGGTTTCTACCATGTTCCGCCTCGTGTTTAGGTAGTCAACAACCTCCTGGTACGGGTAATCGTTGGTCAGCCCGATGGCTCGTTCAAAGTGGCTGAGGAACGGAACCGCTGCAATAGCCCCTGCTAGAGGCGCCGCCGCTCCATCCTGTCGCATGTAGTCAAGGGACGCTGCAGCGATAGATAGTGCCCCGCCCTGACTCCCACCAGCGGTGACCATCTTCGAAGGGTCCACTCCTTCAAGTCCGCGAGCAGTAACAACCGCGTTGGCTGCATCGACAAACAGCCGTCGATAATAATAGTTGTTTGGGTGGGAGATTCCTCTGGTCATCACACCATTGGCCGAAGGCTCCATTAGACCCTGGTCTGGAGTATCACCACCCGCGCTCCATGAACCGCCCTGACCCCTGGAATCGACCACGACCTCTGAGAATCCCGCCGTTGCCCACGAAACGTGCTCCTCCGGAAATCCTCGTCCTCCTCCATAGCCGATGTAGCTGACGACTGTTCCGAGTGGCTCCGAGAAACGTGGTCGAATGTACCAAGCTTTAATCGGTTGGGAGCCATAACCTTGAATGGTCAGGTCGAACACGTCAAGAGTCGAGAGGTGCTCAGCGACCCTGGCTATTTCAAGTGGCTCCGATGCTGCCGGGTTCTCTTCGAGGGTGGCCCGCCAAAACTCATCGAAATCGGCTGGCTCACAAACCTCCGGCTTGTAGGCTCGTAGTTGCTCGATCGGCAGATCGAAAAAAGCCATTTGTACCCCTCAGTGATCGCGTTTCCTTCTTTGGCAACTTCTAATCGTATCGGGGGCCGACTCGTGGCGAACTGAAGACTCGCCGGGGTGTTGGTTTGTGGGTTGATTGGTTTGAGGGACCGCCCGTGTTGGGTGGTCCCTCTAACCATGTTTGGTTTGCGGGGGGTTGCTAGTCTCCCACATTCTCTCGAATGTAGTACCTTCGCCGCTGCGGGGCTTAGCTTCCGGGTTCGGAATGGGGCCGGGCGTTTCCCCCGTGCTGTGCCCCCCGCAAAGTTTGTATGCACTTATTAGTAGTCCCGCACCCCATCAAACACTTGTTGTTTGTGTGGTGGGGGTGGGTTGGTGCTGAGTTTGTATAGTGGTCACTTTGTGTCTGTTTTGTGTGCTCGTTTTTTGTGTGTTTGTTTGGTTTTAGTGTTGGCCGATTAGTGCCAGTTAGCTCTTGAACACCTTGCGGTGCTTCCACTCCTGGTCTATCTACCCCTTAGTCTATGGGGGGCCTTCACACACACGAATGTGTGTTGGAAACTTTATCTTAGAGGTGGTTTCCCGCTTAGATGCTTTCAGCGGTTACCCTTTCCGAACGTAGCCAACCAGCGGTGCCCCTGGCGGGACAACTGGTATACCAGAGGTTCGTCCGTCCCGGTCCTCTCGTACTAGGGATAGGTCTCTGCAAGTTTCCTGCGCGCGCAGCGGATAGGGACCGAACTGTCTCACGACGTTCTAAACCCAGCTCGCGTACCGCTTTAATGGGCGAACAGCCCAACCCTTGGGAGCGACTACACCCCCAGGATGCGACGAGCCGACATCGAGGTGCCAAACCACGCCGTCGATATGAACTCTTGGGCGGGATCAGCCTGTTATCCCCGGGGTACCTTTTATCCGTTGAGCGACACCCCTTCCACACGGGGGTGCCGGATCACTAGTTCCGACTTTCGTCCCTGCTCGACATGTCTGTCTCACAGTCAAGCTCCCTTTTACACTTACACTCAAAACCTGGTTACCAACCAGGCTGAGGGAACCTTTGAGCGCCTCCGTTACCATTTAGGAGGCAACCGCCCCAGTTAAACTACCCACCAGGCACTGTCCCCAACCCGGATCACGAGTCGAGGTTAGATGCACACTAGCCTCAGAGTGGTATTTCACCAATGACTCCACCACAGCTAGCGCCGCGGTTTCATAGTCTCCCACCTATCCTACACAAACACCAGCGAGCACCAATACCAAGCTATAGTAAAGGTCCCGGGGTCTTTCCGTCCTGCTGCGCGTAACGAGCATCTTTACTCGTAGTGCAATTTCACCGAGCTCATGGTCGAGACAGCAGAGAAGTCGTTACGCCATTCGTGCAGGTCGGAACTTACCCGACAAGGAATTTCGCTACCTTAGGATGGTTATAGTTACCACCGCCGTTTACTGGGGCTTCAATTCAAAGCTTCGAAACCCGAAGGGCTTCTAACCTTTCCTCTTAACCTTCCAGCACCGGGCAGGCGTCAGTGCATATACCGCCACTTACGTGTTCGCATGCACCTATGTTTTTAATAAACAGTCGCTTCTCTCTATCCTCTGCGACCCCCCAAAGCACCATCACCGCGAGGGCGAAGCACTCCTAGGGGTCCCCCTTCTTCCGAAGTTACGGGGGCATTTTGCCGAGTTCCTTAACCATGATTCACTCGAACGCCTCGGTATACTCTACCTGACTACCTGTGTCGGTTTAGGGTACGGGCGGAAGAACACCTCACGTCGAGGCTTTTCTTGGCACCACAGGCTCAATCCCAAACCCCTGAAAAGGGGTTCCCATCACACCTCACCCACAAAAGTCCGCGGATTTACCTACGGACGGGCCACATGCTTAGACACACACAACCACCGGTGTGCGGAACCTACCACTGTGCGTCACCCCTGTTAACACGCTCACCACAACCAGACAACCACACACGCAACAAAATCAAATCAACAAGAAACCCGTAAAGGAATCAAGAATCATCAAAACTGAAGGATGCGTGACTGCGATTGGAAGTAATGTTGGACGGTATAACTTCCGGTACCAGAATATAAACTGGTTATCCATCGACTACGCCTGTCGGCCTCGCCTTAGGACCCGACTAACCCAGGGAGGAAAAACCTAGCCCTGGAACCCTTAGTCAATCAGCGGAAGGGATTCTCACCCTTCAAATCGCTACTCATGCCTGCATTCTCACTCCCCCACAATCCACCACACGGTCACCCGGCGGCTTCACCTCATGAGGGACGCTCCCCTACCCAACCAACAAACCACAAAGGGCCTGCTGTTTGCCACGGTTTCGGCGGTGTGCTTCAGCCCCGCTACATTGTCGGCGCGGAATCACTTGACCAGTGAGCTATTACGCACTCTTTCAAGGATGGCTGCTTCTAAGCCAACCTCCTGGTTGTCACAGCAACTCCACATCCTTTCCCACTCAGCACACACTTAGGGGCCTTAACCGGTGATCTGGGCTGTTTCCCTCTCGACTACGAAGCTTATCCCCCGCAGTCTCACTGCCACGCTCAACACTATTAGCATTCGGAGTTTAGCTGATCTCAGTAACCCAAAAGGGCCCATCAACCAACCAGTGCTCTACCACCAACAGGCAACACGCAACGCTGCACCTAAATGCATTTCGGGGAGAACCAGCTATCACGAAGTTTGATTAGCCTTTCACCCCTACCCACAACTCATCCCCCCAGTTTTCAACCTAGGTGGGTGCGGTCCTCCACGCCGTCTTACCGGCGCTTCAACCTGGCCATGGGTAGATCACTTCGCTTCGGGTCTAGAACACGCGACCAAAAAACGCCCTATTCAGACTCGCTTTCGCTACGCCTACCCCACAACGGGTTAAGCAAGCCACATGCCACTAACTCGCAGGCTCATTCTTCAAAAGGCACGCCATCACCCACCCACACCAAAACAGTGCGTCAGGCTCTGACGGCTTAAAGGCATCCGGTTTCAGGAACTATTTCACTCCCCTCCCGGGGTACTTTTCACCATTCCCTCACGGTACTAATACACTATCGGTCATCAAGAAGTATTCAGGCTTACCAAGTGGTCTTGGCAGATTCACGCAGGATTCCACGAGCCCCGCGCTACTCGGGCACCAAACCAAGCCCTTGCTGCAACCAACCATCTACACGACTATCACGCCCTACGGTCAGCTATCCCAAACTGTTCAAATCAGCTACAACAAAAACCCAAACCCGCGGCAACAGGCTTGAAGGTCGGCCCCACAACACCGCGCATGCAACCCTCGCCGAGTAATCACACACACACGGTTTAGCCATCATCCGCGTTCGCTCGCCACTACTAACGGAATATCTTTTCCTACGGGTACTAAGATGTTTCACTTCCCCGCGTTCCCCCCACACCACTACTTAACTCATGATGCGGCGACCAGACACAACTCTGGCCAGGTTCCCCCATTCGGAAATCCCCGGATCAACGCTCGCTCGTCAACTCCCCAGGGCATATCGCAGACCGCCACGTCCTTCATCAGCTCTTGATACCAAGGCATCCACCGAACGCCCACAAAAACTAAAAACCAACACAAAAAACAAAATCACACAAAATAAAGACACAAAACAACCACTATACAATTCACCAACAACCCACCAACAACAGCCCACCCCCAAAAAGAAGACAAGCCATCACCAGCAAAACCCAACCACCAAACCAAAGAAAGAAAGCAAACCCTAAAACCTTAGAGCCCAAGCACAAAACCTGGAACCTTCCCCCAATGACTCACACGGGTGTTGAGAGTAAACCCGATAGTGAACCCACCACCACACCAAAGCGCGGCAGCAGGGCCCCAGAAAGCCAGCCCAACAAGAACCAACCAACCAGAACTGTTTCTTTGACAAATCGCTGCAATATTTCCTGCACCACCCCACCACAGAGCAGTGACTCACAAAAAATGTTTCCCCCACCAAAAGCAAGAGACCCGCGCAAAACCAAACGTTCCCGCTCCAGCCTCAAACCACAAAATCAGGGGCTCCTTAGAAAGGAGGTGATCCAGCCACACCTTCCGGTACGGCTACCTTGTTACGACTTCGTCCCAATCGCCAATCCCACCTTCGACCACTCCCCCCGGAAAAACCGGTTAGGCCATGGGCTTCGGGTGTTACCAACTTTCATGACGTGACGGGCGGTGTGTACAAGGCCCGAGAACGTATTCACCGCAGCGTTGCTGATCTGCGATTACTAGCGACTCCACCTTCACGAAGTCGAGTTGCAGACTTCGATCCGAACTGAGACTGGCTTTAAGGGATTCGCTCCACCTCACAGTATCGCAACCCTCTGTACCAACCATTGTAGCATGCGTGAAGCCCAAGACATAAGGGGCATGATGATTTGACGTCATCCCCACCTTCCTCCGAGTTAACCCCGGCAGTCTCCCATGAGTCCCCACCATAACGTGCTGGCAACATAGGACAAGGGTTGCGCTCGTTGCGGGACTTAACCCAACATCTCACGACACGAGCTGACGACAACCATGCACCACCTGTACACCAGTATCAAAGAGTCCCCCATCTCTGGAGTATTCCGGTGTATGTCAAGCCTTGGTAAGGTTCTTCGCGTTGCCTCGAATTAATCCGCATGCTCCGCCGCTTGTGCGGGCCCCCGTCAATTCCTTTGAGTTTTAGCCTTGCGACCGTACTCCCCAGGCGGGGCACTTAAAGCGTTAGCTACGGCGCAGAAACCATGACAGCCCCCACACCTAGTGCCCAACGTTTACAGCGTGGACTACCAGGGTATCTAATCCTGTTCGCTCCCCACGCTTTCGCTCCTCAGTGTCAGTAATGGCCCAGAGATCCGCCTTCGCCACCGGTGTTCCTCCTGATATCTGCGCATTCCACCGCTACACCAGGAATTCCAATCTCCCCTACCACACTCAAGCCAGCCCGTACCCACCGCACTACTCCAGTTAAGCTGAAGCCTTTCACGGCAGACGCGACAAGCCACCTACAAGCCCTTTACGCCCAATAATTCCGGACAACGCTCGCTCCCTACGTATTACCGCGGCTGCTGGCACGTAGTTAGCCGGAGCTTCTTTACCCCCTACCCTCAACACCACCAAAGCAGTGCCTTGTTCAGGGGCGAAAAAGGTTTACAACCCGAAGGCCTTCATCCCTCACGCGGCGTCGCTGCATCAGACTTTCGTCCATTGTGCAATATTCCCCACTGCTGCCTCCCGTAGGAGTCTGGGCCGTATCTCAGTCCCAATGTGACCGGTCACCCTCTCAGGCCGGTTACCCGTCAAAGCCTTGGTAAGCCATCACCCCACCAACAAGCTGATAAGCCGCGAGCCCAACCCTTCCCGAAACAAATCTTTCCAACCAAAACCATGCGGAATCAGCAGAATAATCAGTATTAGACACCCTTTCGAATGCTTATCCCAAAGAAAAGGACAGGTTACTCACGTGTTACTCACCCGTTCGCCACTAACCACACAAAGCAAGCTAAGTGCAGTCCGTTCGACTTGCATGTGTTAAGCACGCCGCCAGCGTTCGTCCTGAGCCAGGATCAAACTCTCCAACAAAAACCAAAACAACCAACCCCACAAAAGAGCCAGCCAAACAGTCAATGCCAAAAAGAAAACACCCAAAAAAGATGCAATCCAAGCCAAAAAACAAAACAACAAACGTCAAAAAAACAAACACTATCAAGTTCACAAACAACACCCCCGAAACTATATAGTCGGGGCGGCCACCCTAGGTTTTCCGAACAAGCTCCAGAACCTTTAGTTCTTCCTGCCTGCTCCGTACCTTTTGGGGCAACGGATATAAAGCTTATAGCACCCGCGAGGGCGGGGTCAACCCTCGTCCACGTGATGGCGACCACAGCCAACGAAACCTACTATGACCAGGGCTTTTATCCCCGCTCAATCGACCGACGGCGCACCCAAATTCGGGCGTGTCTGCCCGTTTTGTAGAGACGGAAACCCATAGAAAAAGCGCATACTCGAAGGCCTCCAGGAGTCAGTCTCCAAGAACGGTCAACGCCGCGAGATTTTTTCGTCCCTTACGGATCAGAATTACTCCACCCGGTAAGACTTGTTCGGCCGTGAATACGGCGTCAGGATCCAGCGCCTTGTCATTGTTGACAGCCACGCCCCCCTGCTTCGCTAAACGCAGTGCAGCCTGGCGGCCCTTCTCAAGCCCTGTTGCTAACAGTGCATCGACCACGGTCGTCTCTCCCAAGACCACGTCAGCCCGATCCAGGTGAGCCGTGGCCGCAGTTAGCGTATCCGCATCCAGCCCAGCCAGGTCTCCTTTTCCCCATAGCGCTTCGGTGGCCTGCAAGACTTGTTCAAGCTCTCCCTGCCCGTGAACCAATCGCGTCACCTCGGCAGCGAGTGCCTTCTGCGCCTCGCGTGCGTGTGGTCTTTCTATGGTGGCTACTTCAAGCTCACCGATCTCTTCCCTGGTCAGGAAAGTGAAGATCTTTAGCATCTTCACCACGTCTTCGTCTGCTGTCTGTAACCAGAACTGGTAGAAGTCGTAAGGACTCATCATGCTGGGATCGAGCCAAATCGCCCCGCCCTCGCTCTTTCCGAACTTCGTTCCATCAGCCTTGGTAATGATCGGAGTTGTCATGACGTGGACCGCAGCCCCGTCAGCCTTACGAATAAGTTCGACTCCGCTGATCAGATTGCCCCACTGATCATTGCCACCGGTCTGGAGCGTGCATCCGTATCTGCGGAAAAGCTCAAGATAATCGTTGCTCTGGAGCACCTGGTATGAAAACTCGGTGTACGAGATACCTTCTTCAGACTCCAAACGACGGGCCACCACGTCCTTACTGATCATGGTTCCTAGTCGGAAGTACTTACCGATATCGCGAAGTAGGCCGATCGCCGTCATGTCCGCAGTCCAGTCCAGGTTGTTGACCATGCGCGCCGGGTTGTCCCCGTCAAAATCAAGGAACTTCTCAATCTGCCGACGAAGTCTCTCGGTCCACTCGGCGACGGTTTCTTTTGCCTGCATGGCCCGCTCGCCGACTTCTCGCGGATCGCCAATCTGTCCGGTTGCTCCACCCACCAGTGCAAGCGGATGGTGTCCCGCCCGTTGCAAGTGCTTCATTAGGACGAGCTGGACGAGGTGTCCGTGATGTAGTGATGGCGCTGTCGGATCGAAGCCGCAATAGAACGTGACTGGTCCAGAATCGAAGGCAGTCTTCAACTGCTCCATGTCTGTGTGCTGCTTCAGCAAACCACGCCACTCCAACTCGGCGATCAGATCTGACAAGGTAATTCCCTCCATTTGCGATCCCGGGAACCTCTATAGCTCCGGGTTGATTCCAGCGGTAAGCCTACCGCCGCGACGTCCATTCGCGCGCTTCGTCAAGGACAACCTGTAGCGCACGATACTGTTGTGCGACCATTTCGGGAGCTGTGCCGCCCCTTCCATTTCGAGACGCCACGGAGCCATCGACAGTGAGCACGCCTAGTACCTCGGAACTGAGATGCGGTGAAATTGCTGCTAGTTCCGCCGGACTGAGATCAGAGAGCTCTTTATTCTTCGACTCGCAGTAACGCACGCATGCACCAGAAATTTCATGTGCTTCGCGGAACGAAACCCCCTGCCTCACCAACCACTCTGCAATATCCGTCGCCAGCGAGAACCCCTGCGGCGCCAACTCCCTCATTCGCGCGAGGTTAAGAGTCATGGTTTGAATCATGCCCGCTACGGCAGGCAAGAGAAGATCGAGCGAGTCAAGGGCATCAAACACCGGTTCCTTGTCTTCTTGCAGGTCGCGGTTGTATGCAAGAGGAAGTCCCTTTAGCGTCGCAAGTAATCCCGTAAGATCACCGATTAGTCGCCCCGCCTTGCCCCGGGCCAGTTCCGCAATATCCGGATTTTTCTTCTGCGGCATGATCGAGGAACCGGTCGAAAACGCATCGTCGAGAGTCACATATCCGAACTCGACGGTGTTCCAAATAATAATCTCCTCGCTCAAGCGCGATAGGTCCACCCCGATCATTGCCAGAACGAACGACAGTTCAGCAGTTATGTCACGCGCGGCGGTCGCATCGATCGAATTGTTGAAGCTTCGGGCAAATCCGAGCTGTTCAGCGATCGCTTCGGGGTCCAGGCCGAGTGTGTTACCGGCGAGCGCCCCCGCTCCATACGGTGATTCATCTGCACGACGGTCCCAATCCTGAAGTCTTTGCAGATCCCTCGACAGAGCCCAAGCATGGGCAAGGAGCTGATGAGCAACGAGGACCGGCTGGGCGTGCTGCATGTGAGTACGCCCCGGCATCACGGCGCTGCCCGCATCGCGAGCCTGTCCGAGAAGCGCCTCGATAACGTCAATCACCCCTGCCGCGACAGCTTTAGCTTCCCGTCTCAACAGCCGTCTGGTTAGTGCAGCGACCTGGTCATTTCTGGAGCGACCCGCTCGCAGTCTTCCCCCAAGATCAGATCCCACCCGTTCAATAAGCTCTCGTTCGAGGGCGGTATGGACGTCCTCGTCATCGGGACGAGGGAGCACTGTCCCTTCCGCGAGTTCATCAGCAATCGAGTCGAGGGCCATCAACATCACTTCAAGCTGGTTGTCGTCCAACAGTCCGACCTGATTGAGAGCGCGGGCATGCGCCTTTGAGCCCGCGATATCGTCCTGCGCCAGACGCCAGTCGAAATGCGTCGAGATACTGAGTCGTTCAAGTGCCCCAGACGGACCGCCTTCAAAGCGACCTCCCCAAAGCGAAGCGCTTTGGGCTTTTGTGTCATTGTCCGGAGTTCTTGGAGTGGATTCTTGCATGGCTTAATGATGCCGGATTTAGTAGGAGTCTTGCTCCCCGTTTCATGTGGGCGTGACCCAATCCGACCCTGGAGCCATAATGCCCGTGTATTCTCAATGGGGCACACGGCCTCTATTCGAAGGTAGAAGGTGGTCTCCTTGACCCAGGTAGTCCGACCCGATGAGTTTCGTAGCGATGCGGAGATTTCGGACGGCGACGCGGCGGTAACCATTCGGGTTGAAGACGAAATCTCCAACCTAAAAACGGTAATCGTTCATAGGCCGGGCGCGGAAATGGAGCGTCTGACCCCTCCGAATCACAAAGAGTTGCTATTTGATGACCTGTTATCGCCAAGGCAGGCTCAGGACGAACACGAGCGCTTCACAGAACTAATGAGGGCTAACGGCATCCAGGTCCTCGAGTTTATGGACCTCTTTCGGTCAGCTCTGGAAGATCCCGCCGCGCGCGAGTTCGTCCTAGAAAACACGTTCAACTGGAAGCGACTAGGACCACTGATGTCGCCGCATCTGAGGGAGTGGGCGGGAGGTCTGTCCCCGGCCGAGTTAGCTTCGCTCTGTATCGAGGGCATTACCAAAAAAGAGTGGGCGGACATCCACTCTGGGCCGTCTCTGGTGGCACAATCGCTCTCAGATGACGACTTTTTGGTGGGGCCACTGCCCAATCACCTCTTTACCCGCGATTCCTCCGTTTGGGCGTATGGCGGCGTTGCCATCAGCTCGATGAATCGTGAAGCTCGACGCCGGGAATCCCTGCATTACCGAACCATCTATAACTATCATCCGGCGTTCAAGAACGCCCAGTTCAATGTGTGGACCCAAGGGCAGGCTGGCTCAACTCGTTCCGTTGAGGGCGGCGATATCCTAGTCCTGGGTGACGGACTGCTAACGGTCGGGATTTCGGAGCGGACTACGCCTCAGGGTGTTGAGCACCTGGCAATGGAGCTTTTTAGCGCTGGCCGAGCCGATCGTGTTTTAGCCATCATGCTTCCCAAATCGAGGGAGTTCATGCATCTAGACACGGTACTCACGCAACTCGACAAGGACATGTTCACTCTCTATCCCGGCGCCAGGCAACTTGAGACAGTTCTACTGGAGAAGACAGAGGACGGAGCATCCGTTACCGAGCTCAGCAGGGACACTAGAGATTCCATCCAGCGTGTGCTGGGACGCTCGGTCAGATTTGTCGCTCCCGATGCCAGCGACGCCGAACTCTCTAGGGAACAATGGAACGACGGATTCAACATGCTTGCGCTTCGCCCTGGTACCGTCGTCTCGTACGACCGGACTCCCCTCTCGAACGCCGCAATGCGAGACGCGGGAATCGAGGTCCTGGAGATCAATGGATCAGAACTGGGACGCGGTCGAGGTGGACCGCGATGTATGTCTTGCCCAATCGAGCGGGCCTAGCTTTTACATCGCGAGTTCATTTCCTAGATCGTGCGCAGAGTCGGCACATCGCAAGGCGAGCGAGCGAAGGCTCGCTCGAGTCGACCAAACGAGAGTGCCCCCGAGAGATCTCGCCATGGCTGGCGAGATAGGGAACAAATCCAAAGCTCAGGACACTAGAGCTTGATCCCGTTTCCGAAGCGCTCGTCGCGAGCTGCCGCTAGTTTTGCTGGAAGACCGTAGATATCAATGAAACCTCTTGCGCTTGCCTGGTCGAAGGAATCACCCGTGTCATACGTCGCGAGGTTGAAGTCATAGAGAGACGTCTCGGACTTCCTCCCGGTAACAGTTGCAAGTCCCCCATGCAGTGTCATTCGAATATCACCGCTGACGTACCTCTGCGTATCGTCGACAAAAACATCGAGCGATTTCTTCAGCGGTGAGAACCACTGCCCGTCGTAAACCAACTCGCCCCACCGCTCATCGACACGCTTCTTAAAACGAGCCTGCTCACGCTCAATCGTGACGTTCTCAAGTTCCTTATGTGCAGCGATGAGAATCATGGCCCCCGGTGCCTCATAAATCTCTCGCGACTTGATTCCGACCAGGCGGTCCTCGACAACGTCGATGCGTCCGATTCCCTGAGCCCCACCGCGGCGGTTTAGTTCCTGGATTATCTGCAACGGCGAGAGCTTCCGCCCATCAATCGCTACCGGAACACCCTCCTCGAACGTAATGACGACCTCGTCGGGAAGTGGCGGATACGTCGGATCATCGGTGTAGTTGTACACGTCCTTTGTCGGGCCGTTCCAGATGTCCTCAAGGAAGCCGGTCTCGATCGCGCGCCCCCAGACATTCTGATCAATGGAGAAAGGATTGGAACGAGTGGTCTCAATTGGCAGGGAATGCTTGGATGCATAATCTATGGCGACGTCACGCGTAAGCGCCAAATCGCGCACCGGAGCAATGCACTTTAGGTCGGGGGCAATGGAGGTGATCGAAACCTCGAACCTCACCTGGTCGTTACCTTTTCCTGTGCAGCCATGAGCAACCGTGGTGGCACCATACTGACGGGCGGCTTTCACCAGATGCTTGGAAATCAAAGGTCTCGAAATGGCCGAAACCAGAGGATATGACCGCTGGTACAGGGCATTGGCCTTGAGCGCTGGCATGCAATACTGCTCTGCGAACTCATCGCGGGCATCAGCAACATAGGCCTCCACCGCACCGCAGTCCAAGGCTCTTTGACGGACGACCTCGAGATCTTCACCGCCCTGACCGACGTCAACCGCCACCGCAACTACCTCGGAGCCAGTCTGTTCTCCGATCCAGCCGATTGCGACAGAAGTGTCCAGTCCTCCCGAGTATGCGAGAACAACCCGGTCTTTGTTGCTTTTCATTCAGTTTTCCTTGTCATCGATTCCGAACGAGAGATGTCCGGTTAGGGCCGATGTCCTATGAAGATTCAGACTTGTTTCTATTAGCTGGTGCGGCCAGCGAGTTCCAACAACTCTTGACGAAGCGCCAGCGCTGATGACTCGTCCCGGCACACGGTAAAGATGGTGTCATCCCCCGCAAGCGTTCCAACGACATACTTTAGTCGGGCTGAATCAATCGCGGCGCCAAGCATGTTGGCTGCCCCGGCAGGAGTACGCAGCACCAAAATGTTCTGGGCACAGTCCGCGCCCACCAGCAACTCCTGGCACCAGCGGGCCAGGCGTGCGGCACTGGGTTCGACGGCCGATGGACTTCGTCCGTCATCATCGACAATCTGATATGTCGATTGTCCCTGTGAGCCACGAACCTTGACGGCACGCAACTCACTCAGGTCGCGCGAAAGAGTCGCCTGGACTGTTTCAAAACCCTGTGCTGCGAGCGCTTTACGGAGTTCTTCTTGCGAGGTGATTTGCCGAGTACTCAGAACATTTCGAATGGCATCATGTCGGGCAGCACGAGTCAGCAACACCTCTGCGCTATCCATAGCCGCCACCGAAGAACCATTCTGCATAACATGCAGAGTACCGCATATTCATACGTCATGCGGAATCCGGTCCGAGTGTTGGTCAAAGACCACGCACACTTGCCTCTCGTGCCGCAAAGTCGGTCACCACAGCAAGCAGAGGTTTAGGGGCTCTTCATAATATGGGCTGTAGGTGGTGTTTGAATCCTCCGGTGTGGAGGAGGCTGCGGGTGATGTAGTTTTCGAGGTTTCGGAATCCTAGGGCGATTCCGCGGAGGTGTTCGAGCCTGCCGTTGATCGCTTCTGTTGGTCCATTGCTGCTGTAGGGGTGGGTGAAGTAGGCGAGGATGTCATCGCGGCGGCGGCGCAGGGTGCGTGCCAGGGATCCCAGTTCGGGGATTCCTTTGGTCACTTCATAGTTCAAGGCGTCAATGATCCCAGCGATTTTCTCTCGTCCTTGTTTCTTGTTAGGGTTCTCGTAGGCGCCGATGACTGCTTGGTAGATGCCCCAGATCCGGGTCAGGGCCGCATATCGTGTGTCTTGTAGTATCTTGTCGACTTTGGCTGCTGCTTTTCCTTCTAAGAGCCGGTTACGAGTCAGGAGTAAACGTCTGGCTTGGAACAACTGGTCACCCTTATGGCCTCTGTGTCCGGTGGTTTCTTGTTGGAGTCGTTGACGAGACTGGGTGATTTTGTCACCAACAAGTTGGACTACGTGGAAAGGATCCATGACCGTGACCGCGCTAGAAAGAACTTCACGGACCGCGGTCTTATACCCAGTGAAGCCATCCATTGCCACGGTCTTCACATTCAAACGGAACTTAGTGTCTCGGGCTTTCAGCCAGGTTTTCAACACTTTCTTAGACCTACCTGGAATCATGTCCAACAAGCGTGCTGGCTGCTTATCCTTACGCGGTGTCAAGTCAATGATCACGGTAACGAACCGGTCAGAGCGCCAACCGGTGTGTTTCCAGCAGTGCTCGTCAACCCCGATCGTGCTCACCCCGTCAAAACGGTTCGGATCACTGATCAAATGCTCATAGCCTGCTTGAAGCACGGCGGTGTTGACCGTGTTCCACGCTGCCCCCAGATTCCGGGCGGCAGTGTTGATGCTCATTCCATCTAAAACCACTGACACTAGCGCCCAGTTGACTGCCGCGACCGTGAGTTTCGACCCCGGCGGCGCCAATGTCTGAGGGATCTGCTCCGACCAATACCTCTGGCAGTCATCGCAGCTAAAGCACCGCAGGCGCACCAACAGTTTCACCGGACGAGTCCCGTTAGAGCAATGAGTGAGCATCCTGGACCGCGATCCGCGAGATCGTCCCTGACATCCACACATGTAACACCACTGTCCAGGTTCGACCAGGCGGGTCTCGAAAACGAGTACCTCCCGGCCCCTCAGGCGTATCAACGCCTGTCCCGTGATTTTCACCAGGTCAGTATCAAGACGAAACGCGGACTCCAAACACGGTTCGGTAAACTCGAACACAGACCCTCCGGGCAACAGATGCAGCTTAGAACACCTACATCCTGTCAGCCAGAGGGTCACCCACTACAGCCCGTTCTGCGAAGAGCCGGTTTAGGAGACACACCCTAGCCCCGGAGCGTTGCCTTAAGTCGCTTGTCCAGAGCCCTAACAACCTCTGCTCTAACCGATTCGACCTCTGACGCGTCCAGTGTCTTCGATCCCGAACGAAGGGTCATCGCGTAGGCGACCGATTTGTGTCCCTCGGGTACCTGGCTTCCACGGTAGATATCGAACAGCGTTAAGCTCTCCAGCAATGGACCTGCAGCGCGGCGCATGACCGAGGCAATCTCCGACTCGGGAACATCTTCCGCCACAACCACTGCAAAGTCCTCCTTTGCGGCAGGGAAGGCCGAGATCGGCTTCACCTTTAGGAACGACTTCGGTGCTAGGGACAGCACTGCGTCCATGTCCACCTCGAACGCGACGGATCTGGCCGGAAGACCATACTCTTCAACCACGGCCGGGTGAAGCTCACCGCTACGACCGACCTCGACGTACCCCTTGCCGGCACGCACAAATAGAGTTGCCACTCGCGCAGGATGCCATGGTGCCGCGGACTCGGGATTCTCTAGGAGTTTCGGCATCGGGGGACCGGGCTTCCTCTCGGGGCTATCCGGCAGCCAACTTCGAGTCGCTTCGATTCTCACCCCGCCCGCAGCGCCCACCAATCGTGCTGCCTCAATCGCATCAGACCACTGCCATCCGGGCTGAGCCGGTGCGGCGTCATCTAGCTCGGCACCCGAGCGCGGAGCAAACACGCCCCCCATAACCCCCGCGACGTGCCACGGCTGGCTCGGAACGCCTGCAAATAACGCGGCAATTTCCTCATCCGCAGGACGTTCAGAGACGCCAACAATCTCAGCGGGCCTGGTACCTGCGGGAAGTGCCACCTGGCCGAGTTCGAACATTGCGAGAGGAGTGACTCCCCTGGCGGCGTTGCGCTCCGCGATTTCCAGTAGAGAATCCAGAATAGAGGTTCGAAGCGCTCCCGCGTCGTCCGCCAGCGGATTGCGCAAACGGATTGCGTGGCGTCTTTGGTCATCCTCCGGCAACTGCTGGCGGTCGTGCGCATTCGAAATGAACGGGTACGACTTGACCTCCACCAATCCATCTGTCGCCAGGGACTGCGATACGTTGCGACGAAGAACCTGTGAGTCCCTAAGTCCCCCTCCGCCGATCGCTCTGGGTAGGCGATCTGGAATCTGGTCATACCCGTAAAGGCGGGCAATCTCCTCAACCAGGTGTGCCGGTCCAACCAAGTCTGGACGCCACGACGGAGCCAGCACCGAGAATCCTGCGTCGACCCTTTCTACCCGGCATCCAATCTCTTCTAGAATTCTTTGGATCTCATCTTCGGTGAGCACTAATCCGGTGAGACGCTGAGTCTCTGTGAAAGGAAGCATAACCGGTGTCTTCGGTGCGACCAGACGGTAGTCGTAGCCCGCCTGATCAACAGTTCCGCCGCCGTATTCGGCAATGAGTTCTGCGGCTCGCGCAGCAGCAACCGGCGCAATATTCGGGTCGACGCCGCGTTCAAACCTCTTCGAAGCCTCTGAGTGCATCCGGTGCCTGCGGGCGCTGCGGGCAATCGAAATCGGGTCAAAGTGTGCAGCTTCGATCACCACGTCGGTAGTCTCGGGACCCACCTCGGAATCGAGGCCACCCATTATTCCCGCCAATCCGACTACTCTAGAACCTCTTTCGTCATCCGGGGAGTCGGTAATCAGCACGTCTTCAGGGTCGAGTTCCAGACGCGATCCGTCGAGGGTAGCGAAGGTCTCGCCTTCGTTCGCCCGCCTCACGACAAATGGGGCCTTCACAAATCCGAGATCGTACGCGTGAAGCGGCTGCCCCAGATCTAGCATCAGATAGTTCGTTACATCAACGGGGAGGGAAAGAGACCTCATCCCCGCCTGTTCAAGCCTTCGTACCATCCACTTAGGACTCGAGGCGTTCGGATCTATGCCTCTGACAATCCGAGTGACAAAGCGGTCGGCAGCCGGGCGTCCTTCGCGGATCGAGGCCGAATCAACATCAGCCCTGAAGGCTCCGTCGTCCGAAGTCGGAAGGGGCGCGGCAAGAGAGTTCGGAAGCCCCCGATCAGTGAACTTGGCCCCGGTTGAGTGCCCGTACTCGCGGGCCAGGCCCCGTACCGAAAAACAGTATCCTCGATCCGGTGTCACATTTACTTCAAGGACCTCTTCACCCAGTCCTAGTAGCGGGATCATGTTCGTACCGGGAACCGGAATTGGGTCCATCTTCAACGTCTCGCCCAGAACGATGATGCCGTTATGATCGGTGCCTAAACCCAGTTCCTTCTCGGAACAGATCATCCCGTCAGAAACGTGACCATAGGTCTTGCGTGCGGCGATCGGGAACGGTCCGGGAAGTACGGCTCCTGGAAGCGACACGACAACCGTGTCACCCACTTTGAAGTTGTGCGCACCACAGATGATTCCGCGGCTTGGGAACTCGGACGCCTCGGCGCCGGCGCCCGGCTCATCGTTGTACTCGCCGACGTCCACGCGACAGTAGTGGACGGTCTTACCGTTACTGTGCTCCTCGTCCTCGATCGAGAGGACGGTGCCGGCAACGAGCGGACCCTGCACGGCGGCGGGAAAGATTTCTTCTTCTTCAATCCCGACCTTGACCAAGGCTTCAGCGATCTGTTCGATCGTCGCGTCCTCAGGAACCTCTACATGGTCACGTAGCCAGTCGATAGCGACGTGTGGCATTTCAGTTCCCCTTTCCGTAAAGGCCAAACTGCCTAGAGAATCTGAGATCACCCTCGACAATGTCATGCATGTCTGCGATTCCATGTTGCAGCATGAGGGTGCGCTCAAGGCCCATTCCAAACGCGAACCCGGTGTACTCATTCGGGTCCACGCCGCAAGCGATCAACACGTTGGGGTTGACCATGCCGCAGCCTCCCCATTCGATCCAGCCCGCGCCCCCCTTCTTCTGCGGGAACCAAAGGTCCATCTCTGCGCTGGGTTCCGTGAATGGGAAGAACGAGGGGCGAAGCCGGGTCTTAGCCTCGTCACCAAACATTGCTTTCGCAAAGTGGTCGAGAGTTCCTTTGAGATCGGCCATCGTCAGGCCCTTATCGACCGCCAGTCCCTCTACCTGGTGGAACACTGGAGTGTGCGTCGCATCAAGCGCATCGGAGCGAAAAACTTTACCCGGACATGCAACGTACAGTGGTGCTCCCTTGTCGATGAGCTCACGCGCCTGTACGGGAGAGGTGTGAGTCCGTAGAACCAGGCTCGCACCGTCGGGGGTATCCGCGCCCACGGTCGTTCCGTCGATATAGAGCGTGTCCTGCATCTGACGAGCCGGGTGGTCGGCATCAAAGTTTAGGGCGTCGAAGTTAAACCACTCGTGTTCGATCTCGGGTCCCTCGGCAATCTGCCATCCAAGGGAGACAAAGAAGTCTTCGATCTGCTCGATGACCAGCGAAAGTGGGTGGCGTGCGCCGATCGGGGTGCGCCGAGTTGGCAGTGTTACGTCCACGCCCTCTGACCTGATCGCCTGCCAGCGCTCCTCTTGTTCAAGGGCCAACATCCGGGTGTCGTAGAGTCCCTGCAGTTGCTTTCTCGCGCCCCCGAGATTCTTCCCTGCGCTGGCTCGCTGAGCCGGCTCGAGGGAGCCAATCGATCGGTTCGCAGCAGTCAGAGCGGATCCGTCACCAAAAACGCTCACCTTAGCCTCGCGCAACTCGGCTCTGGAGGCGGCTTCTTCAATTAGTGCTGACGCGCTCTCTACCCAGTTGCTCACCGCGGCTTCATCACACGGATCCAACGTGGTCGCGCCAAGGCCATCCGACTTGGACATCAACTTCCCGTTCACTGATACATCACTTCCGCTCCGCTTGGTGCGGAACCCCTCCACTCTAGTATTCCCTGACCCCGGGGCCGTCCCGAAGCCCATTTGCGTATGGAAGGTGGTAAAGGTCGCACCGGCGACTCATGCGCGGTTACCCATCGGTCTGCGACCTATGCTTGAGGTATGCCGCAGACCAGATCTAACGTAACTCCAATCAAGCAGGGACGAGTCTCGCGGATGCTCCCCGTCCCAGCGCACATTGAGCGTCCCGAGTATATGTTCCATGACGGCCCTGAAGTTGTTACGGCCTCAGACACTAAGTCACCAGAAATCGTTAAAAGGATCCGGCGCGCGGGGAGAATAGCGGCAGAAGCGCTTGAGTTCGCTGGTTCGCTGGTGGAACCAGGGGTTACGACCGATGAGATAGATCGACGGACTCACGAGTTCATTATCGAGCGTGGAGCCTATCCCTCGTGCCTGGGCTACATGGGATATCCAAAGTCGATTTGCACCTCGATCAACGAGGTAATCTGCCATGGGATTCCTGATGACCGTAAGATCGAAGAGGGCGATATCGTCAACGTTGATGTCACGGTCTTCCTAGACGGGGTTCACGGAGATACGTGCGCCATGTTTATCGCCAAAGAGACGTCCGAGGAGAATCGACTGCTTGTCGAACGCACCAAAGAAGCGATGATGCGCGGGATCAAGGCCATTAAGCCGGGACGTCCAGTTAACGTTATCGGACGTGTTATTAGCGCCTATGCAAAACGATTCGGCTACGGAGTCGTGCGGGACTACACCGGACATGGCGTCGGCGAGGCATTCCACTCGGGACTAATCATTCCGCACTATGACGCCGCGCCCGATCACGCAGAGATCATGGAACCGGGTATGGTCTTCACTGTTGAACCGATGTTGACGCTAGGTGGAGTGGACTGGCGCCAATGGGACGACGACTGGACCGTTGTGACAGCAGACGGTTCCATGACTGCACAGTTCGAACACACTATTGTTGTTACCGAGGATGGCGCTGACATCCTCACGCTCCCCTAGCCCAGCAACGCTGGCAACATATTGAGAGGCACGTTCCCAATGACGCGAGTAGGAATCGGGATTGATATTGGTGGGTCCGGCATCAAGGGAGCACTTGTCGACCTTGATGCCGGAGAGTTCATCGGTGAGAGACATCGGATTCCCACACCGACACCTTCTACTCCCAAAGCGGTTGCCAAAACCTGTGTAAAGATCGTTAAGGAACTCGGCGGACCGGAGGATGCTCCCATCGGTATCGCAATGCCAGCACCGATGCGGCACAACATTATTGGCTTCATGGCGAACCTCGACCAGGGATGGGTCGGGAAGGACGCTAAAAAGATCTATGAAAAGCAACTGGGGCGCCCTGTCACTGTCCTAAACGATGCCGATGCGGCCGGTGTTGCCGAGTGCGCTTTTGGAGCAGCGAAGAACGTTATGGGAACCGTCATCGTGACAACGCTGGGAACCGGGATCGGCTCGGCTTTGATCTACAACGGGATTCTGGTTCCAAACACGGAGTTGGGACACCTAGAACTGGACGGTCGGGACGCAGAGACGCACGCCTCGGCCAAGCAGCGCACGAAGTATGACCTGAGTTGGAAGGAATGGGGCGGCCGGCTCGACCGCTACTATAACTTCCTTGAAATGCTATTTTCTCCTGATCGAATCGTCGTCGGTGGTGGGGTTTCAAAGAACCACGAGGAATTCCTGAAGTACATCCAGCTGAAGGATGCCGAGATCGTTCCAGCGGAACTTTTTAACACGGCGGGGATTGTCGGAGCTGCGTACTACGCAGACCAGCAAAGCTAGTCCTCTTCGCGGTAGACTTATTACGGATGAGTTGGCCAGGCGGCCGCGCCCGCGCAATGCGCAGGTGAGGAACGTCCGGGCTCCAGAGGGCATGGTGGTGGCTAACGGCCACCCGGGGTGACCCGAGGGAAAGTGCAACAGAGAGTAGACCGCCGCGTAAGCGGTAAGGGTGAAACGGTGCGGTAAGAGCGCACCAGCGACTCAGGTGACTGAGTCGGCTAGGTAAACCCCACCAGGAGCAAGGTCAAGCAGAAGGCCGGGCGGCCCGCCCAAAGCCTTCGGGTAGACCGCTAGAGTCTTGCGGCAACGCAAGTCCCAGATGAATGGTCGCCACCGACTTCGGTCGGGACAGAACCCGGCGTATCGGCCAACTCGTCCACACTCTTCAGTTTGCGTTGTCCCGTCGGGTTTCCAATCACAACGGGGATTCTCTCGGACCGAAATACGGCGTGTCGCTTCCCTATCGGATTGGAGATCCGTGCGAGGAACGAGGAAAGACTCGAGATGGGGTGCTGGGCGAACTTAGGCGGGACGAGCGCGGACTCAAGCCGGACAAGTGCGGACTCAAGTCGGACAAGCGCGGACTCAAGCGGGACGAGCAATCAGGTAGCCAGTCTCCTCGCTAAACCAGAGTTCGTCAGCAGGAGCTACCGATGCAGAGTCAAGCTCTTCTTGAGATACGGAGACCGGCGAGTTAATCAGCATCCCCTCTTCGAGTCGCAGCACGACGACAGGACCCAACCTCTCGCGAAGTCGTTCATACTCTTCGACAACCTGATCTGGAAGCTCTGCGATAAGTTGCTCACGCTTGGAAACCAGACCAGTCAATTCAGACTTGGGCGCAAGTAACTCGTCCTCTAGCTGATTGCGGGTCCTCTGCTCATCCTGCACCAGCACTTCGATCTGCGCCTTGGCATCGGAGAGCTTGTTCTCGGCTTCCTCCACCTTCTCCATCTGTTCGAGGAGTATGCCCTCAAGTTCATTCTGGCGGTCGCGGATTCTGCCGATCTCGTGCTCGACCGCGCCCATGTCTCGAATCCCGACTTTGCCTGAATCGAGACGTTCTTGCTGCACTGCGCCCCTGGTCTTCACTTTCTCAATCTCACCTTCGAGCTTTGAGAGTTCGCGCTGCTGGTCCTCTATCTGTGCCCCAAGCCCGATTGTGAACCGTTCAAGATCCTCGGCCCTTCCCCTTAGCTCAGCCAACTTCTCACGCGTTGGGTGAATGGCCATCTGATGGCTTAAGCGCGCTGTTTTTAGGTCGAGTTGCTGTAGCTCAAGAAGCGTTGCCTGTTGTATGGCTGATGCTCTCACAGCGCTCCCCCTTTCGTTGGAAGATGCATTGTCCATGGCTCTGTTGGAATGCTACTGACATTAACATTCAATGTAGAACTCGACTCGGCCGCCCTGTTCTTCAGGCGCTCGGCCAATACCGGCAGCCAAGGCCACTCCGTCGCCCAGTGCGAGCCACATACCAGCGCTGGACCCTCATCCTGCAGATGTTCAGAAGCCGGGTGGTGTCTAAGATCCGCCGTTACGTATGCGTCCACCCCCAGTTCTTTGGCGAGGGCAAGAAAAGAATCCCCCGACCCGCCCGAAACTGCGACCTTCTTCACTTGTCGTCCGAGGTCTCCCCCGACTAGCAGGCCGGTTGGTCCCGCCGGAAGCCGACTCGCCACCCGCTTCGCAAACTCGGCCAGGCTGAGTGATTCTCTAAGTTCGCCAACGCGACCGTATCCAACGGCTCGATCCTCCCCTAATAGCTCAAATGGAACGAGTCGTTCCAGACCGAGTAGTGCTCCGAGTGCCTCAGCGACACCCACCGGTGCCACATCCGCGTTTGTATGAGCATTGAAAAGAGCAATGTCTCTGCGGATCAGTTCGGCAACCATTCTGCCCTTGGCATCATCTTCGCTGACAAACGACGTACCCCTCAGATAAAGCGGGTGATGGGTTATCACCATCTGAACTCGGAGTTCTAAAGCCTGCTCCAGTACCTCTTGGACCGGGTCAACAGCCAATAGGACGCTCTCTACCTCCGCGTTTCTACGACCAACGATCAGTCCTACTCGGTCCCACGAGGCGGCACACGCCGGCGGATACCATCGGTCCATCCACGAAGCCACCTCACCCACTGAGAGCATTACTCACCATCCTGTTTGCGGGCCTCACCCGACATCATTGCGTGGTCCACAACACGGCGAAGAGCCGGGAAACCATCTAGCGACAATACTGACTCCAAGTGTCCCTGAACTGAAGCAACTCCGGTTCCGGTGAGTGAATGAACGATATCGGAATCAGGTTCTGAGTGCGCTACGAGGCCCAGTTCGGGGGTCTTGGTCCCATCAGCCGCTCGCGCCGCAAAGGTGTTGTAGAAGCCGATAAGCGATGGCTCACCGAAAAGGGTGACCTGGACTGGCTGACCCTGTCGTGGAACGGGGAGCGGCTCGACTGGAAGGCCCGCCATCAAGCTCAGGATCTGGTGACTCAGACAGACCGCTACCATCGGCAGAGCGGATTCGATTCTGGAAGCAATGAGTTCACTAACTCGGACAATGCGTCGATCATTCCGGTCCGAAGGATCTCCGGGGCCGGGACCGAAAACAACTAGATCCTCCCCGGGATTATCTTCGACTTGGTCCCACGGCAGGATTCTTGCATTGAGACCAAGGTGACGGAGTTGGTGCGCGAGCATCGTGGTGAACTCGTCGCCGCAGTCGATGACAAGGGCTGTTCCGCTGAGTTTTGCCGTTTCCGGTGCTTGGGAGGCGGTCTGCTCGTCCCTCCAGAATGGTGCCAGGTCGCGATTTCTTGCAGCGAGAGCAACCGTGACTCTCGGGTCCTCAACAAGCTGTTTGTGATGTTCCCTGGGAGGCAATGATTTTGACTCAAGTAGACCCAGGGCAGTTAGTACTCCCGATGCCTTCACTTTGGTCTCGAGTACCTCACCAGCGGGATCAGAGTGGCGAACCAACGTAGCTCCGGCACCGACCTTAATGTCGCCATTGGCGCTTACCTCAGCTGTTCGAATCATGATCGGGGCGTCCAGCTCATATCTAGCGCCGTCTGGCCTGAAGTGAGCCAACACTCCCGAATAATAGCCACGTCCAGAAGTCTCGTGACGGGCAATCACTGTGCAGGCATTTCCCATCGGGGACCCAGTCACCGTGGGAGCGAACATTGTCAAGCGGAGTATCTCCCGTACGTCGAGATCGGACTGGCCCTCAAGTAGATACTCGGTGTGCGTGACCCGTGACATCGGCTTAAGGAATGGGCCTCTCATTACTCCGCCAGTTGGGCAGACGGCACTCATCATTTTGAGTTCCTCATCCACCACCATCACCAGTTCCTCGCTCTCCTTACGATCAGCAAGGAACGCAAGGAGGTCTTCCGTAGTGGAGGCTGTACCGCCATGCCGGAAAGTACCCGAAATGGGGTTCATGAGCACGGTTCCGCCCTTGGCAGAGACGTGTCGCTCGGGAGAGGCCCCAACCAGGGCCATCTCCGGCGTGATGAACGCAAAGGTCCAGTACGCCCCTTGCTCTCCGGCCAGCAGTCGGCGCAACCATGATAGAGAAGCACTTCGGAAGGGCGAATCAGTGCGTGCTCGGTAGTCCCGTCGGATCACAAAGTTGGCTCCTTCGCCGCGGCCAATCTCACCCTCGATGACCCTCTCAACCTGTTTCGCATACTCCTCGTCGTCTGTGGAAAAGCCTAGGTCCTCAACCTCGGGACTATCCTGCGGCAGAACCCCGATCAGTGTGGTCAACGGGATCTTCCAGTGTTTCTCCACAGTCAGGTACTGCAGCGCGGCATCATCGTCGATTGCATCGAACCCCCGCTCGCGAATCTGCCGGTACGGTACGGCCGCAATGACCTCGTCCCCCTCCAGAGGGATCTCTCGAAGGAGCGACGCGCTGCCAAGCCTTCCGGTGTAGACATCAACTTCGGGTTCGTTCTCACGTCGGATAACTGCCACCGGCCAGGACGAACGTCCGCTAAGAACCGTCGCGAGGTCGTCTGTAAGCATGGCTGGTTGCGTCATCTGTTGCTCCGATTCAGGTTTTCAACCTCACCAGAGTATCGCCCAACGAGGAGCTAGCGCGCCGCGGTTCGCAGTAGCAGCACTTTTCCACATGGCCCTCCTATAGCCTGCGTCCACAGCAGCGCGGTCAATCGGTCGCATTTCCGGCTCGTTTCCTGTTCGATAACAGTCCCCGAGCAAATTAGGAGCGAATCGATATGACACTCACCGTCACCCTTCCCAATGGCCCAGCGCGTCCAAAACCCGCAAACCAGTCTTCTGGGTCAATCCCTGAAGGAGTTCACATCACCTTTCCTTCTTTGCGGCACCCCCCAGCGACCCTTGTCGGATCCGACGGAAAACGTCGTCCTGCCTGGGTCGGAACAGATCCTGTCCTCCTTGACTACTACGACACCGAGTGGGGGGTACCGCTAACCGACGAAGACGATCTATTTGAGATCCTCTGTCTCTTGGTCTTCCAGGCCGGACTCCGCTGGAAGACAATCCTCACCCGACGGACCGTTCTCCGCGCTGCCTTTGGAGGGTTCTCTCCGGACCTACTAGCGTCGTGGGGTCAGGAAGATATCGAGCGACTCATGTGTGACACCGCCGTGATTCGTAACCGCAGAAAAATCGAATCTACACTGACAAATGCACGCGCAACCGTCAGACTTAGGAACGAGGGGGGTTTAGCAAGTTTGGTGTGGTCGCATCAACCAGATACCTCGCCGCCGCCTCTACACCATGATGATCTCCCGCCGTCGATACCAGAGTCAGAGGATCTGGCGAATGACCTGAGAAATCACGGGTTCGCCGCCGTTGGCCCGAAGAGTTGTTATGCGCTGATGCAGGCGGCGGGAATCGTCGATACGAATCCTCTTGAGGCGTACAGGCGCGGAGACAGCGGCTTGTGGCAACCAGACGGGAGACGTCGAGCTACTCGGACTCAAGCTGCCTAAACATGACATCCTGGCCGAGTCGCTTTTGCATGACGTCGAATGCTTCGGGGTTTTGATCGATGAGGACGAACTTACGATCGAGCTGAAAGGCCACGGCTCCTGTAGTTCCGGAACCGGCGAAGAAGTCAAGTACCCAATCGCCCGGACGGCTACTGGCCTGGATTATTCGCCTTAGAATTCCCTCGGGTTTCTGGGTCGGGTATCCGGTCTTTTCTCGGCCCGTCGGCGAAACGATGGTATGCCACCAGACATCAGTGGGAAGTTTTCCACGGGCAGCCTTCTCTGGCGTCACTAGCCCCGGCGCCATGTACGGCTCACGATCTACTGTCTCAGAGTCAAAGAAATAGCGGCCTGGATTCTTCACATACACCAGGATCGTGTCGTGCTTCGCCGGCCATTTCCTCTTTGCTTTACCGCCATAGTCGTAAGCCCAGATAATCTCGTTAAGAAAGCACTCTCTTCCGAACAGCCCATCTAGTAGAACCTTGGCATAGTGCACTTCGCGGTAGTCGAGATGCAGGTAGAGAGTTCCGGATTCGTCGAGTAGCCGCCATGCCTGTTCCAAGCGAGGTTCGAGGAAATTCCAGTAATCGGCAAATGCGTCATCGTAGCTTCGCGTTGCCTCACGGATACTCTGATACTTTTTCCCTTGGAAACCGACGCGGGAACCGTCCTCGGAGCGAACCGTCTTTAGCGTCGCACGCCTCTGTGTACGTCCCGTATTAAACGGAGGATCGATGTAGATCAGCTGAAAGAGACCCGAATCGAACTGAGGCAACACCTCCATGTTGTCTCCGAGAATTACCGTGCTTTGAGACAAAGGGTTTGACTTCGCACTAAGATCCACCGCTCAAGGTTATCGGCAAAGCCGGGTTTCGCAATTATGGCGTGACGAAACTCGGGACTCATTCAAATACAGAACGTTTGATATGTCGAGCATCCGCGGCCTTGAAAGCGCCTCATGATTGGCCTTCGGGGCAGCGGCGAACGATGGATTCTCATGTGTCTGAATTCCCTCTGAAAACCTGGTAGACCGTAGGTACATAAAGAGGTTCCTATCCACATGGAGGCACTGTGAAAACCATTGACGCGGACGTCGTGGTAATCGGTGGAGGATCAACTGGAGCGGGCGTAGTTCGCGACGCTGCGATGCGCGGCTACAAGACAGTCTTGATTGAGAGGGCTGACCTGGCTCAGGGAACATCCGGCCGGTTCCATGGTCTGTTGCATTCGGGCGGCCGGTATGTGGTTTCGGACCCGGAATCAGCGACCGAATGCGCCGAAGAAAACGTTATTCTCAAACGTATTCAAGCCGACGCGATTGAGGCGACCGGAGGACTGTTCGTCACAACGTCAGCCGACTCAGAGGATTTTGCCGATGGCTACGAGGAGGCTTGCGTCAACGCGAGGGTACCCGTCGAGGAAATCAGTCTTCGTGAAGCCTTCAAACGCGAGCCGCTACTTGATCCCGGCCTCAAAAGAGCCTTTGCGGTCGAAGATGGGACCGTCGACGGATGGAAGTTGGTCTGGGGAGCAGCTCGAAGTGCAGAACTGTACGGTGCGACTATTCTGACCTATCACTCGGTGACCAAAATCGATCACAAGGACGGCCAGGTTTCCGCCGTGTACTGCTTAGACCGAAGAACTGGAGAAACGGTCAGGGTTGGCTGCTCCTTTGTTCTCAGTTGCGCAGGCCCCTGGGGCGGAGAGATCGCCGCTATGGCTGGATGTCATGACGTTGAAGTAGTCCCCGGAGCCGGCATCATGATCGCAATGAATCACCGCCTGACGCAATCGGTGTTGAACCGTTGCATCTATCCAGCAGATGGAGACATTCTGGTGCCCGCGCACCCCGTGTGCATTATCGGCACCACGGATCACAAGGCTGGAAACGCAGACATTCTGCCGATCCCCCAGGACCAGGTTCAGCAAATGCTTGATGCTGGCGAAGAGATGATCCCCGGATTTAGGAAGTCCAGGGCAATCCACGCCTGGGCCGGTGCGCGACCACTGGTGAAGGACTCGCGTGTCTCCGCTGAAGACACGCGCCACATGGCCCGAGGAATGCAGATCATCGATCACAAAGAGCGCGACGGTGTCAGCGGTTTCCTCACCATCGCGGGTGGCAAGCTAACAACGTATCGATTGATGGCAGAGCGCATTGTGGACGCAATGTGCGAACAGATGGGCGACAAACGCGAGTGTCGTACCGCAGACGAGGCCGTTCCGGGCTCCACCGATCACCGGCTTTACACCCTGGATCGTCGACTAAACCAAGTTGAAACTGAGACCGAGGCTCCGTCGGGCCAGCAAATCATTTGCGAATGTGAGCTAGTAACTCGCAAGAAGCTACTCGAAGTGATGGATGGACTGACTGACTTCAATCTTGACGATGTCCGTCGACAGGTGCGTCTTGGAATGGGACCGTGTCAGGGCGGTTTCTGCAGCAGTCGAGCCGCCGGCATTGCACACGAGCTGGAGAATGTTGATGCCGAGCGAGCCTCCGAGTTGCTCCGTAACTTCCTAAAAAATCGCTGGATTGGACTTTGGCCGATTCTCTATGGCCAACAGGTCAGACAAACCGCCCTGGACAGCTGGATATTCCTGGGAACCCTAGATCTTGAGCACCTGCCAGAACCCGCGACGGAGGTCATCTAATGCGCGATGTAGTCGTAATCGGTGCAGGACTTGCAGGACTCACCGCAGCAACCCGCCTTATGCAGCAGGGGAAGTCCGTTGCTTTGGTGAGTAAAGGTATCGGTGGCATACAGCTGGGCCAGGGAACAATCGACTTCCTCGGTTACACTCCTGATCTGATCCACGATCCGATCGAAGGAATCAATCAGACGGTTGACGACTCCCATCCGTACTTTCATTTCTCGGCCGACGATGCCGCCTCTGCCGCCGAATGGATCCGCGATCTCATGGGAAATGACCTGCTAGTCGGTGACGGACACAAGAACTACCGTCTACCAACAGCCTTGGGTTCACTTCGGCCTACGGCTCTCCCCCAGCCCTCAATGGTCTTCGGTGAACCCTCAGGTCGAAAGATCGTTCTGGTCGGATTTGATCGGCTCAAGGACTTTTATCCCGATCTTGCCGCCGAAAACCTGAGACGTCAGACCAATCCCGACGGTACACCCATTAAGGCTCGGGCCATTCACGTTGACCTTGAGGTCAGAGAAGGCGAGGTTGACTCGTCCGCGGTTCAGTTCGCCCGAGCACTTGACTCACCCGATGTTCAAGAAGAGCTCTGTAGGCTGGTGAAACCGCACCTTCTTGACGGTGAAGTCGTCGGTTTCCCAGCAGTTCTGGGCCTTGCCGACACAAATGCCTGGAAACGGATTTCGCAGCGACTGGACCATGACGTGTTTGAGGTTGTGATCCAGCCCCCGTCGGTTCCCGGCATGCGGCTCAACGAACGGTTTACTCGTCTGGTCAAGTCGGGAATGAAAGACCCGGGCGCGATCCACTCAATTCCGGATGAGACGGGAGTTCTCGCCTCGCGCTCCCGATTCATCCTGGGAGGTCACGTTATCGGATTCGACACTGACGATGATCGAGTTACCTCCGTTACCGTTGCAAGCGCGGGACACCCCACAACCATCCAGGCAAAAGAGTTTGTCCTAGCAACAGGAGGATTCGAGGCCGGATCGCTGGCAATGGACTCACATGGCACGGTCAGCGAGACTCTGTTCGACCTTCCCCTTCACGGGGTCACCGACGAGATGATCAACGGCGACTATTGGGGAGAACAACCTCTATTCAGGGTCGGTCTCAAGGTTGACGAGCAGATGCGCCCGCTCGATACTACGGGTCAGGCGGTCTACTCAAACCTCAGGGCCGCCGGAGGTCTTATTGGGGGAGCGAACAGATGGCGCGAGAAGTCCGGCGACGGAATAGCGCTATTGACGGGTCTTCGCGCTGCCGACTCTATTGTTTCCGCAGGTGCCATTGATTCAGAGGAAGGGAGCAAGAAATGAGCCTCCTAGTCGAAACCCCTTCGATTGACGATGAAACGCTTCGTCCACTCCCGGTTCATGACAGTGCTGAGATCATTGATCTTGAGCATCTCAAGATCAGGGGAACGCTGGACGCATGCGTTAAATGCACAATCTGTGAAACCCAGTGTCCGGTTGCTAGAGTCACTCCACTCTTCAGCGGGCCGAAGTTTGTCGGCCCGCAGGCTGAGAGATTCCGCGGCGCGAGCTCCATTTCGGTGGACCATTCGATCGACTACTGTTCCTCGTGCGGCACCTGCACTACGGTGTGCCCGCAAGGGGTAAAGGTTGCAGAGATCAACCACCACGCCCGAACCGCTATGAAACAACAGCAGGGCATTCCCCTCAGGGATCGCCTCATTTCGAGGACAACCTTCATGGGGGCAGTCATGACCCCTGTCGCTCCGATAGCGAATTGGGCCCTGAGACAGGACTGGATTCGTGTCATCGTCGAAAAGGTGATCGGGATTGCTCGCAACGCGCCGATGCCTGTCGCTCAGCGGCAGACCTTCGACGGCTGGTTCAAGCGACACACCCCGCACCCCAACTCCGGCACCAAGGGACAGGTCATCTTCTTCCATGGATGCGCGGGCGAGTATTTCGAAGTCGAAACCTCGATTAAGTCGGTGGAACTGCTTGAGTTCCTCGGGTACGAGGTGCTCAATCCAAAGCATGGCTGCTGTGGGTTGGCGCTCCAGTCAAACGGCCTCTACGACGATGCCCGAAAGTACGTTTCCAAGCTCACGGCTGACCTCCGGAGCGTCAATAGAGACGCGCCGATCGTCACGGCCTCGGGTTCTTGTGGCGGCGAACTACGGCACGAGGCGCATGAGATCCTCGGCATGGATGACGAAGCGCTAAAAGACGTCTCCTTCCGCACGTGGGACATCTGTGAGTTCATCATGGATCTTGAGGAACGAGGCGAGCTTCCTGAGAGGACCCGAAGCTTCGAGGCAACGATTCCCTACCATGCGCCTTGCCAGCTAAAGAGCACGGGAATGGGAATGCCCGCAGTCAACATGATGGAGCTAGTCCCCGGAGTAACGGTTATCGAGTCAGAGCAACCCTGCTGCGGAATTGCAGGCACCTACGGTCTGAAAAAAGAGAAGTACGAGATCGCTCAGGCCGTCGGAAAGCCAGTGTTTGACTTCATCAAACGGGTTAACCCTGAGATCGCTGCCTGTGACACTGAGACTTGTCGCTGGCAACTGCGAACCGCTACCGGGGCGAATGTGGTTCATCCGATCTGGCTACTCCACCGCGCCTACGGACTCTAGAGTCTCGCCCCCATCTTGGAGAAAAACGAGAGTACCCACGGGAGCGCAGACTCCCGTGGGTCCGATTCCTCAGTTGAGCCAGTCTTCCGCGTTTACCGAGGCGACAAACCGTAGAAAGGCGTTTTTACCCTCATCTGTTTGCTTGTAAACTCCGGCGTGCTCAAGAACGGTGGCAAAGGCTTCACCGACCTTTTGCTCAACAATCCCCTGGGCGATCCCATTAGCATTCTTGGGGTCCGCTAATGCAGCGTCCCGAACTTCTTCTGCAAAGCTCTCCGCCCACTCGGCGTGCTTTTCCGTAAGCTCACTTTTCCGAAGATCTTCACCTGAGACCAGCGCTCTCGAGGTCTCCCGGAGTTCCTCCGCCAAACGTGAGGGAAGAACCGCGAGTCCCATAACCTCGATAAGTCCGATGTTTTCTTTCTTGAGATGGTGGAGTTCCTGATGCGGGTGAAAAACGCCCATTGGGTGCTCTTCGGTAGTGATGTTATTTCTCAGCACCAAATCCAGCTCAAAGTCTCTCCCCCTCCGTCTTGCGATCGGAGTGATCGTATTATGGGGTTCACCATCCGTCTCGGCGAAAACAAAAGAATCCTCGTCGGAGTAATCTCGCCACTTTGTAAGGATCCGATCTGCTAGCGTGACCAGATCTTCGGGCGAGGAAGAGGTAAGTCGTAATACCGACATCGGCCACTCCACGATGCCCGCACGCACCTCGGGGAACCCGGAAAACGAGACCGGGACGGCGATGGGTGCCCTCTCCATAGCGAACTCAAAACGGCCGCCCTGGAAGTGATCATGAGCGAGGATTGAGCCACCAACTATCGGAAGGTCAGCATTCGACCCCACAAAGTACTCCGGAAACTGGTCAACGAAGTCCAATAGTTTACCGAAGGCAGCCCGATCAATCTTCATCGGTGTGTGTTCCCGGTTGAAGACGATGCAGTGTTCGTTGTAGTAGACGTAGGGCGAGTATTGGATGAACCAGGGTGCGCCGTTGATGGTTACGGGAGCGACTCGATGATTTTGCCGTGCCGGGTGGTTGGCACGCCCCGCATAGCCCTCGTTCTCAGCACAGAGCAGACATTGCGGATAGTCACCGGCGGGAAGGTCCCGCGCCGCCGCGATCGCGCGAGGGTCCTTCTCCGGCTTTGCCATGTTAATCGTTATGTCCAAATCGCCATACTTCGTTGCGGCTACCCAGCGTAGATCGCGGGCCATTCGGTCTCGGCGAATGTAGTTGGTGTCCTGACTCAACTGGTACAGCCAGTTCGTCGCAGAGGCAGGATCGGAGTCCCGTAGCGCTGCGAACTGAACTCTTACCTCACGCGGCGGAGGCGTCAGGCGTCCCATTATTGCCGTATCGAGCAGGTCTCGGAAGACCACAGAATTCGCTTCGATGAGACCCCGATGCGTTGCATCGTCGAGTAGCGCGTCCAAGATCTCCGGTAGCTCCTGATCACCGACCTTTTGGGTATCCGTTCTCTCGGGCCTGGTGAAGGAGTCGATATGGAGTACCTCCAGCACTTGGTTCTGCGCCCAGATACGATCCTCTTCTTCGATCAGTCCTCGCTGAATCGCATAGTCGACCAGCTTCGAGACTTGCGGACTCATTTCAGCCACAGTCGTTTCCTCGTTCTTTAGCTATCGATTACCAGGCCCTACTCGGCGATGAAGGCACCACCGACAGGTCGTACCGTCACCACGGAACAGCTTCCGCGGCCCAGAACAGCCTCAATACGCGACTTGAATGTCTCAGCGTCCTCGGCGGGGACGTATGCCTGGACAGTGCCCGCGAATCCCCCTCCGTGAACGCGAACCGCGCCGCTTCCACCTAACAACTGGTCAGCTAGTGCACTTGTCAGGACAACAGACTGGTCGGCAGATGCCTCGCTCCTGAGGTTTTGCAGATAGAGGCCCGAGGACCGTCCTGACTCTTCGACGTACTTCAGGAAGTCATCGAAACGCCCCTCCGAGAGGGCAGCAACCTGCTCGCCTACCCGAGCATTATCTCCAAAGAAATGGGCGGCTCGAGCTGCCGCGCGATCGCCAATAGACTCACGCACCCCGGAAAGATTTTCCCAAAACTCCTCCGGGTTCACGTCCCGCAGGTACTCCTTCTTGAAGTACCTGGCGACCGCACGCATCTCTCTGGTGATATCTGCGTAGTCTTCAGTCAGATCGGCGTGATCGGCGCCCGAATCAACGATGCACATAACGTATCCGGAACTCGCCAGGTCAAAGTGGACCTCGGTGATTGCCGGTTCGTTCGGATCAGCGAAGTCGATGCCGATGATTCCTCCGATGGAACAAGCCATCTGATCCATCAACCCACTTGGCTTGCCGAAATAGACGTTCTCCGCATATTTGCCAATCTTCGCGATCTCAACCGGACTGAGTTCATCGTTGCAGAAGAGATGCGACAGGACATTTCCAATGAGAACCTCGAATGCGGCCGAGGATGAGAGGCCCGATCCACCCGGAACCCCCGACAAAGTGAGAATCGTTGCGCCCTCAAGCGAGTATCCCCGATCGACGAGATTCCTGGCGATACCGCGGACCAAGGCAATTGATTTTCCCTCTTCCTCAGGTTTCGGCTCCAAGTCGTCTAGGTCAACGACGTCCTCGGGATACTGCGTAGAAGTTACCCGAATAATCCGAGTTCCGTTTGGTGCGGCAACCGCAACAGTCTCCATGTCAACCGAGGCCGCCAGCACTCGCCCGTGCTGATGATCGGTATGGTTTCCGCCCATCTCGGTGCGTCCGGCCGCGGTGTAGAGGGACGGAGTAAGCTCCGGGTGATCGGACGTGAACTCATCCAGTAGCGAACCGAGCTTAATCCTGGCTTGCGCAACGGCTCTATCAGTTACATAGATCTGTGCAAGTCTTCCGTCCAGGTCACCGCCATCTAGGCGCGCAGCAAGCGTCTTGGTCATTCTTGTTCCTAAGCGTATGGGCCGTTATCTGCTACTTGATTCCCTGGAAGGCGAACTTGAACTGTAGTTCCCCTGCAGGGATTCGGAACTCTTCATGTGGCCTGGCGCCCCATGAATCATCACCAGCAACACCCCGGCGAACCAGGGCGGGACGGATGAAAGTGTTCAAGATCGGTGGAAGCTCGTTGTGGTGCGACGCATTTTCGATCTCGAATGGACTCCACGGCAACGCGGAGAACTCCATGGGCACTTCCGCTTCAAACCGTAGACCATGGCCTTTCTCATCGGTGACCTCTGCCCAACGGACCTCGGTATGGTTTCCTGACTCCTGCGGGCGTAAATACTCTGCGAGTTGATCATCCACCGATTGCTGGTAGACACCCAGACGGCCGCCACCTTGACGATCAGAGTATGTTTCTTGCGGGCCATCGCCGTACCAGGTCAGTACAGAAAGATCAGCATCCGTCTTGAAGATCATTCCGAACTCGGGAAGCTCCGGAAGTGATTCGTCTGCTCGGAGAGTTTCAGTGACCTCAATGCGTCCCTCACCGTCAACCGCATACTCAATCTCGCACTGACTCGGTGGAATGGTTGGAAGATCGTATGTGTATGTGACTACCGCCAAACCATCACGCATCTCAAATCTGGGGCTGTCAGCCGATTGATCCACCTTCGCATAGCGAGAAGCAAGCAACCACTGTCCATCCTCGAACGAGGATTTCCATCCGCGTTCATTCGACGTGGGCGCATGCCAGAAGTTCGCCGTGGGAACGGCTTTCAAGAGCTCGCCTCCCCGATCAGACGTGACGCCGTACTTGTAAGAGCTAAGGCCGCCCTGTAGACGGGAAAACAACGCCGAGAAATTCGGCCCGTGAACCCCAATATTGTGGATTCCCTGAACTACCTGAGGTTCTCGTCGCGCGATGGCCGAAGCGGCAGTGTCAACCTTGATAACTCCCTGCTCACTCGCGACCTCGTACGCCGCTTCAGCGTATGAGGTTGGCTCCCGAAGTTGGAAGGAGACGTCGACGACGTACTCCCCTGCTTCTGTGGGAACTTCGAAGGGGAACGGGTACTTCTTGGTCTCACCCGGGGCGACGTCAGTATTGACGATACCGGCCTCTAGAACCTCGTCTTCCTCGCACAGAGTCACCACGCACTCAAATGCGGAAGTATTCGTGAAGTTATAGCGATTCGTGACGCTGAATCCCTTATCCTCCACCTCTCCACGGATACCCTGGTAGAGATACTTGACCTCTTGCATGAAGGGTTTCGGCGTGTGGTCAGCGAAGAAGATGCCGTTCCCACTGAAGTCACTGTCGTGCGGGGCCTCGCCGTTGTCCCCACCATAACCGAAGTATTCGTTTCCGTACCGATCCTTCATCAGGATCGCCTGGTCAGCGAAGTCCCAGATAAATCCTCCCTGGAACCTCGGCTCGCGATATGCGAGCTCAATGTAGCGATCCACCGAACCGAGCGAGTTGCCCATGGCGTGCGCGTACTCGCAGAGGATGAAGGGCTTGTCGAGGTTTTCCTCCAGGAACTCCTCAATCTTGGCGGCCGGAGTGTACATCTGGCTGTATACGTCCGTGGTGTCGGGATAGCGTGGATCCCAGGTGATTCCCTCGTAGTGAACTGGACGGGAATCGACGCTGCGGAAGTAGTTTGAGACCTCAAGAATGTCTGTTCCACCGTACGACTCATTTCCACAGGACCAGATCACGATACTGGGGTGGTTCTTGTCGCGCTGGTACATGCTTGCGGCACGATCCAGTAATAATGGCAACCAGACCGGATCATTGCCGGGAACTGCCGCCTCATCAGGGAAGTCCGCGTAGCGGATCAGATCCCACAGTCCGTGGCTCTCCAGATTCATTTCGTCGATGACGTAGAAACCATACTCGTCCGCTAGCTCGTACAAGAATGAGTTGTTCGGATAGTGACTGGTGCGAATCGCGTTTAGTCCCGCTCGCTTTAGCGCGATTAGGTCGGCCTCGGTCTGTTCCCGGGTCATCACACGCCCATCGAGGCCAAAGTCGTGCCTGTTAACTCCAAAGAAGACGATGCGCTCACCGTTAATCTTCAGTAGGCCGTCCTCGATTCCGAAACGACGCACCCCGACGCGAATGGGAATGTACTCAGTGGCGACCCCTGCCGTGTCGAGGACCTTGACCCATCCCTCGTACAGGTACGGGTCCTCGGAACTCCACAGGCGCGGATCAGGAATGTGGGCGGTAAACAACCCCTGTCCATCCTGGCTAAACTCGCCTACACCGTCTAGCGAGACAGTCGCAGATCCCTCACCTTGTAGCTCAACCTCAACACGAACTACCGCATTCTTCAGATCGGAAGGAAGGTCGACGCCGACCTTTACGTCACGTGCGTGCACCTTTGGATAGGTACGCAGGACGACGCTACGGAACAAACCAGAGAAACGATAGAAGTCCTGGTCCTCAAGCCATGAGCCCGAGCACCACTTGACGACCTCGGCAGCCAGTTTGTTCTCCCCATCGACCAGATAGGGAGTTAGATCGAACTCGGAAGGTGTGAAGGTGTCCTCCGCATATCCGACGTAGTGCCCATTGAGCCACACGACAAGCGCGCTCTCAGCACCATTAAAGGTGACGGTAACACGCTCCCCTTCCTCCAGTTCGCGTTCGAGGACGAAATCCTTGACGTAGCAAGCCGTCGGATTAAACTTCATCGGAGCATTCGGGGGCGCAATCTCCTCATTCCCATCCCACGGATACTGAGTATTCGCATACTGCGGACGATCGTATCCCTCCATCTGGATATGGGCGGGAACCCGTATGTCGTCCCATTCAGAGGTATCAAACTCAAGTGATTCAAACCCCGCCGGCGCACTGTTCGGGTTCTTCGCATACTGGAACTTCCAAAGACCATCCAGTGATTGCTCATAGCTGCTTACATCCCTTTGGGACTCTTTGGTATCAGCGAACCAGCGGTGGTCGGAATGGGCGGGCAGCCGACCTTCGGAAACAAATTCGGGGTCGGACAAGACAGCGGGGTCGAACATTACTTAACAGCTCCCATAACTCCGTTAGCGAAACTCTTTTGAAGAACAAGGTACCGAGATACCGTCAGCACTTTGAAGTGTCCTATGTGACTCTTAGCCGCGACTGACGTGTACGAATCAGCCTCATTCTTCTACTCGTCACCATTGATAACGTTATCACCAACAGTCCAAGGGTAGGTCTGATGGCAGCCTGGCATCACTCATAGACTATTGCGGTTCTGTAACAATAGAGCGTCTCGGGATTTTGGAGGGATCATGAATGCACGGCAAAGGAAGAGTGCTTCCCTGGGTGACGTTGCACGTCTAGCTGGCGTTTCACCTCAGACTGCATCTCGCGTTTCAACCGGCTCAAATCTCGTCACACCGAAGACAGAAGCGAAGGTACGAGCCGCGATGGAGCAGTTGGGATATGCCCCAAATCAAGCGGCTAGAGCACTTCGTAAGGGAGCGTACAAGGCTGTCGGAGTCGTTACCCAACAGCTTGAGCGAACTGGCGAATCACTCACCACGGCCGGAATCGTGGATGAGGCCGCACGGCACGGGTACACGGTAACCGTGGTGCAGATCGGTCAGCCGGATACCGATGCTCTAGATGAAGCCTTGAGTCGACTATGGGTGCTGCCTATTGACGGATTGATAATGGTGAGAATCGGTCGAGCTTCAGTTGACCGGATCAAGCTTCCGCCACACTTGCCCGTTGTCTCGCTCGATTCGCGTCTTGCGGGTGTTTACCCCACCGTAATAGGCGACTCTCCCGAAGGAACAGCCGAAATAGTCCGCTATCTGGCTGGGATGGGGCACAAAAACATACACCACGTTATGGGCGCTTCAGACTCAGATTCGGCCGTCGTTAGGCGTGACCAGTTCACAAAGTCCATGGAGGAACATGGGCTGGAAGTTGGGGGCATCTGGCAGGGCGACTGGACGGTCGAGTCGGGCTACCATGCCGGAACAATGATCGCGAAGGATGACAAAGTCACCGCCGTGTTCTGCGCGAACGATGAGATGGCATTCGGCGTTGTCAGGGCTCTTCAGGACGCAGGGCTACGTGTCCCCGAAGACATTTCGATTGCTGGGTTTGACGGCACAGAAATATCTGAGTTCTCCATCCCACCTCTGACCACGATTCATCAAGACTTCCGCTACATCGCGGAGGTAGCACTCGGACGACTAATAAACGAGATCGAGCTCGGAGAAGCTCCAGACCTTATGCCGTTCGTGAAGCCCGTTACGATGGTGATCCGTGACTCCACAGCACCGCCAAATCCAAGCCGGCTCTAGCAAGACGATTTGTTGCTCCAGCGGGTGCGGGCTTCGGTAGTGATCGTACTCATAGACCAATCAAAACCACTAAGAAATGTGGATGCCCAGAGGAGTACGCGGGCGGATTACACGTTCGTCAGATCAGACGGCGAGCAACTATTCTGTGGTCGTCGGATGATGTCGGAGAGATCAGGGTTAGGTGATGGGAAAAACCGAGTCCAGCGCCAGCGGAAGAAGCCGCCGAGGACCTGGCCGTCCCAAGGCCGGAAGTGAGGACAAGTCAGCTCGTATCCTCGAAGAAGCACTCAATCTGTTTTCGCGAGTCGGTTACGACGGTGCTTCGCTCGAGGACATTGCTAGAGCCTCCGACCTGTCAAAAGCAGGCTTGCTGCACCACTACCCGTCTAAGGAAGCATTGTTTGCCGCGGTCCTAGAAGAACGTGACAGACGTTCGACTCTGACGATCACCGAGACTCTCGGTCTTCCCGTTGACCGCCAGACGCTACCTTCCGGCCTAGAAGTAGATGCCTGGGAGGCTCTCAGGTCTTGGGAGCATGTCCTGGAAGAGAACTTCCGTAATGTGGCGGGCACCTCGTTGTACGTAACGCTTGGTTCCAGTGTTACCAATCCTGACCATCCTGCGCACGAGTGGTTCACCACTCACCTATCCGTATTTCTCAACACGTTTTGCGAGGTACTTGAACAGGGCAAGAAACGGGGCACAGTCGACCCTGCCGCTCCTTCTATGCAAATTGCTCGTATTCTGGCCGCGGTTTCAGATGGCCTTCAGTTGCAGTACCTCGCCCATGTCACGGACCTGGAGAGCGGAGACGAAAAGTCGTTGAAAGCGCTGGATACGGACATCGTCAGCGAGGCTCATTTGGTCATTCAGATGATCGAAGATCGCTGGAGAATCAGATAACTAAACCCTGATCAGAAACTTGTTGGGGTGCAATGAGGGCGGGTGGCGCAGGTTTCCCGTCACCTGCACCACCCGCCCCGTCATTTGCGACAGCCGGAGAACGACTCCTTAGCTGTCTGCGGTCTGTGTCCCTCCCTGATTAGACGAGTCCGGCTTACTCGGTCCGTCATCGCTATCGGTCGAACTCCCACCAGGTGTCTGAGGGGTGGCCGAACCCGCATCGCCGTGGGTTGCTTCCACCGCCTGTTCGGCGGCGGCCGTGGCCGCTTTAGCCTTGCGTTCGGCCTCCGCTAGTTGTGCATCTGCCTTGGCTTCATCGGCGAGTGCCTGCGCCGCAACCTCAAGCTTCTTGGCCTGAGCCGCAGTCTGTTGTGCCTGCTGCGCTGCCGCTTGGGAAGCCGCATCCAGATCCGCGGGGAGCACCGTAGAAGCAACTGCTTCTGCGGATGCCTGAGGAACAGGAACATGCCTCGGCCTGCTTGCCCGGGTCGGCTTCACCTGTTCGGTGTCTACAGCTGTGGCAACCTGGCTCGCTACTGCCGTAGCAACGGAAGTTGTGCCTGCCGAGGCGGCCCCTTGCACCTTTGCTGCCGCCAACTCTTCTGGCGTCGGTTCTCCTCTGTGTTTCTTGATGTCGTCATACTCCGGCGGCAGCATGATTCGGTCATTCGGCGAGTAGAGACGCTTGACGGGTAGACCCATGGGGTTCTGGCCCTCGGCCATCATTTCACTTGGTACGTTCGACAGAACCTTCTGAGGCTTCTTGAGTCCCTCAAGCTCCCATGTGAAAGGAGCGAAGGTATTCTTTGGATCGACCCAATCGTGTTTCTTGGACTCCTGGTAGATCCAGATACAGAGCGCCAAAACCACCGCGATAATCACCAGAATAATCGTCACGTAAGTGGTACCGGATCCGACCTCCTTCTTGACCTGTTCTGGAGGATACAAAGCCAAGACAATACCAAACACCGACGCTGCCAACCCAATCCCTGCAACGATCCAGGCACCGATCATCCCACCGGGTACTACGAAAGTCCGAGGACGGTTCGGTTGCTCATACCGAAGTCGCAGGAACGAAACGAACATGAGGACGTAGTAGACCATGTACAGGATCGTGACCGCCTGAGTTACCAGGATCACGAATCCCTCTACGTTCGGAAGGAGGAAGACAACGAAAGCGATCAGGGTCATACCTGCCATCTGCAGGTACATCAGGCGCGAAGGCATGCCGTGCTTGTTATTGTTCTGCAGAACCTTCGGGAGGAAACCACTTCGACCAGCCTGACCCAACATAAAGGAGGGGCCGGCGAGGTTCGTGATCAGGTTTGCCATTCCGGCGCCAAGGCCGAGGTACACAAACACCATATACAGCCAGGGCATGCCGATGGTCTCGCCCAGTGCCCGATAGGTGGCAAACAACGTGTACAGGACGTTGATGTCCTTATTGGGAATCACCATCGCGATGATCAGTGTTCCAACAATGAAAATGACCAGTGACAGGATCATGGCGATAAACATTGCGATTGGGAACTGCTTGCGGGGGTTCTTCAACTGCTTAATGTGCGCAGCGTTCATATCGATGCCCGCAAATGAGAACAAAACGCCTGCCGCCAACGCGAGCGAAGTAAAGTTCTTGACGGGTGGCACCAGTCCCGACGGAGTGAAGTCGATGTTCGGTTTATTGCCCTGCATCAGCCAAACGACCGCAAGAATGGTCATTACTGCGAGCGGCAGGAACGTTCCTAAAAGAACACCGTACTTCGCAACGCCAGCAAAAACCTTTACGCCCTTGGTCGCAACCCAGCAGATTGCCCAGTAATAGACCAACCAGCCGCACATGATAAGCAGTTCGTGCGAGGGGTTCTCGGCAAACTTCACCGCACCCTCAAAGTCGGAGGTGTAGAACTTGATCGTCGCCGAGGCGCTAGGGATGCCAGAACCAAAGTTGAAAGTTGTTTGAAACCAAAGGATCAACAGACAGGTGAACGCCCAACCCTTACCCATCCCCTCGCCAACCCAACGAAAGATACCGCCTCGCTGGGACCAGCCGGATGCCAATTCGGCGGCAACCAGACCAGTCGGAAGAAAGAACACAATTGCACCGATGGTGAAAAGCGTGACAGAAGACAGGCCATAAAACGCCTGCTGAACATCGTTGCCGATTCCGGCGACGATGGTCACATTCATCATCACCAGGGCGAGCGTCGTTATATATCCTGAGCCGCCGCCAGTTGGTTTTGCGCCCACGGCTCCAGCTTTGGCGCTGGTCGGGGAGCTCGTTTGAGAACTCATTTTCATTGCCTTTCGCGTGGCGAAGAAGACGGGTGGGTGGGCACTTGATGGGAACTCTAGCCCACCCACCGGCTGCTATTGCCGAACCAGTGCTGGTCCGTGCCTATAGCGGATCGAAGCTGCTCCAGTAGGGCAGGATGATGGGATCTGTTCCAAAGACCTTCTGTAGCTCTTCGGGAAGCAGATCCTTACGAACGGCAACCTCATAGACAAAGTTGTCGAACCATTCGTCGCTCATGACGTAGTACCCGTTGTCACCGACCTTCTGCCCGTGAACGTCAGCACCCCACGAGTTCTCTACCTTCCACCTACGGGGCTTCCCGTCAACGATGTCAACTCCGGCGATCGTCATGGCGTGAGTGGGTAGTGAGTCGCGCATCAGGTAACGCTGCGCCTTATCCATGGTGAACTCGACACCGAAAAGTTCATCGAAGCTGAACAGGTCCATGTCCATAACTCCGTTATGAATGTCGGTGTGCTGCATTACGTCACAACCGAACCAAATTGGTTCACCGGCCTGAAGTTGCTTGAGAGCGACCGCTTTCAGATCGTCCATGCTGACATTCAGATAGCGGTTGGGTCGACCCTGGATGATCTCATTGGACATCTCGATACCAAATACCCGGTTGTAGGGCATGGACTCGATCGGAACATTGATAACCCCGACGTAGTCATCAAGATTGATCGGAACGTACTTGGCCAGAAACTCCAGTGGAGTTAGGCCAAAGTCTGAATGGTACTTGTCGTCCTTGTCCCTGTACTCAAAATCAATGGTCTCCGGAGGAGTTCCAAGGGCCACCGAGAGTATCCTGTAAACCTCGTTCAGCATTCTTTCGCGAACCGAGTCAAGTTCCGCCTCCGAAGCCTCCTTCTGCACCATTGTTCTTAGCTCTAGTGCGTCCTGACGAAGCTTCTTGTTGAGGATAGTGTCGAGTTCGGACGAGTTGATACTAGCGTGGGTCTCGTCCATCCACTTCTTCGGAATCACGCCGTATTTCTTCACGATCGCGGCGATGATGTCGAAGTCCCCTCCGTCCTGTTGAGGGGTGTTCAGAAGGAACGTAACTCTCCGGTCTGACAGCGGAGCATCGGCGGAGTCGATAATCTGCTGATGAAAGAAGTTCGACTTCTCAAGCTTGTCGTAGAAGAACGTGTAGTTCTGCGACAGTTCGAAGGATCCGTGGGTCAAGTTAAGATCTTTTTCTATATGCCAACGCAAAGTGTTTAGACAGGCGTACATCCAACAGCGCCCGGACTGGTTCTGATTGGCAACAGCCTCAGAATCGACGTCAATTGAGAAAACGTACTGATCCCTTGCGACCACGTCGGCGTTCTCACACGAATCCAAGATTCCGTTTTTCATCGTGGCACGCTGCGCCACATGCTGCGTCTCCGCTTTCGCGTATTCATCCCTCATTTTCTTAAGGGCATCTTTGGTAAGCTCCATTGAGCTACTCCTTCACTTGTATTTGTTAGGTGTGGTGGTTCCGTGGGTGCCCGATCCCGGCCAAGAGAGTGGGCGCCCACGGAGTCCTTTGTTAATCGAGAACGGTCCAGGGCTGGGACGGTCTCGATTCCAGATATCCTTCCTGCCATGCCCAAAGAGGGTGTTCGCGCAGGAACTTGTCTGCGTCGAATTCACCGCCATCGGCCCGTCCGTACCGACCCCAGATCCTTACGCCCAGAATGTCATCTGCGTCCGCGGCTTTCCCGTCGACGGAACCCGCCGGGTAGAACGGGACATTCCACACCGCATTTGGATCATCGGCGTAGTACATGGGATCAACGTCGTAATACGAGCAGACACCGCGTGAACTCGGATTCTCATACCCCAAATATGGGTCGTACTTGTCGGCAAGAATCTTCTTTGCGACGTCGGTATCAATTTTCCCGTGATACTGGTCGAGCAGTTGCATGAGTCGCTGACGTCTTGCCCCGGTCTGCTGACGAGGATCATTGAAACCAACATCCGCACACTCAAGATTGCGGATTCGCGGATCGAAGGTCGCGTTGCAGCCAAAGAATGACCCATCAAAGGTGCGTTCGAGGGACTGGTAGATCAGTCCTTCCTCGTACCTGGCTATCTCCCCTGTATTGGCGTCGGCGACAAGCCAGGCGTTCGCGTAACCGCCGTTATTGTCCTTGTTTAGCGTAGCGACCCACTCATCGATGGAACCTGAAAACTGAACGGCATTCCGGGCACGAACGTACTCGGGCACTCGCTTTTCGTCGTATCCGCGAAAGCCCGCCAGTGTCGTCTCGGTGATACCAAGTCCAGCTGAATTGACATAGAAATCAGTCATTGACGCGAGATAGCCTGCGACAGTCTGCATTGTGAACGCGTGGCCCTCGTCAGGGTGAATATGCGCGGCAATATTGAAGTATTGACCAGACCAGAACTCGTCAAAGCTCTCGTGCGCAATCACGACTTTCCCATTGGTGGTCGCCGAGCCAGTGGCGACAATGCCCGAGCAGTGCGAACCGCGAGGGCCCTGCGGGGGGTTCTTCGAGTACTGTGCGGCCACGGTAGGCCACCAGTAGTCAGTAAGCTCCATCCAAGCGTTCCAACCGATGAGATCATCGACGGAGGTTTCGGTGCCCGCGGCAGTGAAACCATCTGCCATGCCTTCCAGTTCCTTCATCAGGTACTCGGGAATCTTGTCCCTGTGCATCTTGGCCGCGGACTCAACGAAGAATGAGTAGTCCATTCCAAAGCACTGGAGTGTCATGTAGGTATAGGTTCTCAGCGCTTTCGCGTACTGCTCTGCCAGCAGGTAGCCGTGCTGAAACCCAAGCGAGTACGGGTCGCCGTAGGTCTTGACGTGATACCAGCCGTCCTTCTCTTCAAGAGAAGCACGATCGACAATCGCCTGCTGGTCAGACGTTAGTTCAGCCATTGTCAGTTCCTATCTTCCAGTGGTCCAGTCAGTTCTGTTTCGGTCACACCGTTGTTGAAATACGTCCAGGGCTGGGAAGGACGGGACTTCAGGTACCCCTGTTGCCAGTTGAACTGCGGATGCTGGCGCAGATGCTCATCCGCATCAAAGACCGTTCCGTCGGCACGTCCGAAACGGCCCCACATACTCATGTTCAATACGTCGGTTGCGGTAGCGAGTTTGGCGTCCACCGATCCGAACGGATTGAACGGAACTCCGTGAGACGAGAGGAAGTGGAGCGGATCAGCGTCGTAGTGCGAGCAGATAGTCCGCATTGAAGGGTTGTTGAAACCAAGGTAGACATCGTAGGTGTCAGCAATCATGGCCTTCCCGACTTCGGCGTCGATGTGGCCGTGGTGCTGATCAAGGAGGTTCATCCATCGGACCCGTCGAGCTCCCGTAGGCCATCGAACGTCGTCATAGCCATAGTTTCCACATTCAAGGTGCATGATTCTCGGATCGCCTGGGGCGTTATCTCCGAAGTAAGACCCGTTACGAGTGGTGACTAAGTTTTGATAGATCAACCCCTCCTCGTACCTGGCGATCTCGCCAGTGTTCGCATCCCCGATCAACCACGAGTTCGCATACCCGCCGTTGTTATCCCGATTCAGGGTGTCCACCCATTCGCTAATGGTCTTTGCGTACTGCGTCGCCAACCTTGAGCGCACGTACTCGGGCGAGCGCGAAGCATCATAGCCCTGGAAGGCACCGATCGTCGTTTCAGTCACGACCAGACCGGCAGAGGTCACCCAGAAGTCGGTAAACGATCCGACATACCCGGGAACCGACTGCATAACCATCCTCGATCCCTCGGTTGGGGTCAGGTCAAGCAGTAGGTTGAATGATTGGCCGTTCCAGAAATCATCGAAGCTGGTGTGCGCGATGACGAGTTTGCCGTCAACGGTCGCAGATCCCGTGGCAACAAATGCCGAGCAGTGAGAGTCCTTCGGCGACTTTGGGCCGGACTTTGCGTACTTCGATGCGACGGTTGGATACCAGTAGCCCGTGAGTTCCGTATACGCATTCCAGCCAATGATGTCATCGTAGGTCGCAGGCACTCCGGCCGCCGTCAGTCCGGCAGCAATGCCCTTCATTTCGTCGGCGATTTCCTCTGGGATTTTATCCTTGTGGAGTTCGATGGCGTGCTCTTGGAAAAAGTCGTATGTCAGACCGTAGTTCTGATACGTCATTGCTCGCGTTACCCGCAGAGCTTCGGCCCATTCGTCTGCGACCAGGTAGCCATGTTGGAACCCTCGCGCGAACGGCTCGCCCTTGACTCGCAGATAAATCCAGCCGTTTATTCCTGATCTACTTGCCTCTTGGAGCCACTGCTCTTGTTCGCCAGTAAGTCTTGCCATCGCTGATTACCCACTTCCCTACTTCGTTGTACCCGGGGTCGCCGGGGGTGAAACGGCGCAGTTCTGCCGCCCAGGATCACCGAGGAAAAACCTCATCAACGGGGTGTCTCCCCTTGCGATGTGGTCCTTGATGTCCTGCTGATAGACGATGTCATATGCTTTTCGACGCGCCCAGATCGGGAATCCAACCGCCACCATTGCCGCACCAACCAGGACCTGCCACCATCCGAGAGACGGAATCTGAATCAGCGCCGTCACAATTGCGAGGATTGGGATAGTCGGTCCGAGAGGGAGTTTCATTCCGGGAGTGGCCCACTTCTTCAGTCCCATCTTCAGTGCGGTAACATCCACTATCACCATTGCCGCAATCGCCGCCACGTTACAGAACACGACGATTATCTTTAGAGCTTCCTTCCCGATATCGGGAAGGACCCCGATTAGCAGAAGAACAAGGGTAATCACTGCGGTCATGGCAACAGATGAGATCGGATTACCCGCCTTGCTTAGTCGTCCCAGTTTTGATGGCAGGTCGCCGTTGCCGGACATATGCACTAGAAGATCGGAGTTTCCAAGCATGTTGGCATTGGCTCCCGAAAGTGTTGAGACACACGCAGCAATTGCGACCAGGTAGGCGCCCCAGTCCCCCACCAGGGCCTTTGCTGCGATCGTAAGTCCGTGTTCGGCAAAGCCATCGGCGCCGGTCTGCTTCGACATGACCAAAGCAATGGCAACGCCAATGTAAACGACTGCAACAACGCCTAACGAGGTAATGATCGCTTTTGGCACAGTCTTCTGCGGATTCTTCACAGACCCTGACATGTTCGTGATCACATTGAATCCGGTATAGGCGGTGAACAATAGCGCCGTAGTCGACCAGATAGAGGACGACCCGTGCGGGATCATGTTGCTAAGTTCTGCCGGAGCAAAGTGAATAAACCCAAAGACGACCAGCAGCAAAAGTACGGCAAGCTTGAACGCAACCATCGCGGTTTCAGCCTTACCAACCAGTGCGGCAGGACCAAAGTTGAGCAGTGCGAGAAGCACGGCAGCGCCCAGCGCAAACCAGATCGACTGTCCCTTTAGGTCCGGGAAGAAGGTCATTAGGTAGTTTGCAAACGACATCAAGACATATGCGATACCGGTGACGCCGCAAATGTAGAAGGCCCACATCGCCATGAAACGCCACATCGGAGACAACTCGGTTGCGATCGGGGCGTATCCTGATTCGCCTGGCTTAGCTCGCGAGGCGACCGCAGCGAAGCACAGCGCGGAAAGAAGCATCACGAGACCGGCGAGAATGTAAGAAATGATTGCGCCGGGACCGGCTTCTTGCACAACCATGCCGGAAAGAGCAAAAACACCGCCGCCGACCATCGTTCCCACCGCGAATGCGATGAGTGGGATCATCCCTAAGGTCTTGCCCTTACTACTACTGGCGTCCACTTATGTCGCCTCCTAGCGCCTGTGCATTCCCCGATTGGGGTATCTGATGCTCAGAGCGTAGGTCAGCCCTTCCCCTTGAATCGTCAGCCGGGGTTACTTCACCCTCTCATTTCCCCCCTCGGTCTAAAAGGCGGAAACGTTCGACGATTTCAAGGGCGTCTAGGCGGTCAGAAGCGCCCAGTTTTCGATAGAGGGTTTTTAGCTGCGATCGCACAGTTCCGACAGTGACAAACCTGGCCTCGGCAATCTGGCGATTTGTCCGTCCAAGGGAGAGCATTTCCAGAATTTCTCGCTCACTCGGAGTGAGCCTGGGGTCTTCGACCCAGCGAATTGCGCGCTTGTCCTCGATGGAGTCCTCAAACACCTGAGAAAGCATCTGTGGAATCTGGTCCGAAAGTGCCCTCAGTGCATCAAATGCAGCCTGAGGAACAAAACGAAGAGCAAATCTAAAGAGCCGTGGCGCCGGATACTGACGCCATACTGTCTTCAGTGAGAGAACTGACCTTTCTTGATCGCCGCGCAGAGCCTGTGATGCGGCTGTGATCGTCCATGCGTAAACAGCAAGTCTGGGCGGGATGGGCCAATCGATCGATTCAAAAGTCGCGTAGGCGGCATCCGCGTCGCCCTCCCACTGTGCCAGGGTCATACGCGCTAACTTGGCGAATACATCGTCGTAGGTGGAGAGGGAATCAACCCAAGCCCTTGCCTTATCGCCGGCGCCGATACTGGCGAATGCGATGACTGCAGCCAAGACAAGAAAGCTACTGGGCCTGCCGTCATCCCAAGACCTGGAACTGCGAGAGAGCTTCATCTCGATCTCGCTGGCGCTTAGTTCGTCTGGCGAGGCTACTGCCCAACCAACTAGAATCAGCGCGTCAAGTGCGGATCTCGAGACGCCGCTATCGTGCGCAATAATGGGGCGTAGAAATCCGAAAGCTTCGCCATCTGCGCCCTCTTCAAGATCGACTAACGGTTGTGCTTGGGAATGAGAATCAGTAGAAGGTCGCTCTCCGGTAGGCGACATTGATCGAAGACCGTGCAGGTCTTGCTCGGTTACCAGGCTCACGTGCTCGTAGAAGTACAGCCGATCCTTTGGGTCACTGTACCTGACGATCGCCTCGGCCAGTTCGAGGGCCTCATCGTGCAGATCTGCCTGAAGCGCTGACCAGTAAGCCAAATAACAGGCACCGACGGAACGAATTCGGGCAGCATCGTCTATCGGCTTACGGGCACTCTTCGCTGTGTCGACCAACTCGATTACGTGCCTCACGTAGCGTGAGGCTTCCCCGCGATGACCGGCCAAGGTAGCGCCGTAAGATAACAGGCCTCCTCGTTCGATTTCCTCGTAGGTACTGGTCGCCTGCCAACCGCGAAGCCTCTGGAATGCGGCATCTGCTTCGGCCCGCAGTTCCGGATCAAATCCGTGGCTTCTGAGTCGGAGTTCTGTCTGCAAAAGAGTCAGTGCCGGTGCCCGCGCCGGGTCGACGGAAGCTTCTTCCAGGCACCGCGTTGCCCACTGGTCGCAGAACATAAGGAACCAGCGGAAGTTTCTTCTCACCAGTTCCTCGGCTTGGACCACGCTCCCCGTCTCCAGAAGGTAAATCAGTTGTGCTGCGATCCGTCCACTTCTGCGGACATCAGCCAGACCACTCCCAAGTCGAGCCGCCTTGGACGCACTTGGTTCACCCTCGGCAATGGCTCGCCACACATCACCGCGCCAACCCCATTGTTCAACCCGCAGTTCGTCGTCGGAATCCCGGTCGAACAGCGGAATACTAGAAAAACGAGTGACCATCGAGGTCGCCAGTTCGTGCGACATGTCATCGCCGGCAAGAAGATCTGCCGAAACGGCTCGGAACCGCCGCGCTTCTCGCAGCGCCTTCCCAATTGGGTATTCTGAAAGCCTGGTCTGTTTGACAGCCCCATCTAGCAGACCTAGGAGCCGGAGCTCGATCCGCGGATCCGTCGCCACCCATGTTCCCACGTGGCCGGGAGCCGTCATGCGTTCGATGTGCTGGCCTACGAGATAGGGGCAGCCCTTCTCGCGTTTACCGTCCAGAAGAAGATCATTCAGCATCCCGTCATCTCCGAGCAATTGGCGAAGCGCCGAGAGTTCCTCCGCGTTGAAGCTGAGTTCTCCCTCGTTCATCACCAAAGCATCTGCCAGGATTGACTTTGCTTCGCTCTCTTCTGGCTCAGAGAGTTCGGCCAACGAGCCCCGGTCCAACGGAGGATATCCATACGTTCCCACGATGCACCGCACCCAGGGGCGCGCGGCCAGCACCACGGCCAGTTCCCCCCAAAAGGAGTCATCGGCTCCTGCGTCGCGTCCGTCTAGAAAGCAGATTACGTCGCCAGCACCGCCGCGAACGCCATCCAGAATCGATCCGAGATCCTGGATTCCGCGAGCCCAATGCAGCTTTAGGTCGGGCCTGGTCCTGGACAGATAGTCGGCAGACTGCTCTTTCCAGGTCCGTTTCCCCCAACCTGGAAGCGCAGCAAGTACAAGGAGTTGCGGAAGATCAGCCCACAGGCTCTCAAAGCGCGAACGATAAAGAAGTTTTGAAGAGGTAACTGGGATCTGACTTGGTTGCCACCAGTGCGGCTGAACTATCTGGTTCGACCGAGCATGGAATCCGTCATCGCCCATGCGCAGGACCTCGCTCTCGTCACGCACCCTCAGGACTCACCATACCGTCGAGGAACATTCTTGCCCCTTTAGCAGCGCCGATAATGTTCGCGCAGCCAGAGACGAGACGGCCCAAATCTTGGTCACTCCAAGGGAAATGGCGAGTACCACTACTTGTTTGTAGCACGCGACGAGTTTATTTGAGGACGGTGTCCGGCAAGAGAAATGAAATATCGGTCATCAGCGCGATAGGTAACCCTGCTGTCGGCCGCGAGGCTGACAGCAGATAAGGCGGTTTCCGTTCAGTCGGAACGTGATGATGGGTTCATGAGTGATGCATCTAAACCTCCAGTTTTCACCGAGTCGTTCAGACGTGAACTATACGATCAGCGGGTTCTAGTACTTGATGGCGAGTTAACAGACGATAACGGCATGCTCCTGGCAACGCAGTTATTCTCGCTAGCGACTACCGATCCGCGTTCCGAGATCGCGCTGTGGATTCACTCCCCCGGTGGCTCCGTCCCCGCCATGGTCGCAATTCGCGATCTGATTCATTTGATTCCAAACGAGGTCTCAACTCTGGCACTAGGGATCGCCTATTCGGCCGGACAGTTCTTGCTAACGGCCGGTACAAGAGGAAAACGGCGAGCATTGCCAAATGCCAGGATCCTCATGCATCAAGGCTCTGCAGGCATTGGTGGTTCGACAGTCGACGTGGAACTGCAGGCCGGCGACCTAAGGTATACGCGTGACACGCTACTCAAGCTGACGAGCGAGGATACGGGCCAGCCGATTGAAAAGGTTTTCGAGGATTCTCTCCACGATCACTGGTACTCCGCAGAAGAAGCCCTCGACTATGGGTTCATTGACACCATCGTACAAAGCTTCGAAGAACTCCTGCCCCGGACAAGTGACAAAACATCAGGGTTTACCTCACGGTCTCTGGACGCGAGTTCTGCTGATATCAAGGAGCCAAAATGAGTCAAAGCTACACAATTCCCAATGTGATTTCTCAGAGTCCGCGAGGCGAGCGGATCATGGACGTCTACTCACATCTACTCACCGAGAGAATCATCTATCTCGGCACACCTATTGACGTGGGCGTCGCGAATGCGATCATTGCCCAACTGCTCTACCTTGAGTCATCCAGCACCGACTTTGACATCAATTTCTACATCAATTGCGAGGGCGGCGACCCAAGCGCGATGCTGGCAATCTACGACACCATGCAGTATGTAAAAGCGAGCGTGGCCACTACCTGTGTTGGACAGGCAATCGGTGTAGGAGCGATCCTTCTCGCCTCCGGAACGAGTGGCAAACGCTCGGCACTACCCCACACTCGCGTCGTACTCCATCAACCCAGCAACCAGGGAAGACGAGGAACCATACCCGACCTTATTCTTCAGGCCGACGAGGCGGTGCGACTCCGCTCGGAACTGGAGACCGTGCTGGCATATCACAGTGGACAAACGGCCGAACAACTACGCGCTGATACCGATCACGATCGGGTGTTTACCGCGCAGGAGGCAAAGGATTATGGGCTACTCGATCAGGTAATAACCCAGCGATGACAGATCTTAGGCTGCAAGAGTAAACGAAACTCGACATACAGCGGCCAGAGCACCCGTTGATTGCGCGGTCGGGTACCGTTCAACGACCGATCGTGCCAAGTCGATCGAGGTTACGTCCAGTGCCCCGGCAACGGCTTCGATCATTTCGCTCGACGGGTCCTTGACACCGCGCTCTATCTCAGACAGATACTGCGGGGACACCTTGGCTCTTTTGGCCGTCTGGTCGAGCGTTTCCCCACGTTCGCGGCGCAGGCGCCTGAGTTCATCTCCCATTAGGTGACGCCATAGAGGATGACCATAGCTCACGGAGGTGCCCTCCTCTGAAGTTATCTTGTTCTGCTTCCTAGTGTTCACAGCCATACCTCATCGTAACCGGGGCAGATTCGTGCCCGTTCTGTCTCTGCTGCTAGCAGAGACAGAACCGAGAGCGTAACTCCCAACGCCGATCACGCGGCAACGATGATCATCTGCGACGTACTAGAACCAGTCCTGCTCCCACAACGGAGAGAACGCACCACATAGTCAGCACCACGATTGATGTCGTGGATACCTGATAAGCGCTGCTCGCCAAGCCGCTTCGAATAACGTCGCCCATCGGCTCGAAGGGCAACCACTGGTGAAGACTCTGTAACCAACCGGGCATGCGTTCAGGGGGGAAGGAGATCGGAGTGAACAAAAGAATTACAAATACCAAAAGCTGACTGACCAGCATGGCGACCACCGGAGGAAAAAGGGTCGCAACTGCATACCCAAAGCTCGCTGCAGTGAGCGAGACGACAATGACTCCGGCCAGTAGCCAGGGACTGGGCGAAAGCTCAATATCGTAACGCCATAGCGCGACCAGAATCGCCAGTACCAGCCCCGGCAATGCGATCACAGTCCACATCACCAGATCTGCGGCAAGGAACAATATCCGGGGCACCGGAAGGGTATGTTTCCAGTCGATACTTCCCTCACGCTTCTCCTCGGCCACCATCTGCGGAGTCATTACCAGGCCAACCATGACCAAGGTGACCGTCGGAGCGCCCGTCGCCAGGAACAGCGCCGCCACGGGGTCAAGATCGCCGATGAGGAATCCGAACCCGATTATGGTACCCACGGCAAGTAGCGTCTGAACCAGGATCATCAATGGAAGACTGCTAGCTCCACGGCGAAGTTGCCACTGAATGAGCAGTCCAGTTTGTCGCAATGTGTTCATGCCGCTTCCTTTACCAGTGAAATGTAAATGTCCTCCAACGTGGTCGGCGCAAGAGAGAAGCGTTCCGCGTGATCACTCGCCCACGCGATCGCTGCTGGGGCATCGCAGTCTCTTACCCGCACCACGATCCCCGACTCGTTGCGAGATACGATATTCATCTGTTCGTCTGGCTCAGTACGCAAACCGCTAATGGTCAAAGACAGTTCTCCTCTTGTAGAAGCGGAGAGCTCCGCGGGGGTTCCTTGAGCTATCACCTTGCCGTGATCAAGAATCACGAGGGAATCGACAACATGCTCGGCTTCAGCAACATTGTGAGTCACCAAAAGCACCCCGACACCAGAGTCTGCGAGTCTGCGAATCTCTGCCCACAGAAGCTTTCTGCGAACCGGATCGACATCGTTAGTTGGTTCATCGAGGATCACGAGCTCACCCGGCGCCGCCGTTGCCATCCCAAACGCAGTCAGGCGTGCAACGCCACCAGAGATTGCCTGTGCGGGCTTATCTGCCCACTGCTCCATTTCTAGCGCGGTCAATAGCTCGACGGCTCGCGTTGAAGCATCTTGTTTTGACAGGCCGCGGATTCTCCCTACCAACTCGATGGCTTTGCGAGGCGATAGCCCGGTGATCGGAACATTTGCCTGCGCTTGCACGGAAACGAGTCGGCGCGCAATCTGTGGCTTAGAGATGACATCGTGACCACTCACCTCTATCACCCCACCATCGGGCTTTAGGATGCCCACGATCTGGTTGACGAGCGTTGTTTTCCCCGCGCCGTTGTGTCCGAGGAGTCCTACGACCTCCCCCGATCCAACACGAATCGATATGCCGTCGTTTGCCTTCGAGCCGTGACGCCCAGAGTAGGTCTTTTCGAGGTCTAATACGTTTAAAACTGGTTGGTACATACCGAGCAGTATTTCATATACTTAACAGTATGTTCAAACCGGCTGGTATCGTGCCATCATGACTGAGAACCAGACAAGTTTGTCCGAGGCTATTAAGGCTCTTGCATCAGCGACCGCAGACTTAACGAAGGCCGCAACCGTTGGTCTGGGACGTGATGTTTCCCGACAGATGTCCGATGCACTTCAGTCAGCCGCCGACGCGGTTGAGGACGCAGCCAGGAAGGTGACTCCATCTGAGGGAAAACCATCAAGCACGCGCGACGATATCCTTCAGGCCGCCGCCATCGTCTTTTCCGAAAAGGGTTTTGATGCGGCAAGTCTCGACGAAATCGCCAAAAGAGCAGGCCGCACCAAGGGAGCCATCTACGCACATTTCCCGAGCAAAGATGACCTAATGGTCGCTTTGGCCGAGAGTCAGTGCTCAGAGGGTGGCCTAGATGACGGAACGAAAGAGGTCGTGTACGCGTTCAAGGACGGTCGCTTGGCAGAACTGATTGATCGATCGGTCTCCGATGCGGAGGAACGACGGGAAGCCGCACTGTCTTTGGAAATCCTCATCTACGCTTTCCGACATCCCGAACATCGCGAAGCGATAATTCGCGGTCAAGTGCGAGCTCGGGATCAAATCGATCAGTTCCTCGCGGAAGAACTACCCGGTGTTGGACCCGATGCTGCGCTGACTTTAGCGACCATCGTCAACATGGGAACACTTTACGCAGCTCTCACTCCAGAGATGGTCGACGGAGCCGCAGTGCAACGCATCCTCTCACGCGCGCTGTCCTACGAGCCAAATGAACCCGCAAACGAGGCGGACTAACTGACAGAATGAGCGAAACCGGCTCACGGGAAGCGAGAAGGTCCCTGATCCTTGGATTACTCCAGATCAGGGACCTTCTCGCTCGCTACTACTTGGTAGCGGGGGCTGGATTTGAACCAACGACCTCCGGGTTATGAGCCCGGCGAGCTACCGAACTGCTCCACCCCGCGTCGGCTCAAACAACTCTACTCACCGCGGGTTGTTAGCTCAAGTGAGCAGCCAGTGGGGTTTCTCATTACTTGGAGTCAGTTGCCTCCTGAGCGTCTTCGCCTAGCTCCCCAAGGTTTACATCACCTGAATTCGCGTCAGCCGCAGCATCCGACTCAGGAGCCTCTAGGCTTTGCAAGCTCACCAGCTCATCCAATGCCTGCGCAAGCTTGTCCTGCGCCTTGCCATATGCAGTCCAGTCGCCATCGGTCATTGCCTGATTAGAAGCAACCATCGCATCTCTTGCCTCAAGAAGGAGAGCGTTTATTTTCTCTTCTTGAGTCTGCTCCGCTCCTGCACCACCAGTAACCTCGTCCGGCACAGTCTCGTCTCCCAGAGTCGCCTGCGAGTCCCCACCGAAGGTTTGGTCCAGAGCCTCGGCCAGAGTCCGACCAAACCCGACCTGGTCACCGAATGCCGTCAGGACGTAACGCAGAACCGGATACGAGGTGGACGAGGTCGACTCAACATAAACAGGCTGCACATATAGCAGTCCCCCGCCGACAGGTAGCGTCAGTAGGTTACCGTGGCGTACCTTTGATCCCTGCTGGTTCAGCAGATTCAGTTGCTGAGCGACGGTCTGGTCAGTGTTGAAGTTATTCTGTACCTGTCCGGGTCCGGGAACCGTGGTTGAGGACGGAAGCGCTATCATGCGCAGTTTTCCGTAGTCTTCACGAACCTTCCCCGTCTCGTTTCCGGTCTCTGAATCAACCGCCAAAAAGCCTGCCATTGCAGCGCGTCGTGTCTCACCTGCACCGGCAGGAACGTACACGGACGTCAGCGAAAACTCGGCGCTGTCCTGAGTCGGCATTTGCATTGTCAAGTAGTACGGCGGTTGCAACTTCTGCGAAGCTGAGGCCGCGGCATCATTTGCAGAAACCGTGGGATCTTCTGACAAACGCCAGCGGTTACCACCGGTGTAGAACTCAGATGCCTCCGTGACGTGATAGGTCTCAAGAAGCTTTCGCTGGACCTTGAACATGTCCTGTGGGTATCGCAGGTGCGACATCAAGTCGCCGGAAATCTCAGAAATGTCAGAGATCATTCCTGGATAGACGCCCGACCATGCCTGCAGTATGGGCTCATCGGGCTCCCATGCATAAAGCTTTACAGAGCCGTCATATGCATCAACCGTGATCTTTACTGAGTTACGCATGTAATTTACGTTGCCCGCATCAAAGATCCCGGTCTCGGCCGTACGCGAATCCGTGGTTGCTTCAAGTAGCGACTGGTGTTCCGAATACGGGAACTTGTCAGTTGTCGTGTATGCGTCAATGATCCACACCAAACGCTTTGGCGTCGACGGATCATCGTCATCGTCCACAACTGCCGGGTAAGCGTTCTTGTCAAGCGTCAAGAACGGTGCGACCTTCGAGGCACGTTGAAGAGGATCGCGATTATAGAGAATCTGCGATTCCGAGTTGGTCTGACTTGAGAACAGGATGTCCGTCGAACCAAACTTCACCGCATACAGGAGCTTGTTCCAGGGATTGCCAACATTCGGACCTCCGTCACCGGTGAAAGTGGTCATCACCTGGCCCGAAGCGGCGTTTTCATCTGGATAATCCAGTTCTTGTGGCTCCGATCCCTCGGGAGCTCCAACAATCGAGTACTCCGGGGATCTGGGAGAGAAGTAGACACGTGGCTCATAGTCACCGAGATCACCCTGTGACGGGATCGACTGCTCCCAGAAAGCAGGGGTGCCATCAGACTGAACGGTGTTACCGAATGCAGCTACAACACCGAATCCATGAGTGAAGACAGTCCGCTCATTCACCCAAGTCTGTTGCTGGGCCTGCAGACCGTCAAGGTTGATGTCGCGAACTGCAATGACCGTATCTCGACGCTCGTCGTCAATGGTGTATCGGTCAACCGACAACTCATTCGCGAACGTGTAGTAGGGGCGCGACTGCTGTAACTGGCGGAACGTCGGCGAAACGATGCCCGGATCGAGCAGGCGAATTTGCGATGTCGACTGAGAGTCTTGACGTAGTTGACCGGGAGCCGCTTCAGTCTTGGCCGAATAGGTCTGATACTCGACGTCGTCTAAGCCGTACGCCGAAAGTGTGGCATCGATGTTGCGCTGAATGTATGCGCTCTCCAGATTTCGTTCGTTCGGGGTTACTTTGAACTGCTGCACAAGAGCGGGATACGCGCCTCCAATGATCAACGCAGAAACAACCGTTACTCCCACCCCAACGGCAGGAAGTTTCCAGGTCCCCCGGAACGCAGCGACGAGGAACAGTACGGCCACGAGCAACGAGATAACCGCCAGGATGACCTGCGCGGGAAGCGTCGCATGAACGTCGGTGTACATCGCCCCATCAGCGGGTTCGCTGTCTTTCAGCAGAAGCGAGTAGATGCCGAGCCAGTATCGAAGTGCGACGACGAGCGAGAGAAGAGCAGCGAGGATACCGACCTGCCGACGTGCTTTTGCAGTGCTTGAGAACCTCGGGGCAAAGCTTAGTCCGCCGTAAAGGTAGTTGACACCAACAACTGCAAGCAGAGAAATGATCAGAGTCGATAGAAGAAATCCAGCGATGATCTCAAGTAGTGGCAGGGTGAAGACATAGAACGATATGTCCAGCCCGAACTGAGGATCCACTTCCCCAAAAGGCGCTCGATTCATCCAAACCAGGAAGGTTTGCCAATTGCTGGCAACGCTGCCAGCAGTCATCGCTGCAATGATCGCGGGAAGGCCCCAGAACACAAACTTTCTAAATGGCTCCACCACCCGCTGATACTCACGCATATTGGCTGCGTTAGCACCACGAGCCGAACTGGGTCGACCCCTGTAAGCCCAGTACACACAGGCAACGACTACCGCGAACTGGACCAGGAAGGCCAGCACAAACAACAGCCCCATAGCACCCCAGCGGGTCCAAAGAACTCGTGAAGCTCCAAGCTGGTCAAACCAAAGAACCTCAGTCCACACCTTTGAGGCGATCACAACGACGAGCACCAGCGCTGCGATTATCGACAGCGTCCAGAACCACGGGTTCTTCAGTATCGACCGTCCCGCACCACCTGGCGGGTTCGAGGCTCCCGAACCATCTGCCTGGGTCGGGGCACTCTGTCTAGGTCCTGTTGGTCTGTTGGGCCTCGGCCAGCCCTCCGGGAACGAACTCACTCTTACCTCCCCGCAGGCACTAACTGCTACTGCCCGCATTTAGCTGTCGCCAGTCTATCCGTACTTGGGACTGCAACCCCAGTCGTGCGAATATTGCCGCCATGAGCGAAACTGAAAACGAAACACAGGAAACTCCATCGCGTAAAGAAGAACTGAAGCAGGGGGCGCTGCAAAGTGCCTCACAGAGGGCACTGCGACGCGTCGTAGATGAACTTGAAGTCGGCAGCGCCCGCGTTGGTTGGGACCGACCTCCCGCGCTCTACGCGCTGGTGCGCACAGAATCCCTTCTGGCGACCCCCGGGCTGCCGTCGGATGTTGCGGAGTCGCTTCGCGCCGAATGGGATGGCTCATCAGATCACCTCTCCGCTGTTGCCCAGGAAACACTGCCTCAGGACGATCTTGAGGAACTTCTCCCCAAGATTGCCTGGCCGGACACCGTTGCTGGTGCGGCACTAACCGTCGAACGAATAATCCTTCCCGATGACGCGGATGAGGAGGCGCCCGAAGATCCCAACGAGGCTGTCCACTACGCAGAGAACCACCCTGCTCGCACCGATATTCGCGTAGTCGTCGGGGTCAACCGCGACGGAGATTCCTGGTGTGAGGTTCGTGCCCGTACGTTTGATGACCGCGAACGTGTCGGTCAGGGAGCCCTCCTCGTGCCAGGGCTGGTCGAAGGCTTGAAGATTGGACTCACTGAAGAATCACAACAGAACGCCTCAAAATAACGGCGGGATACCGCTGAGCAAACCGTCCAGCCCATGTGACAAGCGTTGGTCTGCTGGGCCTATCAGTAGAGTGTTCAACTCAGTAGAGTGTTCAACGCCAACTAGGACTGTGCAGCCTCACAGGTAGCAAAACCCGATGTCTGTCCAGCGGCGATCTGTTGTACGACGTCTACTGCGCCTCCGAGCGTCTTCACCGGAATTACGGTCAGGCCTTTCGGAATATTTCCAACCACCAAGTCGCAGTTGTCATACGGAACGAGGAACCAGTCCGCACCGTCACGTTTGGCGCCGTACATCTTCTGCTTGACTCCACCGATCGGCATTACGTCACCGGAAAAACTCAGCGCTCCCGTACCGGCAATTACCTGGCCGCCGGTTATGTCTTGGTCACTCAGTCGGTTGATGATTCCCAGCGCAAAAATGAGCCCGGCGGATGGACCGCCAATACGTTCTAGGTGAATAGTTACGTCGAGTGGCAACTCAGTGTCGGCTGACAGGTAGATGCCCATCTTTGAACCCTCAAAGTTCTCTCCGTCTTGTGGCCCCGTCGTAACTATGGGGATCTCGATCTTTTCGCCCCCTCGATCGACCGTAACCACGACAGTTGATCCCGGCGTGGTTTCCTTCATCAAGTCGAAGGGAACAGAAGGTCGATCCACCCGATGCTCGGTGCCATCAGGAGTCCTAATCGAAACAAGCACGTCCCCTTGCTCGACCTGCCCTTCTGCACTGCTTCCGGGAACGGCTCCCTCGATTGTCAGTGTTGACTCCATCGGAATCCCAAGATAATCGAATGCTGCGATCGAGGCTGCCGAGTGAGAAGACGTCATTTGTGCAGCACCTGCGTCTTTCAACTGTTCGGCAGTGATGGTCTCGTCATAGAGATCCTCGTAACGATCTACCTCGTCGGCCGGATTCAACTTTGCTCGAATCAGGTCAATGAGACGGAGCTTGGTACCGGGTCCGCCAGACTCGGAAACGGTCACCATCCGCAGCTGTCCCTCGTCCTCGCTCTCCGGACGAACGGCCGGAACCGAGGGATCATCGGCCTCGCCGAATTCGAGGACAACCGTGCTCCCCTGAGAACCAAGAACGTTGACGGTTGGTCCCGGACTGTGAACCACGTATGGAACAGGAATCATTGCAACGCCGATGAGTAACACCGTAAGTAGGGCGACCACAATCGCAGCGCGAAGGACAAGCCGCATCCGACTCGCGTGTTTCGTCATAAATGAATCCTCAGTTTCCGTTAGAGCAATTTCGCCTACGGCCCTATTGTGCATCCATCGGCCAATTTGGGTTTACACGCCTGTAGGCTCGGACTATGGAAGACGATCAGGGTAAACCGAACGAGGAAGAACCACAGGATTTCCTCGAACAGTTCCTTCAAGGATTCTTAGGTCCACAGGCGGGCGAGGAAGCCGCGAGAGCGATGCGTGAGCAGGGTTTTGATATATCTGCGATGGGAAACTTTGCTTCACCTGGGGCTATGGCGCAGGCCATGAACCAGTTCCGATTTCTTATGGACTCGTCAAGCGGACCCGTGAACTGGCGAATGGTTGAGGACATCGGACGTCAAATGGCCTATCAGTCGGGTGACCCCCGCCTCTCGGCCGCGCAATCTGGGCAGGTAAGGCAGGTGCTGTCGGTAGCAGACCTCTGGTTGGACCCGGTTACAGATTTCACCATGCGCGGAAGCGAACGTGAGGCTTGGACGCGGGCGGAGTGGGTCGATCAGACACTGCCCGCCTGGAAGAACGTTTTCAATCCGATCGCCGAGAATGTGGCCAGGGCAATGGGTGAGTCCATCCAGTCCCAGATTGGTGATGGGGCAATGGTTCCCGAGGAAATGTCGGGAATGATCGGTTCGCTGAGCAACATGATTCCTAAGATTTCTGCGGTCTCCTTCGGTGCCCAAATTGGGCAGGCTCTGTCGGCTATGGCAAAAGACAGTTTTGGCACATCCGATGCAGGTTTTCCTTTGACCCAGCCAGGCATCGCCGCACTGGTACCGACAAACATTGCCGCATTCGCTGAGGGACTCGATGATGATTTCGCGACGATTCAGCAGTACGTGGCAGTACGGGAGGTGGCGCACGCTCGCCTGCTTGCATCGGTCCCGTGGTTACGACACGACCTTGAGCTGGCGGTTATCCGCTACGCCCAAGAGATCGCACTGGATGATGACGCGATCGCGGACGCCGCGCGCTCCATCGATCCCTCTGACCCCGAGTCGTTACAGCGTGCCATGAACGGTGGAGTGTTTGCCACGGAGGCAACTGAAGACCAGGCTCGTGCTCTGCAGCGTTTGGAGACGCTACTGTCGCTCATTGAAGGTTGGGTCGAGACCGTCACAGCCACAGCAGTTGCTCCCTACCTGCCAAACGCCGACAGACTGCGAGAGCTTATTAGGCGCCGAAGAGTCACGGGTTCTTCGGCTGACAAACTCCTAGGAGAGTTGGTCGGACTAAAGTTGCGTCCACGGCAAGCTCGCGGCGCGGCACACATATTCCGTAATCTGGAGATAGAGGGAGGTCCGGGCGCGCGTGACTCGGTCTGGGCGCACCCCGATTTCGTTCCGACCAGCGAAGACCTAGAGAATCCGATCCAGTTCCATGCCTCTGGTACGGCCGTTGTTGCCGAGCAAGACTCCGAGTTTGATAGGGAGATGCAAAAGCTACTTGAGGGAACTCTCGAATGGGATGAAAACGTCCCCGAAGATCTGCGGAGCGCCGAAGAGCCACACGAGGACGAGGAGTAGCGGAAGAGGTAGCACCGCTCGTTGATTAGTGGCACTACCTCTTTTGACTCGCAACCTAACTGATTCGAGTGCCCGACTGACCTCCGAGCGCTTCTGCGGCACGCTGAAGTGAACCGATTATGGCTTCACGTCCGGGTGCTCCTTCAACGAATGAAAGCGCCGCCTCCACTTTTGGCTTCATCGACCCTTCGGCAAAGTGTCCCTGATCCAAATAGCGGTGCATGGTAGCTGTGTCTACGTCATCCAAACTCGTCTGCTCCGGTGTTCCCCAGTTGATCGCAACGTTGTCCACCGCCGTGAGGATGATTAGTCTTTCGGCACCCACGACCTCGGCAAGCTTCGCGGCAGACCGATCCTTGTCGATGACAGCCGCAACCCCTTTCGTTCCGCTGCCGTCACTAATCACAGGAATTCCACCACCACCGCAGGCGACTACTACAAAACCCGCGTCGACCAGCCCCGTGATTGCATCACGTTCCATTATCGAGACCGGCTTCGGGGAAGCCACGTACTCACGCCAACCGCGGGACGCATCTTCCTTGAAGATGCAACCGGGATACTCCTCCATCAGAACCTTTGCCCTCTGCTGGTCCACAAACTCACCAATTGGCTTCGTCGGATGCTGGAATGCGGGATCGTCGGCATCTACCAACACATCTGTAACGATCGTTACACACTGCTTGCCCGTGTCATGATGCGTCAGTTCTCTGGTCATGGCTTGCTGCAGGTGGTATCCGATGTATCCCTGACTCATTGCGGTGCATTCGGCGAGGGGCATTGGGGCGATATCCCAGTCCATCTGAGAGGCTTTGGTAAATGTCTTGTCGATCATTCCGACCTGGGGACCATTACCATGACACAGGACCAGATCGTTTCCTGCCAGTACCAACTCGACTAGCGACCGCGCGGCAACTTCGACCCTCTCAATCTGTTCGGTCGGAGTATCCCCCAGTGCATTTCCACCTAACGCGACAACAATCCGTGCCACCGGCTCCTCCTACAGTCCTGCTAGCTCGTATTCTGGGAAGGCTCTCATCGAGGAAAGTCGGTGAGAGTAGTAGAACTTTACGTCACAGGAGCCCCTCACAGAACGTAGTCCGTCTGTGCCTTATAAGCGGCTGTTTTGCTAAGACAGAATCTGGAAGCGGCCCGTGAGGTCCGCTGACCAGCCATGATGTGACGCCCAAACCATAATAATCACATTGCGTTTTCCACAGACCTCATTTTCACCGCCTAACCGTCATGGTTCGTTCATCCTTGATAGCGGAAATACCAATTAGAGAGGAGCGCCACATGGTCTCCCATAAGAAACATCTTGTTCCAGGAACCTTGGTGCACGAGGTCGAAAATGGCATGGTCCAAGTCGGGAGCAACCCGAAGCATTCGGTGTTGTTCTCCGGGCTTAGTAACGCAGAAATTTCTTGGTTGAAATCTCTTAGAGATGTTCCTTTTGGGGGCGGCAGCCGACAACGCCGAGCGAGCGAGGATCTAACCGGCCGACAGGAGGAAGCCCTTCGCCTGCTGGGTGCAGCCGGCCTCCTTGACTGCGGCGAACCCCGGATGAGAACACTCAGAATTCGGGTAGTGGGCCTAAATGACGTTGGAATTCGAATAGCGAGAATCCTCGCCGAAATCCGAATAAAGCACATCGAGGTGAGGGATCCGAGATTCGTTGACAGTGACTGTGAACTCCTGTTTCCCTCCTCAGCCAAAGGTCAACCGAGAGAACGGGCCACGCGAGAGATGATCCGAGACATCTCTCCCAACACGTGTCTAGGCAAGATCGCTGTCCCAGACCTGGCCATCGTCTGCAGCGAGAGAACCATCGATTTCGGCATAGTGGGTCTGCTGCTAAGCCACGACACGCCCCACGTACCAGTTGTCTTAGACGATCGCCAAGTAACTGTTGGTCCTCTGGTAGTCCCGGGTCAGACAGCATGCGCTCTGTGCGCCGAGCTTCATTCCGCAGACCGAATCCCCGGGTTGGGCTATTTCGCAGATGCGCTAAGGCGGAGCGGACCGTGTCGTTCCGTCTCATTTATCTCTACTATGGCGGCCGCGGCAGTGGTCAACATTATCGATGCCGTTGCCGCGAACCGGTTCCCTCGGCCGCAGACCACATCGAACTCGGACCCTGAGCAACCGTCGTCGACGTCCACGGCCCCTACTCCCCTTCTCAGGGTGGGCACCGAGGGAATAACGACTCAGTACGTCATGCCCCATGCAGACTGCGGCTGTATTGGCCTGAACACCGAGCTAGTGCGAGCCAACTAGCTTCTGTGCGGCATAGCCTGACCCAAGCTTATGGACCGATTCGGGGGTACGAGCTCGCTCACCGACTATCCATTAGTTGTCTGAGGCGATCTCACGGACCGTCTTTAGGATCTCTGCACCGAACTGGGTTAGCTTCACATCGCCTATGCCCCTTAGGACACCAAGCTGTCTCATCGTCTTTGGCCTTGCCGTCGCGATGTCACGCAGAGTCGTGTTTGGAAGCACCGTATAGGCTGGGCGTCCCATCGCGTCTGCGGTGTCCTTTCGCCACTGACGCAACTGCTCGTACAGTTCCAAAGTGGCCTGATCGGATTCGTCTTGGAACTCTTGTTCTTCAGTTTTACGACGCTGCCCGCCCGCCAGTCGTCTTGTCTTGTTCGAGGGATCACCAGCAGGCCACAGGGGCCCCAAGAATCTACTAACCTTTCGAACATTACGACCGCCCCCTCCCTTGGACCTAGACCATGAAATCTGCAGTTCTCGCTTCGCCCGAGTAATTCCGACATACAGTAGACGGCGTTCTTCTTCAATCGCCTCTGGTGTTGTCGCAAGCGAGATCGGTATCAATCCCTCGGAGCATCCACCCAGAAAAACCGCCTCCCATTCGAGGCCCTTTGCTGCGTGCAAGCTACTCAGAGTGACTCCTTCAATCTGCGGAGCGGCCTTATTTTCGGCCCTTTCTTGAAGCTCGACAAAGAAGGCCGCGAGCGACAAATCCCTTCTCGAACGAGCCATCTGAACCAGCGCATCAAGGTTGCTCCATCTTTCGCGCACTGCTCCTTCACCGGTGGGCGGCTGAGGAGACCAACCGAGAGTGGAAACAACCTCTTCAACCTGTTCGAGTAGGCTCGGCTCTCCCTTGAGCCCAGTGTCCTCTGCCAGAGCGGAAACCCTAGCCTGTTGGCGTAGAAGCATCACGGCCCGACGCACTTCTTCACGGTCAAAGAACCGCGCGCCACCGTGGACTTGATAATTGATTCCCTCGGCGCCCAACGCCTCTTCAAACAACCTGGACTGAGCGTTTGTCCGGTAGAGGATTGCTATCTCTGACAGGCGGGTACCTGCCGCCTGAACCTCGCGGATTCGCCTAGTTATTCCCGCCGCTTCTTCTTCATCACTGTCATACACGTTGAATCGAACGGCCGGACCTGTTGGCTGTCCGGCAACAAGTCGAACCGATCCCTTAAGTCCACCTACGCGTGATCGACCATCCATTCCTCTAGCACTTCCGACTACCTGATTAGCCACAGCGACAATCTGAGGGGTGGAACGATAGTCCCGAACCAGTTCAACCACCTGAGCTCCGCTCATCCATTGTGGAAAGGTCTCTAGATATCGAGAACTCGCGCCGGTAAAAGAGTAAATGGTCTGAGCGACGTCACCGACAACACAGATGTCTTTGCGATCACCCAGCCACAGTTCAAGCAGTCGATGCTGAATCGGTGAGACATCCTGATACTCATCCACTACAAAGCTGCGATAGCGAGAACGGACTGAACGGGCGATATCGTCACTACGAGCAAGCATTGCTGTCGTCAGTGACAAAATATCCTCGAAATCTATGACCCCTCGTTCGTCCTTGCCCTGTTCGTATGCGTCGATTATCTTCGCGACCATCTCCGCCTCGAGACCGCCGGGAGGGGTTCGCCCGTCAGCCATAGCTCTTTGTGCGTAGCGGGAGGCATCGACAATCGAGACCTTCGACCACTCAATCTCCGCAGACAAATCCCTTACCAAAGCCTTATCAGCAGAAATTCCAACCCTCTGCGCTGCGGCCGCGACCAGTGACGCCTTGTGCGAAGCTACACCCGGCATCTGACCTCCATAAGCGACCGGCCAAAAATGTCTCAGCTGAGCGAGTGCAGCCGAGTGAAACGTCCGGGCAGTAGCCCGACCCGCACCGAGCTCTCTGAGCCTAGATCCCATCTCGGCAGCCGCCTTGGTGGTAAAGGTGACGGCTAGGACAGTAGAGGGATCGACGGCACCCATCGCAGCCCCATAGGCAATTCGATACGTGATTGCACGGGTTTTGCCTGTCCCAGCGCCAGCTCTAACACAAAGCGGACCTGTAACCCGCATCGCTACCTGTTGCTGCTGAGCGTCCAGGGCACCGAGCAGTCTGTCAGCTGCTTGCCTGTCATCAGCAGAAGGTGAGAGAGCCATACGCCCAAGGTAGCCATCAACTCCGACATCTGGAAATCACGAAAGTTCAACTGTGGACAATCCCCAATCGGCACACCCTATCGGATCGGCCACTCCGTGTGAGTAGACGGTAAGAAAGAGATACCGTTTGAACATGAGTGAAAACCAAGTATCGACAACCAGGGCCGACGGACGTTCGGCCGATCAAATCCGACCCGTAAAAATCACCAGAAAATGGACCAATACAGGTGAAGGCTCGGTCTTAGTTGAGTTCGGTGATACTCGCGTCCTCTGCATCGCCTCTTTCTCAGAAGGAGTTCCGCGCTGGCGGAAGGACTCTGGAGAAGGATGGGTTACCGCTGAGTATGCGATGCTGCCCCGCGCGACATCTGAGAGATCGCCGCGAGAATCAGTTCGTGGCAAGATCGGTGGGCGCACCCACGAGATTTCCCGCCTAATTGGTCGCTCGCTACGCGGAGTCGTGAATACGAAAGCACTCGGGGAAAACACCATCACCGTCGACTGCGATGTGCTCCAGGCAGACGGGGGAACCCGTACAGCCTCAATAACCGGGGCCTGGGTCGCCCTTTACGACGCAATCGAATGGGCGATCCAGAAGAGAATCCTCAAAGTTGCTGATCCACGAAGGGTACTCACCGACAACGTCGCCGCCATCTCCGTCGGCATCGTTCGAGGAAACCCCGTCCTCGACCTACCCTACGTTGAAGACGTTGCGGCCGAGACCGACATGAATGTCGTGGGGATTGGATCCGGGGACCTAATCGAGGTTCAGGGAACGGCAGAGGGCGCTCCGTTCTCACGAAACGAGCTAGACCAGCTACTCGACCTTGCCCAGGCAGGCATCAGGCAGCTAATCGACCTACAGAACGAGGCGATTGCCAGGTGAGCAGACCACGGCCCCTTTTGGTTCTAGCCAGCGGCAACGAGCATAAGGTCGAGGAGATACGCACCATTTTGACTCCCTCACTTCCCGGCCTCGATCTGAGTCGAATCGTGTCAATGGCGGAGTTTGGTGTTGATTCACCCGTCGAAGACGCGCTGACTTTCGAGGGGAATGCTCTGCTAAAGGCACGGGCAGTCACGGCGGCAACTGGGCTTCCCGCCCTTGCTGATGACTCCGGCCTCACTGTGGATGCCATGGGGGGCGCCCCGGGCATCTTCTCGGCGCGCTGGAGCGGGGGACACGGGGATGATGCAGGCAACCTCGAGTTGCTACTCGCCCAGGTTTCCGATCTGAAGGAAGAGGACAGGGGAGCACAGTTTGTCTGCGCTGCGGCCCTGGCGCTACCCGACGGAAAGTCGGTCACTACCGAGGGGATTATGCGCGGCGTTCTTGCCACGCAGCCCCGAGGAAAGAATGGTTTTGGATATGATCCAGCATTCATCGCGGACGGATACCGGGTGACAAACGCAGAGCTGAGTGCAGAGGAGAAAAACCAGATCTCTCACCGCGCAAAGGCAATGCGTGACATGGCTCCGTACATCGCAAAGCTATTCGATCAGTCGCACTAGAGTCCCGCGCCGCAAGCTAGGGTGTGTCTCCTAAATATGTGCTCAGGCGAGGATGCCCGGGAAATTCGTGGTTGCAAGGCGGAAGAGGAGGCTTTGCTGGTGGCAAAGCCGACGATGACAACGTAGCAAACGCGGATTTCCCGGTCACCACAGCAAGCAAAGATATAGGAGACACACCCTAGCTTCCTAGATCGCACAAAGTCGGCGCATCACCAGGTAAGCGGACAAAGGCCTGTCGGACGATAGTCGTTGTGCTTCTGCCAGGACCACCTATCGCATCGCAAAGCAAATGAACGAAGGCTTGCCGGTGCAAGTCAAACGAGGGCGCCGCCGACAAGCTCTAGCTTTGCGCTGATGCAGTGGGCGAAGCTGCGACGCCGGAAACTAAAGCGACCAGGTCTTCCCGACCTCAGCAACCTCGGGGCGACTCCCCAGCACTTTCTCCGCCTCAGTCAAAGGAACACTGATATCGGTCCAGGGCTGAATATGCGTCAAGACGAGGGTCTTGGCCCCCGCGTTCTTTGATATTTGAGCAGCGCGCGTCCCGCTCAGATGGATTCCTCGTACCTCGACTTCGTCGGTGAATCCGCACTCCGAAAGCAATAGATCGACGTCTTTTGCCATTACCTCCATCGCATCGCAACTATCTGTGTCCCCCGTGTAGGCGAGGGTCACAATCTCGCTGCCTCCGCTCTCGGCAGGACCTTCGATCCGGAAACCATAGGACTCGACGGTGTGAAGGCCTCGGAACGCGGATATCTTCATCGGTCCAACCTCAAACTGCGTTCCATGCTGAATCGGGTGGAACTCGAATGCCTCGTACTCATCAAAGTCTGTGCGATAGCCCTCGACCTGCACGATGCGCGTTGGAGTTTCTTCGGGTCCGTAAACCGGCAGTCCACGAATTTCACCGTCAGGATGCCACTTTAAATACACCTGGAGCGAAATAATGTCGGCCATATGATCCGCGTGCCCGTGGCTGATCAACACCGCGTCCAGATCGCGTGGCGTGAGAAACTTCCATAGTTGTCCGAATGCGCCAGGGCCCAGGTCCATAATCAATGACCAGGTCCGTCTCTCACCCGTATTCGCATCTACTCCGTCTGCCTGGACCATGTAGCAGGACGCCGCGCCCTCCGGCCCTGACATCGATCCGGTAGACCCAACGACCGTTAGTCTCATGGCTGATCCTCACTGCTACTTGCGGTAACCAATTCGAGTTCGCCAACCTCAGGACCCAGGAAACGTCGCGCCAGTGAAACGAACCGATTGTTCGGTGCGGTCATCAAGAACCGGTAGTTTGATGTCCCGCTCGGGCGCGGGCTGTGCAACAGATCGCCTTCAACGAGAAGCAGGTAGACCTCTCGGGCAGTCGCCTCAGATGACGTCACCAGGTTGACACCCTCTCCCAGTTCCCGAGCTAAGGCGCCTTGCAACAGAGGATAGTGCGTGCATCCAAGGATCACGGTGTCAACGTTCTCTGTCTTAAGTCCGGACAGATATTTCTTGGTGATGCTCTCAAGTTCTGGCCCTGTTGTTATCCCCTGCTCAACAAAGTCAACGAACTCAGGACAGGCCTGCTGAAATACCTCTACCCCTGGAACCGCACCGAGGGCTGAGGGGTAGGACTGCGAAGCCACAGTCGCTTCGGTGCCAATCACTCCAATACGTCCGTTTCGAGTCGTCAGTGCCGCCTCACGTGCCGCCGGAGAGATCACCTCGACCACCGGAATTCCCATTTGTACCGAGTACCGCTCTCTGGCATCAGCCAGAGCCGCAGCAGTTCCCGTATTGCAAGCGATAACCAGTACCTTGCAGCCTCGTTCCACCAGCGTGTCGAGGCCAGCAATGGTCAGATCACGAATTTGTGCAATGGACCTGGGACCGTACGGGGTATTCGCCGTGTCTCCCAGATAGACGATATCCTCACCGGGAAGATAGTCGATGATCGCCCGTGCCACAGTCAAGCCTCCGAGGCCGGAATCGAAGATGCCAATCGGCGCGTCATTCACGAGATTGACGCTATCGCAATTGAGGCGCCAATCTAGTCATCTCTATGCGAGATCACACCCGTTTACCCGGGGTGTGCGTCACACTAGACGAGAAGGAATGACTGTCCGCTCCCCCGCCGACGCTCTGAGGGCTACGGTTGACCCATGCCCGCATCACAGTCAACTGCACTCTTGACCGACAAGTACGAACTAACGATGTTGGACGCGACTCTGGCGTCCAAAGTGGCGGGGCGCCACTCAGTCTTTGAGCTATTCGGACGAAAGCTTCCCACTGCAAGACGTTTCGGTGTTGTTGCCGGAGTCGGGCGGATACTGGAAGCCCTGCAACGCTTTGAGTTCAGCGATGAACAGATTTGTTGGCTCGACGCTCAAAAATTCCTTTCCGACGACGCGCTGAACTACCTGAAAGATTTTAGGTTCTCAGGTGACATTTACGGCTATGCCGAGGGAGAGTGTTACTTCCCTGGATCGCCCCTACTCACGGTCGAGGGAACATTCGCGGAGTGCACCGTACTGGAAACACTGTTGCTCTCAATTCTCAACTATGACTGCGCGGTCGCATCAGCAGCGTCGCGAATGACAATCGCCGCGCATGGACGCCCCTGCATCGACATGGGAGCGAGACGCACACATGAACGATCCGCAGTCTCGGCAGCTCGCGCTGCGTTCATCGGAGGCTTTGTAGGTACTTCCGATCTGGAGGCTGGTACCCGATACGGTCTGCCCACGGTCGGCACTTCCGCGCACTCGTTTACCCTGGTTCATGACACAGAGGAAGAGGCCTTCGCAGCGCAGGTCGCAAGTCTAGGACCGGGCACAACGCTTCTGGTTGACACATTCGATGTGCACGAGGGAGTCGTCAAAGCCGTTGAAGCGGCCCGCGCGGCCGGCGGCGAACTAGGAGCGGTACGTATTGACTCCGGTGACCTGGTTGCTCACGCCTTCAAGGTTCGCGAGCAGTTGGATGAACTCGGTGCCACCTCCACGAAAATAACGGTTACTTCAGATTTGGATGAGTACGCGATCGCTGCACTAGGCGCCGCACCCGTGGACAGCTACGGAGTTGGGACCCGTCTGGTGACCGGCTCTGGAGTTCCGACGGCATCGCTTGTCTACAAGCTAGTTGCACGGGAGGACGCCAACGGAACCGTTGCGCCGGTAGCCAAGAAATCAGAGTCAAAGGGAACGGTCGGTGGCCTAAAGGTCGCTGGTCGACTCTATGACGCCGATGGACGGGCATCACAGGAAGCGCTACTAACCGGCGTTGGTGTTGAAGAGGCTAAAGAGAGAATTTTAGACGCCGGCGGTCGTCTGCTCCAGGTACCGCTGGTGCTAGCAGGAGAGATTACCGAAGAGCTTTGGGCCGCTCCTGAGACACTTCGGGCGCAGGAGCACCATAAGTCGGTTCGAAATGAACTCCCTTACCACGCATGGCGTCTTTCAGAGGGAGAACCCGGAATCCCAACCGTCTATTACGACGCAGACAGCAAGCTTCCGACTCACTAGGAGGCCGACACTAGTTTCCCGCGTCGCAGACTCCTTTCAAGGATCGCGTGCAAAATCTGCGTATCTCAAGTCAAGCGATAGTACCGCCCAGAGGTGTTGGCTCGGTGCGCGATACAGGGAATGTAGCTACGACGCGGGACACTAGCCCGCAAAGGGGAAGTTTGGACCCTGCTTCCCAATCTCGTCCTTCAGGGCCTTGCAACGAGGACAGATTGGGTACTTCTTCGCATCCCTAGTAGGGACCCAAACTTTTCCACACAGAGCTACAACGGCCTGGCCAGTCACAGCCGAAACATTGGCACGGTCTCGACGCACATAGTGAGAAAACCTGTCCTGATCACCATCGTTGCTTACGGGCTTCGTCTTCGGAAGCTCTAGGACATCGGCACCACCCGCCGGCGATGCGTTACTCACTGCGCATCCCAAACTGCGCGGTAGTGATCGATTAACCTCAGTCCACTAGCCGCCTGCTCATCAACCATGATGGTGACGTCGTTATGGAACTGGAGCACAGTAGCTGGCCAGAGCGCCGACACCCCGCCCTCTACCATCTGAGCGACGGCCTCAGCCTTTTGCTTGCCCTCTGCCACCAAAACGATTTTCTTTGCGTGGCCTATCGTCTCGAGGCCCTGGGTAAGCGCCAGAGAAGGCACCTTGTTGATATCTCCGCCAAAGAAGCGGGCATTGTCCTCGCGTGTCTGTCTCGTCAGCACCTGAGTGTGGACCGGAGACGTTAGAGAACCTCCCGGCTCATTGAAGGCGATATGGCCATCTGTTCCGATGCCCAGGATCTGCAGATCGACCCAACCGGCGGTCTCCATTTGCTTCTGATATTCGACCGCGGCTGCCTCCACATCTTCCGCTTGACCATCCGGTCCGATGACAGCGTTAGGCGCAAAGTTCACTCTGCCCGCAAACACTCGCTCAATAAAGTTTCGGTAGCCCTCTGGGTGATCTGCCGGAAGGCCGACATATTCGTCCAAAAGAAAGGCGCGAGCCTCGGCAAACGAAATCTTCCCTGCCTCGTGCCTGCGAATCAGTTCGTCATAGATCGGAACCGGGGATGATCCCGTGGCCAATCCCAGGACAGCATCCGGCTTCTTTGCCAGTAGCTCCGAGTACATATCGGCAACCAGGGGGGCGATTTCCTTGCTCGAAGGAAGGACAGCGACTCTCAACGTACTTCTCCTGCGCTAGTGATGTGTGAGTCCCTCCATCCTAGTCCGAACGTTGCATGGAACGGACGGGGACTCCAGGCGTAAGTGGATGCTGAGCACCTCCCCTCGAATCTCCAATCAGATAGGGGCCGATTTCGCGCCACTTTCCCGGCGTGTCGGGCACCTATCTGATTGGCAAACGCTGGGATGGGTTGGGACTAAAAGACCTTAGAGACTAAGAGAAGTGGGGATTGAGTCTAGACTCAATCCCCACTTCTCGATGCGAAGTGTTACTACTTTGCGACTGCGTTCTTGAGGGTCAGGCCCGGGGTTAGCTTTACGCCATAACGTCCGGGGATCTGGATCTCTTCGCCAGTGCGAGGGTTACGGCCAGTACGTGCCGCACGCTCAACGCGCTCGATCGACATCAGGCCAGTCAGGCGAACTGACTCGCCCTCAGCCAGTGCGTCAATGATTGTGGACTGGAAAGCAGTCAGGGCTGCGTCAGCCTGAGTCTTGGTCAGACCCGAGCGCTCTGCAATTGAGCTAACCAGTTCGTTGCGGTTGATCGCCATGCGTTTGTCCTATTCTCGATACAAGATTTGCCTAGACCACTTGCGTAGCCTCGTGTGAAACCCTACGGAACATACGGCCCAGTTGCCAGACGGCACCACGAAAAACCCAGTGCAATTACTCGCAAACCAGCCGAAAACGCTCGAATTTCGTGTTTCGATTTGGGAAATAGCCTCATCAGCAGGTCCTCATGCCCGGTAGGCTGAGCAAGAAAGCAGGACCGTACAGCTAAGAAGTGGAGACCGCGTTGTCAGATAACACGAACCCGTTTGCTCCGTCCAACGACGAAGAAATCGAGGTGGAGGTCGTCGAACCCGATTATGAGGTTCCCGCTCAGCCTCCCGCTACCGACTACTCCTCGTACCAACCCGAGGAAGCTCAGGTCTTTCCTCCGTACGGTAGTGCACCAAATGATGCGCTTCCCACGAGCGATCCCACATGGACCGCATACGAGTACCAGCCTTCAGACCAAGGCGCCAACACGCTACCCACAGACGATCAGACCGCTCCCCCATACGGCTATCAACCTTCAGATCCGGGCGCATACACACAACCACAGGAAATGCCATACCCCGCGGGCGCCTATCCGCCACCTAATGCGGGATATCAGCAGGGGCCGTACCAGGGACCGGGACAGCCCTACGTGCAGACTGCGAGCGGCGCCTACCAGCCAGTAGCGATGTGGAGTCCCAAGAGCAAGCTCGCAGCGGGCCTGCTCGGAATCTTCCTTGGGACCTTTGGTGTTCACAACTTCTATCTGGGTTACACCGGCAAAGCGGTAGCCCAGCTACTAATCACATTGCTTAGCATCGGAATGCTTGCTTGGGTCTCTTCAATCTGGGGGCTTATCGAAGGCATCCTCGTTCTTGCTTCCGGCACCGGCACCAGCTGGGACTTGGACGCTAACGGTTACCCGATGCAACCAATCGGCTCGTAGCTACCCCGCCCCACCGAGGCACCTAAGCGAGTAAGGCGCGGTCCGAGAGGGCTGAAGGTCCTGTGTGCTCAACGTTCTTAGTGATCTCCGCACATGTGGAACGCCTGAGATCATAGAGCCAGGCTACTTCGCCCAACCGTAATCGGTGATCGGTATTGCACTGTGTTCTATCTCCGGTGCCAGCTCGGGACGGTAATCGAACAGATGACTACTTCTACGGATGAAATCATCAGCGAGCACCACGAAAGACAACCACGATGCGTATCTGTCGTACTCCCCTTTCCAGTCGCTGGGAGGAGGAAGCTCGGCCATCTCGCTTACAGACTGCCGGAGAGAGACAAAACGGCTGACGTAGTCCCTGTCCCTGGAAGCATCTCCAATCTGAGCAGCGCGGACCGCACATGCAGTGAACTCATCTGCTCCGAGTGGACTAACCTTCTCGGGTTCCTTCCATCTGAGAAGGTAATACATCTGGGACCGGACGCCCTCAAATGAGTCCTTTAGCCGAATTAGTTCTGGCACTTTCGACTTCGGGTGTTGCGGAGGCAGTCCGTACTGTATGCCGGTGATGGTTCCGGCAACCATGTAGACAGCGAACGGCATTGAGAACCGATCTTTGCCACTGTAGAAGTAGAGAGCAGAGTGATCAGCTGCGATCGAATCAAAGTATCCGTTCATTGACGATCTGGTCGTTGCAAGATGCTCTTCGAGGCTGGTTGGCTCTTCTACTGGAAGATACGGGATAAGTGAATCAACGTTCAAAGTCACACGGGTCGTGCTGTTTGGAAAACAAGCACAGAGCGTTCGAAGGGCTTCGATTGAGTTGAAGATGTTTATCAGGAACGCGATTACCAGGGAAAGAAACAGCACACTGAACAGTGTCTCAATAGCGCTAACAACACTTACCCAGGAAACCTGAGGCGAGAGTCCGTCGGCTCCCACTGTTGCGAACTGGGCGATGCTTAAGTAGATCCCGCCCACGAGGCCTCCCGGCGCCCCACTTTCCACTTTCAGGTGTCCAAGCTGAATCGCACCCAGGTACACCAGGCTGAAACCGCCGACGATGCCCGCAACCCACAGTCCGATTCCAGAGACCAAAGTCAGCCCTGTAAGCGAACGATAGAACGGACGTCTTATGGCAGTGGGGAAGCCCCTGGCAATCCAGTGGGCTCCCTTCCACTGCCACCTCAAGAAGCGGTTGAAAAACAAACCACGTTGGTTGTAGTTGAGAACCGTGAAGAACGTGTCCACCAAGGTAAACAGAACCAGCAGAGTTCCAACCGCTATCAGCAAGTAAGCCACTTGCCCACCCCTAGATGCTTACAGGTTCCTTGAGTCCGTAGATGTGAATCGCTCCCGGGCCACCAGCAAAGACGGTGTGAAGGTCAGGGGTTCCATCAACAGAAACAACCGTAACATCCACCTCAGGAATCTCTGTCACCGCGTCCTTGGTTCCAGGCTTGGCGGAGTCTCCCCCCACAGGGCCTTGCACTACCCGTGCCAGTTGGCTGTGCGCCCCATAGGTGGTGTCGTCCCCGTCGATGTAGCTGACGTGAATAGACTCGACTCCACCAACGTTCCCCTTCACGATCTCTCCAGATGCAGAGTCGTCAAGACCGTACAAGCCGTCGCAGTTAAAGGCCAAACCACCCGAGATTGCAGCAATCGATGCGGGATGCAGTTGCATGCCACACGACGGCACCAGGTGCAGGTTCACTCCCTGTCCGTCTGAGGGCCAGGGAGAGCGGGCGGCTGAGCGACGCAGACGATGATCCGAGTGATCCAGACAAATCTCGACTCCGATATTGGGTCCGTCGTCGAGTTTGAAAATCGCTTTGGAGTCACCCGGGCTCTGCTTTAGGTCACCACCCGAGAGATCAAGAACCGGATAAGCGACCATCTGCTCTGTGATGACGGGTTTGCCCGTCACATCCCAGAGTAGGAAGTCTTCGTTCGAGGCGAAATACTTCTCTGCCGTCAAAGACTTAGCCTGCATGTCTCCAGAGACCGATTTGAGGTTCTCAGAACCCACGACAAGGGCTCTGTTACGAACCTCTACCTTGGGATAGGCATGGCCCAGCTTTACAAAGTTCACCATCATGTCGAACAGGGCGTCCTTGATCGCACCGGTGGTGTTGACCCAGCCCTCCCCGATTGACCTGACAACCTTGTTACGTTCTAGGACCGACGAGTCGTTCAGAACAGCCTCTAGGTTATCCACCTGTGCCGAGATTACTGTTCCAAAAATGAACAGTGTGTTCGGATACTTCTCTGCCGTGAACCTACCCTGCAACTGCTCCAGGATGTACTCGGCAGGGTCAGTCTCCCCCGGACTAAAGACGTAAGGCCCGATGTCGCTATGCCAATAGAACTCAGGGGCCACAAAGACATTGAGTACGTCCTCGTCATCCTGCTTGTCGATCTCAGCGAACGCTGTCTTGACCGCAGCCTCCATGACATCCAAACGAGCCGCAATGTCCTTGCTAGAGTCCTCAAGCGCGGGATACGTGCCAGCAACGGCTCCGGGTCCGTTGACATCACCAACACCCACGATGCTTGAAGGAGTCGTTGGAATAGCGAACCCAGCGAAACGGACTTTGTTCATACTGCTCATTGACTCCTCCTACTTGGTAGTGGGCGCAGAAGTGGTGGTGGCAGTAGCCTTTTCCTTTGCTTGCTGCTCCTTAATCTGCCAGTCAAAGGGCTCAAAGTCCTCGTCGGCAGCAACCCATTCAGGCTTCTTCATCGAGTAAATGATGTTCGGGATCGCGTAGAACAAGAGCGCCAGTGCGACAAGGATGACAACGTAAAGGACCGGACTTCCAACATTGATTTGGTCTGGCGGAATGAAGCTGAAGCAGAACGCGATAAGCGAGGCCACGAACCCGAGACCTGCGACGAACCACATTAGCCCGTTGCCCTTCTTACCGAGTCTGAACGGACGTCGAACATCCGGTTCACTGTGACGCAGGTAGATCGCTGCGGCAAACATCAACATGTACACGGTTAGGTAAAGAATGTTCGCTAGCTGATTCAGAATCTGGTATGCCGACTGCACGGAAGGCAACACAACGAACAAGATAGCCAGCAGAGAAACAAGGCCAGACTGGATCAGCAGAATACTGATCGGCTGACCGTTCTTGTTGGTCTTTTGGAGCCAACGAGGAAGATAACCAGCCTTGGCCACGGCCAACATACCGGTTGATGGACCTGCGACCCAGGTCGTGACGTTTACTAGCACGCCGATTGCAAGCATGATGGCAATTACGGATCCGAGCCACGGAACATGGGCCCACTCAAAGATGTCGAAGTACGTGGTAAGGATCGCGGTCGTGAGGCTTATGTCCTTATGAGGGACAACCCAGGCGATGATCAAAGTTCCAAGGACGAAGATGAGCACCACAATAATCGCGGAAAGGAAGATCGCTTTCGGATACGTCTTCTCCGAGTTCTTCACCTGTTTGATGTGAACCGCGTTCATTTCCATACCGGCGAACATCAGGAACACAGAAGCCGCCAAAACGATGTTGCTGAAGTTTGAGAAGTCGGGAATCAGCTCATCCCAACCCAGCTTCATCTCGGCCTTATTCCCACCGATCATGTAGGCAGCACCAAAGCCAATCAGGATACCCATGGGGACAAAGACACCGAGGATTCCACCCCACTTTGCCATCTTCTGGACGCCTTTAGAGCCGATCAGCGTTACGAACAGCGCGCCCCAGTAGACGATCAGGACGATCGCCATAACGAAGAACTTGTTGTTAGCAAGACTCATTGCGGACTTGTGATTCGGGTCAATGTTCGCAAGAGCAACGGCACCGAACGTCAAGGCGGTCGGAAGGAACACGCAGACCTCGACGAATGCCAAGAACATCGCCATGAATCCAAAACGTCCCTTGAACGCCTCGCCCACCCAGCGGAAGACTCCGCCCTGTTTGGGCCATCCGGTAGCCAGCTCGGCTGCTACCAGAGCCACTGGAACTAGGAAGAATACGGCCGCGAACAAGTAATAGAAGACAGCCGAGAGACCGTACTCGGCCTCCGAGGGAAGATTGTTCAGTGAGATGATTGCGGTGATATTGAGAAATATCAGGCCCCAAAGCCCAATCGTGCCCTGGGACTTCTGTACAGTACCGGCCGACTGTTGTTGGTCGGGCGCGGCTTTGGTAGAAGACACTGCTTACCTCCTGTGTTGAATGTTCACCTGGGATGGGTGACGCAGAGAGCGGGTCAAAACCCACTCGCTGTCATCCTATCCACGAAGAGATTGCTCCGCCGAATAATCCAGATCACATGGGTGCACTACTAACGAATTACCCCTCTGACAAGTGATTACGCCCCTTAGGGTACGTCTCGCACCCGTAACACCTGGAGGGTGAAAGAAAATGTCGTGCAGGGTGAGATACGCGAGGACATGACTCGCGTGGGTCTAGACCATGCGTAGCGTCTTAAGTCACATCCGGATAAGGCCCCGTATGACTCACGTGCGTCGGGCCTATATGTCTTCCCGTAGGCCGTAATCTGACCACAAGAGATTAGGAGACGACCGAGAAATGTCTGAACAACTAGAGTCCTGGCTTGGACTATTGCTAGCCCTACTGGTCATAGCGGTGCTGTTGGTATTGCTGTCTTGGCTACTCAAGTTGGCCACCCGGGCGCTGCGGCCCAAGCACCCTGATTTCGTATCGACGCTTGCCGCATCGCGCAAGTACCTCCTGACCCTCACCGGACTCATTTTGGGACTCGTTTCGATCGCCGCCACCTGGCCGCACGCGTCCTCAAAAGATCTGGTTGTCCGCATCATGGTAATAGCAAGCATCTTTGCGACGGCGGCGCTGGCAACCTCAATAACTAACGCACTAATAGACAGAATCAGAACACGTCATCCCATAGAAGGTGACAACGATCAGCAAACGATGCGTCTGCATACTCAACTGTCTGTAATTAGAGCCTTCGCAAACGCAGCCATTTGGCTTCTAGCCATCGGCATTTCGTTCTTCACGATCCCCGGAGCACATGCCTTTGGAGCATCCGTACTAGCTTCCGCAGGCGTCGCTTCTGTGATCATTGGCGTTGCCGCACAATCGGTCCTCGGAAACGTCTTTGCCGGAATGCAATTGGCACTGAACGGCGCGATCCGGGTGAACGATTTGGTTGTCGCCAACGGGGAACAGGGGCGAATTGAAACCATCAACCTCACCACGGTCGTGATGCGCCTGGGTGATGGACGCTGCCTTGTACTTCCTTCGAACTACTTCACTACTACTCCCTTCGAAAACTGGACCAAGGAAACAGGAGTTCATATTGGTTCAATCAGATTCGATGTCGATTGGCGCATTAGCCCATCTGCTATCCGCGAGCAGCTGAACCAAGTTCTCTCGGGAAACCAGCTCTGGGATGGAAAGACAGCCAGCGTAGCGGTGGAGGACGCTACGGGCGGGATGGTGCGAATCCGCGTGACGGTTAGTTCCGGGGATGAAAACGATCTGATGAATCTTCGACTACAGGTACGTGAACAGCTCGTCGAATGGCTTGCATCCACTCAAACCACCGCACTGCCGACGCAACGAGTGCTTGAGGAGCCGGCCAACTAAAGAAACATTGACGCCACGAACAGCGTAAACAACGTCAGGTGCGCGTAGCCGAATCCGCGCCTAATGCGACCTCGACCGAATGAGACCGCTGTCAGGACGTAGCTGGCCGCTAGTAGCGTCAGGTTCGCCAGGCTCTCGGCCAATACCACCGGCTGCCCTGTGAAGAAGCCAATCGTCAGCACTGCTGGGATCGTTAGCCCCATGGTAGAAAGCAATGCTCCGTGGCAGAGGTTACTGACCCTCTGCATCTCGCCAACTGCTGCGGCCCGAAAAGTCGTGATTGTTTCGGGAAGGAAGACAATCATTGCAATCAGTAGACCAGAAAGTGCTACCGGCGCACCGAGGCTGTCGAGTCCGCGATCAAGAAGGCTCGCCATGTCGTGCGAAAGAAGCACTACTGGGACCATTAGCAACACCAATGCGGCAGTGGCCTGAGCAACCTCCGATCGGTATTTGTGAATCAGACTGCCGACGCTTACCTGGGGAGCTCTCTTTGTCCTCTCCCCCACAGCAGACGATTCCTCAACTTCTTGAAAGTGGCGGCTGTCAGCCCCCATCTGCCGGAAGAGAAAGACCCCGTAAATCACTGCTGTTAGTACAACCACGACTGGTTGTTGACCACGCAAGTACTGCCCGTCACGGCCTATAAGGCTCGGAAGCACGAATGCAATCGTGCTTAGCAAAACCAGCAAGACCAAATAGGTGAAAACACCCCGACCGTTAGCACGCGGACTCTCGCCACGACGTTTTGACACGAGGACGGCAACCCCGATTACCAGGTTCAAAATGATCATGGAAACTGCCATCACCGAGTCGCGAGCAATAGTCGAATGCTCGCCGGGTCCCAGCATGACGGCGGCGATCAAGATGACTTCAATCATGGCGATTGAAATGGTTAGGATCAGTGTTCCGTATGGGTCGCCCAAGCGCTCTGCAAGACGTTCTGCCTGCGCAACCACTCCAAATGAGCAGACGATGATTACCGCCACTACGGCGATTAGCAGACCGAGCAAAGCCAGTCCGGACAGTTCTCCCTCAAGAATCGGGCGGTATATGACGGTGAGTAGATACGCTCCCCAACCGACTCCCAGCCGAACAAGAAGACCCGGGTTGAACACCGACGTGGACAGAGGTGCAGAGTGCAAGACTGTTCCGTTTCTGGGGGCCGTCCCACCTCAGAGCTAAGACCGCCAGGTCGTCCTGGAGGTACCGCCCGACAATGCTACCCAACTAAAAGGGCACCTGCTACTTCTCATTTCAACGCTACACCGGCACTAGGGCTACGCTTCCACTTTCTCTTCGGGCACATTGGCACGAGGTGCTAGAGGTCTACTTCGCGATTCCCGGCACACGCTCTGACCAACTCAGTACTTCTTCGAGTTGCTTGCCCAAACGAAGCAGAGTGGCCTCGTCTCCCGGCCTGCCGATCGCCTGAACTCCGATCGGGACACTCGCACCCGTGACTTCTGAAGTGCCCTGTCCGACAGGCAGGGCAATCGCAGGAAGTCCAGCAACATTCAGATAACTGGTGAACGGCGTGTACTGGCACTGCTGAACAAAGTTAAGGTTTCCGTCCACCTGGTCGTACCAGTCGGAAGCACGAGGGGTCATCGCAAGTCCAGGCGTCAAAACGGCATCGAAGTCTGAGTAGTCAGAAATAATCTGCGACTCGAACTCGGCAAGCCTTGTCAGTCCGGCTGGAAGGTCAGATGCAGGACGCTCCCGTCCCGAGCGGATCAACCAGGCCGTGAGTGGCTCAACAACTTCCAGCGCCTCGTCAGGCAGCGGAGCGGAAGCTGCGGATCCCATCCAGACCGAACGGAATGCTTGAACGTAGCCGGGAGCCGGCGTTGGCTCCACCTCTTCAACGCGGTGCCCCAGGTTCTTCAGTAGATCCAGGGTCTCCTGGAACACCCTCATAACCTGTGAGTCGACGACGATGTCATACTCCTCATTCCAAGGCGACCACGTGTTCCAACCGATTCTGAGTCTTGGAATAGGAAGGTTCGCCGCATCGAGGAATGAACCGTTCTCGGACATATAAGGTGGCTGCGGAGCTCGCACGGCGTATCGCTGCGGTCCCTTTAGCATTCCGTCTAGTAGTAGCGCCACGTCATCGACAGTTCGACCGATGGGACCCGCCGTTGGAAGTCCAGCCAGAGAACCACTGCCCGGTAGTCCCGGAACTCGCCCTCTTGATGGTTTGAGGCCAACCAATCCGGTGGCGGAGGCCGGAATACGGATCGACCCACCGGCATCATTCCCGGGAGCAAACGGGAGCATCCTCGCCGAGACAGCCACTGCCGCACCCGATGAACTACCGCCCGGATCGAGGCTCGGGTCCCACGGGTTCCTGGCGTAGCCCTCGGGTAGTTTGTTGACCGCGTAACACGGTGAACCAAACTCAGGAACGTTGGTCTTTCCAAGGGAGATACCGCCGGCTCGGTCCATGTCCTGAACCACGGGCGAAGAACTCTGCGCCACATAGCCAGTCATTGCAACCGATCCATACGTGGAACGAACGCCCTCACGATCATCAAGATCCTTATCGGCAAATGGCAGGCCCCAGATTGGTTGCTCAAACCGGTCTGGAACTGCCCCTGCGGCTTCCAGTTCGCCGGCGCGCCAGAGAGCCATATCGCCAGTCAGCGTGGTTAGCGCATGGAGTTTGGGGTTCAGGGCTTCTATCCGTCTCAGATAGTGCTCGACCAGTTCGGTTGGACGGATCTCCCGGTTCTGAAGCATTGCCCTCAACTGAACCGCAGGGTATTTGTGTAGTTCGGTCACTTTGCTCACGCTTCCTTGTGCACCCAAGTTCCAAGCTAAAGACTGCCATGCACCACCGGACTGCAACAACCTGAAGTGACAGATCACCGGCGCCTGTCAAGCGTCTAGGCAGATTCACTTCCTAAACTCCACCGCTCCTTCTTATGCTGGACGCTTCTGGCGTTCATATGCCCTTCGGGTGCATGCTCTAAATCATGAGAATTCTGTCTATTCAGTCATCAGTTTCATACGGTCACGTCGGCAACTCCGCTGCTGTATTCCCTCTTCAGCGTCAGGGCCATGAGGTTATGCCGGTCTATACCGTCATGTACTCAAACCACACTGGCTACGGCGCCTGGGAAGGTCCGATGATGACCGGGGACGACGTGCGGGGTGTCGTGAAGGGCATCAATGATCGCGGCGGCCTGGATGATTGTGCTCTGGTCTTGTCGGGATATCAGGGTGGTTCCTCAATCGGGGATGCGATTCTCGACGCCGTAAGGCTGACGAAAGAGGCCAACCCGGCGGCTCTATACGCTTGCGATCCGGTCCTAGGCAGTGCCGATAAGGGTTGTTTTGTCTCGCCGGAAGTTCAAGAACTGATTCGTGATCGAGTCGTTCCCTACGCCGACATCATCACTCCAAACCAGTTCGAACTTGGATTCCTTACCGGCACCGATCCGCACACTCTCGAAGAAACACTCGAGTCGGTCGACGCTGCTAGAGCCTCGGGCCCTAATACGGTGCTGGTGACATCCGTTCTTCGTCCCGACCGTCCTGAGAACACAATCGAAATGATGGTCGTAAACGGCGATGGTGCATGGATTGTTCAGACCCCTTTGCTACCGTTCAAGGCCAACGGCTCCGGGGACGTCACAGCGGCGCTCTTCTCTGCGGCGTATGTCGAGAGCGGCAACCCAGCGCTGGCGCTTGAGAAGACCGCAGCGAGTGTCTTCGAGCTACTAGAAAATACGCTGAGTTCCGGCAAGCGCGAACTTCAACTCATAGAATCCCAAGAGGCGTATGTTGCACCGACCCACGCCTTCGAAGTCAAGAGAATCCGCTAGTTAAGGAAATCTCGAATATGAACACCCTGGTTCTGGTTGCTCACCCTGATCTCGATGCATCCCGAGTCAATCGAACGTTGCTGGACGCACTACTGACCCTGCATGACTCCGAAGATATTACTGTCCGCGACCTCTATGCCGCATACCCTGACGGCCGAATTGATGTTCCAGCCGAGCAAGCGCTGGTAGAAGCCAGCCAACGAATCATCTTTCAGTTCCCGCTGTATTGGTACAGTTCCCCCTCACTTCTGCACCAGTGGCTAAGTGAAGTTCTGGTTGACGGCTGGGCCTATGGCAATGGTGGAAGAAAGATGGCCGATAAGCTAATAAACGTTGCCACAACCATCGGCTCGCCCGCGGAGAGTTACACCGCTGAGGGTGCGGTCGGATTCACCATTGACCAGGTTCTCGTCCCTTTCGCAGCGACGGCAGTTTTTGTCGGATCAACGTTTGGAGAACCATTCACTATTTTTGGGGTAGCCGAAAACTACTCTGGTGATCAACTGGAAGCGGACGCAAAGCGCTACGCAGAGTGGGTTCAAGACTCCCCGCAGAATTGATGTATCACTTCCAAAATACGCCTCTCAATCCCGAAGTGTCTCGGCCCAACTGGGCCCAATTTGGTTCGGACGAGGTACCCTCATTCCGAGGGGTAGCGAAGAGGAAGGCCGCGCTGTGAAGACTCGGATCGAAGAGGATCTACTCGGCACCCGTGAGGTTCCGGCTGATGCATATTACGGTATCCATACTGCCCGTGCGATTGAGAACTTTCAGATCTCTGGAACAACGGTCTCGGACGTTCCAGAATTCGTGCGTAGCATGGTGATGGTCAAGAAGGCATCGGCGCTTGCCAACAAGGACGAGCATGTTCTTCAAGGAGATATAGCAGACGCAATCGTTCGTGCCTGCGATGCCATCCTTAGTGATGGTTGCTGCTTGGATCAATTCTTGGTTGACGTGTTCCAGGGTGGCGCCGGCACCTCAACCAACATGAACACGAACGAGGTAGTCGCCAATTTGGCGTTGGAGCTTGCTGGCTTTGAGAAGGGCCGCTACGACCTGATCAATCCAAACGACCACGTTAACAAGTCGCAGTCCACGAACGACGCCTACCCAACCGGATTCCGGCTAGCCGTCTACTTCATGGTTCAAAAGCTGATTCGGGCGATTGAGGAACTTGCTGCCGCGTTCGACAACAAGGGACTTGAGTTCCAGAACATTCTGAAAATGGGTCGGACCCAGCTTCAAGACGCTGTGCCAATGAGCCTAGGACAGGAGTTTTCCGGCTATGCCACGAACATTTTGGAGGAGGTGAGACGACTAGAGGCGAACAGCGAACTACTCCTTGAAGTAAATCTCGGAGCAACCGCCATTGGTACCGGGCTCAATACTCCCCCCGGATACTCGGTGGTTGCGATTGAGAAGCTGAGCGACGTGTCCGGACTACCGGTAGTTCCGGCAATCGACCTTGTCGAGGCCACTTATGACAACGGCGCCTACATCGCGGTGCACTCTGCACTTAAACGTCTGGCCGTTAAGCTGTCGAAGATTTGCAACGACTTGCGCCTGCTTTCATCGGGCCCCCGTGCCGGCCTCAATGAGATCAACCTTCCGGAGCTACAGGCTGGCTCCTCCATAATGCCTGCCAAGGTAAATCCCGTGATTCCCGAGGTTGTGAACCAGGTGTGTTTCAAGGTCATCGGTAATGACGTGACAGTAACTCTGGCCGCCGAGGCGGGTCAGTTACAACTCAACGTTATGGAGCCGGGACTCGCACAGTCCTTGTTCGAGTCCCTCTCTTTGCTAACCCGGGCCCTGGACACCCTTCGTACCAAGTGCATCGTGGGGATCACCGCGAATGAGGACGTATGTCGCGCCGGAGTCCTGGAATCCATTGGTATCATCACTTACTTCAACGAGATCATCGGGCACAAGGCCGGCGACGAGGTCGGCCGCGAGTGCGCCCAGACCGGCAAATCTGTGCGTGAGGTCCTGATCGAGAAAGGGCTGATGACTCCCGAGCGGATCGACTCGATCCTCAGCGTGGAGAACCTGCTGAGTCCGGAGTATAGGGGGACCTATTACAACACCACTGAAACTGGACTACCGAAATCAGACTAAATCGATTAGCGGAGTGCAGCGGACATTCGCCGCCAGTACTGTCTTACCCCGAAGTCATTGCCGGACCGGCGACACAACAGGTCGGCCTACAACCGAACCTATCTGCGCCGGCCCGGCAAGAACATCTCGATCAGGAGACCTTGATCCAGGCAGTGGTTTCGGCCGGCAGGATTCCATCTGAAATAGGCTGGCTTGAGATCAAGACTTCGCCTTGACCAAGTTCCACCGACTCCATCCCGAAATTCGTCACTACTTCCCAGCCGTCTGGCCGACGATAGCGCAGAACATCATCTCTTCCGGTCTCAAGCCACTCAAGTTCCTCAGCTCCCTGAAGTTCGCGGCGAAGATGAATTGCTCGGCGATACAGGTTGAGGGTTGAGTCTGGATCAGCATCCAGGGCCGCGACTGCGAAGTCTCGAAACCAACCTGGTTGCGGCAAATGGGCAAATGCTTCACCGAAGCCGAACGAGTCTCCCTCCGGTTCCCACGGGAGGGGAACTCGGCAACCATCACGACCAATCTCAGCGCCCCGGGTGCGGAAGAACGTAGGATCCTGACGCTCCTCGGCCGAAATCTCTGCTACCTCATGCAGCCCTAGTTCCTCGCCGTTGTAGATGTACGTCGAACCGGGCAGGCCAAGGATCATCAGTGTGGCCGCATTTGCCCGCCTCTCCCCCTGCTCCCGCAGTAGCTCTGGCTCTGTGCCTCCAGAAGCCAACCACTCTGATCCATGCTTAACGTCCGGGCGCCAACCGGACCGCGCAGGATTGGGCAGGCCATACCTGGTGGGGTGACGGACCACGTCGTGATTCGACAGGACCCATGTACTTGATGATTCTGAGGTCTCAGCCATCTCCAGATGATGATCGATGATCCGTTTGAAGCTCGGCGCGTCAAAATCGGCCTCAAGCAGGTCAAAGTTGAAACATTGACCCAGACTGTTTGGATTCGCGTAGCGAGGCACCCGATCAGAGTCGACCCATGCCTCGGCCACCGCAGTTCGAGGCGGATCGTATCTATTGAACAACTCACGCCACTCGACATAGATGTCCTGAACCTCGTCCCTGTCATAGAACGGGTGAACACCCATGTTCGTCGGCATCGCCTTGATTTCGGCGAGGGTGGGAAGAGGCTCACTCAGGTCCTTAGCCAGAGCATTTGCGACGTCGATCCGGAAACCGTCGACTCCCCGGTCAGCCCAGAACTTCAGGATATCCAGAAACTCGTCCCGCACTTCCCGGTTTTCCCAGTTCAAATCTGGCTGCTCGCTAGCGAACATGTGGAGATACCACTGGCCGTCCTCGACGCGGGTCCAGGCGGGTCCCCCAAACTCAGAGATCCAATCGCTCGGTGGTTCCGTACCGTCCGGCCCTTTTCCTTCGCGGAAGATATAGCGCTCCCGCGCGGCGGAACCAGGGCCAGCCGCGAGCGCCTCCTTGAACCATCGGTGCCGGTTAGAAGTGTGGTTAGGGACAATGTCGATGATGACCTTTATGTTTCGCCTGTGCAGTTCTAAGAGCATCAGATCGAAGTCCTCAAGGCTTCCCAGTCGGGGGTCGACGTCGCGGTAGTCGTCGACGTCGTATCCCCCATCGGCCAAAGCCGACGGGTAGAACGGGCTAAGCCACACGGCATCAATCCCTAAGCCAGCCAAATAGTCTGCTCGTGAGATTATCCCTTGCAGGTCGCCCAGTCCGTCGTTGTTCGAGTCCGCGAAACTACGGGGATAGATCTGATACACGACTGCCTGTCGCCACCATGGGGCGTCTTCGCGCGCCTGTGCCGATCGCTCGACTTGAGTGGACATGGAACTTCCTTTCAGTTCAATTTCAATTGCGAATTCGTTGTTTACGGGGTTGGCTTTAGCCCTTTACGGCTCCCTGTGTGACGCCTTCCATGACCCAGCGCTGACTGAACAGATATGCCACAATCGCCGGCGCCATCGCCATCAGATACGAGGCGAATGAGACGTTGTAATTGTTTGCAAACTGGTTTTGGAACAGGTTCTGACGTACCGGGAGGGTTTGCAGGGCCGGGTCTGAGATTATCAAGGACGGCATCATGAAGTCATTCCATGCATAGAGGAACGCAAAGATACCAACGGTTGCACTCATAGGGCCAAGTAGCGGGAAGATAACCTTCCAGAACGTCTGCCAGGTCGTGGCACCGTCCATGCGTGCTGATTCTTCGAGTTCCAGGGGAATCGACCTCAGGAACGCGGTGAACAGCATTACCGAGAAGCTGAGTTGGAACATCGTTGCCAGAATCACGACTCCGAGGGGGTTATCGAGCCCGACGCGGCCGGTTAGCTGGACCTGTGGCAATGCAACAACCGGGAATGGAACAAACATTGCGGCAAGCAGGTAGAAGAACGAGTAGCGAAACAGCTTACGATCCCAGTTCCTCACGATGGCATATGAAGCAAGCGCCGCGAGGAAGATAGTAAGGACCACCGTTCCGGCGGTAACAAACAGTGAAACCCCGGCACCCACCGGAAACTTGGTGAGGTTCCACGCTTCGATGAAGCCACTGACGCTAGGCGGCGATGGGAGCGAGAAGGCATTGCCATCAACCGCCTGCGTACCGGTCTTGAACGCCATCGAAATCGTCACATAGAGCGGCAGGAGAACCGTGACCGTGCAGAGAATCAGGAGCACTGTCGCGGACCAGTTGATTCTTTCTCCCTTTTTGGCCTTTACCTGCTTCGCTGGCTTGGCCATCTCCAGGTCGATGGCTGCCTCGACCAGTTCAAACTCAAGTGCTGGCTGTGTAGACATTAGAGCTCACTCTTTCCGCGATTTACAGACAGTTGAAGCAGGGCAATAAAGATCGCCACGATGAAGAAGATGGTCGCGTTGGCCATCTGATACGCATAGTCGCCGCCGTTGAATCCCTGAATGATGGTTAAGGCAACGCTACGCGTGGCTGTGCCGGGACCGCCGTTAGTCAGGCCGACGATGATGTCATATGCGTTGAGGAAGTTCTTGAATCCCAAAATAACGTTGATGACAACGTAACCGAACACCAGCGGTACCGTGATCTTGGTGAGTTGTTGCAGACCGCTCGCGCCGTCAATATCCGCTGCCTCGTAAACATCCCCCGGAATCGAGAGTAGGCCAGCGATGTAAATAAGCATGGTTCCCGGCATTGCCTGCCAGGCAGTCACCAGAACGATGGCAAGCCAAGCAAGGTCTGGATTGGCAAGAATACTGTTTTCAAGCCAAGGAATCCCCCACGCTCCACCTAGCGCAGGCAGAGAGTTCGAGAACAGAAAGTTGAAGACGTAGGCAATGATGATGCCAGAGACAACCATCGGAATAACGAATATTGCACGAAGTGCCGTCTTGAATCGTATTCGAGCGGTGAGCCCGAGAGCCAAGAAAAACGACACTACGTTCACCACTATCACCGTGGTGATTGCGAAACCGAAAGTGAACAGATAGCTCTGGAGGATCGCCGGGTCGGAGAACAGCGCGATGTAGTTCGTGAATCCCACGAAGCTCCAGTCACCGATTCCGATCGAGTCGGTGAAGCTGAAGAAGATTCCCATAACTCCCGGGACCGTGATTGCGAGCGTGAACAAAAGGACGGTTGGGAGCAGAAACAGGTAGTAGATTGGTTCGACCCGAGGTTTCTTGTCAGCTCGGGGTTTGGCAACTGTTGTTGTGGTCATTGTCCAGGTTCCTCACTCGGCCTTAGGCTGACGAAAAGCCAGGCGCGCCCAGTCGTTGTCAAGGATTTCTAGGTACTCGGTTGGGTCCCCGCCCATCGCTATTGCCTGCGCATAGCTCCAGACCGGAATCGCCTTAGGAATCAGAACGGATGCGCCCTGGAAAATCTGTCCGTCCTCGTAGTACGGGATCATTCCTGCAAGGCGTGGGTCCGTCGGTGCGGGAGCGTCTTTCGTCGGGGTGAAACCCAATTGCGACTCGTTGTAGTCCTGAATAATCTCCGGTTGGTAAAGGTACTCAAGGAAGTCCCGTGCCGCCTCTTGATGCCTAGAGCCTGTGGGAATCAATGCCGCCAGATCGATGTTGGTGCGCACTGACAGATCACCCTCGTCATTGGTCATTGGTAGGGGGAAGGTGCCGAGTTCCAGGTCGGGGGAAGTCTTCGCTATTTCATTGAACGCCCACGGCCCTTGCAAGTACATTGCCGCCTTGCCTTGGGCCATGGCTAGGTTGCCATCACCGTAACTGCGGCTATCTGCATCCGCATTCGCGTAGTTCTTGATTAGTCGCGTCATTTTGTCCATCGGCTCGGCGAAGTCTTTCTGAAAAGAAACCGCAGATTCGGGACCGACATCTGTTCCCTCGGCTTTTAGCGCATCAAAGAACTCAATGACATCTATCGACCCGCCAACCGTGTAGTCAAACCATCCCTGACCGACCGTCCAGTCATCTTTGAAAGTCCCGTAGAACGGAGTAACGTCTTCTTGCTTCAGTTTGTCGCTAACAGCAATGAGCTCATCCCAAGTCTTGGGAATCTCAAGATCATGCTCGGCAAAAATCTCTTTGTTGTAGATGACCGCCGCCGACATGACCGAATACGGAAGGGCACTTACTCTTCCCTCACACTGCCCGTACTGGTCCATAAGCGGTTCGAACATCTCTAGGTCGACCGAAGCGGCCGCCTGAGTATCCGATAGATCAGTCAATACACATCGATCAACAAATCGAGAAACCTCAAAGTTGTAGTTGGCCAGCATCAGGTCTGGCGGGTTTCCGCGCACGAAACTGGCGGAAATAACGTCGACACCTGAGGTGTCCAGCACTGCTTCGTATCTATCTTGTGAGGAGTTGTAGTCCTTCACCACCTCACTAATGAAGGGGATTGCCTCACGCTTACTGAACGTAAAGCGAATCTCCTCCCGACCACCAGATGAGCAGCCACCTAGTAGTGGCCCTCCAAGGGCCACTACAGCCACGGCAGCGATCCACCGCTGCGCCGTCTTTGCACGTCTCGACACCCTCGTCCTCCTCAAACCACCGCGTTATCAGTATCGCTAACAGATAAATCTAGTTAGTAAATCAACTGTGCGCTGTTAGTATTGCGCCATGTCTAGCACTCTGTCAACACCTACCGCCGGGCGGACGGGCGGCAGTACCGAGCGACCAGCGAGCCTGGACACGGTTCTGGGCTACGCCTGGGACGCGGACGATTTCACGGCAACCGATGTAATGGCCGCAACGGGCTTGACTAGAACCACGGCCATCGAGGCTACTCAAACCTTGGTCGAACTGGGGTTACTTCGCGAACTCCCGAATGCTCGCGAGGCCGGACAGTATCAAAAGGGTAGACCCGCCCGAAGATTTGAGTTCCGCGCTGAAGCCGGACTCGTGGTCGGTGTCGATGCAGGGCACTCCCATTTGACGGCGACCGTCGCTAATTTGCGCGGCGTTCCTCTTACGACAATTAGCGCAGAATCAGGACTTAAGCCCGGCACAGAGCACAATCTCGACGGCGTCGCAGAAGCCGAGCGTCGCAACGCCATCGTTTCCGTCATCGACAATGCACTATCGGACGCCAAACCCGATGATGCAGACGTTTTCGCTATCTGCCTAGGAGTGCCAGCGCCAGTTGACGAAAGCGGAGTTTCCCCCGTGCACCGAACGGGGTTCTGGCAGAGAATAAATCCCGATCTAGTTGGGCTTCTCAAGCAGTGGGCTCCGGTGGTCAGAGTCGAAAACGATGCGTCTCTGGCTGCGCTCGCCGAGGCGGCGTGCGGGGCGGCCCAAGGATGTCGCAACTTCGTCACTATGCTCGCCGGTTCAAGACTGGGTTCCGGAGTAGTGGTCGATGGCAACCTGTTACGCGGAGCCCGCGGCGGGGTCGGAGAAATGGGAGCTTTCGAACACGTCGAGGGCGTTAGTGACACCTACGGTCTTGGTTACCAGGCTGCAGAGCTCGCGCGCCGGTCGCTAGCCACAGATGACATCGGCGCGGATAGCGAGCTAAGGTCCTTCACCCCCGAGGACCTAGACGGACGAGCCGTTATTGAACTGGCAGCAAAGGGAGATCCTGATGCTCTCAGGCTGATCTCTGTTGTGGGTCAGCGATTGGCTCGAATAGTCAGCGTGTTCGGCGGAATGTACGACCCGGAAAAGGTGATAGTTGCCGGTGGAATCGGACCCGGTGCTGGCCCGTTGATCGAAGCAGCTCAAGCCGCCCTTCCATCGGATCTATACTCACCAGCGCCGGAAATCGTCGCGTCTCAACTAGGAGATAAAGCAGTTGTGACCGGCGCTGTGGTCGCTGCAGTGGACCTGGCGCGGACGCATGCCCTGGACCTCTGCCTTAGGGCGCGGGAGTAACCCGAGCAAGTGGCAGTGCGGCACTTCTCGACGCACTTTACGCATCGCTCCGTACAGAAAGAACCCGAGCTATTTCTGCTCGGACACGTCGAATAGAACTGTCTGCTGCGGCATCAAATCTGGGAACCTAATCCCTACCCGTCCCAGAACGTCACCTGGGAGTGCTAAGCCGTCCTTCCACCACGGAACCTGCTTCTCTGGGTCAATCCCGGCAGTGGCCGACTCGACTCCGCCCGGTAGCAACTCGCGCACGCGGTAGACCTTCTTCGGATCGAGACCGGACAGAGTCAGAGGCGGAGTCGGCCGTTGCTCCCCCGTCCTCATTCTGGTTACCGCATAGAGCCCATGATTTTGGTCATCGCTGACAACCCCATTTACCCACCACGACCTGTCCGCGTGATCGCTGTGAACCGTTGTCCCCGAGTGCAGGAACTCGCGCAGTTTCTTATGGAGGGCAACCCAGGAACCAAGGTCTTCACGTTCTTTGGAAGTGGCTTCGGCTAGATCCCACTCGATTCCCATGTGCGAGAACATCGCGGTCGAGGCACGCAGAGTCAAGTCCAGTGTGCGTCCGGTGGTGTGTGAGGTGGTCGAAGCAACATGTGAACCGACCAGTTCTGGCGGCAACAGCAGAGAGGTCCCTGCCTCTATCTGCTTGCGTTCCAGCGGGTCAATGCAGTCAGAAGCCCAGACCCGCACCGCACGGGTCATCATCTCAAGGTCAATTCGACCGCCACCTCCGGCGCACGACTCAATCTCGAGACCTGGAAATTGCTCAAGTAGCTCGTCCATCAGTCGATACGTGGCTTTGGTTTGCTCGTGGTATGAGGGTTTCCCGGTAGCAGGGCTAACTGCCTCGTACAAATCCCGGTTGAAGTCCCACTTGAGATAGTCAACCGGCGTATCTGTAAGGACTTTGACCAGCGCGGAAAGCACATGTTCAAACGCCTCAGGGTTACTAAGATCGACAACCTGCTGCCACCGCGCCTCAATCGGTCGATGGCCCAAGGGACCAAGAATCCATTCGGGATGTGCGCGGGCAACATCAGAATCGGGACTAATCATCTCCGGCTCCACCCACAGACCAAACTGCATTCCCTTGGCGTGAACCGCATCGGCCAGAGGGTTCAGCCCGTCCGGCCATACCTCACCCGAGACGACCCAGTCACCGAGAGAGGTGTGATCGTCTCTTCTGCCACCAAACCAGCCATCGTCCAGAACAAAACGCTCCACTCCCACTTCTGAGGCAGCATCAACGAGGGCGAGGAGACGCGGAAGCGAATGGTCAAAGTACACCGCCTCCCAGGCGTTCAAAGTTACGGGACGAGGAGTCTTCGGGTAGTTTCGCTGACTCCGCACGACCTGGTGAACCCTACCGGCCGCGCGGTCCAGTCCGTCTCCCCAAGTGGCGATAATCCACGGGGATTCGTAACTCTGTTCTTCATCGAGTACTACCTCGCCCGGATAGAGCAACTCTCCACCCATCAGTCCCTGGAAGCCAAGGATGTCGCGTTCAGCAATAGTGCGGGTATTTCCTGACCAAGCAACATGAATGTAGTGCACCTGTCCGCTACGCCAACCGGTGTGCGGTTCACAGGTACCGTGGATGGTCGACTCGGCATGCCCTCGTGCAACTCGAACTGATCGTTCGTGGGAGCCCAGAGTGAACTCGTGCCGTTGAATGGATCGTTCCCTGAGGTGGTGGCCAGTTAGGTCCAGCACCTGCGTCTCCGAAGACGGTGTAGGAATCGCAAGCAGTAGCGACTGGAGTTCATAACCGCCCTCACCCTGGTTTATGAGTCTCGCGCGCAGCCTCAAAACTCCCGATTCCGTCAGCTCAAGGGTGACGGTAAGGGCTAGATCGGCTTCGAAGTCGTAGGAGTCGACCTCAACCCTGACTACATTTCCAGAAGCGTCGTCCTCGGTGCGAACCTCCGTAATGTGGACCGCAGAGAAAGTCTCCAGTCCGCCTCGCGAACCAATCAGACCAGGTGTGCCAAGCCACCCCTCGCTTTGCAAAGGGATGAGGGAAAAGGCTGACGGGATGTCGGCCGTCCCCGAAACCACCTCGGGAACCTGGGAAAGCACAAAATCAAGGAGTTGAGACTCGGTCATGGAACCGATTTCCCTTCCCCAATAGGCTATTCTTGGGCCGCCCACAGGGGGATTCGACACCACCACCGATGTGCCACCGCGGGACATGTGTATTGCTGGTGGAGGTTGAAACATCGCGAGCGGTCTCCCGTCTAGTCCGATTTCTTTCCGTAACAAGACTATATTCGGAGTCCGTGGGCTAAACGAGACGGCCCTAGCGGAGTCCCGGCGCAAAAAACTAGATTCTATTCATGAACGGTTTTCGTCCAATCAGCTCCGGTCACCCAGGGATCGATGGAGTGGTTGATGGACTTCGCTTGGGTGACAACGTGGTGTGGCAAGCAGACGATATCGATGATTACGAGGCGCGCGTGACCCCGTTCGTTCAGAAGGCACTGGCAGATGATCACACGGTCGTCTACTTTCGGTTTGGTGAGCACCACCCGGTGGTCCACGATGATCGAGTACAGGTGTTCCGCTTTGATCCTTCAGCGGGGTTCGAGTCACTGACACGTTCGATTTATCAGACAATCACTGATATCGGGGTTGGTGCCTACTATGTCTTCGACTCGCTGACAGGACTTCTGGCTCACTGGAACAGCGATCTGATGGTCATGAACTTCTTCAAGGTCACCTGCCCCTACCTGTTTCAGCTAGACACCGTCGCATATTTCTGTCTGCTACGCGGAAGGCATTCATTCGACGCCATCGCCGGAATCCGCGAGACCACCCAACTACTGTTGGACCTGCACACAATCGAAGGCGCAGAGTACGTCCAGGTTCACAAAGCATGGGGTAGGTACTCCCCCACGATGTTCTTTCCTCATTTACTTCAGGGAGATCAGGCGATACCAGTAACGTCATCAGCGCAGGCCGTTGAACTCTTCGGAAAGATCGGGCTTCACGAGCCTCCGCTGGGTCCGTGGCCGGCGCTACTCATGCGGGCAGAGCAGGCCCTCACCACCGGTGATACCTCCTCGCAAGAGAAAGTCGCGGGCGAACTGCGCCGCATCATGATTGGTCATGCGGGACGAATGGGGGAACTGGCAGACGAACACCTGAGACTTCCTGATCTACTTGCCATCGCGGGGCGACGCATTGGTTCCGGCCGAATAGGCGGCAAATCGGTCGGCATGCTGGTAGCAACTCAGATCGCTCTTGACGATCCCGCGCTGGTACCCAGACTCGAGCCTCAAGACTCCTTTTACCTTGGCTCCGACCTGTTTTTCACTTACCTTATTGAGAACGGATGGTGGGCTGATTGGGTTGAACAGAAGACCCCGGAGGGCTACTTTCCCGTCGGCGCGAAGTTGCACGAGAACCTGCGTCACGGAACCTTCGGTCCTGCAATCCGCGAACGTTTCCTTCGCGTTCTCGAGCACTTTGGGCAATCCCCCATAATCATCCGCTCCAGTTCACTGTTGGAGGACAACTTCGGAAATGCCTTCTCTGGAAAGTACGAGAGTGTGTTTTGCGCCAACCAGGGAACTCCTGAACACCGGCTTCGCGCGCTCGAGGACGCGGTTCGAATCGTCTATTCCTCTGCAATGGGGACCGAACCTCTCCACTACAGGCTGCGCCGGAACCTTGCGGATAGTGACGAGCAAATGGCGATCCTGATTCAGCGCGTTTCGGGGGCTCACCACGGTGATTACTTCTTCCCCAACGCTGCCGGAGTGGGAAACTCACACAACCTATTCGTCTTTTCCGAAGAGATTGATCCCGATGCGGGAGCTTTACGTCTAGTTGTTGGTCTGGGGACCAGGGCAGTAGATCGTCTTGAGAACGACTACGCCCGAATGGTTCCACTGGATAATCCGACTAAAAGTGCGGTTGATGCAGCGGACCTACCGCGTTACTCACAGCGAATGATCGACGTTATTGACCTTCCGCACAACGCACTCGTCACTGCACCCATTCGAGATCTACAAAACCTCGATGCGCACTGGGATCTATTTGTGGGCGTTGACCGCGCCCAGATTGCTCGCGCTCGCGAACGGGGACGACCCCTGAAGTCGCCGCCCAGGTTCGTGGACCACGCGAAACTGCTACGGGGCGAGTTTCCCTCGTACATGCGTAATCTATTGAAGACACTTGCCTCCACATACGACTACCCGGTCGACATCGAGTTCACACTAAACATTGACGATGCCGGGGAGTTCCATGTTGGCCTGGTTCAATGCCGTCCCCTTCAGACGCGAGGTGTGGGGACAGCAGTCCAAGTACCAGAGCTCGAAGCGGACCAGTGCCTGTTCACCAGCAGTGGTGGCTTCATGGGTGGCAACCTAGACCTGGCCGTCGATACGGTGATCTACGTTGACCCACAGGCATACCTTGCTCTTCCTGAACAAGACAGGTACGAGGTGGCGCGCACCATCGGGCGGCTTAATCGCGACCTGGCCGATCGGACTGTTTTGGCTCTGGCCCCCGGACGCTGGGGCAGTCGAATCACCAGTCTGGGATTGCCAGTCTCATTCGCAGAGATCAACCACATGGAGGCCATTGTCGAGTTCACTGACCCGGCATTGAACTTCAATGTTGATCTGAGTTTTGGGAGCCACTTCTTCCAGGATCTGGTGGAGACGGGAATCTTCTTTGTTGCCCTCGACCAAATGAATCCAACGAGCCGACTGAATCCCGGGTTCGTCCTGGGTCTTCCAAACTGCCTCGATGGACCCCTGAGCCAGGTGATTCACGTCGCCCACACGCCGGGATTGAGAGTCTGGGCTGACGTGGTAAGCCAGCAGCTAAGATGCGCATTCGCTAACCAACCAAACCTATAGGCTCTAGTAACTAGGCCAATTGCCGACTACGAGGGGCGAAGATGACTATTCAGTACGAGCTAACAGGCTTCTATAACTTCCGTGAGGGCGGTGGCATGGCCGCTGGAAATGGGCGAGTGCGCACACAGCGTCTGCTTCGCTCGGACTTCCCCCAGTCCTTCGGCCCCGAAGACGCGGAGTTCATGCAAGAGGTGCCATTGGCTACGGTTCTTGATCTGCGCACGGACGCCGAGATCGCGTCGCAGCCCAGATACTTCAAGGACGCTGGCTTTAGCGTCGTCGAGATTCCCATTCTCACCGGATCAATTAAGTCGATGATGGCGAATATTCCCACTGTCAGCGAGCTATACCAGAGCATGATCACAGAGTCACCAAAGCAACTCGCAGAAGCCGTTTCTACCGTTGCTGCAGCAGTGCCGAATGGAGCAGCGCTGGTCCACTGCACCGCAGGAAAGGACCGGACGGGAGTAGTCATCGCCCTCACGCAGGAATTGATCGGGGTCAACGATAAGGACATCGTCGCCAACTACGTCCTAACCCAGAAGAACCTCCAGGGTGCATGGCTCGCAAAGATGCAAGCCAACATGCAAAAGATGATGTCCAAGGTCCCCGATGTCGGCGGCATCGACATTGCCGCCGTTACCGCGTTGGCAACAGGTAGCCCCGCGGAAGCCATCCAGGGCGTTCTGGACACTATCCGCAAGGAGCACGGCACCGTGAAGGACTTTATCCTGGCGAACGGCGTAACGCAAGACGAAATTGACGCTCTACGCGCGGAACTCATTGTGGCTTGAGTCCTCTTAGTCCTCGGCACGCCCGGGATTGTTTTTCGTGGATGCAGTAACCGAAGCGAAACGCCTTCCCCGCGGGATAGTTGCTAGGACTATTCGGAATCGACCACTAAGATGGTTCGACGGGTGGAGTTGATCTATCCCCCCGCTATCCCCCTCATGGAATAGCCCCCTGCAAAGGAGATCGGCAGCACGTCGCGCTGCGCACCCCTTGCCTACTAGAGAGGAAGAGTCATATGGATGAGAAGGACTGGGAAAAGAAGGCCGAAGACGGACTTGAGCACGTTGAGAAGGTCTTTGATGAAGAGGCAAAGCATCTCGACAGCCTCGACGACCGCGAAGGGAAGCGCGATGAGCGCACCGTGAAGCATGTCAAGGACGAGGTTGAGGTCGATGCCGGTCTTGCCCGTAACCACATTGAGCATGCAGAACATGTTGTTGAGCATCAGGCTGACCGCGTTGCAAAGGCCGAGGACAAGGTTGCCAAGCGAGTGGCCGAAGGCAAGTCAGACGAGTCCATTGCTCGCGCTCAGAAGCACGCGGATAAAGTCGCCGAGTCTGCTGAGAAAAGAGTGGAGCATGTCCTCGAACGTGAGGGCAAGCATCTCGAGCACGACGCCACGGCCGCTGTGAAGCACGTAGAGAAGGGTGCCGAAAAGATTGGCATTCGCGATGACAAGTTCGATGAGGCCGCCGAGAAAGCAGCCGAGAAGGTCGTCGATGCCGCCGAGCGCGTTGCAGACAAACTCGACAAGTAGTCCAAATCAAAGGGGATGGATTTAGCTTCGTCTCTTATGGGTTGCCCGCTCTCCTTCGGATGAGCGGGCAACCCTTTACCACCCCAAAGTTCACTCGTCTTTGTCAGTCGCAACCGACGGGTTACCGACCTGTTGAAACCTCACTCGGAGGCAACCACGGGTTTATCCAGCTCGAATCCAACAGCCGACTTAGTGCCTCCATGTAGAAATAGTCTCCCCATAGAGTTCCCTCATCCACTCCCCTGTTGTCTGGCTTTGAGTAAACCGAGTGGTCGAGAAGAGCATCTGATTGACCAGGCTTCGTGGCATAGATTTTCATCAGTGATTCCATGATTTGCAATGCCGCCTTGTGGTACTTATCGGCAAGCGTGTACTGACCGGCATCTGCCATCGATTCCGAGAGTTCAAGTAACCCGCATACCGCGATAGCCCCTGCAGATGAGTCGCGGGGTTCGTCATCGCCGTCCGCAAAAATCATGTCCCAGTACGGTACGTGATCCCGTGGGAGAAGATCGAGAAACCTATCTGCACATCGGACGGCTCCCTCAAGCATCCGTGGATCATTGGTCTGAGCATAGGAAAGGGCAAAACCATAGATCCCCCAGGCTTGTCCACGCGCCCAGGTCGAAGCATCACCCGCTCCCTGCGCGGTCCGTCCGTAGAGAGCCTCCCCCGTTTCGGGATCGAAGTAGTACGTGTGATGGGTGGTGTCGTCGTCTCGGATTATGTGATCTAGCAGCCGATTCGCATGGCGACGAGCCGCAGACTCATAGGAGACATCTCCGGTCTGCGCCGTCGCCCAATAGAGGAGAGGCAGGTTCATGAGGGAGTCAATGATCGCCCTCCCCTGCTGACTCGAATCGTTTAGGTCACCCCACGCCTGAATGATTCCCGCATTCACGAGATATCTATCCATCAGGACGTCCGCGGCTCGGAGGGCCAACGACTTGAACCGCTCCTCGCCCGTCAGGTAGTAAGGCAAGGTTCCCGCCAACGTGTACAGAAAACCGAGGTCGTGATGATCGACGTCGATCCTGTTATCAAGACGCCTGGAGAAGCTATCGAAGTGTGCATCTAGGTCCTGAAGATATGCCGCGTCTTTCGTCAGTTGATACGCCATTGCGCACTCACCAACCCAGAACCCGGAAGTCCAACCAACATTGCCGTCCGCCTCCGAGTCGGACTCGTCACCCAATACCGGGTAACGTCCCTGGACGGTGTTATCGCTCGGATAAACTCCCTTGAACCTATCCATTGAGTCCCGAATTATCGCAAGTGACTTTTCGGTGGCGTTCATCAAGGTTTCTGCGAGGGTGTCCAGGACTACATGTTCGGTTTGTCCGTCCGGCCAGGTAATTTCTAGAGCCGACGAGCCATCATCATTTTGGTTTCTCCGAACATTCACCGCGGCAGACTCTCTTGCACTGCTCGAGTTCTGACCGAGTTCGATAGCGATCGCATAGTCTTCTCCCGCACGCGGAACAAACTCGACGAACGGGTATCCCGTTCTTGGACCCAAGAATGAAGCGTCCTCCAATACCTCGGTACCGTACTTCGGTGTCGGCGTCTCTGTATGAATCTGGATCTGGGCCAGATCTGAGATGAGTCCGTTTTCGTTTAGAATCGAGGCACTTCTGGCAGTCGCCTCAGCGGTGACCTGCGATCCACTAACGGGCCAACCACTGCATCGCAGGATCGTGGCGTCATTCGACGACGATAGGACACGAACAATTCGTAGTTCCAGGCTCCCGTGAAGAATCGAGTGAACGGTGGCTACGCCCGCCGGTCGATTCTCGCCTCGGAGGCCTCCTCCGAATCTATCCTTCTCTTCTTCTGCATCGATCCATTGAAGGTAGTTGAGAGACGAAGCGACATTGGAGTGTTCCGACCCAAGAAAAACCAGGCCGGTTCGGTGTGACCCCGAACCAGAGGAATCAAGCAACGTGACGGACTGATCTGACGGACTCCGAAAGTCAGCGTCTCGGAGCAACGGCGAAGTGGCCGTCGAGTACCCAAATCGTGCGTATAGGGGGGAGTCAGTAACGGGAGAGAAGACAGATTCATTGTCTGTACCATGGTTCGCGACGCGAACGATCCCGTCGTTTCTGGTCCCAGAAACGACCCATCCGGGCGCCTCGATAACTCTCGTGAAATCGGTCTTCTCGATTGGCAGAGGCTCAATCATCGAACTCCAGACAGGGTGAGTTGGTGGCAACGCGATTCCCATCAGGCCCTTGCTCGCCCAGTACGGAGAAGACGGGCCCGAGTAGCTTTGTGCCATTCGCGGCCACTCATGATGCCATCCAAGGTCCAACAGACCTTCCGAGTTCGGCACGCCGTTTTCTTGAAAATGGCTGATTATGCTCAGCGCGGCGCTTCGAAGTTGTCCCATAGGCACAGCGGTCGTCTCAGCGAGTGCACCAACCCAAAAAGGAGCCGCCGCCGCAAATCGATAGATCAGGCTTCTTCCCTGGATTAGCGGTGACCCATCTGCGCCGACCAATGACAGTGCATCTTTGAGATATAAATCGAATGCACTACGGCTACGCCCAGGTAGGCCAGGATCGAGCTCCTGGATCAGCTCATCGGCACCCGTCATTCGGGACCAGATCGTTGGGTACAGGTGCATAGCCCAACCGGCATAATGGTCGAACTTCCTCCCCGCACCGTCCGTGTACCAACCATCTTCTCTGGCAAACGAGTCATATCTTTGTAGATCCAACTGAATGTCACGAACTGACCAGGGGCCGCCAACTGAGCGCAGAAATGTCTCGATTACTACCCGGAACCAAAGCCAGTTGTTGCGTGGAAAGCTATCGTCACCAATGGCTTCGGCCAGATACTCAACCACACGCCGCTTAACCTCCGGGGAAAACCTCTCCCAAATCTGCTCACGGCACATATCCAGTCCCAGCGCGATGGACGCTGATTCAACGTGCGCTTGGCTCGCCTCAGTCTGCCTGATCCATCTATTCGGGTTACGAGGATCTACCCCGGCGGCTATTCCTTCCGCGTACCAATCGGATAGTTCCAGGGCCTTAGGATCATTGCTCGGCGAACCCGCGATGCGAAATGATGCCAATAAGAACGTGCGAGCAAATCCCTCAAGTCCATCCACACGCGCACCTCGGCCGCCGACGAGACCGGGCATCACAATCGTTGCATGGTCTGATGTCGCAACTTGTTGCGCCGCCGTTATGAGTGAGTCAGCAAACTCGACAAGTTCGTCCCGGGTACGCATCTGTCCACTCCTGCCTTAGGTAACTGAGTCCGACACCGGCGTCTGGACGACACCAGCGTATCTTCATGTTCGTTTTTGTGTCAATCTGAACGTGTTATGAAGCAACAATTTCGCCCGCCCTATCGGTATTTGGCATAAAGACTGCGCTAACGATGGAAAAATTGCTTTGCCGGCAGTAGTCCTGACTGTTCGTTACCATTCTGTAATGTTTGACCTGATCGATTTTGTTTGCGTAGCGATCAGGCTTGCGATACGCTCATTGTGCAAGAACTATTCAAAGGAGAACTGCAGATGCAACGTTCACGCGCACTCTACGCGGGGGCAGCAGCCCTCGTCTCCCTGGGTCTTCTGGCTGGTTGCAGCAACGGTGGGTCCTCCACCGCTCCCGAAGCCCCGGAGTCAGAGAATTCCGGTACAACTGAGGCGAACACAGAAGCTGGCCCATCTGGCGAAATCACCTTCTGGACCGCCGTAGCCGAGATGGGTCCTGTCGTCGATGCGTACAACGCGTCGCAGGACGCTATCAAGGTGAACTATGAAGAGATCCCCAACGGAGGCAATGGCGGATACGCAAAGATCCTCGCTGCCCTGCAGGCGGGCGAAGGACCCGATGTTGCAGGATTCGAGTACCCGAACCTGCCGCAGTTCGTCGCTGGCGGTCACGTCCTTCCGATTAATGACCTAGTTGACGAGTCCGTCCTCAGCAAATACTCCGACCAACTCCGCGGACTGGTTACCTTCGCGGATCAAATGTACGCAATGCCTTTCGATCAAGCCCCGCTAGTGGTCTATTACCGCCAAGACCTGCTGGAAGCTGCTGGTGTCACCGATGTTCCTAAGACATGGGACGAGTTCCGCACCGCCGCGGAGAAAGTACACGCGAACGACCCAAGTAAGTACTTGGTCAGCTACAACCCGAACGAGCCGGCAGTTATGGCTTCGCTAGCATGGCAAGCAGGTGCCAAGTGGTACTCAGTCGACGACGACTCGTGGAAGCTAGACATCAACAGCGAAGAATCAAAGAAGGTCGCCGACTACTGGCAGAGTCTCGTTGACGATGATCTAGTGCTCGTCACCGCATCGTTCTCGGACGAGTGGACGGCCGCGATGGCAGAGGGAACGACCGTTGGAGTCGTTGGTGCCTCGTGGTCTGCCGCAGGTATCAAGAACCGCACTGAAGAAACTGAGGGCGCGGGCAACTGGATCGCTGCAACACCTCCTTCATGGGGTGAGCCCGCATCTGCTTACTACGGCGGAACCAGCTACGCGATCACCAATGGCACCGACAACCCAGAGGCAGCCGCGGCCTTCCTCGAATGGCTAACCACGAGCCCAGAGGCATTCGCAGCGCGTGGCGAGGCAGGCTCGACGTTCCCGGCTTACCCGGGACTTGAGAGCGCCGTGGAATTCCCCTCGGACTACTACGCGAATGACATCTATTCAGTATTCAATGAGTCCGCCGCCTCCGTTGTAGACGGTTGGAGCTGGGGACCTGCTTGGGATATCACGAATACCGCACTGGCCGACGCACTGGGTACCGTTGGGCAGGGTGGCAATATTGCTGATGCGCTTACAAAGGCACAGGACATAACCCGCACCGAACTTGAGGCGATGGGTCTTTCTATCAAGTAGCTCCTACCGGTGTGGCGGCGTTGTCTCCTCGGCGCCGCCACACCGATTTTTCATGTATCTCAAGGTTTCAGAAAACGTTTCAGGAGTGCACAATGACCGTGCTACAACCTGCGGGGACACAGACCGGCCGTAAGAACCGATCTCGCGGTTCCGATGGTGGAGGCCGCTCGGCCTCGATCTTCCTCATCCCCTTCTTTATTCTCTTTACGCTAACCATGCTGGCACCAATGGTCTATGCGATAGTTAGCTCGCTCTTCGCAACAAAGCGAGACGGTCTCGGCTTTGGTGGGACCACTCAGACATTCGTGGGTATCGAAAACTACGTCAGGGTATTCACTACAGACTCGTTCCTCGCCGGTTTCGGGAGAATCGGGCTCTATGCCCTTATATACGTCCCGATCATGATCGGCTCCGCGCTTGTCCTATCACTATTACTCGATGCGACGGTGGCCAAGGCAAAAAGGATTTTCCAGGTTCTCCTTTTCCTCCCGCATGCAGTCCCTGGCGTAATCGCGGCCCTGATCTGGGCCTATCTTTATACCCCTGGACTGAGTCCAATAGTAAAAGCAGCGGCCTCCGGCGGAATCGAACTCCATCTTTTATCCGCTCATATGGCGCTTCCCGCAATAGTCAACATCGGGGTCTGGGAGTGGACCGGCTACAACGTCGTAATCTTTTTTGCGGCCCTTCAGGCTGTGTCCGGAGAGACCTTGGAAGCCGCAAGAATCGATGGTGCGGGGGAACTGAGAACCGCCATTTCCATCAAGCTCCCTTCGATTCTCCCCTCGCTCTACGTGGTCACGTTGTTCACGATAATCGGAACTCTTCAGCTTTTCACGGAACCGTACATTCTGAGGAATGCAGGATCGGCGATGCCGTCCACGTTCGTCCCCAACATGTGGATCTATGACACCGCATTTCAGCAACACAACCTGAACTTGGCGGCAGCCGGTTCGATTGTTCTGGCGGTTCTTGCCGCGATCCTTGCCCTCATCGTCAACAGAATCAGCGCGAAGGTGAACGAAGCATGAGCGCAGTAGCTATTACCAATCCCCCCAGCGATACTCCATCATCGTCCAAGGCGGCTAGGCGTCCTCGGGGGGCACGCGCCTCTCTCTGGAGCTATGTGAGCGTAAATGGCCTGTTGGTCATCGGATCTCTCTATATGCTCTTTCCGACTCTGTGGCTAGTCTTCTCATCCACCAAGTCACTAACAGCGCTCTACACCACTCCTGCTTTCTCGTTTGCAGACATGAAGCTGGGCGAGAACATCCAAAACGTTCTCTCTGCAGAGAACGGAATATTTCTTCGCTGGATGGGAATGTCCTTCCTATACGCTGGAGTCGGCGCGCTGGTCGGTGGAATGATCTCCGTGATGGCTGGATACGCATTCGATAAATACGACTTCAAGGGGAAAAAGTACTGGCTCGGAATAGTCATGTCCGGTGTACTCATCCCCAATACTGCAACCGTAATTCCGCTGTATATGCTCGCCTCCAAAGTTGGACTCTCCAATACCATCTGGGCCGTGCTAATCCCTGTACTGTGCAATCCGTTTGGCGTGTATCTGGCAAGGACCTTCTCGCAAGGCTACGTGCCCAACGAGACTCTGGAGGCGGCGAGAGTCGATGGCGCCGGAACCATAAAGACCTTCGTTAAGGTTGCTCTTCCCATGATGGTTCCCGGATATGTGACCATCGCACTGTTCCAGTTCGTCGGAATCTGGAACAACTTCATGCTTCCGCTGATCATGCTTCAGAATCGAGACCTGGTCCCAGTATCACTTGGGATGTCCTTTTGGCAGGGATACACAAAAACGACTCCCGCCTTCACTCCAATGGTCATAACGGGATCGCTCCTGTCAATCATTCCTCTATTGATCGCGTTCATCGCACTACAGAGATTCTGGAAAGCTGGGCTGACTGCCGGGGCAGTTAAGTAGCAAGGCTCCTTCAAGATTATTGGTACGGGCAAGATTATTGGTACGGGGCCGGTCCCGACTTTCACCACGGATTAGGGAATGTCGGGACCGGGTTTACTCCTCTGCCGGTAAGCTCGTCGTTCAGTGGACCACCTCAAGCTAGAAAGGCGTCACAGATGAGTTCTGATACAAGTGATCATCTTCCTGATGAACGTCGCCAGTTGATCCTATCCCTTCTCGCCGACCAAAACTCTCTACGCGTCACGGACCTGGCCGAGCGATTAGGCGTCACCCCCGTAACCATCCGACGTGATCTTCAACTGCTTAGCGACCGAGGAGCAGTAAAGCGCGTTCACGGCGGAGTTACCCTGCGGAATCAAACGCCTCGAACTCATGCTTCCGCTCGTCCTAAAACGGTTGGGGTAAGTCGTGCGAATGCTCCAGATAGCGCGGCACCGGTTATTGGAATGGTGGTGCCCTCCCTCGACTATTACTGGCCGTCTGTGGCACGAGGAGCCAAGGACCAGGCAACACGCCGAGGAATGAGGCTGAACCTTCGGGAGTCTGCCTACAAGTCCGCCGAACAAGATCGGAAGCAGATCGAGCATCTGGTTCAGCACGCGGGAGCCAAGGGACTCATTCTCACCGTCGACGTACGCGACCTAGAGACGCTTGACCTTATACAGAACCTCGTTAACCAAGGAATTCCAGTTGTCCTAGTGGAGCGAAAGAGCAGTCTGCCGATCGATGGAACTCCAGTCGAGTCGGTTACTACTGACCACCGGTCTGGAGCGGTCTTGGCAGTGCGGACACTGACCGAAATGGGCCATGAACGCATAGGGATGGTGTGCCCTTCCGATTCCCCGACTTCGCCTCATTTACGAGAAGGGTGGGAAGAGGCGTGCCGCGATCGAGGAATCTCTCCGGAAGCGACACTGAATGAACTCATTGATAATTCGACGCCTGAGTTGCTGTTGGAGGAAACCAATCGAGTGCTAGATCTATGCCTTGATCATGGAGTGACTGCACTTCTGGTGCACGCAGATCCCGAAGCGAACATGATGCTTCAGGTTGCCCAGCAGCACGGACTCGAGGTCCCTGGAGACCTGTCAATAATGGCATATGATGACGCAGTCGCATCACTTTTCACGCCGGCTCTTTCCGCTGTTCGTCCGCCTCGGTACACTATTGGCGAAACGGCGGTCGATCTCATTGTTTCGCGACTGGCAGACCCAGGTCGTCCGATTCAACGAGTAATACTTAGCCCGCGACTAACGATCCGCGAATCCACCCAAAGTCGCTAAGGTCCGCTGTCAGACCACTCAAATAGCACGGTAAACTCCGGCCGGACCCAGGCATCCGCGCTACAACTTCGCCCCTATTTCGCGCCCTGAGCCAGCACCTCGCGGCGGCACTCTCGCTTAATTTGCTTCCAGCAAGCTTTCACTCGTATGCCTAGTTGTGCGGCGAGTCGCCGCGCAACTAGGCATACGAAAATGCAGCGCCACCCTAACGCGATAACCACCCACCATCCACCGGAATCGTGGCTCCGTTTACATACTCGGCCGCGGGTGAACACAGGTAAAGTACTGCTCCCGCGATGTCTCCTGCATCCGCCCAGCGTCCGGCCGGAATTCTCGCGAGGATGTCGCCGCTTCGCTGCTCGTCCGCTCGTAGCGCGGAAGTATTATCCGTCGCAACATAGCCCGGAGCAACAGCATTGACGTTAACGCCGCCACTCGCCCACTCATTCGCGAGAGCCTTGGTAAGTCCAACAATCGCATGTTTGGACGAGGTATAGCCAGGAACGTTAATGCCACCCTGGTAAGACAACATTGAGGCCGTGTTTACTATTTTCCCGCTGCCGCGCTTCAGCATCATCGCACCAATCTCACGCGAGAGATACCAGGCCGAACGTAGGTTAACTTCCATAACATAGTCGAAGTCAACATCGGAGTGTTCAGCTGCGGGTGCACGCCTAATCGTTCCGCCGTTGTTGACGAGTATGTCGATCTCCTCGTGAACCAGTTTGCTCGCTAGCTTCGAGACTGCCTCACGGTCCGAGAGATCCGCCCTCAGCGGCGTAAAGTCGACAGCTGCACCCTCGCAAGCAGCACGTAGCTCTGACTCTCCCATGGGCATTGAGTGGCTAACGCCGATAATGTTCGCTCCTGCCTCAGCAAGAAGTGTTGCGATCGCCAGTCCAATGCCACGGCTGGCCCCTGTCACCGCTGCCGTTTTTCCTTCGAGAGAGAAAAGGTCCAGTATCTTTGTGCGATCCACCGTTCTTCACTTCATCTCTGTCACAGGGAAGGTATCCATATCGGTGTAGGCCTTGTTCTCCCCGGCCATCGCCCAAACAAACGTGTACGAGGCTGTCCCGACCCCAGTATGGACTGACCATGTCGGCGAGATGATTGCTTCCTTGTCCGCAACGACCAAGTGACGGGTTTCTTGTGGCTCACCCATGATGTGGATAACTCGCGCATCTTCGGGAACATCGAAGTAAAGATAGGCTTCAGTTCGACGGTCGTGGGTGTGGGCTGGCATCGTGTTCCACATAGAACCCGGATGCAACTGCGTGACGCCCATAACGACCTGACATGACTGAATGCCGTCCTCATGGATGTATCGGTTCAAGGTGCGCGCATTCGAGGTGATTGGCTCACCGAGATCCATATGCACACCTTCGCCCGGATTCACTAAGGCAACGGGGTATGAGGTATGCGCCGGTGCGGAAAAGACGTAGAAATTGGCCGGGTCATCACCGCTGAGCGATTCGAAAACAGCCTCCTTTACGCCCCTTCCAATGTACAGACACGAGCCCTTGACCATTTCGTACTTCTGGCCGTCGACGGTCACCAGACCAGTGCCGCCCACATTGACGATGCCTGCCTCGCGACGCTCGAAAAAGTACTCTGAACGAATTTCTTCGTAAACGGGAAGGCTCAGAGACTTGGTCTTCGGGGTCACTCCAAGCAACATGACACGGTCGTAATGGCTGTAGACACCCTTTACTTCGTCCTCAACGAACAGTTCTTGTACCAAAAAGCGCTCTCGCAGTTGGTCGGTGCCTAGTTGCTTAACTTCCTCGGGGTGCGATGCATAGCGCTGCTCGATGTGTTCCATTGCCTGGATGTCCTCCTTGGGTATGCGTCCATTTCGACTCTATGCTCGATGTCTGTTTATGACAAGTAATCGATCATCTTCGATCACGCCACGGGGTTCGCCGGTGTCCCCCACGCTTCGATCTGCGTTAGCGCTGGAAATGGAGAGAGTCCGGGGGCAAGCTTCAGGTTCTTTACCGTGATGGTTCGCGTGACTACATCGACGGGAAAAGACTGAGGTTCCATTTCTTTTCCTAGCGGGATCTGAATTTCACGCCCATCGGAAAAAAGCAACGTTGCTTCGGTCCAATAGTTATCATGGGGAAAATCGGCCCTGGTCGTCAGTCGAATCAAGTCAATGCAACATTCGAGTCCAAGATCTAGCGTCAACTCTGCGTCGGGACGCCGGTTGATACCCCAACTTTGAAATGGATAGTTACCATGGGATTGATTGGCAAAGGTCCCGTCAATCGCGTTGCGCGCGGCGAAAACACTTTCTCCTCTGGTTTCGACGTTCGCCCGGGCATGAGGATACATTCCTGACTCCTCATGCTGGTCGTATGGATTTAGGGCTAGGTTTCGCCTGGTCGACGCCTCTTGTGCATCCAAGATTCGGGCCGTTACAAGATGGTTTGAACCAGAGAATGACTTATCCGAATAGACCTGTTTTTGCTCTCCAAAAGGAACCTGGTACTCGACAGCACGCTGATCGATGTAGACGACGGCAGGGATCATCGCATCGTCAAAACGAATCTCACAGAAAACTCCTGGTGACTCAACCTCGAGTATTATCCGGTCTCCCGGCCGATATTCCCTTGTAAACGCAAGATTAACGAACATACCTGGACCGACAGCGGCAAGCGTGTGGGAGTCCTTGTCCATAACCTTCAGGCTGAGCTCATTCATATCATCTTCGCGGTGGTGGACAAGCCACCGAGGACCTCAGGCCCCGGCTGGACTGTACCGCCGCTCTCCTTCCTTGTCGTCTCTTCGTTAGTTTGCAACGGACTTGGCACCGCCGACTCGGTCGCGTACAGCGCTTGGTGCCGTTTTTAGTTAGTTTGCAGCGGACTTTGACCAGAGGCTTCTTGTCCGGCCAGCGCCCTGCTGATAAGTGTCGCTGCCTGCTGGACGCGTGTGGCGATGGTCGTCACGGCCGCTTCGTCCATCTCGTGAACCAGCCCGGTAACACTAATTCCCATGGCGGCCGCCCTGGATGGACCACGGACCGTAGCCCCAATGCAACGAAGTCCCTCCTCGTTCTCCTCGTCATCCAGCGCCCACCCTTGACTGCGGACCCGCTCTAGCTCCGAAAGGAGTTCGTCTGAAGAACTAGCGGTCTTTCGGGTTACCGGTGCTAGACCGGTCCGGGCGACTGATGCCAGCACATCTTCGTCCGACATGGTCGCGAGAATCGCTTTACCGATCGATGTTGAATAGAGCGGAATGGTGCCGCCCACCTGGGACTTCATTCGGTAAGGCTTGGGGGCATCAACTTTGGCTATGTAAACCACTTGATCGCCTTGAAGCAGTCCGACGTGCGCGGTCAGCCCCGTCTGGTTTGTCAACCAGGCGACATAGGGTTGCACGAGCGCGGTGAGCTGAGCATCTTCGGTAAGGGCGCTCGCGAAGCGATAAGCCCGCGGTCCGGGACGATAGATCTTCTCTTGATCCTGGAACAGCCATTCACTTGCAACCAGCTCGGCGAGTATCCGGTGGACCGTTGCGATGGGAAGACCTGTTGCTTCAGTGATCTCCGAGAAGTGCCCGCCCTTAGCAGAGCACTCAAGAACCAACAGGGTCTTCTCCAGTGCGGAAAATTTTCCATCCTTCGACAACGCGCCACCCTCCGATTGAAAAGCTATGGCCGCAAGGGACTCAAACATGTATGGTTGGGCTAAGACTAACAGCGGAAATCTTTTTCCGCCACACGGAAATTCAGAATCTCAGGTTAGGCGGTTGCCAATGTCAGTGTTGGACCAGGTCTTTAGTAAGAAGCTCGTGCCGGTGGTGGTTCTAGAGAGAGCAACAGACGCCGATAATCTCGCCGATGCCCTAGTATCCGGTGGTTTGCCGGTTGCAGAGGTTACCTTCCGGACTGACGCTGCCGAAGACTCGATTAGGGCAATGTCGACTCGTGGTGACCTAATCGTCGGTGCCGGAACTGTGCTCACCGTGGACCAAGTAGACCGCGCAGTCGGCGCTGGCGCGCGGTTTATCGTCTCCCCTGGCACGAGCACCAAGGTAATCGAGCGCTGTCAGGAACTTCAGATTCCCATTCTCCCCGGAGCCGTAACTGCTACCGAGATTCAGATGGTTCTCGACCTAGGCCTCGACGTGGTCAAATTCTTCCCCGCGAGCACCTCTGGAGGCGCTGCCGCGATCGCCGCGCTTTCCGCGCCTTTTCGAGGCATCCGTTTTGTGCCGACAGGCGGTGTTAGCACCGCTAACCTCGGGGACTATTTGAGACTTCCCTGTATTCCGGCCGCAGGAGGTTCATGGATGGTCGGTCCAAAGCTCATCGCCGCGGGCGAGTTCGATGAGATTCGAGCCCTCACCACGAAGGCTGTTGCCCTAGCTCAGGAGGTCTCGAAGTGACCGCTCCAGCCGAAATCTCTGTCCTCAACCTACGCGATCCCAAGGACTGCCGCTACGACATTGTTTCGCTCGGAGAAGTCATGCTTCGCCTCGACCCAGGCGAAGGACGCATTCGCACCGCCCGCAATTTCCGCGCCTGGGAAGGGGGCGGCGAATACAACGTTGCACGAGGACTACGCAGAGCCTTTGGCAAGCGTACCGCCGTTGTCACGGCACTGGCAGATAACGAAGTTGGCCGACTAATCGAAGACTTCATCATGACCGGGGGCGTCGATACCGGGTTCATCAAGTGGATCCCCTACGACGGAGTCGGTCGCGAAGCCCGAAACGGTCTAAACTTCACCGAACGCGGCTTCGGCGTGCGTGGCGCGGTAGGGGTCTCCGATCGCGCCAACACCGCTATCTCAAAGCTTGGGCCCGATGACTTCGACTGGGACTACCTCTTTGGTGATCTGGGTGTTCGCTGGCTTCATACCGGCGGGATCTACGCTGCTCTCTCGGATCAGGCATCCCAGACAGTCCTCGCAGCCGTGGAGGCAGCCAAAAAACATGGCACTGTTGTCTCTTACGATCTCAATTACCGCCCGTCCCTCTGGGGAGCCATCGGCGGCAAGTCCCGCGCCCAAGAGGTCAACAAAGCAATAGCTCCTCATGTTGACGTCATGATCGGAAACGAAGAGGACTTTACGGCTTCTCTGGGATTCGAGATCGAGGGAACCGACGAGAATTTAAGTCAGCTGCCGGTCGATAGCTTTGCCGCAATGATCAGGAAGGTGGCCGAGGCATATCCGAACTTCAAAGTGATTGCCACGACCATGCGCACCGTTCGCACCGCCACCTCCAATGACTGGGGCGCAATTGCTTGGTCGAAACCCACGGGAGTTCTTCAGTCTATCCATCGCGAGAATCTAGAAATCCTCGATCGCGTTGGTGGCGGTGACTCCTTTGCGTCAGGACTGATCTTCGGGCTGATGGAAGGTGAACCGCTCCAGACTGCACTTGACTACGGCGCGGCACACGGAGCATTGGCGATGACCACCCCCGGCGACACCTCGATGGTGACCTTAACCGAGGTGAAGAACCTGGCGGCGGGAGGCTCAGCAAGAGTAAAGCGATAGCCTGGGAGCAGGAGGTTACCTTGTCTGTCTATACGCACGGCCATCACGAGTCGGTATTGCGCTCGCATCGGTCGCGAACCGCCGAAAACTCGGCCGCCTATCTTCTCCCACATCTCAAAACAAGTGACCATCTGCTCGACATCGGTGCCGGACCCGGAACAATCACGGCCGATCTAGCCGAATTGGTCGAAAAAGTTGTCGCAACAGAGATTGGAACGGATGAGTTAGCGCTTACCCAGAAAACTCTCGTACAGCGCGAAGTAGACAATGCCGAGTTCGTTGTCGCCGACGTTCACAACCTCCCGTTCGGTGACAACACTTTCGATGTGGTTCATGCACACCAGGTACTGCAACACGTCGCCGATCCTGTCCGCGCCATAGCCGAGATGGCTCGCGTGGCTAAACCCGGCGGAATAATCGCGGTTCGCGATAGCGATTACGCCGGATTCATTTGGTGGCCTGAGCTTCCCGACCTGGACAGATGGTTGGAGCTATATCGAACCGCTGCTAAAGCGAACGGCGGAGAACCAGATGCGGGTCGACGACTGCTTTCGTGGGCTCACGCCGCTGGTATGGACGACGTGGCGGCGACCTCAAGCACATGGTGCTATTCAACTCCGGTTGAGAGAGCCGGCTGGGGCGGAATGTGGGCCGACCGAATTCTGAACTCGGCCATCGCCAAGCAACTGGTAGACAATAACCTCGCAACCCTGGCCGATCTGCAAGAAATTAGCAATGCCTGGACCCGGTGGGCAGAAGACGCAGACGGGTGGATTTCGATCCCTCACGGCGAAATCATCTGCCGCCTTCCGGCGGCATGACTAGGTTTCACAAATGATTTGATGTCCTCGGCTGTCAAGGACCTGAGTCGACGTGTCCGGTCGTTAGTGGAACTGTGATTGGGGGTTCATCCAGTGACTGGTCGCGACTGAAGATCAAGCGACGCTGCACTATGAAGCTGACTCCAAAGCAGCATACGTCGAGGATCGCCTTCGCCAGCCATGCTGTGAGTCCGATCCATGTCAGGATCTCAACGCCCAAGATCGTAATCGATAGCAACGCCACCGCGAGGACACTGTACTCGAGGATCTGTCGCTTGGTTCGGTAACTCGACGTGTCATGGAATACCTTATGCTTGTTCGCCAGGAAGTTCACGCTACCCGAGAGAATGCGTGCCATCACCACTGAGAAGCTGAGCCCAATCGGACCGGATAGCCCCATCACGCTTGAGAGCATCACGAAGACAAACATTTCTAGTGCCCAGGAACCAATCCCTACAACGGCAAACGAAACCAGCGGCCAAAACACCCGAATAGAGTCTGTGATGGGCCGGAAGTGAGAGCCACTGTTCCCATCCTCGTAGACAGTGTCGATCGGAACCTGGATGATGTCCTGCCCCGAATCTGCAGCGACCAAGAGCGCGTTGAGTTCCCATTCAAAACGGTCCCCGGGCACCTCCATCAGTTTTGAAAGCTGCCGTGATCCGAATGCTCGTAGACCCGTCTGCGTGTCATCGATTTTTACACCTGTTGCGAGACGGAAGAACAGGGCTGAAGCGGAATTCCCGAACCGCGAGCGTAACGGGACCTCGCCTTGAAAAGCCCGGACTCCCAACACAGTAGCGTCAGGCCAAGCGTGTGCCATGTTTGCCACTTTTGCGATGTCTGCGGGACGGTGTTGACCGTCCGAATCGGCACACACAACCACCTCGTCTGGAGCGTTCTTCATGCACCAATGGAAACCAGTGCGTAGCGCGAACCCTTTGCCACGGTTCACCTCGTACCCAATCACCGTGACATTTCGTCCTTCGAGTGCCCTGAAAACATGTTGGTACGTCGGACCTGAACCGTCATCGATGATCAGAATGTGCGCATCGGGCAACTCGCTTTGGAGCGAGTCGACAAGTTCCGCTAGTGCCGGAGTTGGTTCAAGGGACGGAATCAGAATGATCATGAGAGATCCTCAATGTAAAGAATGTCCGAGGTGCCGCGTTCACCGCCGTTAGACGGTTCGTTGATAACCGCGCCGTTGAAGTACATGGTCGATGAGCCGCCGCCGTCCAGGTTGTAGGCGGTTTGACAATCGAGGGAGACCATTAGTTCGGCGGCCTCGCTCATGGTCATGCCGCGGGAGTATCCTGTCTCCCTACCGTCGATCACCACGAGGACCAACGTTCCGTCGCTCCTTACGCCGACCAGAGTGCGCGGTTGTTGGCCCTGAATGGAGTGGTTGCCGAAGTTTGTGTCGATCTCGATTTGGTCGATGCCGGCGATGACGGTACCGTCTGCGACGAGCGCAGGGCCGAATGAGAGAGTGTTCCACACACCGTTTGTGACAAGCTGATCCGCGGACGTTGCGGTCTCGTCGTAGAGCTGAACTGTGCCGTCTTGATAGAAGGCAAGACCTTCTCGGGCCCCCGCATCACGGAAGAGCACTCCGTTTCGGATGACGATTCCCGTGTCCCGGAAGCCGTAATAGTCCCCGTTGATGGCGAAGATTGCGCCGTTTTGCTCAGCAATGCTTGAGGTTTTGTCAATGATGCTTTGACCAAACTGGTTATTGGCAAAGGCGGATCGTAACGCGGTGGCATCCGAGAGGTTGACTGTCGCGACGTAGTACGTGACCGTGTCCTCGCCCGACCCCGTCTGTTGCTGCGTGATAGAAATCGATGCGTTGCTACCCTCGTAGGTCGAATCCGTAACGGTCGCCGGAATTTGCTCTGCGGGCGAGTCTGGGGTCTCTGACTGGCCTTGCTCGGCTTCGGGTCTCTCAGAAACTGCGGTCGGACTCTGAGCGGCCTCGTATGCGGCGACATCGGAGATCTCAACGTGGTCTATGACGAAACGATCCAGCGCCCACGCACTGATTCCCACTGCGACCAGGGGAGACGGCGAGTCCACCGCCTACCGCCGTGCGGATGATCCTCTTACGTCTCACCCCGCGCTTCTTGGCCGCACGGTTCTTCCCACTCTGAGTTGGTGATTGTCCTTCTATCCCCTGAGGGATCTGGGGCTGCTCGCTACGGGCATCGTATTTGTTGTCCATGCGCCCAACTGTGGGAGCCGAACCTATCGGGAAACTAAGGCAACATTATGAATGTCCTATGAGGTTGCGTGACCCCACCAGAACCAAGGAAGGGCATCCACAAAAAACCGACTCTCTGGCGATTTCTTGTCCGGCAGCCACACCCTGGTAGACGTGAGCTCAAGGCGACTATGCTCTGGGCCTGGAACGCCAATGCCCTTCGATCCAGGTCTCGTCACGATGATGCCCAGAGACCCATATCTGTCCCACTCTGCTTCCGCCAAGTAATCTTCACCGTAGACGAAATTCGGCTCTGTCTCCCCGTCCACGGTGAAGGTGCCCCGCGAACCGGTTCTCTACCCACAAATCTAGGGTGTTTTCATCGCTCATTGGTCCCCCAGTATCGTCGCGATGATATCGGAGTCCTCTTCAAGAAACGGCTCAAGAACGAGGGCGTAGCCAAGTGCTTTCACAACACTAATCACAGCGGGCAATGTGGGCATGATTTCCTGCCGTTCTACGCAAGTTACCCATTTGCGAGATCTCCCGGCCTTCTTTGTCAGTTCCTCTTGGGTGAGGCCAAGCTCAATGCGAGTACGACGCGCAAAGTTGGCAAAGGTGTCCGCGGTGGCGATTGGCACGTTTATGTCCACCAAACCTCCCATATCGAGTTATGGGCAGCATATTGGCCATACGGGTTAGTGTCTAATATGTTTCCCACAGCCTGAACTATGCTGTGCCGTCGACCCTCACGACGTTTTGGTTGATGTCTGCTATGAGCAGCCCGGGTGGGAAGACACCATCGCCCAGGGTTGCCACTCCGAAGCTGTCGTAGTGATTCGCTGACTCGACCAGATGCTAGCCTGAGACGGCGACTGTAACCTGGACAGAATGGACTCTCCGCAATGAGTACAGCAACGTGTCTTTCTTGCGAAATGCCAATGAAGAGCGAGACCCTGTATGGCAGCAACGCCGACGGGACAAAGAATTCCTCATACTGCATGTACTGCTATGAAAACGGCGTGCACGCTACGTGGTGTCAGAGTTGCAGTATGCCAATGAAAGATCCCGAGCACTTCGGCTCGGAGAACGATGGTACCGCAAGCACAGAATACTGCGCATACTGCTACAGCAACGGGGCATTCACCGCCGATGTGAGCATGGAAGAGATGATTCAAATCTGTGCAGACATGGACTTTCCGATGCTTGATGAGAACGGCCGCATCATGGGCCGCGACCAGAAGGCAACGATCATGCGACAGTCGTTCTCCACGCTCGCGCGCTGGAAATAGACCGTCGTCGACCAGACCTTCCCTCATCCGATGAGTCGGTCTCATCGGCGAGGGTTTTCGAGCGTTATCCGAACTGATGCGCATCCGACTCGTCTATAGACTGGTTATCCCAACCCCGGCGTCGAGGGTACTTCATGCAATCAGCCAAAGGCACTAGGTCTAGCCGGACCCACACAAGTCTCGGCCACAGAACGCTCCGAGAGTTCGTCCCCAACGAGTTCGTCGTCTCCCGCATGATCCGAGGAACGGTCGGGGCGCTAATTCCCCTGCTCATTTCCCTGCAACTAGATCACCTAAAGCAGGGCCTATGGGTATTCATGGGTGTCCTCCTTTTGTTGCAGGGAGAACGAGCCGCACCGTATGCCGCGCGGGTACGTAATTCTCTCGCCACCTCGACCATCGGGATGATCGGTTTCTTGATCGGTGCGCTGGTTCCCGGAGCAGGAACATCCGTATTGCGCGACGTGATCCTGGTGGTCTCGATGGGCCTCGTGTCGTTCTGCGCCGGTTACCTAAGCGGATTAGGGCCAGCGTGGGCCTCGGGCACCCTAACACTCTTGATGCTCGCCTCAACTTCGATGGATACAGATGCAGTTGCAACACACTGGAACTCCGCCCTGTGGTTCCTTGTGGGAGTGGCTCTCTACGAGGTCATGTTGCTAATCGAGTGGACGATCTTTCGGGACCTCCCCGAAAGGAGAGCCCTCTCAGCTTCTTACGTTGCCCTAGCAAACTACGCGCAAACAGTCGAGCGAGCCACGGCGGACGGCCCGGAATCACCTCTATCCCCACTACCGATTTCACCAACCATCGCTGATCCGGTCACTGCTGCCCGGCGCCGGGCGTATCAGGCGAACGTGGATGCGAGGAACAACACCAGAACCTCTGTGTGGAAGCAGGAAGCTACCGCGATCATCAGTCAGATTGGCATCGAAACTGGAAAAGTAACTGCTTCCCGGTTTCTTCCCTTGAGTCTCAGTGGGGTCGATCCCGCCAGTATCGCGGCCAGCGCACGCGAGGATGCGGCGCAAGTTGGCAACCAGAAATTGGTTCCAAGCCCTGCCGAGCGAGATTCAAAGCCTCGCTCACGCCTTCAGTTAGGGAAATTCTTCGACTACGTGTCTCACCCATCCCACGATTCCGTCATGCGCGGGACACGGCTCGCGCTGTGCATGATGACGGCTGTAGTAGTCCACCGACTCATAGACACTCCACACTCCTACTGGATAGTCGTCGCGGTAGCCATGATCGCCCAGCCCGATTATGGCTCGGTCTATGCAAGCGCCGTTCAGCGCTCGATTGGGGCAATCGGAGGCGTAGGTATCGGCTGGGTCATCTTCCAGTTCGTGCCCAAAGGATGGTGGCAAGCGGCGGTAATCATCCTTCTGATGGCGATAATGCCGCTGGTGAAGCGGTTCGGATACACGGCGCAGGCGATAATCTTCACTCCGCTAATGCTGGTCTTCACTAACCTGATCCTGCCAGGGGGCGCGTCTGTGGACTACGGGCCAGAACGCCTTGCTGCCACCGCAATCGCCGCTGCGATTGTCATTGTCATGGGTTACGCAATCTGGCCCCGCTCTCGCGAGTCACGCATCATTCCTCTTGCGCAGAACGGCAGATTAACTGTCTCAGAGATGCTACGAGGACAGGCCGATCCGAGCCTCACCCAATCCCAGCTGTTCGACTTGCGCACCACTGCCCGAACGGCTGAGGTTGCTCTTCGTACCCAGTTGGCCCGAAGTCTGACCGAGCCTTCGGCCGTCGCAACTCAGGCTGCGATGTGGACCCCGGCGTCTGCAACCCTCGAACGATTGATTGACCTCACTACTGCAGCATCGGTGCTACCCGTGGGCGTCGCGGAGCAGTCGGTGTTTTCTCGCGCAGCAACTGCGGCGGCACCTGTCGAGTCCGTGGAACAAGCATCCCGGAATCAGTTCATCCAGCAACTACCAACCACGTCTGCCGAGCCCGAAGACGAACTGTTGCGTGCTATCGCAATCCTTGCTTCTAGTTTGGACACGCTGACCCCTGCACCCGACGAGGTTGAGTCGGCGCTACGCAGTCCCCAGTGACGCGGCAGCTCGTTTTTAGATCGGAGTTACTGCGGCACCGTCGGAACCGGGATCGGTGGAGACAGCATGTAGCGGGCATGAGAGGCAGTCGGGCGGTGGTACTGTCGTGCACCTGGAACAGTACGATTCAGGTATGTCCTTCGTTCGATTTCGCCCGCTTGTGGCATCCGAAGTGAGTCTGATTGAAACAGCATCACTTGGCACTCTGAACTGGTGTGGGCCAAGGTTCACACTTGATGACCTGCGTAGCGACCCGGAACTGGCGCACTACGCGAAGCTCATTCCCGAGCGAGGTGATTTTGGCATAGTTGCTGAACAGGACGATATGCCAGTCGGCGTTGTCTGGGCACTGTGTCTACCTCGGACCGATCCAGGTTACGGATTCGTCGATGAAGACACCCCTGAACTTGCCTTATGGGTACATCCCAACAATCGGCGTCAAGGTCTTGGCCGCACGCTTTTGCGGGAACTCGCCAATGAGGCAGCTAGCCGCAGATACAACCAGATCAGTTTGTCAGTAGAAGAAGACAATCATTCGAAGAAACTTTACTCCTCCGAGGGATTCAAGGAGGTGCCTGGCAAAGAAGCCGACGGCGTGATGCTCCTAAAACTCTAGAACCACCATAGCCCTCCGAATAAGACCGGACGGATGCGAGTCCGTCGTACCCTTGGAGTCGTGAAGAAACTGACACATCCGGACAAGTTGATTCCAGGGGATAAGGTCGCCGTCCTCTCCCCGTCGTTCGCCGCCCCCGCTGTATTCCCTGCGGTACATAACCAGGCCATGACCCGGCTGGTTGGGGAGACGGGATTGGTACCCGTGGAATACGCGACAACCCGGCAACTTGGAGCTAGCCCGCAAGAACGTGCTCGTGACTTCAACGCTGCGCTTGCTGACCCTGAAATCCGGGGAATTCTCTCAACAATTGGCGGTTCTGACCAGATTCGCCTTATCCGTCACCTCGACCCTGACCTTCTGTTGGCGGACCCGAAACCATTTCTGGGCTATTCCGACAACACGAACATTCTTAACTGGATGTGGAACCAGGGAGTTGCCAGCTTCTACGGAGGCTCAACCCAGGTACAGATCGGTCCGGGACCTCGCCTCGACCCAGAACATTCCGCGTCATTACGTGCCGCACTACTAACGGGAGACGAACTTGAGGTAACGGAACCCGGCGAGTCGGAGGATTTCGGGATTACATGGGAAGACTCTGCGTGCCTTGCCGAGTTTGGGGAGCGTGAACTGACCGAGCCGTGGACTTGGGCAGGTCCGCCGAGGAAAGTCACCGGCATCACGTGGGGCGGTTGCTTGGACGTACTCGACTGGATCGCGATTGCGGACCGCTTTCCTTCGAACGAGGACCTCAACGGAGCCGTTCTACTACTTGAAACCAGCGAAACACTGCCGAGCGCGGACATGGTGCGCTGGTGGGTGCGTGCACTGGGCGAACGCGGTCTTCTCGAAGCCGTGGCCGCAGTATTGTTCGCCCGTTCCCCCGCATCTGCTATCGATGGCGAACCGCCAATCGCGAAGAACCGCGAGAAGTGGCGAGAGGCTCGGAGAGACGCGGTAATTGAGGAGGTCAGCTCTTACAATCCCAATGCCGTCGTCTGCGTGGGACCGCCGTTTGGCCACACACGTCCGCAATGGATACTCCCCTACGGCGGGCAAATCACGGTGGATGGTACCCGCCGCCAGATCTTTGCCTCGTACACATAACACGAGAAGAAGTCCTGCTTGGCGCGGGATGTCCACCTAGGATTCCCGGCTACCCACGCCTCGGTGCGGCGCCTTCATGTCTCGCATATCAGCACTCAGGCTCGCTATCCCCAGAGGTTTATCCCTGAATCCACAGCAAACTCGTCAATTGCCGTGAGTTCGCCCGCCGAGAACTCCATGTTGTTCAGCATTCCCAGATTCATGTCCAGTTGCTCCACGGATGAGGCTCCGGAAACCAAGGATGTCACCCTCGGATCACGAAGAGCCCACGCGAGCGCCATCTGGGACAGCGTCTGACCTCTTTCCTCGGCAATCGCACCCAGTCCGCGAATTCGGACCAGTACTTCGTCACTTAGGTGCTTCTTCGGCAACGACCCACCGCGGGTCATCCGAGAACCCTCCGGGATCCCGTTTAGGTAGCGGTTCGTGAGCAATCCCTGCGCCAACGAAGAGAAGGCAATGATTCCCATGCCCTCATCACTGCATGCGTCAATGAGACCTTGCTCAATCCAACGGTTTAACATCGAATAGCTCGGCTGGTGGATGAGGAGAGGCGTCCCGAGTTCCCTCGCGATCTGCGCCGCTTCTCTCGTCTGCTCGGCGGAGTACGAGGAGATCCCGACGTAAAGTGCCTTTCCCGAACGCACCGCATGGTCCAGGGCCATCATGGTCTCTTCGAGAGGTGTGTCGGGGTCGAACCTGTGGGAGTAGAAGATATCCACATAATCTAGGCCCATCCTCTCAAGCGACTGATCAAGGGAGGCGAGCACATACTTTCGAGTTCCACCACCCTGTCCGTAAGGACCGGCCCACATGTCGTAACCGGCCTTCGTTGAGATCAGCAACTCATCACGGAAGGGTCGCAGATCTTGGCGCAAGAAGGTTCCAAAGTTGGTCTCTGCTTGGCCATAGGGAGGACCATAGTTGTTCGCCAGATCGAAGTGGGTAATTCCAACGTCGAAGGCTCGTCTCACAATGGCACGCTGGGTCTCCATCGGATGGCTGTCGCCGAAGTTCTGCCACAGCCCCAACGACAGCACCGGGAGCCTTAGTCCGGACTTGCCACAGAATCGATATTGCATGCGACCGTCATAGCGGTCGGAATCGGGAACATATGTGGGGTACATACCACCATCATGCGACAAAAGACCTGCACATGTAAACAGTGTGGAGACAATGGGTTGGCAGAACCGAAGTTGAATGCCTCGCGGACGCTTCGATTAGTTTAGTCGCTTCCTACTGTCGGAATGAGACATCAACGTCAACGGCCGAAGGGTTCCAACGATTTCACACGGCGTCGACTACCACTCTTGGAACCGCGATATCCTTAGCGGTCTCGTAGCGTAACGGGACAGTGTGCCAAGCCGCCTCTAGCTCACCGCCGATATCTCCGGTAGCCAGCACGCGGTGGGGAGAGGACGTGACCACAATGTGAATGCGAACCTTGCCATCTATATCCTCTTCACCGCGGACGGCTAACGGGAGAAGATTCGCGGGATTCTGAGTTCCTGGAACCTCGATCGTAGTCTGCAGCCATTCATACTCACCGACGTGAACAGACATCCCTTCCAGCCCGACGAACATATCTAGTCCGATCCGCAACATGCCGTTATCTTCACGCCAGCACCTGGTCGAGACAAGTTCTCCATCTGGCGCTGCGCGGTATCGTGCGGAAAAACTCCAGGAGTCCAATGACCCAGCGCGCCGCACTAGTTGTTCCAACTGTTCCGCTGATTCCTGAGCGGGTGCATCCCCCCAGTCGTCAATCAGTTCCCAAAGGACAGCCATAGTCGCCGCTGTGTTAGTTGTTGCGCCCTGATACGCGACTACAATGTCACGTTCGGGGATGATCAAACTGAACTGGCCATATGCTCCATCCAAGCGAAAGCCCTCGCGACTGCGCCAAACCTGGTATCCATAGCCAGCACCCCAGTTCTCTTGGGCGGTTCGTCGAATGTATTCATCAAGTGAGGGGTCAGGCGCTCCGGAATTGTCCGACCAGGGTTTCTGCATCTCCTCGATGTAGGCCGAAGGGACCACGGTGACCTCGCCGTCTTTCCCACCGGCCGCCAGCATCGCTCCCGTACGAGCCAGATCGCGAACGGTCAAGTGATATCCAGAGGCGCCGAAATCAACGTCTCTGATTCGTCGCATCCACCGATCCCCGATACCCAGTGGATCTAGAAGACGAGGGCGCAAGTACTCGGTAAGCCGCTGGCCGGTTACAGCTGTTACGACACACGAAAGCACGAAGGTTGCCTGAGAGTTGTACGAGAAGTGGGTTCCCGGAGTGTGCTCGGGAGGAGTAGAAAGCAGCGAGTCCTTCTCCCAATCCAACTCGTTGATCGTGGATTCCTCGTGCCCAGTATTCATCGTGAGTAGGTGTCGGATGGTGATTCCATGCGGGTTTGGGAGTCCCAGGATCACGCCTGGGTCATCATCAAGAGAAAGGAGCCCTTCGTTCTCGCAGAATCCGATTGCCATAGATGTGTAGGTCTTAGATGCGGAGTAGACCAACGCGGCATGCTCCAGCGAGTACGGTTTCCAAACCGCTTCCCACACAATCTCCCCGCCGCGCATAATGCATACTCCGTGGGGATCGAGGGTCTCACCGAATCGGGCATCAGCTCCTTCCAAGCTGTCAATGAAGCGAAGGAGGGCTTTGCTGGACAGACCTGCAAGGGCGTGCGCAGAAGAAGAACCGTTGGCGGAAGAATTGTTCATGACCTAAGCCTATGCACCAATGAAGGCTTGCTAGTGGGATCGAGCTAGACAACATCATCCGACGTCGGCCAAGGTCGACGAGGATCCCGACCGGCTCTCTGGTCGGGCCTCCTGAAATGTATTCTGCTCAATAGGTGGCCAATAAGGGGCGCGTTTGCACCGGAGAGGACTAGTCGAGATCGGCTCACCAGAGCCGAACTCTTAGTGGCCCCCGTCACACCCAAACCTGGGAGCTTCCAACGCGAATAGATGACAGGACCTAATGATGGGCCTGTGTCTGCAATCGATTCCACGTAATTGGGTATTTATTGCTCATTTTGTTTACTTTGTAATGAGTAATCGATTACAGTAATCGCGAACCTATTGGTTCTTAAGTGAAACTCGACGAGGAGCAAAACACTCGATGTTCCATCACACGAAACCTAAAATTCACAAACAAGGGCGAAAACTGGCAGGCCTCTCAGCCGCAGTTCTTGGTGCGGCAACCCTTACGTTGGCCGTTCCATCGGCTGCCGTTGCCGAACCAACCCCAGATTCACCGTGGCCAGACGACTACGAGCACCCAAGTTCAGTTCGCTTGGTCAGCCAACTAACAGGAGCCAAGGGACTGACTAACACTCTCGCCGACTGGGCTGTTGGCGGAACAGACCTCGGTTTGATGTGGGATAACGGCGCGGGAGAAATCCTCTTCGCAATCGGCGATACTTTCGGACAATGGAGCGGGGGCGGAGGCGGAGGCGGAGATTGGCGCTCCAATGCCCTGCTCCGGTCCAGCAACTCCGACTGGAACACAAAAGGAATGACCTTTGATTCAGCCGCGAGCGATGTTGCGGGACGAGCTAAAGAGATCATCCCGTCGCAGAAGATCCCGGGTGTTGAGCACACCACGATTCCGACAGGCGGAATTGCAGTGGATGGCAGACAGTACCTCTCGTTCATGTCGGTCAACCACTGGGGTGATCCCGGAGAGTGGTTTACGAACTTCTCACGCATCGCCTATTCCGATGACAACGGTCAGACCTGGAACTCGACCGACGGACCCCAATGGGACAATGACGATGCCTGGAGCAACAAGTTCCAAATGGTTGCATTTGCTCACGGTCAGGGCGATGGCTACGTCTATATGTTCGGTACTCAGAACGGACGTTTCGGCCCTCTGCATCTTGCCCGTGTCTCAGAGGATCAGATTCTCGATAAAGATGCCTACACCTACTGGGACGGCGCAAACTGGGCCGTCGAAGACACCGCCGCGACCGAAATAGTCCCCGCGACCGTCACCGAGCTATCGGTCCAATACAACGAGTATCTGGGCAAGTGGATGATGATGTATATGACGGACTCGGCGGACATGGACGCCCTCGAAATCGTCTTCCGCACAGCTGACAGTCCCGAGGGACCGTGGTCTGAACCGACCGCAGTCGCCACATCATTGGACCTGCCAGGAATGTACTCTCCCTACTTACATCCCTGGAATGAAGGTCCCGAAGTACACTTCACGCTCTCGCTGTGGGGGCCATACAACGTCTTCCAGTACGCCTTCACAGTGGATCCCGAAGGCAATGTAATCAATCCGAATCTGCTGCAGGACCCCTCTTTCTCCCGGTCAGCTCCAGGAGCAATGAGTGAAGCATGGGCATGCAACGGCAACTGCGGAATCGACCACAACACATCGTGGGCATACGGCAGTGAAAAGCAGGCTTATCTGCGCAACAACTCGGGCTGGATTGATCTCTATCAACCAGTAACCGTTGAGCCTCACACTCGGTACCTGCTAACCGCGTTTGTTGTCACTGGCCCGGCCAACCACCCTGAGACCGTGACCGGTGAAGTCGGGGTTAGAGGAACTGGTCCAGGGGCGAGCGTCCTTGCGAAAACGGAGTTCCAAAACCTGCCGACCTACACCAGACAGCAGGTCGAGTTTGACTCGGGTGATCAGACAAACCTAGAGGTATATGCGGGAACCAACCTGGATCGCGACCGTTGGGTGCAAAGTAGCAGCTACTCACTGGTGAAAATCGGTGAGGGCGAACAGCCACCTGTGCCCGCGGTGATCGATCAGGTTGAGACACCGACTCTTGTCGAAGCTACCGAGTGCGGCATTGAAGCCACAGTGACTGTTCCGGCGAATCAGGAAACTCATCGCTACGAGCAGGCTCGAGAAGGAACAATAGTCACCGTCACTGCTCTAGCGGAGGATGGATACGTGTTCGCCGACGGACTCACCACACAGTGGCCAATGGACGTCGCCGCGACTACCTGTCCCCCGACACCCGAGGAGTTTGCTGGAACCCTGAACGTTTCCGCCACCAAGGCTACGGCTGGTGACAAGATCACGGTCTCTGGAACAAAGTGGAGTCCTGCTTCAGACGTGAAGTTCGAGTTACATTCGAAGGTCGTGTCATTGGGAGCGACAGCGGTAGAGGCCGATGGTTCATTCACGACCCAGATAACCGTGCCGCAGACGGTAACGGCTGGTGTCCACGAGCTCAAGGCGATTCAGGGCGAGAACGTTGTTAGCGTGAGCCTTGAGGTTACTTCCGCTACGACCGACCCGGTTGATGGTGGGAAGGGCAACACGGACGGCGCCCTTCCAAACACCGGGGCGACAGTTGCTGCTGTATCCGTGCTCGCGCTGGCACTACTTGGTACCGGCGCGCTACTTAGGCTCCGTGTGCGTAGGTAGACGCCTTTGTAGCGACCAGGGTCGCCACCAAAATGCGAGTCAATAAAACCGGAGGTCTGGCTTCTGTCAGACCTCCGGTTAGTAATTCCCCAGCGCTAATGCCTGCCCCAGAGTGGTCCGGTATATGTTGATGCCACCCACCGCGCTAAGGTCGGGTTAACCCCCAGCGAGGACGGGCGTTGCCTGGCTACCGGCGAATTCGGGGGAAAACGAAACTGGGGTCATGCCGAGAACAGCTTCAATAACCACGCAACCGAACAACCTAACCTCGCCGGCAACTAAACCGCCGCAACGCGATCTCTGGCCAACGTACGGGATCCTGTGGAGGTGGACGCCAGGAAGCCTCCTCTTCACAGTCGCCGGTTTTGCCCTCTCTTTGGCGAGCTTCATCGTCCTCGTAACCCTCTTGTCGACGGGAATCGCAACACTGATCATCTGGATCGGCGTCCCGCTGATCGTCGGCGCGTTGTTCGCCGCGCGCGGCTTCGCAACTGCGCACTGCTACCTACTTCGCCTGACTGGGCTGCCGCAGATCAGCGCGCCAGATTGGAACCGCGGTAGTCCTGCGGCTCCCACCTGGTGGGGTCGGCTGATCCGTGCGCTACGGGGTGGTCACTACTGGATGGCGCTGTTGCACGGCCTGATGGTCAGCCCAATCATCACTCTGGCCTCGTTCATCATCGGGGTCCTCTGGGCCAGTGTCGCCATTTTTGGTTCTCTGGAATGGCTATTGCGATTGATCAATCCAAGCATCGTTAGTGACATTTGGGGTCGCCATATTTCCGATGCGATGCCGTGGCTTTTCGGTAGCTTGCCACCCTGGGTTATTGAGGACGTCCTATACCTGGTAATCGGGGCCATATTTCTCGCTGTAGCACCTTGGGTTTTTCGTGGTCTTTCCTGGGTGAACTGGATTGTGGCCAAGGCAATGCTTGGGCACTGGCCCAGTGATGACCTAGCCGCCGAAGCCCGCGCCGAACAGCTTGCAAGAACCGCTGCGGTACGGGCGGAAAACGATTCTTTGCGGCGTCTGGAGCGGGATATTCATGACGGCCCCCAGCAGCAACTCTTGCGCGTCCAACTTGATCTGGCCACTCTCGTCCGGCGCGTAGAAGCCGGGGACATCGAGGCGGTATCCACGTTAGCGGTCGAAGCTCAAAGTCATGCCAAAGCAGCACTCGACGAACTGCGCGCCCTTTCTGCGGGTGTGGCGCCTCCATTAACTCCAGGACCGAGGCCTAGGCGCCGCAATCGAAGCCTTGGCCGCGAACACACCCCTACTTGTGACCACTGAAGTCGCACCCGACCTTGACACGGAAGTGACATCCGAGGTCGCCCGAGCCCTCTATTTCTCGATTGCCGAGCTGTTGACGAATACGACGAAACATGCGAGGGCCGAATCGGTGTCTATCCAGGTCACGGTGGTACCGACTGCCAAGGACGGAGCGATCATCAGGATTCGCACCACCGATGACGGCCGAGGAGGGGCACGCCCAAGAGTTGGACACGGCCTGGCTGGGCTCCACGACCGGATCACCGGCCTTCGTGGAACGCTGAGAATCAATAGTCCGCAGGGAGGACCGACCGTGGTAGACATCGAAGTTCCCGCCGGGTCGGGAAATTCCGTCGACTAGAATCACGCTGTGTCTGATAAGTTGCTGCGCGTCGCCCTCGTCGAAGACTCTGTGTTGCTTCGCGAGGGTTTGGTGCGCTTAATCGCTGAGGCCGGATTCGAGGTCGCCGCCTCAGGGGGAGATGCCAACAACTTGTTCGACCGAGTATCTCAGGTGGGGCCGGACGTGGTCGTTCTGGACGTGCGTCTCCCGCCCACCTTTCGAGATGAGGGCGTTCGTGCCGCCCTCCAACTGCGTGAAACCTTTCCCGACCTTGGCATCCTCGTTCTCAGCCAGTATGTTGAGGGCGTTTATGCGCGGGAGCTACTGGCAGACGGCGGGAGTGGGATGGGGTACCTGCTGAAGGACCGCGTCGTGGCGCTTGAGGAATTCACCGAAGCGGTCCGCAGGGTTCACCGCAAAGGAACGGTCCTCGACCCGGAAGTGGTGGCCACACTGCTGGCCTCCAATCGGGACCCGCTGGCGACCCTTACACCTCGCGAGAGGGACGTCCTTGAGCAGATGGCCCAAGGGGGTTCGAATACCCGAATCGCCGATAACCTAGGCATCTCCTTGGGAACGGTAGAAAAGAATATCTCCGCAGTCTTCTCCAAACTTGGTTTGGAGGATTCTCCCGAGCACAACCGGAGGGTGCAGGCGGTCTTGGCGTTCGTGGGCGCCCAGTAGAGCGCGGCGACAATCGATCCTGGCGCGTCCTCATTCCCGCACATGGGAGTCTCATTGTGCCCGGCGATACGCGTATTCTTCGCAGACACCGACGGCACCCTGGCGTTTCACATGTTTGACGCAAAGGTGCGCGGCCCCTTTATTCGGAGCCGCGCACCTTGCGCTACTTATCCTTCAAGATCTGGCTATCAGATCTTGTCTCAGAGGGAGACCGTGTTTCCGGCCTTCCCACCGCGCCTGCGCACCACGTACAGCGATCCGGCACCGAGGGCGATAAGTGTCACCGCACCTGCGACCAACGCACCGATGCCGTTCGCACCTGTGCTGGGCAGATTGTCGTTGCCACCACCAACTCCGTCCTTGCCGTTATCGGTACCGTCACCTCCAGACACGCCAGGAACCTCCGGGTACACAATCCGGTACGCGCCGGGGGTGCTTCCGTCGAAGACCAAGCTGCTGCCTTGAACCTCGTAGGCGATCTCAGTTTCGAGAAGAACCCGGGTATTCGTATCCGATTCATCGGCAATTCTGAGTACCTTTACTCCGGCAGTCTTCGGGACCTGAACCTGGAACGTGCCGCCAAGGGAGTCCCCTCCATGTGTCACCCTGACCTCCTCAACGTACTCAGACACAGCGGTCCAAGTCGCACTGAGGGAATCGGTCGGTGCGAAACGAGCTGTTACAGAGACCCGACCATCGGTGAGCGTAGACAGACCACGAACGACCGTCACAACCACATCGCGCTGTGCAACTGGCACATTGGAATCACCGAACGCCTGGATGCGAACCGCGTTGTCACCGATAACCAAGTTATCGAGGTCCGCAACCAACGAGTATCCGTCAGCGACACTCCAATGATCGGAGACCAGCACCTGTTGCCCCTCCTCTACCTCAATTTGGTCGGGGCCGTCGATAGTCACTGAAGTCTGCTCAGAGACGTAGAACGACACATTCTGCTCAGTGGCATTGCCGGCCGCATCAGTTGCACGCAGCACAAGTAGGTAGTCGCCAGCGCCAAGTGCGAACGGATCAAAGGAGGCGCCGAAGGTGACACCGTCATCGTCGCTGTTGTACGTCCGATCGAACTGCACATCCGCAGGCTCACCTGTGGCCTGATCAATCACGACTGCAGCCAGATCGGTGAGGTTCGCATCCGTCGCAGTTGTCTGAACGGTTCGGCTAGCCGTGACCAGGTCATTATCGGCCAGGCCCGTCACAGTCAAGACCGGATCTAGGTCGTCCAGAACCACTGGAACCCGCAACTCGGCCTCGCGCGAAATGGCATCAAGAACGTTTACGGTGACAATGTCTCCCGCATCCAACTGAGTGACGTACTCAAATTGCTGGCGTGTTAGCTCCTCACCGGGCGCCGTAATGTCCTGGTACGAGGACACGAGGTCACCGTTAATCCACAGTGTGTGACCGAAGGTTTCATCTACAATCTCCCCTATGAAGGACACTTCATTGTCCGCAGCTTGCGGCACGAAGATCTGACCGTCCCGGAAAGTCGGAGTATCGAACGTCAGCTCAGGCAGAGATGGTGAGTACAGCAACCTGAGCGACGTGTCGTTCACGAGTTCACCTTGCGGTGTTTCCATGTAAACATTCACACTGGTCACACCCGGTTGCAGAACAACCTCATGCGAGAACGTGAGGTCAGAACCGACCTCCACGTCCTGCCCGTCGATCCTGAACACCCCTGGGGCAACCACATTGAATACACCGCTGATCGTGAAGGTTGCCGAACCATCCTCGTTTGGAACCAAAGCAGGATCCTGGTCGCTCACAAAATGAATTCCGCCAGCGAAGTCGACGTTTGCCCTCTTCAGCATATGGGTCCAAGTGGCGTCAGGATTGCGTCCTTCAACCTGGACATAGCCCGCAACAGCAGTCACTCCGTTGTCGACATACCAGAGAACCATAGACGGTGCCTCGCCGGTCATCCAGTCCTCGTCAGGTACGTCTACAGAGAAGCAGCCATCGGGACCAGGATAGGCGTCCCAGCCGGCAATCCAGACGATAAGGTCCTCCGGGTTGACCATCTCATCAGCTACGCAACCCGTTGCGTGCAGCACGTCCATTTCCTCGCCAGTTCCCCAGAGATCGGCGCGCGCCGGGACTACTCGCACATCCGAAATCGTTGGGAGACCCGGATGGTAAAAGACATCGACCTCATCTTCAAAACGAGCAGTTCCAGCCCCGTCTAGCCCTCGGATTGGGAGGAGTTGGTGACCGACTTCTGTCGGAACCCACACGGTGGTGACACCCTCTGGTGCGGTTGGGACAGATATATCTCCAACTGAGATGGTCTCGATCCCGTGACCCGTGGTGAATACCAGTGGAACCTGACCGTCTTTCAGCAAGAAGTCACCCAAGTAGATCGAGTAGGTCCCTTCGGCAAACCCCATGTCGAAATCACCACGGTTGTTCCATAGGACACCGTAGTCATCGAAGAAGTACGTCAGGGGCGCAGACTCGTTACCTGCGTAGTCCTGTGCACGAACGACAGCCCACTTCGCGGACTCTACGTCGCCGAACTCAACCTCGAACACCGCTTCAGTTTCGCTTGCCGATACGATCCGGCTCGGCATCACGTAACCACCAGCGGTATTCACAGATAGGCCCGTGATTTCGCCCCACTGCTCCACCGCCACGGGACCCGAAAGAGCGTCAGTTACCTTGACCTGTACCTTCGTGCCAGAACCGGACGGCTCAGTTCCGATCACCTCAACGGTTGGAGCATCGACATCCAGCTTGAATGGGAAGTCCAGCACCTGCATCTCTTTGCCGTCATTGACTTTGCCTTTGATCCGCATGGAGTAGGAACCGGACTCAGCGGGTTTCCAGTCACCCGCCGACTTGTCATAGCGCAGTCCATCGAAACCCCAGTCGGCGATGTTAAACGGAGAAATCATCCCGTCATATATACGCGAAATTAGGGGTGCGGGCACTTCCCGGTCGTAACCGAGCTTCTGAATCACGTTGCTATCCGCATCGAGAAGTTCATACTGGATTTCGGTAGCGTTTCGCAATGTGAACAATGCGGGAACCAGTGCCTGAGGTGTCCCTGCAGCGTTGGAAGTGAACCAAGTATCGGGGTCATACGTGTAAACGTCGTAGCCGTCACTGACGCCGAGCTGAGTCTTGATCCAGGGTTGATCGAACAAGTCTTCTGATCCCCAGAGTCCGGTGTCGAAGATATCTTCCTCGCCCCAGTCCCCGACGAAGCCCAGGTACGGCACCGAAAGGTCGGGCTGATCAGTGGAGGTTGCCGCGAAGTCGACCCAGCCCTCAACGAACCGGGCGTCAATGTCCCCTGCAGCAACATCAAAGGTAACTGTGGCTTCCCCACCCGCAGGTACAACCACACTACTCTCGGACGGCGCGATGCTGTCGCCGTGTGCGCTGACCTGCGAACCGAGGTCACCGTATCCGTCGACTGCCTCCGTCAGGACATCGGCCGCGCTCACATCGAAACTCTGCTCAACGTCACCTAGGTTACGTAGCGTCACAGTAAATTGCTTGCTTCCGGTGAAGTCCTTTAGCGCGACGTTCGGGGCCCCATCCACGGTGGCGATGACAGATGTTTCCAACGCGTCCTTTGTCTGTGCCAAGCCCGCTCCTTGTTGACGCACGGGGTATGGAAGTCCAGCCTCGTCCGTCACCGGCGATGCGGTGTTTGAAAGCGAGTGACGAACCAGATCGTTGATCTCTGTCTCGCTCATCTCTGGGTAGCGTTCCGTGAACTCCGACTTGATTAAGGCAGATACACCTGCCACCTGGGGTGAGGCCATGGAGGTGCCGGACATATTGCCATACTGGTTGTCATTGAGAGTGGAGTAAACGTTGCCGCCAATCCCAGCTATCTCGGGCTTGAACTCCAGGTCAGGAGTGACACCCCAGGATGTAAATGTCGAAGGAGTCAGCGACGCCGGATTTGGCTGTGCGGCCGGGGTGCTAAAGAACTCGACGAACGCGGTGCCACCCGCACCGATGAGATCGCTCGCTTCGAGCCCGGCAGAGTACCCCAGCGTCATCACTGGGAATGTGTAGGCGGTCTCGAGCGCGATGTTCAACAGCTCTTCGCCGCCGTCCTCGTGGTTCCAGATCACGACGCCCGCAGCGCCAGCATCACCTGCATTGTTCACTTTTTCCGTGAAGGTGAGGTCGCCACGCTGGATCAACGCGTACTTGCCGGAGATACCATCAATGAGTTCTCCCGTATTGTCACGGAAATCGTCATACGTTCCAAGCCCGGCATCGAAGAGCTCCACCGCCGAACCGGGAAGGACCCCCGCTTGCAGAGAGTAGGGGAAGTTCTCACCCTCAGCCACACCATCTGCGGAGATGGCCGCTAGATTGGCAACAACAGTCCCATTTTCAATGGATGCGACCGAGAAAGCGGACCGGGAGGAGGACGGACCGCCGAGCGTACCGTTGTCCTTGTACAGGTCCAAGTCCCAGTTGGTTGAGTCCAGGGAGTTTCGAAGCCCTTCGTTCCCCGCGGCGACCACGACAAATGTCCCGGCCTCTGACGCCTTCTCTACTGCGCGGTTAAGGCCGTAGTCGGCTGAGTCAAAACCATTCGCCGAGCCCAAAGACATGTTGATGACATCGGCCCCGTACCTAACGGAGTCCTCGATCGCCGCGACAATGTCGGATTCAAACGCCTGGTTGCGCCGTTCAGGGGCGTTGGAAAACACCTTCATGGCGAGCAACTGAGCCTCTGGAGCCATACCATTCACGCGCCCGTTCGACTCTATCGAAGCCCCTTCGCCTCCGTTGGCCGCAGCAATACCGGCAACGTGCATCCCGTGTTGAGTTGGGTCCTGATCGACAACATTGTCGTTGCGATCCGCGTAGTTGTAGCCCCACGGCACCTTCGCTGTGAACGTACCACCGGCCTTGATCTCCTGAATCGCTCCGCTGGTAGGATCACTCAGGCGCATGTCCTGGTGGCTGGGATCGATTCCCGAGTCAATGATGGCGATGACCATTCCTGAACCGTCGACACCTATGTCTTCCCTAGCCTCGGTGGTCTGAGTCAGTTCGCCCGCAGAATCCAGGGTCGGGTAGAAGATGCGCTGTTCGTAAACAGCAGCAACCTGGGGTTCATTGCGAAGCGCAGCAATCTTGCTGGACGGCATCGTTGCCGAGAACCCACTGAGGAGATACCCGAACTGTCGGTCCACTTCGATTTCATACTTTGTCTTCCAACTTTGGAAGAGTTGGACTTGGTGTGCGAGGAGCGCGTCCTCTCTCGCCTCTGTTGCGTCTGCTTCCTCGACCAAAGTCACCATGACCGGTACCCTGGCATGGGAGGCAATGGAATTTCCTGGTTGGTTGTCGGTGGATTCCGGTGGGGGTGGTGTGTACGCCATGGCAGGACCCGCGAAAACGAGCGACGCTGCGACGGCCATACCCCCTGCAATTGAGAAGATACGCCTCATATTTCCTAACCTCTGGTTGGATGGGTTTCCACTCAAAAGTTATAGGCACCCGCTACATACAGGACGACGGATTCAGGATTTGGGATAACCCGTGGCCGCGGGAACTTCTGTGTCAACACCGTCAGGTCGACGATGCTGCAGCTTTTGGGTCGCCGACTTCGAGTCTCACCACGGCACATACCGCACATAGCCGAAAGTTATAGAGTAAGAGATGGACTAGATCTCATCCTTAGCAATCCAGATAAGCATATACGCAGGGAATCACTGCTGAACAAAACTAACCTTTGCGCCCAAGTTTCCAGTAAAAACACAATGGTGGGTCTTCCCTAGCAATTCTCAAACAAACGACCAGTGCCGAAATCGTTGGTTCACCCCCAGTTTGTCGTAAACCCGAAGATACTCTGAGACGCTCGCTATTGCTGCCGCAGGCATCATTATCCGAGCGAGCGAAAGACGACTGAAGCTTGCACACCTGAAGGAAGCGCTGGCCGCCACTCGACCCCAACCGAACCGAACTTCGCCCATGTCTGGCTGCGGCTCATCCGCGCGGGCGAGAAGTTCATCCACCACATCGCCGTGAGCACGTGGAAGGGCGTCGGTGTCCCACAGTCCTCGGAGGGTAGTGAGCGGATGCGGTATTCACCCTTCGCCTCGACACTGGTGAACGTCTCGATGAACTCCTTCCCGTGCTCAAATCCGTCACCAAGACCGATAACGGATGGCTCACCCGCGACCCGCAGGTAACCCGATTCTCCTCGCCCGCCTCTGAAGAAGGAGTGCACAGGAGCGGGCAAAGTTGGTCTTCATTTCTGAAGCGAAAATTGTCACTACCGTGGCAACGGTCTTCGTCCCCTGACGCAGCGCCCTCACTGCTCACCTATGGAGAGCTGCGTATATCACGAAAAGTGCCAACGAAAGTGCTAAGCAACCGGTAGGTCAAGGTGTCGTCGTAAAGTTATCCAAGGACACAGCAGATGGGTAGAACTCTCACGTAAGTGAGGAGTTCGGGCATGAGAAATAAAGGTCTGTCAACAAGAACGTCGGACCGGGATCGCTGGCATCAGTGAAGTGACCGGGCGCAAGGGTAGCTAGACAACCTGATTTAACAACCGTGAAATCTTTACATGTGTAAAATTGGTTCTTCGAGCCGCTCGCGCGCCAAACTGCTAGCCGCGGTGACCGCCGTACTGGACGCAACCGAGGACATCGAACGCGTGACGATCACCGACATTGTGAACCGTGCCGGGCTTACCCGCCCAACGTTCTACGCGGCATTCGATGATCTTCCTACAGCGTTCGCCGCAGCGGCATTGGCGCGGCTAGAGGATGCCTTCGCCGACCTCGATGCGGCAGTCGGCGATGTCGACGAGGGGCGCGCAGCGCTGATGCGCGAGAACTTCACGATCGTCCTGAGGCGACTGTCCGACAATGCCGAGTTCTTCGCACGGGTGCTTCGAGGGCCGGGCGGCGGGATTGTCCAGGCGCGGTTGGTGGAGTTCGTAGCCTCGCGGCTACGGCGTCATTCTCCGGCCTCTGTCGCGCTCGCTCGCGGGCCGCTTCCTGTAGAGATGACGTCAGCGGCACTGGCGGCCGGGGTCATGTGGACAATGTTGCGCTGGCTGGAGGACGACCCGCGCATGCCGGTACCAGAGCTCGCGGCGCAACTCAGCGCGTACGTCGAAATGTCCGTATTCAAAGGACTGGGCACTGGCGCACAGGTCGTCTGACAAGGGAAGACATCAGAGGGAAATGAGAGGAATGAGACCATGAGCGTGAGTGTGTCGATTCTGGAGACAGGCACCGTCCGTATCCGCCCGTCCCACCGGCAGCAGAGCGCAGATAAGCCTGTACCGTTGCGCCGGGCTACAGCGATCTTCGGGGACCCGAACTGGACCTAACCGCTGCCAATCAACACGTATTTGATCCAGCACCCGGACGGGCCGATCTTGTTCGACACCGGGGAATCCCCGCACGCCACCGAAAAGGGCTGGCTGCCCTGGTGGCACCCGTTCTTCCAACGCAGCGTCGACATCCACGTCGCCCCAGATGAAGCCATCGGCGCCCGCCTCGCCCAGCAAGGGATCGAACCTCAGGACCTGCAGGCGGTCGTGGTCTCGCACCTGCACCACGACCACGGTGACGGGCTGCAGGATCTCGCAGGTGCGCGCATCCTTGTGGCGGCTGAGCACTGGGAGTTCTATCGCAAACCCTTTCGCGCCACGATCGAAGGCGCGCTCCCGCAACACTGGCCGACCAGGTTTCAGCCCACGCTCCTACAGCTGACCGGCCCCGCGCTCGGACCTTGGGAGAGAACCTACCCGATCACCGATGACGGGCGCGTCGTCGGCGTTCCCACTCCGGGGCACGTACCGGGGCACTTGTCGGTGGTCGTGTTTGGCAACGAGGCCACCTACTTTCTCGGCGGGGACGTCACCTATGATCAGGAACTGCTGGACCAGGAGCAGACCGACGGGGTGAACAACAACCCCCGCCTCGCCGTCGAGCAGCTCCGCAAAATTAAGCAATTTGCCGCCGTACAACCCCTCGTACTTCTCCCCGCCCATGACCCGAACGCCGCCGCCCGGCTGACAGCCAGAAGCGTCTACCGGCCGTCAGCGTTAAAGAAGCGGTGAGCACGATGGATACGATGACCGCGGAGGCGTGTCCGCACCGCATCGGTAGCGCACAAGGGGTCGGACGTTGACCCACTGTACGTCGCTACACGGGGAGGTTGTTCTGGTCACCGGCGCGACCGAAGGACTCGGGGCTCATCCTCCGCATGACTGCGTTCAAAGCTATGCGTAGACGCCGCTTGACCGCCAACTAACTCGAGCCGCACTCTCCACCCCATTTTCGTTCACAACACCCAAGTAGAACCAATCATGAAGATCGTTGTTCTGGGAGCCACAGGCAATGTCGGTTCCCGATTCACTGAACAGGCGGTGAAGGCGGGCCATCACGTCATCGCCTTCGCCCGCACGCCGGAGTCGATTGCCACTCAGCCCGGCGTCACGACCGCGAAGGGAGCCGCGGAAGATACCGAGGCACTTGCCGCGGCCGCACATGGTGCGGATGCAATTCTGGTGTCCATCACCGGGCCGATAAAGGATTCGTCGTTCATGCAGCGTACGTTGCCGAAGATCATCGTTGCCGCGAAGCAGGCCGGAGTGTCTCGGATCGTGCTGGTCTCTGCCTTCGGCGCCGGCGATACTGCCGAGAAGGCCTCGGGTTTCGCACGGCTGATCTACCGCACTGTTCTGGGGAAGTTTTTCGATGACAAGGCTGCCGCCGACGGGCTGTTGCAGTCCTCCGGCCTCGATTGGACGATAGTGTATCCGGTCAACCTCAAGGACGCGCTGCCGGAAGGCGTTGCGGTGAAGCCGCTGACGCAGGTCGGAAAGGTTCCAGGCCTACCGACTCTACCGTTCGAGAACGCAGCTACAGGCATTCTGCAGGTCATCACCGACTCGGAGACCATCGGGCAGCGCCTCCTCATCACGACCCCCAAGGGATGGAGGCCCGCAGAGTAATGGCAAAAAGTATACTGACGTTTTGCTCTGAACCGCACCGGGGTTGAAGTCCCGGTTCAGAAGCAAGGCCCCGGCGCGGACTCCATCCTTGGCCGGGATCGTGTTAGGCGCAGACATGATGCCTTGCCGGTGGGTTCGGCGAGTGCGCGCGGCTATCCGCGCGCCCTGCTCGCGCAGGACCCCGATAATAGACTCGCCCGTACGACCTTCGACTCTCATCTTGCCACCCACGCTAACGTTCACACCTCTGTGCACGTTAGGTATACGCTAGGCGGATGCGAAAGAGCTTCCGTGTGTTCCGGCGCGATGTGTCGCGCCTGTTTCACGAACGCCGCACCTGGGTAATCCTCCTCGGCGTCCTAATCACCCCTGCCCTCTATGCGTGGTTCAACGTCGCCGCGTTCTGGGATCCATACGCCAACACGGCCAACATCCACATCGCCGTTGCGAACCTCGACAAGGGCGCCACGAGCAAGCTGACCGGACCCGTCGACATCGGTGCCGAGATCACCGACCAGCTCAAGAACAATGACCAGCTCGGCTGGGAGTTCATGGACGAAGCTGAGGCACGTGAGGCTGTCGATAGCGGCGAGGTCTACGCCGCTATCGTGATCCCCGCAGACTTCAGCAGCGACTTCCTGAGCGTCACGACCGGCAACTTCACCCAGCCGACGCTGAAGTACTACGTCAACGAAAAGTCCAACGCGATCGCCCCAAAGATCACCGATGTGGGGGCATCCACCCTCGATTCGCAGATAACGACCACCTTTACCGAGCAGGTCGCCGCCGCGGCAACCGAAGCGCTGAAAGATGCCGGCAACTCGGCCGAACTCGCCCTCCTGCGTGCCAAAACTGACTCGTTGAACCTTCTCGATGAGACCTCTGCCGCATTGGAGGACGCGCGCGAGGACACCGCGGGACTCAGGGTCGGCATCGATGACTCCCGTGCGACTCTCACACGGGCCGCAGCGAGCCTCGACGATGTCGACACCTTGCTGGGCGACGTGAAGTCCGCCGTCGCGCAGGCGCAGAAGATCATCGCCGAGGCCCAGACCGAGGTCATCGCGTTCACCGACGCCACGACGTCTGCCTATGTGCAGGGGATCACCCTGCTAGCGGATGCCTCGGCCACCGCGAACGTCTCAGTCAGCAAGGTCACCGGGTCACTCGAGCAGGCATCCGCACGCGTCGACACCGCGATCGAGAATATCTCGGAAATCACCGAGGTCAACGCTCAGGCCATCGCGAAACTCCAGCAAATCCTCGACAACTCCAACCTCGACCCGGTGGTCGCCGAACGTCTGAATACTTTGCTGGCAACGTTCGAACAGAGCAACACAAGCCACCAGCAGCTGCTGACCGACCTACAGCAGCTCAACGACGCCATCTCCGAAGCAGCGGACTCCGTGCAGTCGGCCGCCGACAACCTCGACGATGCGATGCAGACTGCACGCGACTCCGCCACCGACATTCGCACGATTCTCACCGAGAACGTGCCCGCATTGAACGCGGCGATGTCCTCCCTCTCATCCAGCGCCGGCGCGTTCTCAGCGGCGCTGGATGCCCAGCAGGGACAGCTCGCCCAGGCGACATCACTGCTGTCGGCCCTCAACACGCAGTTGTCCGACACCTCGGGGGCGGTCAGCCAGCTGGATGCCGCGATCACCGACATCCAATCGGGAATCGATGAAGCCCACACCGACGTCGTAGCGCTGAGCTCGGCGTCATCCTTCAGCGACCTGTCCACACTCACTGGCCTCAACGCCGAACAGATCGCCGAGTTCATCGCCTCGCCGGTCGAAGTCAGCGAGAACGTCGTGTTCCCCATCGATACCTACGGTTCGGCGATGGCGGCGCTGTTCACAAACCTATCGCTGTGGATCGGTGCGTTCGTGCTCATCGTGATCTTCAAACTCGAAGTTGACACCGAGGGCGTCGAACCCATCACCGTCGGTCAAGCCTACGTCGGGCGCTTCCTGTTGCTGGCCGCCATGGCCGGCGGGCAGGCGCTGATCGTGTGCGTCGGCGACCTCATGCTGGGCGTGCAGACCGTGAGCGCGGTCGCGTTCGTGGTCACGGGTGTGCTCATCGCATGGGCTTACCTCAGCATCATCTACGCACTATCGGTGGCGTTCGGCCACGTCGGCCGAGGACTGTGCATCCTACTCGTGATCATGCAGATCCCAGGTACATCGGGCTTGTACCCGATCGAGTTGATGCCCGACTTCTTCCGCAACATCTATCCGTTCCTGCCGTTCACGTACGGCATCGACGCAATGCGCGAGACGATCGCCGGCTTCTACGGCGGGGCATATTGGCGCGAGATGGGCGCCCTCGCGATCTTCGTCATACTCTCGTGGGTTCTGGGCCTGGTGCTGCGCTGGCGCCTGGCAAACCTGAACCTCGTGTTCAACCGCGAGATCCACGCCACCGACCTTCTCGTCGCCGAAGACGTCCAGGTCGTCGGCGGCGGATACCGCCTCACCGACATGATCCGCGCGATAAACAACCGCGACGAGTACCGCGACGAGACCGCGCGGCGCGGGGCGCGGTTTACCCAACGCTACGGCAGCCTGCTACGTGTCGCGATGATCACCGGCCTTGTCGGCATCGTCGTGCTCAGCATCTTCGCGTGGATGTTCCCGACCCACAAAGCCATGTTTCTGTTCGTGTGGCTCCTTTGGTGTCTCGCGATCATGGGTTTCCTCGTGGGGTTCGAATACGTTAGGCAGAGCTTTGAGGTCGCATCCGAAGTGGCGACCCTCGACGACCACGAACTGCGCGAGGCCGTCCTCCTCGACATCCCGCGCTGCCGCATGGTCGGCGCCACCACGCCCACCGCTATTATCGTCATCGAGCCGAAACCGGCACCCTTTCCGAAACCGGATGTCGCGGGGGCACATTTCGACGCCCTCACCGAGGAGCCCGAAGCCGAACCGGAACCCAAACTGGAACCCGGTGAGGCGGACGAGGGTGAGCGAGCATGAAGAACATCTTTGACCTGACCAAGCGCGACATCCGTCACGCGTTCAGCAATGTCATGGCGGGCATCGTCATCTTCGGACTCGTGGTGATCCCGGCCCTGTTCACATGGTTCAACGTCATCGCCAGTTGGGATCCGTTCTCGAACACTCAAAACCTCAAGGTCGCCGTCGCGAGCCTCGACGAGGGTTACCAGAGCGACCTCATCCCGATCCGCGTCAACATCGGCGAACAGGTCCTGTCGGAGCTCCGTGCCAACGATCAGCTCGACTGGGTCATCACCGATGACGACGACGCGATCGATGGCACTCGTTCGGGTGAATACTACGCCGCGATCATCCTTCCGGCCTCGTTCAGCGCCGACATGATGACCTTCTACGCCGACGGCGCCCAGCGCACCGAACTGGCGTACTACACGAACGAAAAGAAGAACGCGCTCGCCCCAAAGATCACTGGTCAGGGCGCCGAAGGCGTCTCGGCGCAGATCACCGAGGTCTTCGACGAGACTCTCGGCGAAGTCGCACTGGCGCTTATCTCGTCAATGTCGGACTACCTCACCAACGCCGACACTCAGACCGCGCTCGCAAGCCTTGAGAGCCGCATAGACAGCATCGCGACCCAACTGCGCACCGGAGCCCAGACCGCCGAGATGTTCTCGACGTTGATCGACGGCGTCATCCCGCTGGTGACAAACGCCGCCGGTCTAGTCAGTGGTTCGGCATCGGCTTTCGGCGACGCCGCGGACGCCCTCGGCGGTGGTTCGGCCGCGGTCAGCTCGCTCAACGACACGCTGCAGTCGGCGACCACGGCGCTCGGTTCGGCGCTCACGTCGACCGCAGACGGATTCGCCGCAGTCGGCAAGAGTATCGACGACCTGTACGCGAAGGCGGACTCGCTCGCCGGCAGCCAGGTGACCACCTTGGACGATCTCGCCGATCGGGTGCAGGCCCAGATCGACGACTACACGACCCTGCGCAACACCCTCGCTGACGAGGTCGGTCCGCAACTTCCCGCCGAGGCCCAACCCGCGTTCCAACACCTACTCACCCAACTCGACAATGCGATCGCCCTTCAGCAGTCGGTGCACGACGCCCTCGCGGGCGCTGCCGGCGACCTGGCAGACGGCAATGGGTTGGCCCAGGCCGACTACGAGAAGGTGACCGAGCTAATCGCTCAGGCCCAGGCCGCGATGAAGGACGCCCAGGACTCCTACAACAGCACCCTCAAGCCCGAGCTCGACAAGCTCGCCACCACCCTCTCGGTGATCGAATCGAATGTTGCGCAGGTGCGTGCGGAGCTCGGCACTGCGACATCCAACCTGTCAGGATCGTCGGGTTCGGTTGTCTCATCGCTGCAGAATGCGCAATCGGTGACGCACGAGCTCGCCGATGCGTTCACTGTGGCCGCCGGACGCTTCGATAAGCTAGCCGAAGCGCTCGAGACGGCCGGTGACAGCGGGTCGCTCTCGGGCATCGGTGAGGCCATCGGGTCCGATCCGAGCGTGCTCGCCACATCGCTAGCCGAGCCGGTCATCGTCGATCGCATCGCGGTCTTCCCGATCGCGGGCTTCGGCGCAGGGATGGCGCCGCTGTACACGGTGCTTGCCCTTTGGGTCGGGGCGCTACTGATGACCGTCGCTATCCGCGTCGACGTGAACGCCCAGACCTTGCCCAACCGGCCCGAACCGACCCCGACCGAGAAGTACCTCGGACGCTATGGGATCTTCTGCCTGATCGGCCTCATCCAAAGCACGATCACCACCGTGGGTCTGGTGCTGTTCGTCCAGATCGAGCCACAGCACGCCTTCCTGCTCATCCTCTCCGGATGGGTGACCTCGATTGTGTTCACCCTGCTGATCTACACGTGCGTAGTGGCATTCGGAAACGCGGGTAAGGCGCTGTGCGTGCTGCTGCTAGTGATCCAGATCTCCGGTTCGGGCGGCGCCTACCCGTTGCAGCTGCTGCCGGAGTGGTTCCAGAACATCAGCCCATTTCTTCCCGCCACCCACGCGGTAGATGCGATGCGTGCCGCGATCGCGGGCACGTATGGAGCCGACTTCTGGATATCGCTGGGCTGGCTCGTGTCGTTCCTCATCCCCGTGCTGCTCCTCGGACTCGTCTTGCGCCGCCCGCTCATCTCGTTCAACCGCAAGCTCTCCGCCGCCCTCGAGTCAACGAAACTGATGTGATCCGCATGGCCGCACACGTGGTCTCCCACGTATCCCGCCCACGTCGCCGTGACGCCACCGCCAACCGGGAGGCCCTCCTCCGCGCCGCGCAGTCGACGCTGGCGTCCGACCCCCACGCATCGCTGGATGCCATCGCCCACGCCGCCGGACTCTCGCGCCGCGCACTTTACGGACACTTCGCCGACCGCGAAAGCCTGCTGCGCGAGGTTATCGAGATCGGAGCCGGTCGGTTCAACGCCATCGCCGAACGCCGAGACGACGCCGATCCGCGCGTCGCCCTGGCCCATATGGCAGCGCGACTGTGGAGCGAAGCGGCCTCTGTACGTGCTTCGGCCAATATCGCCCTCGACGACACGCACGTGTCTGAAACTGTGGTGGCGCTGGCGCCGCTGCGCCGACGCGTGCGCGAATTGGCCAACGAAGGGATCGTGTCAGGCGCCTTCCGTAACGACCTCACTCCTGAGCTGCTCGCCCTTCTGATCGAAGAGACCGCGCGCGCAACTTTGCGCGACCTGCGCATGGCATCCGAAGGCTCCGCGGCAACCATCGTAAGGGTCGTGCTCAGCATGGCGGGCCTGTCGTGGCGCGAGCAGGCCGACCTGCTCGCTGATCACCCTGAAATTCTCACCGTACTCTGAGGCCGAACGAGGACCGACTCGCGGGTCCGCTCGTGGTTGAACTAGTGAACCCAGTGAAGGGGCTCGATCTCGAAGCGGCCAACGTCGCACCAGAGGCATTCGAGCCGGATCAGTTTGGTCTTCCCAATCGGTGACCCAGCCAATGCGTCTCTAAGGCGTCCACGCCGGCCTCGACCAGTCGTGTGGTGAACGCAAACGACGTGTATTGACCAGGTTCAACCAGTCGATGCAACACCAGGTTGTCGGAGTAACAGCAGATTCTCGTTGAAGGCTCGGTCGAGGTCTTCCCTCCGACGCTTACGGGGTCGGGAGTTGAGCGCATGAGCGACCGCTGCACGACGAAAGCTTGATCCTGTGCGCGCGTTACTAGATCCGAACCAGGATCATGTATTGGATCGAGAGAACCTACCACTGAAGGCGCCGACAAGAGGGCCTAGGAAAGTTGACGCCAACCGAACACGAAACAAACATGGTTCCAGCTACAACCCTCGCAGCATGACTAGGAACTGTCACCTAAACCTTCAGCAGACCCACGGTTTTTCCTCACTGGTGCATGTCGAGGAAGGTCGTCTAGGTAACTTTTCTTAAGGCTTATCTTTTAGTCCTTAAGGGAAGTTCTAGTAGAGACCTGCATAGATATGCACCCTGTTGGTATTTAACGATTTTTTGGGCAGCGCTCAGCGCATCAGAATGGCCCGTCTTGACTGTCGAACTCGCTCTTGAGTGTCAGGCCGCGCACGATGATTCCGGCCTTGGTTTTATGCCTGATGTGCCGGCCCGCTCGAATGCTGAGTAGAAGTCGGTGGTTGAGCGCGCGTAGCTGCCGGTGGCTGCGGCCCATGCACGGTAGGTGCGGTACACCTACCCGGATTTAGCTGTTCCGCCCCGATCGCTGGTGTCACAGCAGTCTTCGAGGAACTGCGTGAACCAGTCATTTTCTTCCCGGTACGCCTCGGAGGCTTCCACGACTTGCCTGGGTGGGTTGAGCCTGTAGTCCTCGGCGTGGATGAGGCGAGCGCCTTCCATGATCCAGGCGAGGATCGCCCAGCGCGCATGGTCGTAGAGGTGGTCCGCATAGTTCTTGACGTCGCTACTGCCCTGGATTTTTGCTTCGAACGGCACCACGATTAGGCGTCGCCAAATGCCAGTGTCCATCGCGCCAACCCGGGGCAGGTGGTTCGTGTAGAGCACCAGTTGGTGGGAGGGCGTGTAGGCGAAGGGGGCCTTGTACTTCTTCTCCGCATACACCTGGTCCGTTGACGCCAGCTGTTTGACCACTGAGGTGGACAGGCGCACGCCTTCTTCGGACTCGGCGGCAATCAAGAGTCGTTTGCCTTTGGCTTCCGCCAACTCGGGTTTCACATTGCGGGTAGCGCCAACCGTGAGGACGTCGGCGGACATGTTCCCTGCATAGGAGCCAAGGACGCGGGCTCCAGGTTTTCGCACTGTCACTTGAAGTTGGTTCCCTCGTTGTGCTCGGGGTTGGTTTCTGGCTTGTTGCCACCACGAACGTGTCCGTGTACTGGCTGATCGTCGCCCTGATCCCGATGGGCTTTGGCGCTGGCACCATGAGCGCTTCAAACCAAACGCAGGCGATGCGAGATTTTCCTCCGGCTCACGGCGGCACTGCGGACGGCCTGCAGCAAATGACGCAGCGCATCACGACCGCAATCGGGTACGCCCTAATCACAGGGGTTGTTTTCTCCGTTTACGCAGATGGCTCCAGTGTCAGCAACTGGCTGTGGGGAGCAACCGCGGAACTGGGCGTCATTGCGATCTTCGTCATCGCGGCGCTCTCACTTGCAATCCCTTTTTGGCGCTCCCCAAGAACCACGCAACCCGCCTGAGCAAAACGCTCAGTCCCTAGGCCAAAAGCTACTGTCCCAGGTCGGCTATCAGCCGTTTGATTCCGCTCCCAAGCGGCTTCACCTCGTACAGGTATTGCGTTCCGTCTTCCTCGTCAGTGATTGAAAGATGCTGGGTGAAACCAGCGGGACTGAGGTCGACGGAAACCGAGCTTCTGGGGATTTGGTGAATTACCTCGAGGTTATCGAAAGATGCCAGGGGGCCGATTTTGTGTCTCCCCAGCAGATAGAGGTCCTGCGCGGTAAGCGCCAGCACAATTGAGGCGGCCGGTTCAGTTTTTTCCATGCGACGCTGAGCAATCAGCATGCCGAGGCCGCCCCCACCAACGGTGCTCCCCGCAAATGCAGCACCACTCAGCTGAGCAACAGCTCCGAGTGCCGCCCCACCGGCATCCCGACAAGGGCTCCCCCGGCCTGACCCCGCGTGGCGCCAACCGGAAATGCGATGGCGACATCTTCAACAGGGATATCCCCGAGGGCTTCTTTCACGCCGTTTAGCGCAGCTTTTTCATCAATCATTTTCGGTTTTCCCTTCCAGGTAACCAATAAGCTCCCCTTCAGGTTACTCGCGAAAGCGCTTTGGCCGCATAAGTCGCATTGCGTTCACAATGACTAGCAGCACAGAGCCTTCGTGCACAAGCATCCCGAGCGCCATGGTGACTTCACCCAGGAACACCCCCGTCAGCAGCACAATGACGGTGATCAGCGCAATGGCAATATTTTGACGCATGACAGAAACGGTGCGTTTTGCAAGCGAAATGGCCCGCGGTAACTTCATGAGGTCGTCGTTCATAAGCGCTATATCAGCTGTTTCAATCGCGACGGCTGTTCCCGCGGCTCCCATTGCAATTCCAACGTTTGCTGCAGCCAGTGCGGGAGCGTCGTTCACCCCGTCACCAACCATCGCCACGGTGTAGCCCTTTTCTTGTAGCTCCACGACCGCTTCGAGTTTTTGTTCCGGCAGCATCCCTGCGCGTACTTCATCCAGACCAACCTGACCCGCGACCGCCTGCGCGACCCTCGCGTTATCCCCCGTCAGCATGACAACGTCTATTACACCAACGCTATGCAGCCAACCGACCATTCTGGGGGCGTCGGGCCGGATCTGGTCCGCCACGGCGATTACACCAAGGGGTATTCCATCTAAACTCACGGCCATGGGCGTGCGTCCCGCTTTGGCCAATGAGTCCATTGTCGATGTTAGCTGCGCATTTTCCGACGCGGCTTCACTGTCCGAACCAGAACCTGACGTCACGAGTGCGCTCATAAGCGCCAAATTACCCACCGCGACTCTGTGGCCATCAACCAGGGCGACAACGCCCTTACCGGCAACGACTTCCACCTCTTCAGGCAGCTCTTTCACTGCAAAGCCTTCCGCTGCGGCGCCATCAACAATAGGTTTGGCGAGGGGGTGCTCAGAGCCAACTTCGGCGCGGGCTGCCCAGCGGAGCACATCCTCACGAGAGGTATTTTCTGCCAGGGGCACCACGTCGGTGAGGCGGGGGGTACCCCACGTCAGCGTCCCGGTTTTATCAAGTGTGACAGCGTTGATTTTAGCGCTGGTTTCGAGGTACTCCCCGCCTTTAATCAAGATGCCGTCACGGGCGCCGCGACCAATCCCCGCAACAACTGCAACGGGGATTGAAATAACCAGGGCGCCTGGACAGCCAATTACGAGCAGGGTGAGCCCAAGAACCACATCGCGGGTCAAAAGCCCCGCTACCAGTGCAAGGACAATGATGCCGGGGGTGTACCAGCGCGAGAAACGCTCCATGAAAGACTGTGTTGCAGCCTTGGCGTCCTGCGCTTCCTCAACCCGGTGGATGATGCGCGCCAGGGTGGTGTCCGCCCCCACGCCGGTTGCCTCGACTTGAAGAAGTCCGCTGCGGGAAATCGATCCCGCAAACACCCGATCCCCCACCGCTTTCTCAACGGGAAGTGACTCACCGGTAATCGAGGCTTCATCTAAGCTTCCCGATCCCCCGACCACAATGCCGTCAACGGGAGTCTTCGCCCCAGTTTTTACCAGCACAATTTCCCCAAGCGCTACGGCTCCCGCAGAGATTTCGACCTGGTCGCCATCGCGCATGACAATTGCGGTATCGGGTGCTACCGCAACGAGGGCGGCCAGGGCTCCCCTCGTCTTGTTCATGGTTCGCACTTCAAGTGCGTGTCCAAAGGCGAACAGGAATGTCACGGCTGCCGACTCCCAGTACTCGCCAATAACCAGTGCCCCAACCGCGGCGATTATAACCAGCAGGTCGATTGCCACAACTTTTACAAGCAACGCCCGCACTGCTTTCACCGCGATCGGAATACCCGCAACCAGCGCCGCAGCGATCATTAGGGCATCCGCTACCAGCAGCGGCCCCGGTTTGGTGAAATCAAACGCGCCGTGGTGGTTCGCCCCAAACGGGTTGACCCCGTACACGAAAGAAACGATTGCGGAAATCACAATCAGGGTTCCAGAGCAGGCCGAGATCGTCCACGGGCTGCGTCTTGAACGAACGAGGGGATTCATTCAGTCCTTTTCTAATTTCTCGGCTGTCACCTATCGTTTCCTAAAACCTCTGCCTCTTAGAACGCGGAGACCTTGGTCGGGTAACCCGCCTTCGTGATGATTGAGGCGATTGAGTCAGCGGTGACAACCTGGGGGTTGTGGTCAACTTCAACGCGGCCCGAAGCAAACTTCACCTCAACCCCGGAGACTCCGTCGAGGTCGCCAACCTGCTTTTCAATTTTGGCAACGCAGGAGGGACAGCTGAAACCTTCGGAACGGAAAATTGTGTGAGTGGGGTTAGTAGTTGACATTTTTCTTCCTTTCACGCCGCACCCGTAGTTTGGGGGTGGCTTTGTTTCTTCTACCTGAATAACCTCAGACTAAAAGGGGCCTGAGCCTGGCAGAATGATCAGCGTCAATTAAGTGCAGGATATTTAAGTGCGGCATTGTTAGGAGGCGAAAGCAGATGACACAGGATGACCAAGGGCAGCTCAACCATCCTCCTCTTAACGCCAATAGCTTTGTTCCCCCTAAGGGCCGGCGCACAATCCCCCTTCGCGAAGTAGTTTTACCACACGAGTGTCCCGAACCGGTGCGCCTACGAGTTCTAGGGCAGGCCCCCTACTTCCAGGGGCTTGACACATCGGAGCTACGTGAAATCAGCACCCGCATGAACACGCGCGTATACGCACCAAACGAACACATCTACAATGCCGGTGATGAGGCCAACGAACTTTTTGTGATTGCCGAGGGCCGGGTCAAGTTATCCCAGGTCTCCGCCGACGGCACCGCCACCCTCACCGACATTTTGGTCCCGGGTAATCTATTTGGCGCGATGGGGGCACTGGGGCAGCGAACGCACCTGCAATCGGCCGTCACCCTTGTTCCCTGCTGTATTTTGCGGATCGGGCAACACGATTTTCGACAAATCCTCGAACAGCATCCAAAGGTGGCACTGAAAGTACTGGACGATGTTGCGGGCCGACTGCGGCGAGCCCAGCAGGATATTGGCGACCAGTCCACGAATACTGTGAAACAGCGGGTGGCAACCACGCTGCTGCGTTTGGCAGATAAGTTGGGTGAGCAAACCGCTGAGGGCATCCTTTTGAATGTTCCCCTGTCGCGCGCCGATCTTGCAGGGCTGGCACGCTCCACCCCGGAATCTGTTTCGCGCGTCATGAGCCAGTTCAAAAAGCAAAACGTGGTTGATTCGGGGCGGCGTTGGACGATTTTGCTGAATCCAGAAGCACTCACTGATGCGACTCAAGCGGTCCTCCCCCCTCTTTCCGACTAGGGACCGTATCGGAGAGCCCAAATTCCCGTAATTACAGTCTTTGCAGGTCAAGGGTTCAGTTATTGACGAAATGGTGTCATGGTAGAGCGTGCTCTGGAGCACGCTCTACCATTTTTAGGAGTATTAAATACCATGGCTCAGGAGAACATTGAACTGACTGAAAAGCCCGGCGACAGCGGCTGCGCTTGCGGACATCACCCCGTGGAGTTCCCAGAACTCGACGTGCAGCAGATCCCAGGCGAGGTGCGACACGCGACCATTTTCGGCGCACTGGAAGCAATCCAACCCGGACGCGGACTTATTATTCGTGCCACCCATGACCCCATCCCCCTCCTGCAACAACTGGGGCAGCGTCATCCCGGCAAATACAACATGGAGTACCTTGAGCGTGGACCGCAGCAGTGGCGCATCCAGTTCACTCTTGCGTAACTCGTAAATAATGCGTCGACCTGCTTCGACGGGCATTTAGCACCGGTGCGAAATGCCCGTCGGAGCAGGTGCATTTTTATACTCACCGAATTGGGCGCAGCAGCACAAAGCCCAGGGGTACCAAAAGCACCACCCCAAACAGAGACAGGATCGAAAAACTGGTGACAGCCATCAGCGGTCCGGAAGCAAAAGTAGCCGTTGCCCCAAACAGGTTGGAGAGCGCATCCGCCCCACCTTGCAAAGAAGCCCGATCTCCGGAAGTAATAACCTCGGTGAAAAGTGCGGAGGCCGACACGTTCACAAACGACCACCCCACACCCAGTAAAACCAATGAGACCGTCACCCACCCCATGTCATCGGGGAGGAAGATTCCAAGCAGTAGTGACACCAGCAAAATGGTACCCCCAACAGCGATGGTAAAGCGGTTGCCGTACCTGTCGGTCAGCATCCCAACCACGGAGGCAAGCGCAAACATTCCCAGCACGTGAAAGCTAATCACTATGCCAACCAGGGTGACTGTACCGCCCTCGTTTACCACGTGAACCGGGGTCATCGTCATGATGGAAACCATGACGATCTGCGCCCAAATAATTGCGATCACGGCGATGCGAGCGGGACGATTCTCCCTCATCTCAGCAATAATGCCTCGGATTGCGCCGCGCTTTCTTGTGAGCACAACCTCTTCGCTTTCAGGCTCTAGTTCCCTTGAGACAAGGAGCGGGTCGGGCGCAGAAATGCGCTGACAATCAGCGCGGCAACCAGCGCTAAGACTACGGCGAGTAAAAACGTTGCCGCGTAGGTGGTGAGCCCAATGGCTTCTCCAAGCACTTCACCAACGGCCCCCAGGTTTGGTCCAAGCACCATCCCAATGGTTGACACCCACACCACGAACGATAATGACCGCGCCTTGTTTTCCGGGGTGGCCAGGTCGGTTGCGGCAAACCGCGACTGTAAACTGACCGCCGAGCCCGCCCAGGCTTCACTGTTTGTCACATCCCCCGCAATAAGAATCCCAATCGAGGGGGCCACCCCCACCCCGGCAGTTCCGAAGATCTGCGAGATGATCAGCACCGCGACGGTGTGCTTTTGCAGCGTTGAAATATCTTTGCGGGGACCGCCAGAAGTCGGCGCACCAGTACGTCGAGTGGGTTTCATTACGGCCGGTTTAGCTGACATAGAATGCGCCTGTTTTCCGGTTGCCTTGAACAGAAAGGAGTTACGGTTTGGCAGTCTACTCTGTCTTCAAGCGCCAGCGACCTGCGAGGTCGCCGTTCCGGGCTCGCTGACCCTCGCCAGAAGTTCACTCAGTAAAACTTCTGCTACCGGCCCGGGCAGCCTTTCAACAAGAGCCATAAGGGGCGCCATATTACCGGGCAGGCTTTCGCCTCCCGCCCCCGCAAATCTCAGAATCCGCCATGCCATTTCAGGTGTTGGGACCCGGTTTCTCCTTCCGTAACCAAGCAGGCGTAACAGCCGAAGTTGCAGCTCCACCTTGGGGCGCGCCTGTCCTCGAACAGCTGCTGCGCCCGCTTCTAGAGCCGCACAAAACTCCGGGAGAGTCGCTTCCGTCACCGGGGTTATCGTCAGGTAGGCACTGTGAGGAATCTTGACCCCGTCACTCTGGATGTGGCCCGGCTGGTGCTGGATTTTGAAACGTAACCGAGCCATTTCGTCTGCTAGATGGTGCGGATCAACCTGCTGGTCGCGGGGCACCGACGTATCTGCAACCAGCGCGAGGGCAGGACCAACCGGCTCCCCCTGGACCTTGAGTCCGGGTATTTGCTGGGAACACTCTTGAATCCGCAGGCCCATCCAAAACGAACCCGTTACGAGCCACAAACCCCTTTAACTCGTTAATGCGCTCATTCAACAAGCCCATCCGCATCCGAAACAGAGCCCGCGCCTGGCGTCCACTCACCTCCCCCACACGCGCCAGATCGCGAGGCGCGAAAACTTCGAACCGATCCCAATCAGCCATTACAGCACCCCCGCACCTGGCACCTCGATCACCCCGATTCCTCGCCGATCCAAATGCTCACGTGAGGGACCAGTCGCCCCCCTTTCCTGTCACAGGACTTCGATAGAACATCCAATCTATTTTCTCGACACGCCCGTCCACGAGAAGTTCAAAAGCTTTCTCAATTTGTCTCCTTCGTGAATGCCTTGCCCTACAGGCCATCTTTGATGTCATCCAGACCTCGGAAAAGTGCATCCTGAATCAACGTGGCATTATCCGGATAAGCAGAACTACGAGAACGCACAACATCCAAAAACTGCTTCAATACACCATCAACGATAATCGTCACCCCCTCAACCATCTCCCCCGTCTGCTCATTTTCAAACTGATCCACCATGACCGTCATAGAACTATTCACACGATACCTCCCACTCGTTATGCTCCAAACGGGCAAATGCATTCACCCCACTACCCAGCACCCAGTAACGGTATTCCTCCGGTACCAAGTACAAGAAACTATGCCATTGAGACCTCCATCCTTTTCACACAATCGACAATTTCAGACACATTGCCGTCGCCAACGGTGCGGGTGGCACGAGGGGAGACGGAAGATATTGGTACGGATGGAGTCGAAAGCGTCATCAATCTGTTCTTTGTCCAACTATCTGATCCGTATGCCCACATTGATACCAGGACTGCCAGATCATCAATAGCTGCCAACAACACATCCTTTTCACCATGTAGCCCCCGATAGTCCTGAAGATGAGAGAAAGGATCTTTGAAGTATTCACTTAATGCCAGTTGGTCTTTGCCGAAAAGCCTTTCCTTTTCGAGGCTACGCAATTCTGCGACTACTGGGGCTACCAATTCCTGCGAGGCAATATCCTCACTGCGCTCAGCAACATACTTCACCGCGTAAACGGAAAACGCGAAATAGTCTTCCGCTAATTCCCATGCTTGCTGAGCAGGCTTTTTCATCAATGCCGTCGCATGCGCTGCCCGTTCGATTTCGCCGTATAGACACATGCCCCAGATCACCCGCGAATATCCAACCATATTACCGAGCATCCCACGCGGGAAGGCAAGCTCTACATGTGTGCGGTCAAGGACGCTTTTTCTAACCGAATTGTCGGCTACTCTATCGGGCCAAGAATGAAGGCTTCTCTTGCGGTCACGGCCTTGAACAACGCCATCCTTACCCGCGGCGGTGCCGCCGGGTGTATTGTCCATTCCGATAGAGGCAGCCAATTTCGAAGCCGCAAGTTTTGTCGGGCTCTGCGTAAACACCACCTGACCGGATCTATGGGTCGCGTGGGGGCTGCCGGAGACAATGCGGCTATGGAATCATTCTTTGCTCTATTGCAAAAGAACGTGCTCAACCAGGGCCCCTGGACCAGCCGAGAGCAGCTCAGAGCCGCAATCGTTTGGTGGATCGAGCGAACTTACCACCGGCGTCGCCGCCAGGCAACACTCGGGAAATTGACACCACACGAATACGAAACAATCATGAACACAGCTGCCCACCTCGCAGCGTGACTAGGAACTGTCACCAAACCATGCACCAGTCCCTTACCACCGGCGCACCAAACAAAACCGCAACGGCACGAAGCACCGCTTCTGGTGGTGCTGGACTGCCACCCAAGGGAAAGGCAACCCCTGTAGGGCGCCCCAAATATTAGAAGAAGCCATCAAAACCATGTGCCAGCGCGCCCTGAACCTGACCGTATGGGACGAAGAAGCCATCATCAACAAGGTCGAGACCATACGAGTCAGTCCCGGTGGGGAAGTAGCCATCACCTTGAACAATGGCGCTTCCAGACGCTTCGCCTACGCCAAAGGGATGGTCACTAATGCCTAAAGTCACCACCATCCCCGCAACGCGCCAACTGCGCACCCAGTCCGCAGCAGTCACCAAGACGACCAAGAGGGTCGCGGGCTACGCCAGAGTTTCGACCGATATGGAAGAACAGGCCGGTTCCTACGCCGCCCAAGTCGCCTACTACACCAACTACATTCAGAACCATGACGGGTGGGAACTAGCGGGAATCTACACCGATGAAGGTATCAGTGGGACCAGCACCGCTAAACGCAGCGGCTTTCAAAGCATGGTGGGTGACGCCCTGGGCGGCGGGATTGACCTGATCGTCACGAAGAGCGTCTCTCGCTTCGCCCGCAACACAGTCGATTCCCTCACCACCGTGCGAAACCTCAAAGACGCAGGCGTCGAAGTGTTCTTCGAGAAGGAAAACATCTGGACCTTTGACTCCAAAGGCGAACTGCTCATCACCATCATGAGCAGCCTCGCCCAGGAAGAATCCCGGTCAATCAGTGAGAACGTCACCTGGGGACACCGCCGAGCCTTCGCGGACGGAAGAGTCATGGTCCCATACTCCTCCCTGCTCGGATACAAGAAAGGCACTGATGGAGGTCTAGCCGTTGATGACGAGCAAGCCGTCGTGGTGCGGCGCATCTACGCCGACTACCTCTCCGGTCACGCGCCCGCGAGAATCGCGCGCGAACTCACCGCCGAAGGCATCCCCACACCTCGAGGTAAAACTAAGTGGACCACCACGACGATCCGCTCAATCCTTGCCAATGAAAAATACAAGGGCGACGCGCTCTTGCAGAAGGCTTTCACTGTTGATTTCCTGACCAAGAAAACCAAGATCAACGAAGGCGAAGTACCCCAGTACTACGTCACCGGTAACCACCAGGCGATCATCGACCCGGCCGTGTGGGAACAAGTCCAGACAGAGACCGAACGGCGCAAACACCCCAGCGTCCGCACCGACCACCCCTTCGCAGCTCGCATCCGGTGCGCCCAGTGCGGCGGATGGTTCGGGCGCAAAACCTGGCACTCCACCAGCAAATACGCCCGCCACATCTGGAGGTGCAACAACAAATACGAAGGCAACAAGACCGGCTGCACCACCCCCCACATCTATGAGGCCCAGATCGAGGAGGCGTTCGTCGCGGCACTAGCGGAAAAGCTCCAACAGCTACCGGTCGCTGACGACCTGCTGGCAACCGTCGATGGTGCGTTCGACACCGACAAACTCCGCGCAGAACTCGCCGCCCTCGACGAGCAGGCTGAGGGGCTGATCGCCCGAATGAACACCCTAGTCACGGCAGGCGCACGCGAGGGCGTGGACCCCGACCGATACGACGCCGACTACGCCGACCTCGAGCGCAAGTACCAGAAGGCAGACGCTAAACGCATCAAGACCACCGAGGCCATCAAGAACCGAGAGACCCGCAGACATCAAGCCCACCAAGTCCGCGACTATCTACAAACCCAGCCACCCCTGGCCTACACACCGGAAGCGTGGAACACCCTCGTCGAAGAAGCCGTGGTCAGCGCGGACGGCACGATAACGATCTGCTTCAAGGATGAACCGGCGGGGTGAGTGGCCCGGCCTCGTCTGTTTAGTTCTTGCGTGCCGTGATTGCGAACTGGAAGGGCATGCGCTCCGGGTTATCTCTTAGTTGCCACCTGCCGTCAGGCATCTGAACCATGAGATCGTGCCATGGACACCATGCTGAAAACGGAGTCTCCTCAAATTCCTCTATCGTCAAACCTGCCTTGATCAAAGCAGTGACAATCTCTCCGAGCGAATGATTCCACTGATGATTGGTCGTGTGTGCAATGCGGGGAGCGTCGGGGGCGTCAACGTGGCTGCCGTCATCGTCCCAGGTCATGGGATCGGACCTTTCGAAGTAAGGCTGCTCGACCTGTAGCCCAGCAGACACGTCTTCTCCGATACTCATGAACATCGGGTGATCGTCGCGGATGAAGAAGGTACCTCCCGTTTTCATTAGCGATGCCACTGTTTTGGCCCAGCTGTCGATATCGGGTAGCCAACACAGAACCCCAAGCGAGGTGTAAACAAGGTCGAGAAGCGGCTAGCAGCGCACTTACTGGTGGATGTCGCCCATCACAAAGGCAGACGCATCACGGTGATGTTTGGGCGCTCCGGGTGTGGTACCCCGGTAAATCCCGCACACGTGTAAGTGTGAATAGCTGGCTCGTTGTCAGCAACGACGTTCAACTCCATTGCAGAGGCACCAAGCAGTTTTGCCTGGTTGATTGCCAACCCAACTAATACATGTGCCAAACCACGCCCTCGATGTGCTGGGTCAATAAGCACTCGACCGATTCGGGCGACCTTGCCGTCTATCGCAAGGTCGAAATGGCCGCGCGGGCTGTCCGCACCTTCTTCAACGAGCATCCAGGGACTCAGACCTGGTTCCTCCATCGTATAAAGCTTGTCGGGAGTCAGGGGCCAACTCAACCTTGGACCGGTAAATAAGTAAAGATCCTCTGCATCGGCCACCCAACTGACCATAACCTCGCAGTCAGCGAACATACGTGGGCGAAGAGAAAACATAGCTAACAGCTTACATGGCCCAACATCCCTCGTCCCCAGAGACGCACCTTGATAGGCGCCCAACGCATCAAAGTTGCGGGCCATCCAGGACCTGGAGACCCGTAGGCGCCTAGCTCACCAAGTCCACGACCACCTACAAACCCAGCCGCCCCTGGACTACATGCCCCAAGCGTGGAACGTGCTCGTTAAGGAAGCTGAGATAAGCACGGACGGCACGGTTACGATTCGGTTCAAAGACGAACCGAGAGTCTGACCGGTCGGCCACCTGAAGCGAGCAAGGTCTCGCGAAGACCTACCGCAGCCCGGTGAGGGTGATCCGAAGTGCCATGGTCGCAAGCGCATCGTCCACTGTTTAGAACTCTGCGAACGACAGCATGCCTGTTTCAACCAGGGTCGATTTGTCGTTTGCAACCCCCCGGCCCGAAGTTGAATACACCTGGACCCAAGTTGAAACCCCCTGACGCTTCCACGCGAGGATTTGAATATACCCTGTATTCAACTTTGAGAGGCGCGAGGCGCGGGTCGACCGAAATCAGGCTGCCGAGGACGTTTCTGGGCGGTCACGGAAGCGGCAGCTCGTTCTCACGCACTCAGGCCGCACACCAAGAACCGTAGAACCACGCGGAAAACCGGGTGTCAGGTTTGGACGATCAGCCGGAAACGGATTGTATCCAAAAGGGTCTGCTAGTGGTGGGCCTTCGTAGGTACTTCTCAAACCCCAGCAAACCGCGAAGAACGTTGATTTCGCGTGTCCTCAAGGGATCGAAGACACAGCGGCAGCGCACTGGTACCCCTCACACGACAGATTCTAGGGGTCCAGTGCGTGAAAATTCGAGTCAGTCTCAAACCCGTTTGAGTGCCTCGAATCGTGAAGAACTACTCGTTGGGTACGCCGAGGGGGTACCGGTTCAGGAGCTGGCAACAAGGTTCAACGTCCATCGGGCGACGGTGCGAGAGATTGCTCGGCGAGCGGGTCATCCGAGCAGAGCACCGGAACATTCACAACAGCTACGAAGTGAGGCGGCACGCCTCTACGCCGGGGGCCTCACGCTCAGTCAAGTAGCAGCGCAGTTGGGAATCGGCGACGAAGCAGTTCGCTCAGCAGTGGTAGCTAATGGGGGCACAATTCGACCCAAAGGTCGTCGAAAGATGAGTGCATATTTCTAGATAACTCAACACTCTAAAGTAGGAGCTTCTAGTGTTATGCGTCAATCTTCCAACCTTCTCCAATCTCTGGAAGGCTGTCAGATAACACTGCTACTTCAGTAGCCTTCACGACTCGGTGAGCGGAGTAATTCAACTGGAACTCTCTCCGACGTCGCTCGGCATATAGTTCAGCGACCTGAGGGGCGTTATCGTAGGTTAAAATCCATCGACTAGTAGCGAAATTATTTAATATCTCCGCTAAGTGAACATGATCCTCTGCTGTAAAAGCGTTGAGATAGAGAGAGCCAGCCTTCTCGAAATAGGGTGGGTCGGCATATATAAAAGCATCATTCTGGCTTGCAAATTGGGCGATCACATCTTTGCCGTCTTGTCTAGTTGCGATGATACTGTCGGCGTAAAGTGCCAGAATTCGCATTCGCTCTGTGAGACCGTCGCGATTGAACCGAGCATCGATCTTATAATTTCCGGTTTGTTCCAGCCCACCGATTGGGCCACCGTTGAGGATGCCCGAACGATTAGTTCGATTCAAGAAAAATGTAGCGAAACCCAATTCTTTGGTATTGCTTGTGTCGACGGCTCGATATATCTCGCGTTGTCTACGCCATTCGTTCACGTCTAAAGAGACGCTTTGAATCTGTTCGATCAAGTACTCTGGATGCTCCTTGACCGTCAGCCAGAACGAGTAAATCGCCGGATCGAGATCATTAATGACGACCTTCTCCACTTGCCCTGTAACAAGTAGGCTTAGACCTGCCCCAACTCCACCGGCGTAAGGCTCAACGTAAGTACAGCCCGCCATGTCCATGTCTCGAATGAGTTTCCTCAGTCGGGAATATAGGGCGGACTTCCCGCCTGGGTAACGTAGCGGGGAAATGCGGGGGCGCCTGCTCGTCACACTAATATTTACAACGCTCATGGTTTCATCAAATATCTCATGATTGAGTCAATCGACGACCACATCGCAAATGCTTGATCTCTGTCAACATTAAAATGATGATTGTGATTTATAGCGTTTAACGAGTCAGCGGTCGAGGTGTAGGTTACAAGGAAGCCGGTTTGGACCCTCTTGATTGGTTGCTTCAAATGACTCGGACCGTTGGTGTTTACGTGGTCGAGAAGCCAACTCAACGCGTTACCTAATTGCACGCGACCTTTATTGTTGTGTTTAGTTTTACCTATGTCGATCGTTTTGTATTCCGCGAAAGCCTTGATTGATTTTTCTAGGACTGCTCGAATCGCCAGAAATGTCACATTCGGAAACTTTTGCACGTCAACTTCAGACAGCTCTCCTAGGAGAAGTTTTAAGGCTTCCGGGTAGGCATCTGGGGCCTTTACTTGACCCAAATCTAAGTTTCGGGGTTTAGCTTTCTTCTTCACCGGTGAATTTCTCGCAGGTGACTTTGTCCGGGAGGTATTCGCGGTAGGCGACGATCCACTACCTGTGGCTCTTGCCGCAGATGAGCTGCCGTCCCCTCCACTCGGCGCGACACCCAAGTTGGCACCAGCCCCGACAGTATGGTCAGGATCTCCTGAAGACGAACCGGCGAGCTGGGTATCTGGAGCTGATGCTACTATTCGCCGCAATTCGGCCATTAATTGGGTGTATCGAGGACTTTTTACTGAATTCAGGCTTCGAGTGTTGATGTTCTCTTCGAACATGCCTCGTACAATTTCGGTCGCCACCTCTTTGAAAACCTCGTCGGACACTATTTTCGAGAGCGTCCCATCTGACTGCATTGTCAGGCCAATCAGCTCAACGAATTCTTTCGACTCATAGATACGCGCGAGTGTAGAAAGTCCGCGAGCCCACTTCTTAGTATTCAAGAAGTCTTGCAACTCAGGATCGTCAAATTGCACGGACTTGAACAAGTTAATGAATAACGCGCGACGAACAAACTTAGTGACGTCAATCGTCGGATAGCGAGAAACCAGCTCATTCAGAGTGCGGCCAGAGTCGATCTGAGCTTGAAAAAACGCTGCCTGCCTGCTGGGGGTCCATGCTCGCCTTAAGTTTCCAGTATGTATGGCAGCGATAAGTTGGTCCGCTTCGTCTTGACTAGGAGCAATCATGACCCGAATTTTCGCCAGAGACGACCTATCAGGTAACTGTTTTGCCAAAGCGCTAATTCGAGCTTGGTAATCTGGCACCAACATAGGGTTTTGAATTGACTTAAGCGCGGCAAGTCGTCTATTCCCCTCGACCATCACGTACTTACCTTGCCGATCAAGAACTACAGGCGTTTCATGCGTCAGATACCCAATTTTGCAGATGCCTTCAACAAGTCCTAGAGCGTCCTCATTGACGAATAGGTCTTCAATAATATCTGCCTCGACTTTCGCATCAGCGATTTCGAGGCGAACATTCTTCGGATCTAAACGTATGTCTTTCAGCACATCAAGTTCAACGATTGGCCAAGTCGAAGTGTCTAACATGAGCAGCAGCCTCTTCCGAGAGTAAAGGTGGGTAGAATCGGACGCTGAAAACAGAGAGGTATTCTGCAAAGGTTTGTGGTGTCGTAGCGTCGAAAAGTCGACCTGAATCTATTTATCATCCGCCACTCCACCCCTCGACTCACTTGACCCACTCACGTATCTCAAAACGTCACTCTTCAAAAAACGCCAAGCACGTCCTACTTTTTCGCCAGGCAATGTACCTGCTCGTGCAAGCGCAAGGACTGTCTTAGTCGACACCCGCAGCAAAGCCGAAGCTTCGTCAGCCGTCAAGATTTCGTTGTCTTCTGGCATCTTCCCGCATCTTCCGTGAACTGGACTTACCTTCACCCTACTGGACGACAGATTTTCCCACCAGCCTGACAGCCAGCCGCTGTAAAAACTGGGGCGGTTGTTCGATGCGAGTATGGCCAAATAATGTCTGATGAAAGATTCTGAACGTTAGGTAATGATGGCGTTGGTAGCTCACCTTCCCTTCAACGACGAAGGGACCGGGAACTTGGACACGCTCTTGACATTCGCGACGGATGAACGTGCGGCACGGATCGCCCTGACCGTGATCATGGACCCCACTGATGCGACAACGGGGCATCTCCTTGCGGTTCACGGCGCAGTCAACACTGTCATGCTGCTTGCCGACGACGCACCGGTTCCCGGTTTGGATAACGTGGAAGCTCAGCTGTGGCGTAAACGCTTGCTGCCCCGGGTGGAACCACGACTGATCCAAGAAGCACTCGACCTCACAGAACGTGGTGGCTTCAAGACGCTTATTCCCAGCGATGACAACTATCCGGCGTCGCTCCACGATCTCGGCGACGGTGCTCCATATGTCCTCTGGGTCAAAGGCGAGAAGTCACTACTCGCAATGCCAGTGAGCGATCGCTTTACGATCACCGGTGCACGTGCGGCAACCAGCTACGGCGTCCAGGTCGCAAACGAGATCTCTGCTGACCTTGCCAGTGACGGGAAAGTGATTGTTGCTGGTGGCGCATACGGTATAGATGGTGAAGTTCACCGGTCTGCGTTGGCTGTTGCGGGTCATACGATTGCGGTGATGGCCGGTGGAATTGACCGTCCATACCCAGCGGGTCATCGAGATCTGCTTGAACGTGTGAGCGATGTCGGATTGTTGGTGAGCGGGCAACCGCCGGGAGCCACGCCGACACGAGCACGGTTCATGGCCCGTGCCCGCATCGAAGCTGCACTTTCGGGTTCAACGACGATCATTGAAGCCGGTTCACGGTCGGGCTCGCTGCTGGTGGCTCAACAGGCATACTCGCTGGGGCGCAGCGTCGGTGCGGTTCCCGGGCCGGTGACAAGTGCCACGAGTTATGGCCCACATCGACTCATTGCCCAGGGCATCGCCAGTGTCGTGACCAACGCCAACGACGTACGGGCGCTTTCCGAGAAACAGCCGCCTTCCGGCTCGATACAACAACTCAGCGCCAAAGCATTCCGTATGGACAGCTATTCGGCACATGCTCGTGCCGCTCATTCAGCTCACCGTGATCTCTGACGGAACCCACGAGATCAGCGATCGCAGCACGGATCGTTTGGCCTTGAGCTGCATGTGTAGATAACGACGCGGATCAGTGCGCCGTTTCTAAATCACGATATTCAGCATCCTCGCCAGACATATGCTGGGTCCTCTGCTGATTCCTGGGTCTGGCCTTGAGCCGGTTGACCTGGAGACGCACAAACAGCATCAGACTCAACGGACCGATCCACAACATCTTGAGCCCGTTCCAAATGCTCAACAGGACAAGCACATTGAGCCAAGCCGGGCCGCCATCATTGATGGCCTGTACCAGGATTGCCGCGATCAAGAAGTATGGGATCGCCAACAGCATCGCTGGCACACCCCATTTGAGACCGCGTGGGGTGCGGATCGCATCAAGCAGGATATTGGTCGGCATGTACCGACGCAGAAAATTTCGGGTATGGACGCTTCCAGTCCAGAGCAAGCGGATTACGATCTCGTTCCTCTCCATCGCACAAACAACTCCGACGAGGCGATGCGTTGAAGAGTGACCTGGAGGGTCTGCCACAAGTGGCGCGTTGGAATGAGTATCCGCCTCTGTCACCAGGATACGACGAAGCACTGACAGGAGGGAAGCCCGAGACCTTCTCGGCCTCAGAGTCCGAGGGTTCGGTTGACCTGTCGCTGCTGTTCACGGTGTGGAGGTTGCTCGACGGATGCTTGGAGTTGCGTGACGGCAGCGTGTGCGCGGGCATAGTCGATCTTCTGTGCGGTGCGCTCGGGTACCGGTCCAAGCGGGTCGGTGCTGGTGATTTGGTGTCGGTCGCGGTAGGCGGCGATCACGCGCGCACGGCGACGCCAACCAGTCATCATGTCCTCGTTCTGACGTTTTGGGAGGAGCGGCTGCACCCAATCGGCTGCTTCATCGACGGCTTGGTCAACGAGTGCATCAGCGCGTTGCTCGATCAGCTGGTGTCGCGCATTGAGTGCCTGCCGCATTTCTGGGCTCATGGTTCCGTCTGCGGGTGGGATGAGTCCTGCGATCAGGCGTGGCTGTTTGCGCGTCCGTCCTGATCCGGCTGGGCGGGCGCTGGCTTTGGCGAGTCGGGCGTGCAGTACCGAGGCGATGTCATCTGCGTCTTCGACGCTGCGGGCTTGTACGAGGCGTGGCAGGAGCCGGTCAACATCGTGGTGATTGGCTTCCGCTCGTCGCAACTCCGCCGATAGTGCACCATACGCATCGGAGGCAAGTACGTCTTCCGTCTGTTGGAGTGTGAGGCCACTTGTATGTAGTAGCGTCGCCCACCGGTCGTGTTGGGCGGCTTGCGCGATCGTCTCGTACTCCGCGGCGAGTTGGGCGATCGAGCCCCACTGTTCCTGCTCTGCCGTGATGGTTTCGTGTGCGGAGAGTTCAGCGCCGACGTGTTGCATGACTCCGTAGAGCACGGACCTGGCGGTGGCATCGGTGTTATCGCCAGGGTGGGGCTGGCTGTGAGCATCATCGGGTTGGTTTACGGCGACATAGGCGTGGTTGGCGTTGCGGCCGCGGGTCATTGCGACGTAGAAGTTCTCCCGTGTTGTTGTCGCGGTCACAACCGTGTGCGCGGTGTCGGTCGTGATGCCTTGTGCCCGGTGTGCCGTGACGGCGTAGCCAAGATCAACATGCTCAGACACGTACGCGGCAGGCAGCACGATCGCGCCGCCAAAACGACGCCCGACGGCCCGTACGGTGAGCGAGCCGTCGTCACGGACCTGGGTGATTTGCCAACGTCCACCGTTGCGCACCCATGTGTCCTTCGTGCGCAGTCGCCTGTCGTTACGTCGAGTAATGATCGTGTCCCCAATACCTGCTATCGACCCGTCGTTGAGTTCCACCTCACGACTCGGGCGCAGCCTACCGTCAAGAATCAGATCGGCGCGGGCACGGTTATTGAGTGCGGTGACAGTCTCATTGGTCTCCGCGATCAACACCGACACGAGTCCCGCCGCGGTGTCTTCACGCCAAGCTGCATAAGCAGCATCTGTCATAGCATCTTCGTCACCGTCGTGGATGCGGTCATGATCGATATAGGTGTCGATGATGTCGGTGCGGCCGTGCCGAAGATCAAGGGATGCGGTCTTTTCCCACTCGTTGCTGAACCGGTGAATATCGATCAGTTCGGGTGCGTCGTTCCGGTCACCGGCCAGCAGCGCGAACGCCCCACCGGCGTCTACGGATTGCAGTTGCGCATAGTCGCCAACGAGCAGTACCTTCGCGCCCGCCGTTTCGGCAAGTCCTGTGATGCGATCCAGTGAATGAGTACCGGCAAGGCTCGCTTCGTCAATGATCACGAGCTGACCAGCCGTGAACGTGGTGCCGTGAGTGAGGTGGTTGTGCCACCACTTCGCAGTGTTTTCTGTAGCGATACCGAGATCTTCAGCGAGAACTTCTGCTGCGACAGCTGACGGTGCGAGGCCAACAACCGAACCGGCTCCGTGTTCGGCTTCCCATGCACGGCGGAGCGCGTTCATCGCGGTGGTCTTCCCGGCACCGGCTGCCCCCACAAGCACGTCGATAGTTCGCCCGGACACCGCGATCGACGCGAGTGCCGTCGCTTGGTCATCGCTTAGCATCCGCCCATCATCATCAGGAAGAGGGGTGATCTGCTCGACCGTCGTAAGCGCCACACTCGGTGACACCGTGGCGCGGGCACGTTGCAGGAGGCGGTCTTCTGCTTGAAGCAGGGTTTCGGAGGAATACACGGTGGAGTGCTTCGGGCGGAACCGGCTCGTGCCATCATCTCGTTGGAAGACGACAGGGCTCGACGCTAGTTCAGGCGGTGTCAGACGTAGCGATGCGTTCTCGGCCGAATCGACCACAAGCCCGGTGATCGCTTCACGATCCACCATAGAGGCGAAGCGCCATCTCATGAGTTGACGGGATGCTTCGGCGTGCAGGTTCCAGCGCCGCCACGTTGACCGTTTCTCACCCACGGCCTCCACCACTGCCTGCCCGATCTCAGCAATCACAACGAGGGGCACATCATCAGCACGCAACAACATCGCGGGAGGGTTCACTGCAACGTCTTGTGCCCACCGGGTTGCATCTTGACCGAGTAAGCGCGTTGCACGGGTACGCCAGTCTGAGGTGAGTTCCGCCAGGGATCGCACCTGCTTCTCGGGCCGGGTTGCAAGGGTTGCCTGGGCTCGGAGCTTGAGAATCGTCGCCGTCGTGGGCTGCTTGCCATGCTTCTCAATGTAGTCAGCGATGAGGCGGTTCTTCTCGACATCAATATGGCGGGAACGAGTCGAGAACTCCGACACCAACGCCTCAGGCACAGCACTGATCGCCCATGCGGGGTTGCGATCACGACCCATGTCCCGGGACTCCCATTCGACACCGAATGCGCGCGTCATGTGATCGGCAAATACTGCCTCGTGGAGTTCTGAAAGCGCTACGACGGCGGCGTGCATCGGTCTGCCATCAAGAGAACGCCACTTGCCGTCTTGCGCCGTCTGGACCTTGTTCGAGATCACAACGTGCGTGTGCAAGTGCGGGTCACCAGCACGGGAATCGTAATGATCGAATGCGGTCGCGATCACGCCTGTGACATCCACTTGAGCTGCGGCACCGTCGATGCCGGTTGCACCAACTCGGGTGGTTGCAACCTCACGTTCCATGAATGCAACCACCTCCGCAATCGCGGCATGGTGCGCCTGCGCGATCAGCGCTTGCGTCCCTGCATCCGCAACCGCCCACAACACCGAAGCAGACTTCGGTATCGAGAACGTGTAATCAAATCCAGCTACGGCACGACGGGTACCCCGTTTAGTTTCTTCGGCTTCGATCTGCGCGACCTGTTCCGCGCGAACGGCGGGCGACAATGACCCGTCCAACTCTGCTACGCGAGCCTCGATCCGCTCCGAAACGCGCACAAAGGACTGATACGCACGTCCGAAGGCGTCACCGGTGATGGGGTCTCGGCCCATCCCGACAAGAAGTTGGAGCTGCGCTTCGGTGACCTGGTCACCGGTGCTCAATTGACCGGCACCGATCCCACCGAGGCCTTGCCCGACCCACCTACCGGGTGGTGATCCCTGCTCGGCGTAGTAGCGCGTCAACGGGGTCGTGAGCAACCGGTCACCATCACTAGCAACGACAGTACGCAGGAGGTATTTGTAACCGTCACCCGCGCTCATAACACGCATCGAAACCGTCATCGCCGCTGCCTCCTGAACGACAGGTAAGCGTCAGCTACCGCGTTTCTGGACAGTCAACTCAGCGTTGATTCGCGGGCTTCGAGCCTCTTCTGCAAGACGCGTGGGGTCTTCTGTGGGCCGTCGCGCGGCCGGTCCAATGGATTGGAGAAGCGTCATCGGATAAGATGATGGGCATGTCAGGTGCTTCTGCCGCGAGCGCGGCCGCTGTGACGAAGACACTCCGCTAGCGGCGGAACGTCTTTCTCACTACTTAGTAAACTCACGTTCCGTCGCTTGATGGTCGGTTCGGTGCGACATACCTTGTCGCCCGATTCTTCATTCAAGCAACGGAGTTATCTGTGTCTTTTTTTACCTCAATATCGCGCCCGGATCACATCTCGACCACGCGATCCTGGGCAGCACTCGTGTGCCTGTCAGTCCTGCAATTCTTCATCGCCGTTGATGTTACTGTCGTCAACGTAGCACTGCCATCTATCGGCGATGAATTCGGCGTTGATCCGCGCGGCCTGACCTGGGTTGTCGTCGGATACACCATCACCGGCGGTGGTCTACTCATGCTCGGAGGCCGCCTGGGCGACGTCGTTGGTCGACGCCGCCTTCTTCTAATCGGCACCGCAATTTTCGGAGCAGCCTCGATGATGGCAGGCTTCGCGGAAACCTTCGCAGTGCTTGTTGTAGCCAGGCTGTTTCAAGGAGTAGGCGAAGCCCTCGCCCTACCAGCTGCAATGGCAACCATCGTCCTCCTTTTTCCCGAGGGACGGGCCCGTACTCGAGCATTGAGCGTCTGGGCAGCGGTTGCAAGCAGCGGTCTCGTTTTGGGATTCGTGCTCTCGGGAATCATCACCGAGCACCTAGGTTGGCGATGGGTCTTCCTCATCGCTATCCCGTTCACCCTGTTCGTGCTGATCGCGACGGTATTCCTGCTTCCACGCGACCGAAAGAAGGAGCGCGCACCGCTGGACATTCTCGGGTCGATTCTGTTGACAGGCGCACCGCTACTATTCGCCTTCGGGGTCGTGGAGGCCGGAGAAGGAATCTCTTGGCTGCCAGTTGCGGCTCTGACAGGAGCATTCGTCGCGGCCGTTCTGTTCGTCGGTGTAGAGCGGCGAGCATCGAACCCACTAATTCCTCTAACCTTCTTCCGCAACCGGACTCGGGTGCGAGCAAATCTCGCGACCGCGTTGCTGAGTGCCGCGCTCTCAACGTCGTTCCTACTGTTCACGTTCTATCTTCAGAATGGACTCGGCCTTTCCCCACTGGAAGCCGGCCTACTGCTTCTCCCGCTTGCTATGGCGCTGATCGTCGCGGTGACTGTCGTTCCCCGACTGATGGGACGTTGGGGAGCGCGCTCGTGCATCATCGCGGGTCTTAGCTTTGCAGGAGCAGGCATGATTGTGATTGCTGTCGCCGCGCAACTCGACGCCCCCGCTTGGGTATTAATCCCCGCGATGCTTTTCATCGCCGCAGGTATGGGATTCGGACTAGTCGGATTGCAGTATGCGGCAGTCACCGGAGTAACTGACGACGATGCCGGAGTCGCCTCTGGCGTACAGCGGGCCGCAGACCAGCTTGGCGGGTCTGCTGGCGTCACGGTATTTGTTGGTTTGGGGTTTGCATCAATCGCCCACGGAGTATCGCCCTATCTATTGAGTAGTGGGCTTGCGATCATCGGCCTCTGCGTCGCAGCCTTTGTTGCCCGACGAGTTGCTGTCTCCGATGAACACACGACAGAGCAAGGAGTGAACACGGAAGCTTAGAAAGCCCAGCCAGTCGGACTGATTAATTACCCGATGGTGGCGTCAGGCAAGTCGCCAGAGAGGGTTGAATCATGGTTGCGGTGCGAACCGATTATTGCGCGCACCGCAACCATTCACCAACCTATGGCTCCGGCGGCGTACGACTGCGTCAAGTTGGTCGTCGTCCGCGACGGCAGCGCGTTGCTCTTGAGCGAGTTCGGGCAGCGGTTCGTTACCGTCGGTGATGTTGTGGTGTTGAACGCCAACGTATTGTGCGGGAGCGAACCGGAGAGTCACATCACCACAACCACGATTTACCTCGACACTGACTATGTGATCGATCAGGTGTTCTGGCAGCACGCTTGTCTGCTCCATGATCGCCTTGATGCCGAACGCTTTACCAACGCGGTCTACAGCGAACCCTCACAAGTGCTCCGGCTCGGTGAAGACCGAACCGGCATGTTGATGCCATGGCTGGATGAACTCGTTGCACTCAGCATCGATGGTGGCTTCGGGTCTCATTTTCATCGGATGCAGGCCCTTTGGTTTTCGATCGCTGATGTGGTGATGCCGTTCCTTAAAGTCACGCCGATACGTCAGAGTCGCGGCCAGCGCGCGCATGCCCGGCCTACACTGCCCAGGTGCCGAAAGTTCACACCAGCCAGGGATGAGGCCCACCAAACTCGCGCGACTCTGGTCAGTGATATCGCCACGAACTGGACGCTGAATGTCTTGGCGGCCCGGGTGCATTTATCCCCAAAGCAACTTTCACGAGTGTTCACCGAGGCCTACGGTAAAACGCCGTTGGCATATTTGACGATGATGCGCGTCGAGGAGATGGCGCACCTGCTGCGTGAAACTCACTTGACGATCGACGCGGCTGCCCGTCAGGTTGGTTGGGCGAGCCGGAGCCGTGCCAATGAGGCATTTCAACAGTGTGTGGGTATGACGCCGAGCGAATATCGCCGGATGCACCGCGCCGAGTAAGCGATCGGGAACGGGACATCTCTGGTGTCCTTCGGGACGTCTTCTTCGACACCGCTGCCTGGTGCTGGTTTTTGGCTGGTAGGACGGTAAGGACTGTCGGGTTCAGTGTTGTTCCTGGCGGTCGTCCCGTACTTTGACTTCCGCTCGTCGCTTATGTGTTCCCGGCGTACCTGGTAGTCGCAGGCCCTGCTCAAAGCAGTGGCTGGTGACTACAGGTTTCTGGGAGAGGCGGACGCGATGGCGAAGAAGTGGGAGGAAGCACGAGTAGCGCGTGAGGCGAAGCTCGACGGTTTGCAGGAGCGGTTGGTCGGCGCGGTTGATGGCCTCGTGACTGGTGAGGATTGGCAGCGCGCGATGACTTTCACGGCGAGGTTTCGGTCGCGGTCGTTCAACAACACATTGCTGATCTGGTCCCAGCATCTCGACGCATTCGAGTCCGGTCGCGTATCAGCTGCGGAACCTTCGTATGTGGCGGGGTTCCGGCAGTGGCAAACGTTGGGTCGTCAGGTAGATAAGGGTCAGTCGGGGTACATGATCTTCGCCCCGGTCACTGCCCGGTTTGCTTCGGCAACTCCTGCTGATGCGGCGTCGTGGCGCAGACTGGAACGCGGCGAGAAACCGCGCGCGGGTGAGGTCGCCCGGTCGAAGATCGTTGGGGTGAAACCCGCTTATGTGTGGGATGTTTCGCAGACCTCGGGTGAGCCGATTCCCGAACGCCCGATGGCGGTGCTGTTGGAAGGTCAAGCCCCCGGTGGGCTCTGGGAGGGCCTTGCCGCACAGATTGAGGCGCGCGGGTTCACGGTGCTGCGGGTGCCGCATGAGGGCATGATCCACGGCGCGAACGGGGTCACCGACTACGGTGCGAACACGGTCAAGGTGCGGGACAACATGTCACCAGCGGCGCAGGTGAAGACGCTCACGCATGAGCTGGCACATGTGATGCTCCACGGACCGAATAATCCTGATGCATCAGGGCATCGCGGGGTTGGTGAGGTGGAGGCCGAATCGGTTGCCCTCATGGTGGGTGCTGCGCATGGAATGGACACCGCCGGTTACACGATCCCGTACGTCACCGGTTGGGCCAGCACCGTGAAGGACTCATCCCCGGTCGAAGTTGTACAGGCTGCCGGTGAACGGGTGCGGAAGGCCGCGACCGAGATCCTCGATCAGCTCGACACCTCACAGGTCGGGGCTGGTGACCCGCCCGGCCTGGTGCGGGATACATCGCGACGCGAAGCGCGTCAGCGATTGGCACCTCAACCGTTGCCTGAGCCGTCACCGTCCTTGGCTATAGGTAGACGTGAACCGGTGAGGGGGCTGTGACATGGCGACCGTATTCAATGCTCTGGCCCGAATTCAGCACTTGCGGCTGCCGGATGCTGCGCGGTCGCTCGCGTCGGCCGGGGTGCCGGTGTTTCCATGCGTGCCGGGTGAAAAACGCCCGCTGACCAGGCGTGGCTTCTATGACGCGACCACCGATCTGGACCAGGTATCGGCGTGGTGGGATCGGTGGCCGAGCGCGAATCTCACGATTCCCACCGGTCCCGCCTCGGGCATCGAGGTCGTAGACATTGATATCGGTTCAACCGGTTCTGGGTTCCCTGCATTCCAGCGGGCACGCCGCGAAGGACTCGTGCACGGGTGGGCAGCGTTGGTGCGCACCCCATCGGGTGGGCTGCACCTCTATTTCCCAGCCGGTACCTCTCGGGAACAGCCTTCGTGGCAGGCATCCAAGGCACAGATCGATTTTCGTGGCACCGGCGGCTACATCCTTGCCCCGCCGTCACAGGTGCGCCAGCCCGATGGGCGCTTGAGGCCGTATGAGTTGCAAAGCACCGGCCTGGTCGAACCTTCGCCGGTGGATGCGTCTCGCCTGCGAAACTTCCTCGACCCACGCCCCTCACTTACCCACCGAGACCAGATGACACCGCGTCGGGGTCTTGATGGGCAGCGCCTCGGACAGTGGGTCGCAGCCCTGGGTGAAGGTGAACGCAACCGCGGTTTGTTCTGGGCAGCATGCCGCCTCGCCGAGAACAACACTGCCGTTGGTGACACCCTCGCAGTTCTTGGACCTGCGGCGGCACACGCGGGACTGGGAGCACGAGAGATCACCACCACGATCCGCTCCGCGTACCGCGCCACCGACCCCGCACATCACCGATCAACAAACGATGAACCGGCACCGCGTCGTTCTCCACCGCAACAAGCTGTGGGCCGGGTGATTGCATGACGACCCTGGTATTGCAGCGGCGTGGTGGACGGCTCGCGGTGAGCACCGCCGTGGCAGGAACCGTGTTGATCGCCCTTGGCGCGTTCTGGTTGTCGTTCACCGCACTGGCAGACCTCGCGCGTAGGTCTGGAATTAGTGAAGATCAGGCGTGGGCGTGGCCGTTGATCGTGGACGGCATAATCGTCGTCGCCACCGTCTCCGTCGTTGCTTTGGCTGGCCACCGTGCAGCCTGGTACCCGTGGATGCTACTGGCCGCAGGTGCGCTCGTATCCGTAACCGCGAATGCGCTGCACGCAGTCATCGCCGCCGACGCCAACGTACCAGGGCTACTGGCCGCCGCTGTTGCCGCAGTCCCGCCACTGGTGCTCCTTGCGATCACGCATCTGACCGTCATCCTCACGCGCCCGATCTCCCCGAACAATTTCCCATCCACCGCCGCGACCACCCTGGAACTCGTCGACGAAGCAGATATTGATGGTGACCAGGAGGATGCCGCGTGGCTTCCGGTTCCTGACTCTCGAAGCGCTGCGACGCCTCCGTTCAGTGATGAGGCCTCGGCGATCAGCCCCGATCCGGGTGAGCTGGACCGGCGCACGGTTGCTGCTGGGCTGCGCGAGCAGGGCTGGTCAAACAAGCGCATCGCCAAACATTTCGGGGTGCACCCCTCGACCGTGGGCCGCTGGCTACCCCAACCGATTTCCATCACGAATGAACAGGAGACATCACCATGAATACCAAGCAACCCCCTCACATCACTTATGAGGCCGAGCCCCCGCAAACCACACCGCGCGCGACAGCACCAAGTGCAGCTGGAGGGTCGCCGCACGAGGACGTGTCGGAGCTGGCCCGCCGGACCGACCCCTCCCTGAAGAGCAGAACGGTAACGGCGCGTGGTGTGGATCGGTTTGATCCGCGCAGCGTCGCCTGGGTGCGCCTGTCCGACGCGTTGTCGGCATCGACTGCGCAGCTGGCGGGACGTGGGATCAGCTTTGAGGCGGAACTCCACCGCCGGATCAGACGCTTCCCGGTCCAGACCGTCGCAGCGTCACGAACGGCCATCTCGAACCGTGTCAGCAAGCTTCCACCGTCATCGGCGTTCGGTCGCCCCCGTCCTCACGGAGTATCGGCACCACAGCGTTCGGGTGTGGGGATGGCCCGGTGATGCGTTATGACGAGCACCGCAATCGTGCTGGCCCCGGACCAGTGGGAGGTGGTGCGCACCTGTCTGTCAGGAGGTGCCACCATCATGACCACGACCCAAGCGGCACATATCGATTTCACTACCGGAGAAGGCCTGCGCATCCTTCTCACACGAATCCACGGCGCAGGTAGGGCCGCCTGGCGCAGTGATCGTGACGTTCCTGCGCTTATGGATTACACCGCAACCAAATACGCACCGCTGGCGAGGAAGCACGGCCTTGATGCGTGGGAGGCAGCCTCGGCGGCATTCGATGTGATGCGCACCCCCTCGGTGCTGCGGGCTAATGATCCGTGGGGTGTGGTCACGCGGGCGGTGCAGATCACCTGCATTGCCGAAGCTCGTGCACACGGGATGCTCTGCTCCACGCACCAGGCCCGCCGCCCGCAGTTTTCGGTGTTTCATGATGCCGAACGATTCAGCGACCGGGAGAACCCCCTTACCGATTATCATCCCGCGTTCCACCACCACGACCACAGCCACGACAGTGGGATCGGTGATGATGCGGTTTCCTCGGAGAATGAGCAGGTGCTGGCTGCCTCGGCGGTAACTGACACGGTCGCGCTGTTCACCGCGCTTGGCTGGCCCGAACCCACCGTCAAAGCCAGCATCGACTACATCTGTGAACGGCTCGCACGCGCCGGAAACCGCGCCACCGCGTTTGAAGCGCTACGCCGCGATAAACACGCTCGTGCACTCCTTGATCTTCCCGCCCCGTCCTGGCTCGGACTGCTGCGGACCGTGCTCGGGAACCCCGAACCCGTCTATGTCGGCACCTCCCACGGACGCGGGGTGTTGCTGCGACTCCTCATCGGTGAACCAGTGCCCGTTCTGCTGCGGGATGACGATCTGGTGCTGACGATCACGGCATCTATCCCGGTCAGGGGTGGTGGTCGTGAGTGAACGAAACGGTTTCATCGGACTGGAACGCACCGTCGAATCCATCACCATCGGCACCCGGCACCGCACCGACTACGGAGATCTGACGCAACTGATCGCATCCATCCAGCGTGACGGGCTCTTACAGCCGGTGACGATCACCCCCGACGGGGTGCTCGTGTGCGGGGCGCGGCGGCTCGCGGCGATCAAACAGTTGGGGTGGCGGACCGTAAACGTGTGGGTGCGATCGGGGATCACCGACCGGCTCGGAGCATTACTTGCCGAGCAGGACGACAACCTGCTCCATAAACCGCTGACCCCGACCGAGCAAGCCACCTTGTATCGGGAACTCAAAGAAATCATGGCCGAAGAAGCCGCCCAACGACAGGCAGCGACGCAGTTCGGCACAGACGGGAAACACCCTGGGCAGGCCGGTACCGGTGAGTCACCGGGACCGTACGGCATGAAGGGTGATGCGCGGGAACAGGCCGCCCGCCTCATCACCGGGACGGACTCTTCTCAGCGGCTGGAACGCATCGCCCACCTCCAGAACCTCGCCGAAAACCCAGGCCAGAGTGAGGAGGTGCGGCAGCGGGCACGTGCCGAGCTTGCCGCCATCGATACTGGCTCCCCGGTCTCCCCAGCATTCCAACGCCTCAATGCCCACACTTCGGTGGCGGAGCTGGAACGGATCGCCAGCGACACCGATGTCGATGAGATCGTGCGACATCACGCACAGGTTGCCGCCCACAGTCTTCGGGAGACGCCCGCCGATGTGAAGGCCGCCGAGTTGGAACGGCTGGCCGTAGAAGCTTTGCGCCGGGTGAAAGAACAAACCAAGACACGGAAGCCGAGGCCGCTTCGCCCCGCACCTAAACCTGATGAGGGGCCGGTGCCGCAGTTTCCGGTGCGGGCATTCCGGGTCATGTGGAGCGAGATGGCTGACTGGTGGCTGCACTACGACGTCGCCGACATCGCGCACGCCCTCACGGATGAGGAACACGAGGCGTTTCAAGAAACGATCGACGGCACCGTGAACTTCGCCCGCCAGATCGCGGAACACCGCACCACAGCACGCGTCACTCAGGATGCTGCGGCGAGGGTCATCGCCTAGGGCGTGTCTGTTAAATGTTTGAGCCAAGCGATCACCCCGTTGAGCACTACCGCGGCCCGGTACACAACCGCGAGCTTGTCATACCGGGTCGCAAGCCCACGCCACTGCTTCAACCGGCAGTAACCACGCTCGATCACGTTCCTGCCTCGATACTTATCCGCATCAAACTTCAGCGGCCGACCACCCCGTGAACCCCGTCGTTTCCGATGCCCTTGCTGATCACGAGGCTCAGCAATTACCGCCTCAATGCCACGCTGACGCAGATACGCTCGGTTCCCACGCGACGAGTACGCCTTGTCACCCAACGCCGCAACTGGACGGGTGCGGCGACCAACCTGCAGCTGTTCCATCAACGGAATGAACAACGGCGCATCACCATCCTGCCCGGCCGTGCAGATCGTCACCAACGGTAAACCATGCTGCCCATCGACGAGCTGATGAGTTTTCGTCGAGAGGCCGCCTCTGGAGCGGCCAATCGCGTGATCAGGCGGCTCGGTCAGCAGATTCTTGTAATTCGACGAAGCCCTTTTTTAGGCGGGTGACGTTCGTCGCGTGCTGGTGTGCGCGAGCAATCGTGGAGTCCACTGACACATCCCAATCGACCATCCCTGCACGGTCGGCATACTCGTGTAGTCGAGCCTGTACATGGTCCCAAGTACCATCCTTCGCCATCCGGTGGTGCCACTGCCACACTGTTTGCCATGGCCCGAAGGTTTCGGGCAGATCGCGCCACGCGATTCCGCACCGGTACCGATAGATAATCGCCTCGATCATCAACCGGGCATCAGCGAAGGGGCGGCCCTTCTTCCCGGTCGGGCCTGGCATCAAATCGGAGATTAGATCCCATTGCTCATCAGATAGAAGCTGGAATCGAGACATGGTTCCACGATCCCAGCTTCCTTAAGAATCAATTAACAGACACGCCCTAGCTGTAGTTGGGCATGACATTGTCGACGCCGACGCGGAGGCGTGAGGCCGGGGGCTGGTCGCCGCAGGCAGTGTAGAGCTGATGTCGGAGTCCAGGTGCTGCCGCCAGGATCGACGGGCGACACGGCACCGCTTTCTGGCACGTTCTCGACTCGTGGCTGCTCTGTCCGGGGGCGACGGTCGTGGTCGAAGCCACTGCCTGGTCCGGTTCGCTGCGCGTGGTCACCGAGGAGCATCGACTGGGCGTCGCGTCGGTGCGGTGCCCGGTCCGGCGACGAGAGTGAACGGCATCGGCCCGCACGAGCCGGTGCGTACCGGCATCCGGCGATTTGTCACGTCCGCGACGGACGTCGAGGAGCTAGTATCTCACCCGGGGGCGGGCGCACGGCCCTGGCCCCTAAGTTCCACCGTCGTGAAGCACCGGGAACGGTGACGCGTTCCATGTAGACCGTTGAGCCGGTCCGTGAGCATAGCATGTTGGACGAATGTGAGGCCCACTTCTTTGCGCGTATCCACTGTCCGGCTCAAAGTTCACGTTGCCGGGAGACCAGCGGTGCTGGCCGGTGCCGTCCATCGGCCACGCCTCGACGGGCAACCTCGCTGGGCACTCCTTCGGCGCGGCCCGGTCGATCTTCTGCGCGGTCGACTCCGTAGTCGTGCCGAGTGGCATTGAGTCGGTACTGGCGTACCGGTCGCGAAATGAGGGGATGACCTCGCCGGGCCGGACGGACACAACAATGAAGAGTCATTGATCGAGCAACGTCCTATGAAGTCACGCTCCTGCCCGGTCCGGTCACCCGGAACGAACGTGGCCGCGGAGCGAGTCGACCCGTCGGTGTCAGGACAGCACCGCCAGGAGCGAGTCAGTTAATCGGAAGGTCAGACCCGCCCCGAGGCCACGACACCATCTTCATTGTTAATCAGACAGTCCCCCACGTAGTGCCTCGTCAGTGGTGTCATGTGATGAGTCCGTGTCGGTAAGCGGTGATGGCGGCGTGGACACGGTTATTGATGCCAAGGGTGTTGAAGAGTTGGGAGATGTACTGTTTGACGGTGCCTTCGGATAGGTGCATGGCTTTGCCGATCTGGGCGTTGGAGAGCCCCTGGGCGATGTGGGTGAGGAGCTCGATCTGGCGCTCGGTGAGCAGGGTGGTGAGTTCGTCTCGCGCGGTTCGGGTGCGGTGACCTGCTCGTTGCTCGGCGGCGAGCCAGCGGGCGACTCGGGGGGAGAACGCACCGCCGCCGTGTGCGAGGGCTCTGACGCCGGCAATGAGCTGCTGGGGTTCGTCGGATTTGAGAAGGAACCCGAGGGCGCCGGCGTTGATCGCATCGGCGATGAGATGATCGTCGGAAAAGGTTGTGAGCATGGCGATCGGAAGCTCGGGCTGTCGGTGCCGGATCTCGCGGAGGGCCCCGATGCCGTCGAGTCGTGGCATCTGGATATCCAGCAGTGCGACGTCGACGCGGTGTGTTGCCGCGGCGTTGACGGCCTCGTGGCCGTTGCTGGCGAAGGCGATGATGTCGAGGTCAGTGGCGGAGGCGAGGATCGCGGCAATGCCGGTGCGGACGAGGTGGTCGTCATCCGCGATCAGGACGCGGATCTGCGGGGTGTCGGTGTGATCGCCCGGGGTCATGGCGCGGGAACCGTTCCGATCCTGCTGACCTGGTCAGAGGCGAAGCAGACGACGTGGACGTCGACTCGTTCGAAGAAGCTGATTCCCGCCTCATAATAGTGGCAGGCCTCGTCGGGGAGAGGTGGGAACTCATCACGCGGGGGATCGAGCATCTCGAGGGCAGGGAGGGATCGCTCGACCGTCTCCTGGGTATCCCCGACGGAGATGTCTGCGAGCTGTGCCGTGGTCATCACCGATAGCGTGTTGGCGAGCACGAAGTAAGCGACCACGATGAACACGATTGCGCCGAGGATGGCTGTGGGCACGGCGATGGCTGCTCGGGTAGCGCGGGATCGAAGGGTCGCGGCATCGTCCTTGGCGGCGACGATGTCGTTATCGGATGCTGCGCCGTCCGCGGATGGGCGAGCGTGCGCGGGAAGGGTGAGGTTCAGGGCGAACTCGGTCGGCGTCTGACGGACGGAAAGGGCGCCACCCAGCATCGCCGCGCGGTGCCGCAGGCCGTGCAGCCCGAATCCAGAATCGTGCGGATGGGCGTAGGACGCTCCCTCGTTGAGAGGATTACGGACAACCGCAGTGACAGTATCGCCCTCGATCTCGACGCGTACGGTGACCGGTTGCCCCGGGGCGTGTTTGGACGCGTTGGTGAGTCCTTCCTGAACCACCCGGGCGACGGCGTTGAGCGCTGCGTCGCTGAGCCGTTCGCTCAGATTTGCGGCGATGTGCGTGTCCACGTCCATGTCGGCCTGACGAGCACCGGTCACTGCTTCATCGAGGCTCGGAAGCCTCCACCCGGCCGTCGGGTCTTCAGACTGGCGCAGCAGCCGAACGGCGAGACCGAGCTGATCCGCCGCGTCCGCTGCGATCGTGCGGATACCGGAGACCTCTGCTCGGTCGGTATCCGAGAGTGTCGGCGTGAGGGAGAGCTGTCCAAGCCGGACGGCGATGAGCGTCAAAGAGTGGCCGAGGCCGTCGTGCATCTCCGCGGCAAGGGTCATCCGCTCACGTTGCAGGACCTCACGGGTCTGGCTCGCCCGTCGCCTGGATTCGATCGCGGCCAGTTGCCAGCCCCGCCGGTGAAACTCTCGCCGCTCGGACACCGCGCGCCGCGTGGTCAGCGGCGCGGCAAGCACCAGGGCGGTCAACAGACCATATACGAGGCCATCGACAATCTCCTCGACATTCAACTCGGGGAGTCTGACGACGGTAGCCCCGAGCACGGAACCGGCAAGAACCACGCGAACCCGCACAGCCGGGGTTGCGAACACGAGGACGATCGCAGCAGCCGCAACAAGGCTCAGCACCAGTACGGCAAGCTCGGACAACCAGCACGTGGACGTGCCGACGCCGACCGCGACGACGCACCCCACTATGTTCTGCCGACGGCGCAGTGTCTCGAGATCATCGGAACTACCACTCATACTCCCAATCTATGCGCGCGGTTCCGACCGGAGAACTCACGATCGTTAGGTCATGAATAGGCATTCGGCAATATCGGCACGTTTACCCGCGGATCTACCGTCACATGCATGGTCGAACTTCTCCGCACACTCCTTGCACAGGCAGGCGAGCACATCACCCTCGTGCTCGCCTGCATGCTCCTGTTCGCGGCCCTCGACGCGGCCCTCGGGATCGGCGCCGTCCTCCCCGGGGAAACGGGCATCGTCTTGGCCGCGATCACGCTTTCAGACCGCGGCGAACTGCTCGCCGCCGGGGTATTCGTCGCCGCACTGGGCGCATTTCTCGGAGACCATGTGGGGTTCGCGGTCGGACGTGGTCTTGGAGCCCGCCTCGGCGACACCAGGCTGATCAAGCGGTTGGGCCGGGACCGCTGGGAGAAGGCACGATATTATGTTGCCGGCCGATTCTGGGTCGTGATCATCGCCCGCCTGCTTCCGGGTATCCGCACCCTCGTCGCCGCTGCAGCCGGCGCCTCAGCGGTGCCGTACTCGCGATTCGCAACCGCTTGTGGTCTCGCGGCACTGCTCTGGGCCGGGCTTTGGGTCGTCGGTGGTGCGCTTATCGGGAACGCACTGTTCGACATCGTGGAGCGCTACACCCTGCCCGCGTTCATCGTCGTGGCCGCAGCACTCGCCGTTTGGATCCTCGCACGCCATAAGCGGGGGGTGCGCGCATGAACCGCACGTCATCGGCACGCCCGCGCCGCGACTGGGCAACTCTGCCAAATCTCATCACCCTGCTGCGGCTCGGGCTCGTAGTTCCGATCGTCATCCTCATCCTCAACCGTGACCATCCCGGCCTCACCGTCGTACTCCTGGCGATCTTCGGCGCAAGCGACTGGATCGACGGCTATCTCGCCCGCGCCCTGAACCAGGTCAGCACCACGGGAGCGGTTCTCGATCCGATCACAGACCGCGTCGGCGTTGCGACCATCGCACTCGCCCTTGTCTTAGCAGGTCATCTCTCCTTCGGAGTGGTTCTCACCATCGCAGCCGTCGACGCTGCACTCGTCATCACCTACCTGGTGACCCGTCCCTCACAAGCGCCGAAGGTCTCCCGAGTCGGGAAGATGCGCACTGCCGCGCTCATGTCAGGGCTCGCGCTCATCGGACTCAGCCTGCTCCCCACACTCCACCCGGTCGGAGCCGCAGGCAGAGTGCTTTGCATCGCTGGAGCGGTTCTCCACGCCGTCGCAGGGTTCGGGTACTTCCGAGCTCTCCTTCGTGACAACCGCAAAGATCTGTCTGATATGTGATCCCAGGCTGTTCGACTATCTTCTCCGGCGTCCACGCAGAGACCCGGGGGTCTAGTCGTTGATTCGGGTGAAGGCCCGGTTGAATGCGGCCTCCGACTGGTACCCGAGTTCGGAGGCGAGGCGGGCGGCGGTGATGTCTTCTTCGCGCAGCCGTGACGCGGCGATGTTCATGCGCCAGCGGGTGAGGTAGGCGATCGGTGCTTCGCTGAGCAGCGCGGTGAAGCGGCTGCTGAACGATGACCTGGGCATCGTGGCGACCTGGGCGAGACGACCGAGGTCCCCGTCGTTGCCGGGATGGTGGTGGATCGCTTCGAGTACGCGACCGATCCTCTCGTCTTCGCGTGCACGCAACTAGCCTGCAGGGGCCGTCGAGTCGTTGATGAGCCAGGAGCGGATCGCCTGCACAACGAGGATGTCGGCAAGTCTGGTAGCGGCGGCTTCACCTCCGAGCTGCGGGTGCGCGAGCTCGCCCGCCATAAGGCGCAGCGTGTCCTTGATCGAGGACACCCCCGAGAGCGTATCGCCGCCGATGAACATCACGGCGGGAAGCATATGCATCAGCTCGCGTGCGGCGAACTCGTCAAAGGAGACAACCCCGCAGATCAGCTGCGCTGCCCGGCTGCCTCCCCCGGTGCTGGAGGATCGAGTAGCTGGCGCTCAAGTACTCCCGGGGCAGAAGGTCGACTCTCGGGCCACGACGCGCATCGGCTTCGCTGAGCAGGTCATGGCCGAGGCCGTGCGGCACGAGGACGAGGTCGCCCGCCCGCACCTCGACCGGATCGGACGCTGGCAAGCGCAGCCAGCAGGAGCCGGCCGTGACGACGTGGAAGCTCACAGAGTCGGCGATCGCCGGCATTTGCTGCGCCCACGGCTCGGAGAGCTCGACGTGGCAGTAGAAGGTACTGCGCATCCGCAACGAGTGGAGCACACGCGCCACCCGATCCTGATCCTCGAAACGCGAGAGAACCTCCATGCTGCAGTCGTGTCACGTCCCCGAGCAGATACGCCCGCTGGATCAGATGATTGAGCAAGAACTTTGCCTATATGAGGATGTTTCTGCTGAGTAATGCCGCATACGCCGAAGAACAATCAATCGAAGCTCGCAGGAGGAAACTATATGTACGTCATCGCAGGAGCCACAGGCAGGGTCGGATCGGTCACCGAACGGACACTGCTGGGTGCCGGGGCCGAGGCGCGCGTACTGGTGCGCCGCCAGATCTATGCGGAAGCGTGAGCCGCACAGGGGGCCGAGGCCGAGGCCGGCGGATAGGGGCGGGGCATGCGGATGAGCCTTCCGGATCAGGCCACCAGTTAGCCATCGAAACTGGAACCTTTTCCGTGAGGCAGGTCAAGAAGTCACCTAACAGCGCGGCAGTCCCAGAATCATGAAGTCGGACAAGCTGGGGCTCGACGCGTTCATCGCCGGGATGGCTGAACTGACCGCCGATGGTCAGGACGGCAGCTCTCCGGCTCTTCCTGGTAGGATGGAACCGATGAAGACCAGTCAGGCCCACGGCGGCCGCTCCCGGGAAGGCCATCTGGTCGTTTCCTGATCCGTGCGCCTCCTTGCGTTGATGCGATCCCAGAATCACATCAACGAAGACAAGGAGAATCCATGACTGCACACTTCAACCACACCATCATCGCTTCGCTTGACCCGCCGACCATGGCCGAGTTCTACATCGACATGCTGGAAGCAACACCCGCTGAGTCGTGGGGCGCGTTCACGAACATCCAGATCGGCAGCGGGGTGATGCTCCAGTTCGCCGGACCGCTGCCGTTCGAGTTCCCACCACAGCATTACGCCTATCTCGTGGACGACGAGCACTTCGCCCGCGCCTACGCGAAGATCACGGAACGAGGCTGGGACCACTGGGCCGACCCGCAGCGCACGAAGCCCGGAGAGATCAACCATGAGCACGGTGGGCGAGGCGTCTATCTGCTCGACCCGTCCGGCCACTACCTCGAACTCATCACGCAACCGTACCTGTAAGGGTTAAGTCTGCCGACCAAGAACCCCTACTGCTCAAAGTGAGTGGCAGGGGTTCTTGCTATCCTTAGGTGTGCAACTGAATGAGGTTTATGACAGGGGAGCTTGTGCTTTCTGTTTGAGTCGTTCGTAGGGGGTTTGCCCGCCGAGTGCTCCGTGTGGTCGATCATAGTTGTAGTGGTCTTCCCATTGCTGGAGTCGTTCGGCGAAGAGGTTCGCGTCGTCGATGACTTCTCCTTCGAGGAGTCGATAGAACTCTTCGGAGTCGATCCGGTGGGACCTTTCGACCTTCCCGTTCAAGCGGGGTGTACGGGGCCTGATCTTGACGTGGCCGATGCCCTTGTCGAGCAGGTGCCAATGGAACGCTTGTCCGAACTCTTGACCGTTATCGGTCTGCACCTGTTCGACTTGGAACGGTAGTTTCGACAGCACATGGTCGATGGACTGGATCGCGGTCTTCTGGTTGTTGCGTGGGTAAGCACAAAGCACTCGGACGCGGGTGCAGTCAGCGATCGCAGTGTACTGGTAGTAGCGCTTCTTTCACCCCGTCTGTCCCAAGGGTTCGATGAACTTCACGTCGACTTGCAGGGCGTGCCCAGACCGTTGCTTCTCGTAGCGTTTCCACCTCGTCTGGGTGCGCTTGTAGCGCTGTGAAGCGGGGAGCCGGTTCAGTCCGACCTTCTTTAGAATCCGCCAGATCCCGGAGGTGCTGATCGTGATGTCGTGATAGTGAGCCAGATACATCGCGATCTTGTGGGGTCCGAAGTGATACCGCTGGCGTAGCCAAAGGATTTTCTCGATCACTTCCGAGCCGGCCTTATTCGGTTGATGATGCGGCTCGCTGGAGCGATCCCTCAACCCCTCAAGACCCTCGTCCTCGTAACGACGTTTCCACTTGTAGTAGGTCTGTCGGCTGATGCCGTAGTACCGGCACGTCGCCGCGACGTTCCCACTGATCTCATCGACGTGCCACAGCACGGCGAGCTTATGCTTCGCTCGACGCTCGAACTCTCGTTGTGAAATGGAACCTTCCTCCCAATCGGAACACCCCACTGTCAACAACCTCCATCAGTTTTAGAGCTAGGCCTCGCCACCCGCTACGACAAACACGTGATCGTCTACCGCGCCGCCGTCCTTATCCACACCGCCATCGCGTGGACCCGGCAACTATCAGACACGCCCTAGCTGCGTGCCGCCGCCCGCGAGCTCGTGTCAAAGAGTCTATTTTCGGCCGGGTGCAGCTGGTGTTGGACGACGTAGGAGGAGCCCTTGATCTTCCACAGCCCTGCTGCCCAACCCCGAGGGTGGGCAGCAGGGCTTGCTCGGTGCCGGTCAGCCCGAGCGCCGCGGAGGTCGGGCCCAGCTGGTCGCTCTCCTACCGGTAGATGATCCGCGTCTCCGCGTTCGCCAACAACGAGTTAGCCAGGCCCCGCATCGCCGAGCCCTGGTCGCCGACGTTGTCGAGGTCGCTGACCTTGTGGAAGATCATCGCGTTCGCGATCCCGTACGCCCGCGCCCCGCTCGTTCCGGCCGCGCCTCCTCAGCCTCCGCGGCAGGCGCTGTCCGGCCGGGCCGAGGTTCCGGTGGGCGGCGTTGGGTGTCGCGGTCGAGGCCGGGCGGGGTGCCGTCGCTCACCTGGATCGTGTCGAGCCGGTCGAGGATGTCGATCGCGGTCTTGCGGATACGCTCCCCGGCGGCCTGCACCACCTCGACCGGGTTCTTCCTATCCACGGCCACCGCCCACCCGGCCACGTACGGGATCGTGTACTCGCTGGTGTCCATCCCGTGCGCAGCGCCGATCATCAGCGCCACCGATTCGGCCTCGACCTCCCCGATCCCGCGATGCTGCCTCGCCTCCTCCTGGTCGGGGCCGTGCATCAGGACATGGGCGAGCTCGTGCCCTTCGGTCTTCACCTGCGCGGCATCGGGCATTTTCTCCCGCACCGCGACCTGGCGGGTCTCGAAGTTCGTCAGCCCGTTCGCGCCGCCGATCATGCCCTCGTGCGGCACCCACAGCAGCTCGAACCCCTCGGCCTCGATCCGTCCCGCCAGCCCCTCGCGCAGTCCTTCCGGCGCTTCCCCGGTGAGCAGCCTTGGCTCCGGCTTCTTCGGGAGCGGGTCGCCGGTGGTCTGGGAGACATCCCAGACGTAGGCCGGGCGCACCCCGACCATTTTCGAGCGCACGGTCTCGCCTGGCTTGGGCTTCTCACCGCGGTTCAGGCGCCGCCACGACGCGGGATCGGACGGGTTCGCGGACGCGAATCTGCCGGTGACGGGGGCGAGGATCTGGTATCCGGCCTGGCCTTTGCCGACCTGGCGGCCGAGTTGTTGCCACTGCTTGTAGCCGGCGACATAGGTCGGGAACGGTTCCGGGACCCGGCCCCGTTCAAACGCGGCCTGGTGCTGTTCCCAGATCAGCAGGACGTTGTTGAACGACCGGGACCGGAACCGTGCGGCGAACCGGAGCGCGTCGGCCCAGTCGTCCCCGGTGACGAGCCGTTCGACCGCGCCGGTGAGCTTGTCGTGGAGCTCGTCGAGCTTCGCCTCCCGCGCTTGGCGGGCCTCCTCTTGCCTCGTCGCCATCGTCCGGCCTCCTCCCGGCGGGCCAGCCGCAAGGGGCGGCGGCTGGTCCTGTACCTGCGAGGTGAGCCAGGCACATCCGGCGAGTCGAGACGGTCAGCGAACTACGGGATCGGTAGGTTGGCCGCCAGGACAACTTGTGGTCGTGCCTGACGTAGGCCATACCGGACTACCAGCGCTCCCGCCGACGCTGGGCGGGAAGCGGGGATGTCCGGTCGGACGCCGGACGAAGTGAGGGTTTACCGGACCACGGTGCCGTTCTCGGGGTGATCGGTCGTGATGGGGCGCATGGCGCGGTAGTGGCTCGGGCTGAGCCCGGTGTGCTCGATGAACGCTTCCGTCGCCCGCGACCGGCTCGACCAGCCCACGCGACGGCCCGCGGTAGCCACGGGCAGGTCGGTCTCGCGCAGCAGCCGCGCCATCTCCTGCACGCGCAGCATGGTCAGGTAGGCGATCGGGGTCTTCCCGAATGCCTCCGCGAACACCCGCGTGAGCTGTTGCGGAGATAGCCGCACGGTCTCGGCCAGTTCGCCCAGCGTCCACGGGTGCGCGACGTTCTCGTGGAGAGCTTCGCGCGCGAGCATCGCTTCACGGCGCAGCGGCGCGAACCGCCGAGTACGCGGCAAGACTGGGCGCGAGCGCGCCCGCTGCAACGGCGTCAACCGCACCGGCGAGACACGGATGTGCGGGGCGAGGACGTCCATGACGGCGAACCAGAGCGCCTGCAACCGGTTGAACCGCTGCGGGAAACAGCCCTCAATACTGAGGGCGACCATCTCATCCAGCCACGGCGTCACCATGCCCGCCCGGTCCCGGCCCAGGCGCAGGACCTGGGCCGGCTCGGAGTAGACCTTCTCGGCAAACCCTTGCGCGTCGAGCCGATCATGCAAGACCGTCGAGTGCTGCCAGAAGAACTGATCGAGCGCGAAGTCGGTATCAACGTAGATCGCGGTGAGAGTGACGAGGCCTTCGGGTTCGGCGCTGAACAACACGTTCGGGCCGATCATGATTACATCACCGAAGCTGACCGGCTGATGCCCGAACTCGCTAAACACGATCGCGGACCCCGACCTGACGAACACGAGCTTGAGACAGTCGTAGACCATCGGCCCGACCGGACGACGGATTGAGCGGGTGCGGGCCAGGACTGGCAGAAACCGTCCGCGGTCAGGGGCCTTTACCATCCGCACCGGACTGCACTGATCCGCAGAGCGAGCAATGGCTCGACGCTGTCCGCGCTCGGCGTGGAGAGCAGAGCCCACGCCGCAGATATCAGCTTCTTTGAAGCGCCGCGAATGAGTGTTCTGACCCATCGAGCCGATCAGTCGTCGAGCAGAGGGTTGTACTTCATGCTCAGGCTGCGTTCGAGCCCGGCGGCTCCGGCCAGGATGATGAGTGCCACGTTCGTCCAGCCCGGTAGCGTCAGTGCCGGGACCTCGAACGACGGCAGTCCGACGAGCGGCGTCAGGTTCCCGGTGAGGTTGATCAGCTGGGGAAGCTCGATCCCGAGCACAGCCAGTAGGACGACGAGCGAGACCCAACCGACGACTCGGCTCGCGGTAGGGTGAGCGGTACCGACCCGCGCCCGCCATGCCTCGGCCGTTCCTTCGGCCGGTGGAAGCTGCACTTTGCCGCCAGCTTCGCCCTGTCGCAGGCGAACGTACTTCATGCCGGCCTTAGCGACCGCGGCCTCGATCCGTACGCCACCGCCGAGATGGAACGTGGCACGCCCGCGAGCAGTGTCGACGAGTCGCCCGTTCCGGTAGAGGCGGATGCGCTCGGCCAGGTCGAGGTAGTGAGCGTCGACGACGTAGGTCGCCCCGTCGTGCTCGGTCACGAAACGGCCCCGGACCAGCCCCTCCCCGCGCCGCAGCGGCCGCAGGACCTCGGAGTCATCCGCCATGGCCGCCCTCCGTGTCGTCAGTCGTGCTCTTGCCGAGCCCGCAAGCCAGCGCCGCGTCTAGGACCCGGTGTGCCTCGTCGGCCCCGAGATGGCCGTGCAGGACTTCACTCGCGAGCCCGCCGGCCGTCGCAAGCAATCCATCAGAGATCATCTCCGGGGACGTGATGCCGGCTGCTTCCAGCGCGGAACCGGGTCTGCGTAAGACGAGCGCAACCTGATCGACCAGCAGCATGCGCAGCTCTGCGTGACCCTCCAGCAGTGCCCGCCCCAACGCCGGCTCGGTGAGCGCCAAGGTCTCAAACATGGTGACCACACGGAGATCTCTGAAGTCCTCGGGACTCCGCGGGATCATCGTGCGCAGAATCGCCGCGACCACCTCCGCAGGGCTCGGCTCGACTTTCGCGAGCGTCGCCTCCACACGAGAACGCGCCCTATCCTGCACAGCATCGAAGCAGGCCTGCACCAGCCTGGCGTGGTCGGTGAAGTAGTGCTGGACCCGTCCCGGGGATACATCCGCGGCAGCAGCGACCCGACGGAACGTCAGCGACTCGAGGCCCCCCTGCTCGACCGCGGTGCCCGCTGCATCGATGATCGCTTGCCGGACCACATCGTGATCGCGTCCGCGCCCTCGCGCCACAGCCCATCTCCCTTCCTTCTACAGTGCAATACAAGCGTATCGAAGTAAATGCGCGGCGTCCATCCCTTCTAGGCCGTGTTGCTAAACCCATTGGAGGGTTGCGGCGAGGCAGAGCGCGGAGTGATAGTTCCTGGCGGTCTTGTCTGAGCGCATGGCAATGCCGCGCCACTGAAGCGCCCTGGGTTTGATGGAGGCTCTGATGTGCCCTGGCTTTAGTGGAGTCAGCCTGTTGGGATCTTGGTAGCAGCGCAACCAAGAAAGAGGTCGGCCGTGAGTCGTTATCTTGAACCCTTCAGACGCAAAGTCCTAGATTTGCTCTCTGAAGGTAAACCCGTGAAACATGTTGCTGAGGATCTCGGCATCAGCCAGCAAACCATCTATAACTGGCGCAAACAGCAACGTATCGATCAAGGGGAGCTCCCCGGCACAACCAGCGCCGAGAACGCTGAACTTGCCAGTGCGAAACGCCGCATTCGTGAGCTCGAAGAGGAAGTACAAATCCTGGTTCGTGCGCGACAGCTCTTGAAGGAGACTCCCAACCCAAAAGGGTGTACGCGGCCATCGCAGTGATGTCCGCGGAACGACTGCCAGTGCAGAAGGCGTGCAGGCTCCTCGGGGTATCTGAATCTGGATACTACGCCTGGAAGACCCGTGTCCCATCGAATCGCCAGATCCGTCATGCGTGGCTTCTCGAGCAGATTCAGGCCGTCCATGAAGCAGCACGAGGCGTATATGGTGCGCGCAGGGTGTGGGCAGAACTCACCATGGGGTTAGGGCTACAGGTTGGACGTTCCCAAGTGGAACTGGTGATGGCACGCGCCGGTCTGCGCGGTATTCCTGGCCCCAGACGCTCGCGGTACTCCCGCAGCGATGCTCCTCTTCCCGGGGACCTCGTGCGGCGCGAGTTCGCACGGGATCATCCCAACATGCTATGGGTCACCGATGTCACAGAGCATCGCACAAGAGAAGGGAAAGTCTACTGCGCCGTCGTACTGGACACGTTCAGCCGAAAAGTGGTGGGCTGGGCGATTGACAGTTCCCCGGATGCAGCGCTCGTGACGAACGCGCTGCATATGGCGATCGAGACACGAAAGCCCCAACCGGGGACGATCATACACTCGGACCACGGCACTGTTTTCCGGAGTTGGGTATTCACTCAGCGGGTTCAAGCTGCAGGGCTGTTGCCGTCGATGGGAGCGATTGGGTCATGTTACGACAACAGTATGATCGAATCGTTCTGGGGGCGTATGCAAACCGAACTACTGGACCGTCGAATGTGGCGGACCAGGCTCGAGCTTGCGAATGCGATCTTCGAGTATTTGGAAATGTTCCATAACCGGAAACGGCGCCACTCCCGACTCGGGATGCGTTCACCCGTCGAATACGAGAAACTGTATGAACAAGCAAAGATGCTGCAGTCAGGAATCTAACGGCGCGACTCCATGAACCCCAGGGCACATCAGTCTCTAACAAACCCAGGGCGCTTCAGACATTCAATCGGTCGGCTTCTTCGAACAACGAAGTGGACGCGTATCCGGTGAGCCAAAGACACCAAAGGTTTTTCGTGAAGACGACAAATCAGTGATGGCTATTCGCATATCAGACGAAACAAACCTCGAGATCACGCTTGAACGACCGCTGGAATTGTCGTTACCGGGGTTACGCCCGAAGGGCGGCGCACACACTTGTAACATCGTGCGTTTCTGGGCTGACGATCCTCGGAGTTTGCTCGAGGAAGTCAGGGAACATATCGGGTAGATTTCGCTATTCGTCAGCGCCTCGAAGAACCGATGCATGATTGCGAATCACCTCCCAGGCAGTAGTGCCCCTTAAGTGTGGTGTAGCCCGCGGTGGCTGGCTCGTCGTTCGCGACGTGAGCGCGGTCAGTGTGATCCTTCGAGAAGTCTCTTACCTCCAGTCGAAAGGCATCATCACGATGACCGCACTTCATATTGTCGACCCTGCGAGCGTGCTCGCTGAAGCCCTGACCGACGCGTCGCCGGATCTGATGCGCAGCCTGCTGCAGACCACGATCAACGCGCTGCTGTCCGCTGACGCGGACGCCATGGTCGGCGCGGAATGGGGCAAGCCCAGCCCGGACCGGATCGCGCAGCGCAACGGCTACCGGCATCGCGACCTGGACACCCGCGTCGGTATTATCGACGTCGCGATTCCAAAGCTCCGTTCGGGCACCTACTTCCCGGAATGGCTCCTCGAGCGCCGCAAACGCTCTGAGACCGCGCTGATCACCGTAATCGCGGACTGCTACCTCGCCGGCGTCTCGACCCGCCGGATGGACAAGCTCGTGAAGACCCTCGGGATCCACGGCTTGTCGAAGTCGCAGGTCTCGCGGATGGCGGCCGACCTCGACGAGCACGTCGACCAGTTCCGCCACCGTCCGCTCGGCGATGCCGGGCCATTCACGTTCGTCGCCGCCGACGCGCTGACCATGAAGGTCCGCGAAGGCGGCCGGGTGATCAACGCGGTGGTGCTGGTCGCGACCGGCGTCAACGCCGACGGGCGCCGCGAAGTCCTCGGACTTCGTGTCACAACCAGCGAGACCGCAGCGGCTTGGAACTCATTCTTCGCCGACCTCGTCGCCAGCGGCCTGAGCGGGGTCCGGCTGGTCACCAGCGACGCCCACGCCGGGCTGGTGGAAGCCATCGCCGCGAACCTGCCGGGCGCGGTCTGGCAGAGATGCCGCACCCACTACGCCGCCAACCTGATGTCCGTGACCCCGAAGAACATGTGGCCGGCCGTGAAAGCGATGCTGCACTCCGTCTACGACCAGCCCGACGCAGCTGCCGTAAACGCCCAGTTCGACCGGCTCCTGGACTACGTCAACGGCAAGCTCCCCGACGCGCACGAGCACCTCGACGCTGCTCGGACGGACATCCTCGCGTTCACCGGGTTCCCCGAAGGGCTCTGGCAGCAGATCTGGTCCAACAACCCAAACGAGAGATTGAACCGTGAGATCCGCCGCCGCACCGACAGCGTCGGGATCTTCCCCAACCGCGACGCCATCATCCGCCTCGTCGGCGCCGTCCTCGCCGAGCAGACGGACGAATGGGCAGAAGGGCGCCGCTACCTCGGCCTCGACATCCTCGCCAAGTCCCGCCTCACCCTCGTCACCGACACCGGAACCGAGGAGGTGAGCGACCCCGTCCTCGAGCTCAGCGCCTAACCGACACCAACAACTGAAGGATCACCAACAGCTACACCACGCCCCCGGGCTTGACCTCCCAGGCGCGGCAACTCCCAAAACCCCACGATATTGTGCACCCAGAGGGAGATGACTGCTGGCTGGTTACCTCATACCAGCGCGGATCTTTCGGCGATCGTGCTGAGATGACAATGAGGCCATTCAGCGACATCTCGTAGAAGTTGCCGGTCGTGAGTCGACAGTACGACGGCCGCTTGGGTAGCCCCGAGTGCCTCGGTGAGTTCGTCGACGAGCGCGATAGAGAGGTGGTTGGTGGGTTCGTCCAACAGCAGCACGTGCGGGCGTGCCGCGAGCACGAGCGCCAGATCGAGGCGTCGTTGTTGACCCATCGACAGCTCACCCACCCGTTTGCCCGCCTCGCGCGATCGCAGCAGACCAAGCCCCGACAGGCCGACCGCCTCAGATGATTGCAGGTTTCCTTGAGCGACGAGTTCGTCGATGTGCCGGGCATACACTTCGTTCGCACGCCGATCAGGCGGCAACACCGACTCCTGGCGCAGAAAGCCCAAGCGCGTGCCACGGGATGTTCGCACTGTTCCCGTGTTTGGCAACAGTTCGCCCGCCGCGATGCTTAAGAGCGTCGACTTCCCTGCCCCGTTCGGGCCAGTCACTACAAGCCTGCTGCGGTGCGAGAGTTCAAACGACACCGGCTGCGTTAACCGTTCGGCAAGGCTCACGTTGTCGACGTTCAGTAGCACTGCGCCCTTTCGTGTGGGCAGGTCTGGAAACTGGAACAGCTGCGGTGGTTCAGGCACCGTCACCGCGTGGGCTCTCAGTGCCTCCTGTCGTCGGTGCACGCTCTGCACCAGCCCGCCCGCACGCGTGGCGCGGCCATGCTTCGGTGACCCCTTCTCCGGTCGCCACCCCGACACCAGCCGATTCTGCGCAGCGCTGAGACTGTCCTGCAGTCGCGCTTGCTCCTGCTGCTGGCGCTCGTACTCCTGCTCCCACCGTTCCCGCTCGGCCAGGCGCCCTTCTCGGTACCCCGCATACCCGTTGCCGTAGATACGGGGGCGATCATCAGGTGTCGGATCGAGGTCAACAACCGTCTCCGCAATGTCAGAGAGTAGCGCGCGATCGTGGCTAACGATGACGACACCACCGTTGCGCGCGCGGAGTTGCGTGGTCAGGAATTCAAGCCCGCTGCGGTCGAGGTGATTGGTGGGCTCGTCCAGCAGTAAGAAATCATCTTCAGCCCCCAGCAGGCAGGCCAAGCGCACTCGATACCGTTGCCCTACCGAGAGATCGGCGAGCAATCGTGTCATGTCGGTTTCTGCGTCGAGTGCTTCGAGCGCGATCTGTACGCGGCGCTCGGCATCCCACGCGTTAAGTGCTTCAGCACCTTCCAATGCTGCGGCGTACTGCTCTGCGGCCTCGCTGCTCCCATCTGCGAGAGCGGCAGCGGCGGCGTCGAGTGCGGCCAGCGCTGCGAGCGGTTCAGCGATGGCCTCGGCGACGGCCTGCCCAACGGTGCGGTTGTCGGTGGAGTTCATTTCTTGTTCAGCGAGCCCAAGTGTGCCGATGCGCTGGATCGTGCCGCTGTCAGGAGGCAGCGTGCCAGCGAGCGCATGGAGAAGCGTGGTCTTTCCACGCCCGTTCTCGCCAACGATCGCCACACGAGACGAGGGAGTGACGACGAGATCGACATGGTTGAGCACCGGTGTTACGCCTCGCATGACGGAGAGGTCGGAGGCGGTGAGCTGCGCGCGATGGCGCGCCGGATGACGGTTGGTAGGGGTAAGCATTCAAATCCTTCAGAACAACGCACCACGGCAAGCCGAACAGCCAACGGGTACGCAAATGACGGCGACCCTCCATGGGGTCAGAACAAGCGGCCGCCGCAAGCTCGGAGTTACTCAACGAGCGCGGTAGGCCTGCTCAGCCATCACAAGAAGTACAAATGCATACCGTCAATTCTACCCCACACTCACACCGCACCAACGAATCGGGTGCCGATTGTGGCTTCGGAGGCTTGATCGGTCAGACTTGATCGCACTATCGGCGACGCTGTCGCGGTCCGTCGGAATCAGTTCAGGGCCGGCGCGGACACCTTTTCGCCGTCACGCCGTTCATTGAGTTCCTTTACACGAACGCGACTCAGGATCATCAGGCTAATGGGGCCAAACGCAATGAATTTCAGCGCATTCCACAGGCTGAGAAGGACAAGGAAAATCAGCCATGCTGAACCGCCACCAGCGGCCACAAATGAGCACCAAAACGCAAGGCCGAGGTATGGCAGGGCGAGGAGCACGGCCGGCACTCCCCACTTCAGCCCACGCCGACTCCGGATGCATCGGAGCGCGATGTTACTCGGCGCGTAGCGCTGCAGGAGCGAATAGATGAAGCTTGTCATCGCCAAGATTGGGTGAATCATGATGGGCCTCTCGTCACACGTCGTTCTCGGTCGAGGAAGCAGCGTGTGATCGAACGCCCAGGAGGGCCGCCCCGGAGGGCCCGCAGAGTTGAGAACCTGCTTCAGCCTCCAGGGTACGCCGACATTCCGATTAGCGAAAGGTGCGGTGTGACGTTCATACGTCCATCATCGACGCGGCCATGGGCGCACCAGCCGGGTCGATGACCTTCGGTGGACAACCCGGCTTCCTCTCCGCGTTGGGGAGAAACGGATGCGTCTGTGCTCAGGCCACAGCGGGAGCGGAAAGCGCGGCGCGTACCTGGGGGCGACCTCGGTGGCGAGCAGCTCGATCGAGCGCAGGGTGTCAGCCTGACGGCCATCTCGGCACCTCCACACTCGTCGTCCCACCAACCGGACGCATGTTCGATGAAATCCTGATCATCGTGTCGTCGGTCCACGGCCGCGACAGCCAAAGCTTGTTGGCGCGCGGCGACCTGGAACGGCTTTCCGCGTTCCCGACCGCTCACACTCGCCCCTCGACTGTGACATGCCTCGTCGACCGCGACAAGACTTCGACAGAGCCTGTATCCAGGCAGCGCCCAGCCAGGGCCGTTAAACTAGTCGCAGCCCTGTTTTGAAACGTGAGGAATCACCGGTGAAGATCGACGCGTCCGCGCCCCTGCGCTGAACCGTCTCGCGACGTGTGCAGCGCCCCTCTTCGCGCTGACCGTCGACCCGCTCAAAACCTCTGCCCTGCGGCCCCGTATCTTCCGTTCCCGGTGACGAGCATCCGTCTCCACGTCAGCGCCCGACTGACTTCGGAGGCATCCATGCCCGCATCAACCACCCATCCTTCTGTCGTGCTCGATGCTGTCACGTTCGCGTGGCCCGACGGCACACCCGCGCTCGCCAACCTGGCGGGAGCGTTCTCACATGCGCGCACCGGCCTCGTCGGCCGCAACGGCAGCGGCAAGTCCACGCTGCTGCGGCTCATCGCCGGCGAGCTTCAACCCGGGTCCGGGAACATCACCGTCAACGGTGAGGTGGCGTACCTGCCGCAGAACCTCACCCTCGACACCGATGTCCCGGTGGCCGAGCTGCTCGGCATCCACGCCCCGCTCCACGCGGTGCGCGCAATCGAAGCCGGTGACGTCGCCCCCGCGCACTTCGACGCGGTCGGCGCCGACTGGGACATCGAAGCCCGCGCGCACGCAGCACTCGCCGAGGCGGGGCTGCCGCCCGGCGCCCTCGACCGGCGCGTCGGGGAGCTGTCGGGCGGTGAGTCCGTGCTGGCGGCGCTGACCGGTATCCGTCTTCGCGGCGCCGACGTCACTCTGCTCGACGAACCGACCAACAACCTCGACCGTGAGTCGCGGGCACGGCTCTACGACGTGATCCGCGCGTGGCGGGGCGCACTCATCGTGGTGAGCCACGATGTGACGCTACTCGATGCGCTCGACGAGACCGCCGAGATCTACGCCGGTGAGCTGTCGGTGTTCGGCGGCCCCTACTCGCAGTGGCGGGCGTGGCTCGAGGCCGAGCAGGCGGCGGCACGACAGGCAGAGACGGCCGCGGCGAGCGCTCTGCGCCGCGAGAAACGCGATCGGGTGCGGGCGGAGTCCATGCTCTCGACGCGCTCAGCGATCGCGAAGAAGGCGTCGGCCCAGAAGCGCGAGCCCAAGATCATCATGAACGGCAAGAAGCGTGCCGCGCAGGTGTCGGCGGGAAGGCTTCGCATCGAGGCATCCGCGAAGGTCGATGAGGCACGCACCGCGCTCGACGCAGCCGAGCGGCGGGTGCGCGACGACGACCGCGTGCGCATCGACCTGCCCGACCCCGACGTGCCCGCGGGGAGGCGCATCGCGATGCTCGGTGACGGCGAGCACGAGTTCGTCGTGCAGGGACCGGAACGCATCGCCCTCGTGGGACCGAACGGGGTCGGCAAGACGACGCTGCTCGAACGACTCATCGAACCGGATGCCGCGGCCCGTGCCCCCGGTATCCTTCCGCGCGTTCGTGCCGAGCTGTTCACCGACCGCGTCGGATACCTGCCTCAACGCTCCGATCAGCTCGATGACGCGGCATCCGTTCTCGACAACGTGCGCGCGACCGCACCCACGGTGACGTCCGCCGAGATCCGCAACCGACTCGCACGCTTCCTCGTACGCGGCGACACTGCGCTGCGACCGGTATCGGCGCTGTCAGGCGGCGAACGCTTCCGGGTCGCGCTGGCGCGACTGCTGCTCGCCGACCCGCCCCCGCAACTGCTTGTACTCGACGAACCCACAAACAACCTCGACCTCGACACGGTCGACCAGCTCGTGGACGCGTTATCGGCATACCGCGGCGCGGCGCTGCTGGTCAGCCACGACGACGCGTTCCTCGACCGGGTCGGCGTCGCGGTGCGGCTCGAATTGCGCCGTGACGGCACCCTCCACGACTGACGTACTTGCTCATCATCCGACGCACGCCGCTCACGTAGGCGACGATCGCGTTGGCGTGACCATGGCCGAGACCGTGTTCGGTCTTCAGCCACTCGACGACTTCCATATGCTTGTGCGGTCGAGTCGGTCGGCGGCCGGGTCCAGCCATTCCTGAATGGGGCGCCCGTATGTCTTCTCGATGCTCGGGGGCGTCTTCAGGGTACGTCGCGTGAACTCTGGCCACCAGGGCAGCTCGCGCGCACCTCCTGAGCGACACGTAGCCAAGGAGGCTTCCCATGCCATCGCTCACTGCCCTCGCCAAGGACGAAAGAACGGCTCGCCAGCTGCTGGCCGTGATCGGTACACCGTGCGACCTCTCGATCGGCGCGCTTCTCAGTCGAGTCGGCGCAGTTGAGGCGATCTCTCTGATCGAGCGCGACATCGCCGTCCCAGGAATAGATGCGGTCGAATCGGCCGTTTGGCGAGATCGTATGCGTTCCCGAGCGAGTACAAATTATCTTGCCGCACAGACGTTCAGCAGCGAGGACTACCGGGTATTGATCCCGAGCGATCCAGATTGGCCGGCTGGCATCACCGATCTCGGCGATCGTGCCCCGTATGCACTGTGGGCGCGTGGGCGCACGAATCTGCTCAGCAACACACTTTCACGATTCGTCACCGTCACTGGCGCGAGAGCCGCCACTGCCTATGGCACACACATCGCCGAAGACCTCTCGGGAGAGCTAGGGCGTGTCTGTTAATTGATTCTTAAGGAAGCTGGGATCGTGGAACCATGTCTCGATTCCAGCTTCTATCTGATGAGCAATGGGATCTAATCTCCGATTTGATGCCAGGCCCGACCGGGAAGAAGGGCCGCCCCTTCGCTGATGCCCGGTTGATGATCGAGGCGATTATCTATCGGTACCGGTGCGGAATCGCGTGGCGCGATCTGCCCGAAACCTTCGGGCCATGGCAAACAGTGTGGCAGTGGCACCACCGGATGGCGAAGGATGGTACTTGGGACCATGTACAGGCTCGACTACACGAGTATGCCGACCGTGCAGGGATGGTCGATTGGGATGTGTCAGTGGACTCCACGATTGCTCGCGCACACCAGCACGCGACGAACGTCACCCGCCTAAAAAAGGGCTTCGTCGAATTACAAGAATCTGCTGACCGAGCCGCCTGATCACGCGATTGGCCGCTCCAGAGGCGGCCTCTCGACGAAAACTCATCAGCTCGTCGATGGGCAGCATGGTTTACCGTTGGTGACGATCTGCACGGCCGGGCAGGATGGTGATGCGCCGTTGTTCATTCCGTTGATGGAACAGCTGCAGGTTGGTCGCCGCACCCGTCCAGTTGCGGCGTTGGGTGACAAGGCGTACTCGTCGCGTGGGAACCGAGCGTATCTGCGTCAGCGTGGCATTGAGGCGGTAATTGCTGAGCCTCGTGATCAGCAAGGGCATCGGAAACGACGGGGTTCACGGGGTGGTCGGCCGCTGAAGTTTGATGCGGATAAGTATCGAGGCAGGAACGTGATCGAGCGTGGTTACTGCCGGTTGAAGCAGTGGCGTGGGCTTGCGACCCGGTATGACAAGCTCGCGGTTGTGTACCGGGCCGCGGTAGTGCTCAACGGGGTGATCGCTTGGCTCAAACATTTAACAGACACGCCCTAGCTGAAACCCATCGCTCGTGGACGGGTAGTGCACCTGGGAGGTATGAACTCTTCCACTGTTTTGAAGCATCGCCGCGTGCTCATCGCGGCCATCGCAAGTGCCCTTGCCTTCGTGCTTCTTGCGGGCATCGGCATCTACGGCCTCATCCGCGGCCCCCACACCAGCAGCCCCGACCCGGAACCCAGCGGCCAGACTGACACAGTGGCCCCGTCGCCGCGGCATCCGGCGACGCGGACTGGGCCGAACGAGATTCGCGACACCACCCGTGCTGAGGATTTCGCGCGTGACGTGGCGGTGGCGCTGTTCACGTGGGATACGGCCAGTGGTTACCAGTACTCGGAGTATGCGCAGGTCATTGTCGATGTCGGGGACCCCACCGGCGCCGAGACCGCAGGGCTCGCCGCTGATGTGCGCACCTACCTGCCCTCCCCGGAGCAGTGGGCGCAGTTGCGCATCCATCAGACCTCCCAATGGCTGACCGTTGACGACCTCTACATACCCGCCGCGTGGGCGGACGCCGAAGCCCAAGCCGCACCCGGGCAACTCCTCCCGGGCACGACCGCGTACACGGTGACGGGCACCCGTCACCGTGAAGGCATCTGGGGTACGGAGCCAGTGGAGTCCTCGCGGCCAGTGGCGTTCACGATGTTCATCACCTGCCAGCCGACCTTCGATCACTGCCATCTGCTGCGCCTGTCTCGCATCGACGAGCCCCTGACGTAAAGGCTGGTGCCCGGAATGCGCAAAATCCTTGCCGCTCTCATCATTGCGGCCGTGTGCTTTGGCCCCACCATCGTGCTCCTCGGCATTGGGCTGGTGATGAACCCCGCAGCGCAAGCTTCCTGCCTTCCTGGCATGTCCCTCACGGTCGGACCCATCCCGGACTCGCTCGACGTGACGACAAAGAACGGTGAACGGTTCACCCTGAACCGAAGGCAGCTCACCCATGCGGCAACGATCATCACCGTCGGCGGGCAAACCGACGGGATCGACACCCGTGGGGTGACCATCGCCCTCATGGCAGCGCTCACGGAGTCCACACTCCGGCAACTGGCGAACACCGGCACCTACCCCGAATCCGGGAACTACCCGAACGACGGCAACGGCTCCGACCACGACTCGCTGGGCCTGTTTCAAATGCGCCCACAAGCCGGATGGGGCACGGTCGCGGACCTCATGGACACCACCTACCAGGCCCGCGCCTTCTATGGCGGACCGACGGGGCCAAACTATCCGTCACCGCGGGGCCTACTTGATATTCCAGGTTGGCAGCAGATGGATATGGGCGCAGCCGCCCAAGCCGTCGAAGTGTCCGCTTACCCCGACCGATACCAGAACTATCAGCCGGTCGCCGAAGCGATCCTCACCGCGCTCACACGCCCTGCGCCCGGAGCTGGTGGTGAAGCAGGGGCGGTGCCGGAGACGAGCCGGATCGTGTTTCCGCTCCCGGCAGGAACGTGGACGAAAACCAGTGCGTGGGGGTGGCGATCAGACCCCTTCACCGGAGAGCGTTCCTTCCATTCCGGTTCCGACTACGGCGCGGCCGACGGCACCCCGATCTATGCCGCCGCCGACGGGCGGGTCACGGTCGCAGAATTCACTGGCGGGTACGGCGGACTGATCGTCATCGAGCACACCGTCAGCGGGCAGACGCTGCGTACCGCGTATGCGCACATGTGGCAGCACGGCATCCACGTCACGCCGGGACAGGCCGTCACCGCAGGCACCCACATCGGCGATGTCGGATCGTCTGGCCGGTCCACGGGAGCGCACCTGCATTTCGAGGTTCGTCCCGGCAGCACCGGCAGCGACACCATCGACGCTGACGCCTGGCTGACAGAACACGGCGCAACCGAAGCCGACGGCGGCCAGACCCCTGGCCCCGGTTGCGCCGCAGGCGGAGACGCACCCGCACCCGGCGGGATGACCGGTGAACCAGACGCCATGGTAGATGATCCCACCAGTGGCGGGCAGATCACGGCCCGGATGCTGCACGTCATGAACCAAACCCGAACCGCGTTCCCGGGCACCGGCTGGGGTTGCTACTCGCCACGCCCCGGCACCCGATCCGAGCATCCGCTCGGACGGGCATGCGATGTGACGTTCGGCAACCGCATCGGCCACCCCGCTACCGGGGCCTCACTCGAGAATGGGTGGGCGGTCACCAACTGGCTCAAAACCCACGCCGAAATGCTCGGGGTGGAGTATCTGATCTGGCAGGGACGCATCTGGTCCCTCACCCAAGACGCCGAAGGGTGGCGGCCCTATAACGGTGGCGGCATGCACGACCCCGCTGATATCACTGGGGGCCATTTCGACCACCTCCACATCACCGTCAAAGAAGGAGCCTGACCATGGACGTGTTTCCCGATTTCGGTGGCGTCGGAGGTGCAGGCGACCTCACCGCAGTGATCGGTGCGCTGCTGACGTTCGTGCTCATCATCGCCGTCCTCATGCTCATCATCTGCGCCATCACGTGGGCGATCGCCACGGCGAACGGCCACCATGGCGCAGCATCGAAAGCCCGTATCGGTGCCTGGACCGCGCTGGGTGCTGCGATCCTCGCCGGGGGCGCAGTCACCTGGGTAAATTGGCTCATCAACCTCGGCTCCACCCTCTAACCACGCCCGGTTCTCGGTTCCTCGCCCGTGCCATCGTGTGTGGTGCGGGCATTCTGGCTGTTCAAGAGGATCATCGCCAACACTAGCTATCTCTGCTATGTCAGTACCTCATGATCTACTGAGATACGTATTTCAAATCAGAGGAAGCAGGAGCAGAGATGGCGCGACAAAAACGCAAAGACGGATTGCTCTTGAAGTTTGGCACTATTACATGCACACGATGCAATGGAGTGCGGCTGCTTGCGCGTGAATGCCCTGACTGCGGGGCAAAACCGAAACATCATGAGGTCCAGCACGACCTGCAACGTCGGGAACGCATAGTCGTTGAGTTTCGGGAGAAGCGACAGCCCTCAGATCGCGATATCTCTCCCGTATTAGACAGTCTTCCTTCGGAACTTGACCGAGCGATAAAGCACGTACTCCGCGCCCTGGCCGACTCCTCCCGGACTGACCGCACCGCCGACTCATTGGTGGCAGCGTTTGCGTTGCTGGACCAACTGGTGGCCAACTGGCAGAACCAATTGCCAAGGCCAGAGCGAAATCGTGGAAAAATCATAGGTAGCGCGCTTCAGAAGTTTGCTGAAGGTGCTGACCTTTTCGTCGAAGCATTAAGAGCGCCCGACATGCTCTCTGCTCAGAACCTTGAACTCCAAGGGAACACGATTTTTGAAGAAGCGGAGAGCATACTCGCGGACATCAGTCGCATAAACCAAGCTGACGAGGTTTTCTCGGAAGAATCGCCCTCAGAGGCGCTCAATAACATTGGCCGGTCTGCACGACAACTTGCAGGATATAAGTCTTCTCTAAAAGAACTCGATCAGGCGTTAAGGGCTGGGGTGGGCTGGGAGTCGGCCTCAGAAGGAATGGGGCTCCAGGAGCACACTATTCACTCAATGGCTCTGTCCTCCTTCGATTTGGATTCCTTCACTCAAATTCTGTCCGCTTCGGACGCCGCGGTCGGCACTGGGAGCAAGGGACTCATGCAGTCTGAGGAGTGGAAGCGTCGCCACGCACGTGCGGCGGCCTTTCTGGGGAGTGCCGCTGCGTCTGTTCATCAAGGGATCTTTACTAGCGGTAGCAGCGACTTCGAAGTAGCCCATCGAGCGGTCGAAGCGGTAGCGACCTTTCGCGATGGCGTATTGAAACACACGCTGGCGACTATGCTGTCAAGCTCGATAGAGGAGTATCTAACGCTGAGTCGTAAGAATGGCGGAGCGGTCATAGCGAAAGCCGCATCAGGTCATCCCGAGCTCCTCTTAGACGAGAATCTAACTCCCGCATTACGTAACGCCGGAGCCCACGCTGATATTGATTTGAGCGAGCATGGCCTCAAGATTGATGGGAATTACTTCTCGACGGACCATTTCATTGATCGATTCCTCGCCTACCTTGAAACCGTGATAGCCACGTTCGTGGGTGTGACGCTCGCCGTGGCACGCCACGGGATTGACTTTGAATACAATCAGTACCTTGCTCCGAGAGATCGCGACGCTGCGGTAGCGCTCTTGCTGGGAACATTCAGCCTCCAATGTGACTCTGTTGATGTAAATGACGAAGGCGCGATCATTCACGCCAGCGGACCAGAACCGGACTGGATGACTCTCGCTGCGGTGCTTAGCGCCGTGTTTTCTGATTCAATAACTTTAGGAACGATCTGTGTCGCCACGCCGTCGCGAGAACATGTATTCGTCACCTCCCTGGACAGGTTTAGAACCCATACGGAAGGCCTTGAATCGCTAGATGCGAAGCAATCTATTCTCAGACTTACCGCAATCACTGCGGCCAGCAGTCTCGACGGTGCCTCGCCTTGGTCGAAGGACGAGTGGGATCGAGTAGCAAGAGCAATAATTGTTAGGGAAGATTCAGAGGACCTTCGCGCCTGGGTGCGTGGTATTCGCGAGCTTCGTGGGTACGCTCGCGAAGCTCACCTTGCCGACGTTGCGAGCGCCTGTGACGACGCGTTAGCTGCTCTGCGCCAGTAGCCGTTCGTCCGGCAGTCTTGTCGCTGTGTCTGCGGTGCCCGGCACTCCAAATGAAAGTACCGGGCAAGAATCGCTATGACACTTGCATCGGTTACATCCAGGTCTTCGGCCCAAGCAATCCAGTAATCCACCTGCGGGTAGTGGGCGGCGAGTGTGCACCTGTTCTGGGAGAAGCAACGTGCTTCCACGAACTGAAGGAGCCACCGTCGTGAACACCCTGACTTTCCTCACCGAAACCACACCCATCTTGTCAACACTGTTGCCGATGCAGATCGATATCGACCCCAACAGTTCCGGACTACCGGGCATTAACCAGTTGCGCACCATCGTCGGCGCGGTCATGACCGTCGGCCTCATTCTCAGCGTGTTGGCGCTCATTGTGTCGGCGATCGTGTGGGGCTTCGGCGCAAACAGCAGCAACCCGCACCTGGCTGGGCGCGGGAAGGTCGGCGTCCTCGTCTCCTGTGGTGCGGCGATCATCTGCGGAGCTTCGGTGACGCTGGTCAATTTCTTCTGGAACGTCGGCCAGTCCGTCTAACCCCCAGCACGAGCAACTGTTTTCAGGAAGGGTGTGATGTGCGGTGGCGATCTGCGACATCCCCGTCATCTCCAACGTGTGCGACGTGGCCGGTGAAGCAGCCGCCACCCTCGTCTCTGCACCATTCGACTGGCTCGCCCAAGCCATGGGCCAAGCCGCCGGATGGCTCTTCGAGGCCGTCTGGAGCGTGTTTGACACCACAACCCTGGTGGACGTGTCTGACCCCGGCTATATCGGGGTGTACAACGTGCTCTTCGGTATGGCGGTGTTCATCATGCTGATCTTCTTCTGTCTGCAACTGATCACCGGACTCATCCGCCGCGACCCCACCGCCCTTAGCCGCGCCGCCCTCGGACTCGCGAAAGCTGTCCTCGGATCGTTTGTCGCTATCAGCATCACCGGACTGCTTTTGGAGATCACCGACCAGCTCACGATCGGGATCGTCCAAGCCACCGGCAACACGATGGAAGGCATGGGCGACCGTATCGCTCTGCTTGCCGCGGGGCTTGTCGGTATCAATATCACCGCCCCAGGGGTAGGAGCGATCATCACGATCTTCCTCGCAGGACTTGCGATTAGTGCCGCAGCGATCGTCTGGTTTAGCCTTCTCATCCGCAAAGCACTCCTATTGGTGGCGATCGTATTCGCCCCCATTGCCCTGTCCGGAGCATCCTGGGATGCCACCAAGGGATGGTTCACCAAATGGGCAGCCTTCGTCATCGCTCTGATTGCCTCGAAGCTTGTGCTGGTGGTGATCTTCCTCGTCGCCATCACCCAAGTCTCAGCCCCCATCGACCTCGACTTGGCGTCCATTGCGGACCCGATAGCGGGAATCGTGCTCATGCTGATTGCGGCGTTCGCACCCTATATGGCGTACAAGTTCATCTCGTTCGTCGGGTTCGACATGTACCACGCGATGTCGAGTGAGCAGGAAGCGAAATCGGCGATGAACCGTCCTGTGCCAACCGTCGCGAAACCGGCCGGTGACGGACCGAAGAAAATCCTTGATGACGCTGGCAGTTCCGGCGGAAAATCCGGGGGCGGATCATCGGCACCAGCAAGCACCGGTGGTGGCTCGTCTTCGGGTACGGCCGCTGGCGCTGGGAAGGGCGCTGCCGCCGGTGGCGCATCAGCTGGAAGCGCGGGTGCAGGAGCCGGAGGCGCGGGAGCCAGTGCTGGCGCAGGGGCGGCTGCGGCTGGTCCTGCCGCAGCCGCAGTGATCGGCGCGCAGGTAGTCAAGGGAGCCGCCACCGCTGGCCCCAAAGCCGGGTCCGCGGTCGGTGGACAAGCTGACGCCCACGCAGGCGCAGCACAAGACACGGCACCCCCTCCCACGCCGAACGCCCCGGCACAGACAACACCTGGCACTGCACGTTCGGCACCCTCTGCGCCGTCTGCCACGTCATCAGCATCGGCAACAGCAGCGTCGTCGGCATCACCTGCGCCGCCCGCGCAACCTACGAAGACGACACCACCACCGGCACCGCCGTCGTCCCCGAAGCCGAAGGAGTAACCCGTTATGGCACGCAAACACGAACACGACCGTCGCCGCGATGACTATGAGCTGTCGGCGGTGAAATTCTCCCGGCTCACCCGCCGTGGCATCCTGTTGGGGTTGTCGCTACCGCAACTGATTACCCTCGCCATCGGTATCCTCTCAATCGTTGCTGCCCTTTACGCCGGTGGTGGCATCCTCATCGCCTACGCCGCACCGATCTGGCTGCTTGCAGCCGTGCTCACATGGGTGCCAGCTGGGGGCCGGAAACTCATCGAGTGGGTGCCGGTCGGATTCAGATGGATATGGCGGGTCAGCATCGGGCAGCTGTTGTATCGCCGCCGTATCGTCAAACCCCGCCCAACGGGCACCCTCGCCCTCCCCGGTGACGCCGCCGCGCTGCGAGAGTATGTGGACCCAGAGACGGGGGCAGCGATGATTCACGACCCGCACCAACACACCCTCACTGCGATCATCAGCCTCTCGCATCCCGCGTTCGTGCTCCTCGACCCCGGTGAACAAGAACGCCGCGTCACCGCCTGGGGCCGCGTCCTCGCTACCACCTGCCGTTCCGGGCGGATCGCGCGTTTGCAGGTGCTCGAACGCACCCTCCCAGATTCCGGGTCGGGGCTTGCCGAATGGTGGGCCTCCCACGGCCACCAAGATAATTCTTGGACGGCGACTACGTATGCCGAACTCATCGATCGGGCAGGCCCCGCCGGAGAACGCCATGCCACCACGTTGTCGCTTGCGCTCGATATGCGAACCGCGGCCCGGCAAATAATCCGCACCGCAGGCGGCGGCCTGCGCGGGGCTGCCGCAGTGCTTCGGCAGGAAATGACCACCCTCGTTGCCGCGCTGCGCGCCGCAGACCTCACCCCCTCAGAATGGCTCACCCCTGGCGAGGTCGCCGTCATCCTGCGCAGCGCCTATGACCCGGCGATCGCCGCTACGTTGGAACGTCACGGTGACCTCGGTCGTGATCTTGCCACCGCAGGCCCGGTCGCTATCACCGAAACCTGGGACCAGCTCCGGTCGGACTCGGCGCATCATGCGGTGTTGTGGATCAGCGAGTGGCCACGCTCGCTTGTCTATCCGGGGTTCCTCGCCCCGATACTGCTCTCGACGGGGATTCAGCGCTCGTTCTCGCTGGTGTGTACACCGATCAGGTCGGATCAGGCGGCTCGGGATATTCGGAAGAAGAAGACCGAATACATCAGTGACGCGGCGCAGCGGCAGAAGATCGGGCAGATCGAAGACGCCGGACAAACTGCTGAATACCATGACGTGCTCCAACAAGAAGCCGACCTCACCTCCGGGCACGGCATCCTGCGCTACACCGGTCTCATCAACATCTCCGCCCCTACACAAGATGACCTCGAAGCGGCGGTCTCCGCGGTTGAGCAGGCCGCGATCCAAGCATCTTGTGAAACCCGTCGCCTTGTCGGCCAGCAAGCCCAAGCGTTCACAGTCGCCGCGCTTCCGCTCGCGCGCACCGTCTAACCCCATTTTTGGGCGCACCCCTGGTTGCTCCGGTGTATGCCCGGGGTGACAGGGGTGCACCTGTTTGACGCCCATCCGACACGGTTCTGTGAAAGGCGTTCAGACTCATGCCCACTTTTGATAACCCCCTCAGTGATGCTGCCGAAGCATCCGAGGCGTTGCGCGGCCTTGCCCACGCGACCCGCACGTTTGACAACCCGGCCGACACGTATGCGGTGATCGGTGACCTCCTCTCCGGGGTCCGCTCCCTCCGGCAAGTGTTCGACCAGCTCGCCACTACCCACCTCACGCACCAGGACCGTGCCTTCAACGACGCGGGCGACCACGAGATCGGTGCCGGGGACGCGTTGGCGGCCTCCGATGAACTTCATCAAGCGGGGTCACTGCTGGATGCGGCGATTGACCGGCTCGATGCCGCGTCGCAAGCTTCCGGGCGGATCGTCTGGCATCCCGCACATCCGGTGGCCGAAACGGTGCAGCGGTATGTGAGTGTGGTGTTCCTCCAAGGAGAAGAAGCCGACCGGGTGCTTGACCAGATCGATGCCGACGGGATCACCACAGGCATCCAACACCTCCAGCGGTGGGACTACGGGAACGAAACCACCGACACGGCGCTCGCTCACGGGCACGTCTACGACACTGTACCGACCGGTGCACTGGATTGGACTGCTGAACACGGCGACTATCTGCTGATCGCAAACCGTCACCTCGGTCACGTCAGCCTGCTCCGCAAAGCTCTCCTCGACACCGACGCCATCAACGAAATCGATGGTGTGGACGCCGACATTGCACCGGCACGGCCTGAACCTCCAGCCCGTCACGCTTCGAGTGCGTCCTCTGCGCGGGAGGATGCGTTCGCCCACCCCTTCCGCCCCGCGCGTATCAGTGCTGTGGTGCGTGATCGGGGGCTGGGACTGTGAACCGCCACGCTGATGAACGCCTGCACACGTCCGTGCTCGTCGGCCCAGAAGGGGAACGCCGCAAGCACCGCAAAGCACGCCGCGATGCCGCCGCCGCTCTCCACGCCGAAGAACGCAGGGCACGAGCTACCGAAGCCAAAGAGCGCGCAGAAGCTGAACGAGCGGAACGTCGCAACACCCGCTACCTCCCGGCAGCGGGTGAACCCGGTCCGGCTGCACTTTCCACACCGGGCAGGTTCCGACTCCCACGCCACCAAGACACCTCCGCTGCGTTGGCGGGTGCGTACCCGTTCCTCGCTGAAGGTGGGCTCGGCTCTGATGGCGTGTTTGTGGGTCAGGATCTCTACTCGGGAGGCAGCTTCGTGTATGACCCATGGGTGCTCTACCAGCGCGGCCTGATCACCGCACCGAATGTGGTGCTCGCAGGCATCGTCGGCTCCGGTAAATCCTCCCTCGCGAAAAGCCTCTACACCCGGTCGATTCCGTTTGGTCGCCGCGTCTACGTACCTGGGGACCCGAAGGGTGAGCATACGCCGGTCGCAGAAATGGTCGGCGGGCAAGCCATCGTCCTCGGCCACGGGCTCCGCAACCGGTTGAACCCCCTCGATGAAGGCCACCGCCCCTCAGGATTGTCGGACCACGAATGGGCCACCCAAGTCGCTTCTCGCCGTCGTGATCTCATCGGTGCTCTCGCCGCCACCGTGCTGGAACGCTCGCTGACTCCGCTGGAGCACACCGCGATCGATGTCGCCCTGACCGCCGTTGTCGCGGGTAACGATGTGCCGATCCTGCCAATGGTGGTTGACCTGATTCTCACGCCCGACCCGACAGATAACGAAGACGGGCGACTCGCCGAAGACGGTCGCATGGTCGGGCACGCCCTGCGCCGCCTCGTCGCAGGCGACCTCCAGGGCCTCTTCGATGGGCCGTCGACGGTGGCATTTGATCCGTCGCTACCGATGATCAGCCTGGACCTGTCTCGGGTGGCTGAAAACTCGACCCTGATCTCGGTGTTGATGACCTGCTCCAGTGCGTGGATGGAGTCTGCCCTCATGGACCCCAACGGTGGGCAGCGGTGGGTGATCTACGACGAAGCCTGGCGACTCATGTCCCACCCAGCACTGCTGAAACGCATGGATGCCCAGTGGCGGCTCGCCCGTCATTACGGGATCGCAAACATGCTGATCTTCCACAAACTCACCGACCTCGACAACGTCGGCGACTCAGGTTCCGCCATGCGCGCCCTCGCCAGGAGCCTGCTTGCGAACGCGGAGACACGGATCATCTACCGGCAAGAATCCGACCAACTCGGCATCACCGCCCAAACCCTCGGACTCACCGGCACAGAACAGAAGCTTCTCCCGGGGCTTGGCACTGGGCAGGGGTTGTGGCGGATCAAGGACCGCTCGTTCGTGATCCAGCATCAGCTCCACCCGGCAGAACTCGACGCCTTCGACACCACCACCCGCATGATCACCAAAAGTGAGAAGTCCATCGATGCTGACGAACCCACGGCCTCGCTGAGCCTGAACCAGGATGGTGAGGGGCTATGAGCCGTCGAGAAATTCGTGCCCAACAGCAACAGGGCCAGCCGCCGGTGTCACTTCCGCTCGTGGTCGTGACCGTGGACACAGGAGGGGCACTAACCGTCACAGTTGACGGTGCGCCTTTCGCACCTGAGGCGTTTGCGCCTGCGTGGCTGCGCAGCGACTTCGGACGCATCATGGACCGAATCACCGATCAACGCCGCACCCCGGTGCGAGTGGAGGTGCACGAATCGGACGGGACCTCATTCACCGACATCATCACCCCCAGCCCAAGCCGCCGCAGCCGCCCTGAACCAGAGCCTGCGAACACAGAGACAGTGCTTGAGACTCCGGCCGCCCCACAGCTTGTGGAAGTGACCGCGGAAGGGTTCATCCCGGGTGAAGACATTGGCGTCGCGATCATCGTCACCCACACCGGTGCCTCCCACACCGGGCGTGCCCGTGCACTCCTTGAGGCCACTCAATTCGATGCATCATCCACTGGGGAAGTCGTACTGATCGGTCGCGTCTCCGGGAACTACGAGATCGTGAGACACCCATGAACCGGCAAGCAGCGTCAATGAGTGACGGACTCGCGAACCTCGGCATAGGACTCCTCATCGCCGCGGCAGGCATCGCCGCGATCCTCCGTGGCGCGGGCACGATCGCCGCGTTCCTCACCGGCACCCTACAACCACAAGCAGGCATCACCGCAGGCCTCACAGTGCTCCTAAATCCAGCCGATCCAGCAGCCGCACTGGAGGCTGACGGGCTCAACACCATTGCATACTGGATCACCACCACGCTTCTACTGGTAGTACTCGGTGCTGGGGCGTGGTGGGTGTGGACGAAGGTGCTTCACCACTCGCAGAGTGTGCAGACGGACCCGAGACGGCTGCAAGGCATCGCCACCAGTAGCGAAGTCTCTCGCGTCGCCTCCGAAACGGCACTCGTCAAACGGGCAGGCACCCTGCGCCCGTCCCTGGATGCCCCGAAGCCGTCCGATGTCGGATATTTGCTGGGCCGCTCGCACGGGAAACGGGTGTGGGCGAGCGTGGAAGACTCGATCCTGCTCGTCGGCCCGCCCCGCTCCGGCAAGGGCCTGCACGTGGTGATCAACGCGATCTTGGATGCTCCCGGCGCAGTTGTGACCACCTCGACCCGTCCGGATAACCTCACCGCGACGCTCAGGGCACGTCAACGCATCGGTCCTGTGGCTGTGTTCGATCCTCAACATCTCGCTGAAGGTCTCCCAGCAGGGCTGCGCTGGTCACCGGTACGCGGGTGCGAGGACCCGTTGACGGCGATGATCCGCGCCACCGGCCTTGCATCTGGAACCGGTCTCTCAGCAGGTGGAGTTGAAGGTGGCGGGTTCTGGGAGGGGAAAACCCGCACCGCTCTCCAAGCCCTCCTCCATGCCGCAGCCCTCGATAACCGGCCACCGGCCGAATTGTTCCGCTGGACACTCGATCCCACCGCTGCGGCCGAAGCCGTCGCAATCCTCACCGGCTCCACCGTGGCTGCCGCCGGGTGGGCCGAATCGCTCGAAGCGATGATCGACGCCGACCCGCGCACCCGCGACTCCATCTGGCAGGGCGTCTCCCTCGCACTTTCCGCTCTTGCTGACCCACGCGTGCTCGACGCAGTCACACCGCGTTCGGGTGAGCATTTCGATCCTGAGGCGTTTCTCACTGAATCCGGCACCCTGTATTTGCTGGCAACCGGTGCCGGAGCCGGTGCGTCCTCGGCGCTGGTGGCAGCGCTCGTCGAAGATCTCATCGAGACCGCACGGCGCATGGCTGCACGCTCCGCGGGTGCGCGTCTCGACCCGCCGGTACTGCTCGCATTGGATGAGATCGGGAACCTCGCACCACTCCCATCGCTGCCGACACTCATGGCCGAAGGCGGCGGCACAGGCATCACCACGATGCCGGTGCTCCAGTCATTGGCGCAGGCACGCGATAAGTGGGGTGAGAACGCAGCAAACGCGATCTGGGATGCCGCGATCGTGAAAATCATCCTCGGCGGCGCATCCAACTCCCGCGATCTCCAAGACCTCTCCACGTTGATCGGTGAGCGCGACGAATACACCGACTCCACCACCATCGGCGATCACGGCACCCGCTCGAACCAGCGCTCCATCCGCCGCGTCCCGATCCTGCCACCCGACCGGCTCCGCACCCTGCCGTTCGGTACCGGCATCACCATGCTCCGCAGCGCCCCACCCATCGTCACTAACCTCCGATCCTGGGTCACTCGTGACGACGCGAAAACACTGCGCGCCGACCGCACCGAGATCGAAACCCTCCTCCAACAACGCCCGTAACCCTGCCCAGGCCAGGGGCGAGTTGTGCACCTGTCTGGCACGAGGCGGTGTTCAAACCGTGAAGGCCGCCGCTGAACTGTCAGGAGGACGGGACCGATGGCTATTCACACGCAGCAGTCCTTTTCAGGCTTTATCGCATCGCAACCGCAGTTGACCTACACCGAGAACGGGGATGCTCGTTTGTTCGTGAAGGTCGGTAAAGAACATTTCCGCCAGGAACAAGACGGGTCGTTCACTGAGCTGGAGCCGACGTTTCACAACCTTGTCGCGTTCAAGGCCGCTGCTGAGCAGGGGCATGCCCGGTTGTCGAAGGGAGACAGGTTTATCGCGGAGGGTTTCGTTCGCGAATACACCTATGAACGTGATGGGCAGACAATCGAGGGCGAAGAGTTCACTGCTCGCAGAATCGGTCATGACATGGCCCGTACCCGGTACGAGGTCGACCGTACACCGAGAGGGAAGACAGCCGGACGGGAAGCGGTTTCTCGCGATGCATCCGCATTCGATCTTCCAGCCCAGTCACGCGCTGGCGCTGCGTCACCTGGTATGGGGATCTGAGGCGACGAACATGAATGACTACGACCTTGGACCTGAGGAGAGCGACGTTGATGCTCTCGGGGAAGACAGATTTGATGCCCCCTCAGAGCCCCCACATCCAGTGAACTGGAATCTCCTGAGTGCTGATGATCTGGAGGCCGAGTGGCTTGAACTCAACCGGTGGGTTGACTGGCTCCGCAAAACGTATGGGCTCCCGGCAAGCGTGATCCCACCGTTCTGGCACCACCACCCTGAGCTGGTGTGGGAACTGTCCGCACTGCACCTGCACTGGCTCTGCGCCTACGACCCAGAACAAAACGGATCAGCACCACTGGGATGGCACCGTGATTTCGTGGACGCTCGACAACGCCTCCGCGACTGGGTCGCTGCCTCCGGCACACGTCTCGACCGAGACCGCCCGACACGGCAGACCACCTGGCCCGGCGAAGAACCGGCACCGCAAGTCGAAGACATTGTCATCGAGGACCGCGATGACGAGTTTACGGATTTCGTGCTGGCGGAAGTGAACGTTCGGCGTGCACAAGAAGATGAGTTTTATAGCACACTCGACCCTGAAACCGGGGAAGTGTCATGAGTGCCCCCGATCCGCGTCTCCCGGCCCGAATGCGAGATTATGAAGTGCATGCCGAGCTTCGGGAAACCCCCGACCTTCAACGCCTTGCCCAAGTCTTTATCGGAATGGCTCTCACTCGCAGCGAGCAACCCCGCACCGGTCACGAGGGATCGGACGTTGCACCTGAGGGTTGTCAGCCCGGTGAGATAGAATGAGAGATGTAAGAAGCTAGCGGTCAGGCCATCGGCTTGGCCGCGGTGCGCAGTCCTGTTTGGCCCATCGTGGCTTACTTGGCTGGCTCGGCTGAGAGTCGTCCAGGTCTTGTTTCCTTTTACGAGTCGCACCGCGCGAGCGGTACAGGCTGCTCGTGTTGGCCCCACCTATGGGGAGAGGAAACACAGCCCGTGAGCACCACACAGCAACCTGCCGCCAACGACTTCACGCATCTCGGTGCAACCACCGCCATCGCAGTCTCATACCTACGCGTCTCTACGAAAGAGCAAGCTGAACGCGGAGGTCGTGACGAAGGCTTCTCTATTCCCGCTCAACGCGAAGCGAATCTGCGCAAAGCCCGAGACCTCGGGGCGATCGTGGTCGAAGAGTTCGTCGACGCCGGTGAATCGGCCCGGAAGGCCGACCGCCCTGAACTCATGCGGATGATCGAGTACGTCAAAACCAATCACGTTGCGTATTGCATCGTGCATAAGGTTGACCGCCTGGCACGTAACCGAGCCGATGATGTCGCGATCCATGTCGCACTCAAAGACGCCGGGGTCATGCTGGTCTCGGCAACAGAGAACATTGACGAGACTCCCTCGGGCATGCTGCTCCACGGCATCATGTCCACCATCGCCGAGTTCTACTCCCGCAACCTTGCCAACGAAGTCTCTAAGGGCATGAGCCAAAAAGCGATGACGGGTGGCACCAACGGGAAAGCGCCCATTGGGTATCTCAACGTGACCACGCGCGATGAACTTGGCCGCGAGCTGCGCATCGTTGAACCTGACCCCACGCGTGCGGAGATCGTGAAGTGGGCATTCGAGGCATATGCGACGGGCAACTACTCAACTGCAATGCTCCGCGAAGCCCTCATCGACCGGGGCCTGACCACACCGCCCACGCCGAAACGACCAGCACGGCCACCCGCGTTATCGACGGTGCAGAAGATGCTCTCCAACCCGTACTACAAGGGCAGCGTGTCGTTTCGGGGTGCCACCTATGATGGCATCCACGAACCGCTCGTCGGCCCCGAAGTCTGGTACCGAGTCCAAGCGGTGCTCGGTGCGAAGCAAGTATCTGGTGAGAAAACCCAAACCCATGAGCACTACCTCAAAGGCACCGTGTTCTGCGGTGAGTGCGGTTCCCGACTCATGGTCACCAACGCCAGGAGCCGCCGTGGCGTCATCTACCCTTACTTCATCTGTGCCGGTCGTCACGCCAAACGCACCAACTGTGAACGCAAAGCAATGTATGTGCCTGATGTTGAAGCCGCGGTCGAGGACTACTACCGGCGCATCCAAATTCCTGAGCACACCATCCAGGCATTGAGTAGCCTCATCACGGCGCAATTCTCTCAACTCCACGCCACAGTGAAACAGGAACGCAACGCACACGTGCTCGAACGCGACGATCTCCAGGCAGAGCGTTCCAAACTTCTGCAAGCTCACTATGCGGGGGCGGTGCCGCTTGATCTGCTCAAGTCGGAGCAGGATCGCATCGGCAGACGGCTCGCGTTCCTCGAAGCACAGATCGAAGCCGGTGACATGGAGTACGAACTGGCAAGTGCCCACCTGGACGACTGCCTCGTACTGGGCAGAGACTGCTACAAGCTGTACATGAGCATCGATGACTCGCTGCGGCGTATCGCGAACCAGGCGTTCTTCGACAAGCTCTACCTCAGTGAGGAGGGCACCGTTATCGGTGAACCGGGGGAACCGTTCAACGCGTTCTTCGACCCTGAAGTGCAGACGATAGCGGCCCGCCACGAGGGGCGGGCCGCTGAGTCGAGGTCTCAAACCGGTAATGTCGCCGGTTTGAACAACGACCTTCTGGTGGGCCCAGAGGGACTCGAACCCCCGACATCCACGGTGTAAACGTGGCGCTCTAGCCAACTGAGCTATAGGCCCGCGCGTTGCCACGCAGAATTTTGCAACCCCTAAATGATAGATGGTTCTCGGCATCTAGCGAAACTGAAGACGTGATTTGGTGGCATAACTCGCCCCAGCTGGCCATCTGTTGGATCACCGCAGGCCAACTAGAACCTCACGAGCAAGAACCAGCCCGTCCTCGACCGCCTCGAAAAGTAGACGAAACCAACCAGACCCTACTTACGAGGACTAGCCGTCAGTCATTTCGAGTCCTTCCGATAGGGATTCAACCAGACCCTACTTACGAGGACTAGCCACCAACCGCATACCCGCCCAGTCAGCCCCAACAGCAGTCGCCGAGGTCGCCTTTAGTCCGGCAGTCTTTGCAGACTCCTCAATATCTCCCGCATGAACAGACTGAGCGCGGCCTGCCTTGGGCGAAAGAACCCAAATGATTCCGCCCGCGTCGTCGAGGTTTGCAGCGGCATCCACGAGGACATCAACCAAGTCCTCCTCTTCCGCATCATCCGCGCGCCACCACAGGACCACGCCGTCCACCATGTCTCCGTAGTCGTAATCGACCAGTTCGGCTCCGGTCAAGGTTTCAATCCGGGTGCGGAGTTCTTGGTCCACGTCGTCGTCGTAGTAAAGTTCCTGGACAACCTGACCCTGACTGAAACCGAGGTTTACACCCACCTCGACAACCACCTCTCACTAGCAACAGTCCACTAAGGTAAATGAACGGTTCTATTCTGCCCTGTCAGAGGCTCAAGACCCTCCACTACGCCCACTTAACGGCAAATCTGTTCTAGTTTGTTATCTTTTGTTGAAAAGTTACTTGTTGTCTCGCACCGCGAGCGGACGGCGCACCACCTCGGTATTAGAAGCCTGAGCCACGGGACGCAGGACCATCAGGTCAACGTTCATATGATCTGGCGTTGCCAGACTCCACCGCACTGCTTCAGCGATATCCTCCGCGCTGAGGGGCCCATCGACTCCAGCGTAGACCTGATCAGCAGCGTCACTGGATCCGAGACGGTTAAGGGAGAACTCCGGCGTCTTCACCATTCCCGGCGCGATCTCGATGATTCGAATGGGCTCGCCAACCAATTCCAGCCTCAGCGTGGCGGGAATCTGCTGCTCGGCGTGCTTCGCCGCGGTGTAACCCGCTCCGCCCGGGTAGGGACCGTGAGCCGCGGTGGAAGTGATAAATACTAGGCTCCCTCCACCGGCCTTTCGGATCGCTGGCAATAAGCGGGTTGTCAGTTGGACCGTTGCGAGGACGTTGATCTCAAACATCCTCAGCCACTTCGCCGGATCCGCGTCTTCGACCCTATCCGTCCCAAGCGCTCCCCCAGCAACGTTGACGACAGCGTCAACCCGGCCGGAGTCGGCGGCGACAGCTAGCGCATCAAGTTCCGCCTCGTTAGTGAGGTCGGCCGGAAAGAACTCGCATCCGGTCTCGTCAGCCAGCTTCTCCAAGCGGTCGACTCGTCGCGCGGTCGCCAGCACCTGCCACCCGTCCGCGATCAGCGCCCGAACAGTTGCCTCCCCTATCCCAGTTGAGGCTCCGGTAACAATGGCTCTTTTTTTCGTCATGTTCCTATTGTGCAACTGCCAAGCAAATCAGTCTGGATCTGTTGGATATGTGACGAATCCGCTGAGCCAATGGTCCTATCTCACGCCGTCGGACCTCGAAGAATGGTGGAGAATAGTAACAAGTGCAATGGTCCCCGTGTACAAGGGGAAAATGCTACGGCCGATACCTACTTCAAGGATGTGGTGCTAGGTGAGTCAGGGAAACACTTCCCGCCCAGTTGTCAACGGCATGCTCAGCCAGGTTCCGGACAATGATCCGGAGGAGACTCGGGAGTGGATTGAGTCGTTAGAAGGGCTTATTGCAGAAAAGGGCGCGCCGCGCGCACGTTACTTGTTGCTGTCGATGCTGGATGAAGCCCGTCGTCGTGACGTGTCTGTTCCTCTTGAGGTGACGACACCATACATCAACACGATTCCCGTCGAGCAGGAACCCTACTTCCCCGGAGACGAATCCATCGAACGGCAGTATCGTCGCTGGATCCGCTGGAATGCCGCTGTCATGGTGACGCGGGCCCAGCGTAAGGGAGTGGGCGTGGGCGGCCATATTTCCTCGTACGCTTCCGTAGCGACTCTGTACGAGGTGGGTCTCAACCACTTCTTCCGTGGCAAGGACCACCCGGGCGGTGGCGACCACATTTTCTTCCAGGGACACGCTTCCCCTGGCAACTATGCTCGCGCCTTCGTTGAGGGCCGCTTGGACGAGGAGGACCTAGACGGCTTCCGTCAGCAAGCTTCGACTGAGAATGGTCTTCCCTCATACCCACACCCTCGTCAAATGGACTGGTTCTGGGAGTACCCGACAGTGTCTCTGGGCCTGGGCCCGGCAGCCGCGATCTACCAGGCGTGGGTCGACAAGTACCTACACATGCGCGGCCTCAAGGACACCAGCGAGCAGCACACCTGGGCGTTCCTTGGCGACGGTGAGATGGACGAACCCGAATCGCGCGGCTTGCTTCAGCTCGCCGCTGTTCAGGGACTCGACAACCTGACCTTCGTTATCAACTGCAACCTACAACGCCTCGATGGACCGGTGCGTGGTAACGGCAAGGTAATTCAGGAACTTGAAGCGTTCTTCAAGGGTGCCGGTTGGAACGTCATTAAGGTGGTCTGGGGCCGCGGGTGGGACCAGCTGTTGGCTGCTGACAAAGACCACGCGCTAGTCAACGTCATGAATGAAACCATTGACGGCGACTACCAAACCTTCAAGGCCAACGACGGAGCATACGTTCGCGAGCACTTCTTCGGCCGTGATCCGCGTACTAAAGCAATGGTTGAGAACTGGACCGACGAGCAGATTTGGGATCTTCGTCGCGGCGGTCATGACTACCGGAAAGTGTTTGCCGCCTACAAGGCAGCAATGGAGCATACCGGACAGCCAACTGTAATCCTGGCTCACACAATCAAGGGATACGCCCTGGGACCCTCGTTTGCTGGACGCAACTCAACCCACCAGATGAAGAAGCTCTCCCCCGACGACGCGAAGTTATTACGCGACCAGCTACACATCCCGATCTCGGACGAGGAACTAGATAAGAACCCCTACGCCCCTCCGTACTACCGTCCATCCGAGGACGATCCAGCATTGCTCTACATGAAAGAGCGTCGCGAACAACTAGGTGGTTACCTCCCCGAACGCAAAGCATTCGAGCCAAAGTGGCCAACTGTTCCGGACAAACCCTTCAAGTCGCTAGGTAAGGGGTCTGGCTCACAAGAGGTTGCGACCACCATGGCCTTCGTCCGCGCTCTAAAGGACCTAATGCGTGACAAGGAGGTCGGCAAGTACGTCGTGCCGATTATTCCGGATGAGGCCCGCACCTTCGGCCTTGACTCAATCTTCCCGACCGCCAAGATCTTCAATACCCACGGTCAGAACTACACCGCAGTTGACGCAGACATGATGCTGTCTTACAAGGAGTCGACCGAGGGCCAGATACTGCACACCGGGATCACCGAGGCCGGTTCCGCCGCGGCACTGCAGACGGCCGGTACCGCCTACACAACGCATGACGTGCCGCTTCTTCCCGTCTATATCTTCTACTCAATGTTCGGATTCCAACGCACGGGCGATCAGTTCTGGGCGGCCGCCGACATGCTGACAAAGGGTTTCGTCATCGGTGCAACCGCTGGGCGCACCACGCTCACCGGTGAGGGCCTGCAACACCTCGACGGGCACTCGCAACTCTTGGCGGCGACCAACCACGGTTTTGTCTCCTACGATCCCGCATACGCGTACGAAATCAAGTACATCTTCAAAGATGGCATTCAGCGCATGTACGGTAAGGACGATCCACGCGACTCAGAGGTGATGTACTACCTGACCGTCTACAACGAGCCGATGATTCAACCCGCCGAGCCGGATAATCTGGATGTAGAGGGCGTTATCAAGGGCATTTACAAGCTTGAGGATCACACCGGAAATGGTCCCAAGGCCCAAATCCTCGCCTCGGGCGTCGGCGTGCCGTGGGCACGTGAAGCTCGCCGTCTCCTCGCAGAAGATTGGGGCGTCGACGCTGCGGTTTGGTCGGTCACTTCATGGAATGAGTTGCGTCGCGATGGAGTCGATGTAGATCAACACAACTTCCTGCATCCAGAAGACGAACCCCGGGTTCCATTCCTCAGCAGGCAACTTGCTGGGGCCGAAGGACCCTTCGTCGCTACTTCTGACTGGGCAACTTTAGTTCACGATCAGATCCGCCCCTGGATTCCGGGTCAGTACCTGACGCTGGGGACCGATGGCTTTGGTATTTCGGATACCCGTCGCGCGGCTCGTCGCTACTTCCACGTGGACGCGGAGTCCACTGCCACCCGTGTTTTGCAGGGATTGGCGAACGAGGGGAAAATTGACCGTTCCGTAGTTCAGCAAGCTATTGAGAAGTATCAGTTGTTCAACTACGCAATCGACGCAGCCCCGGCTCTGGAGAACTAGAAGCCGGAAACTGGGAAAGCGCCTCGAGATGTTCTCGGGGCGCTTTCAATTTAGAAGGCCGGACGAAGTCAGGTTTGTTGAAGCTATAAATCGGCGACAGTGATTATCACGCTAGTACGATGCAGCGTTGGACGAACCGGAGGCCTCGGAGCCACCTAGTTGCTCGTTGCCAAAACGATCTGCCAAAGCCTCGCTACCCCGCGCAACCAACGTCACATCGGAACCAACCAGAATAAAGTCCGCTCCAGCATCAACATACTCCCGCGCTAGAGTCGGGTCGAAGGCGTTAACTCCTACTGGTTTGCCAACTGACTTTGCGGCTTCGAACACCGACTTGACCGAGGCCACTACATCGGGGTGGGACTGTCTCCCGATTAGTCCCATCGACGCAGCCAGATCGGATGGTCCGACAAACACCGCGTCGATACCGTCCACTGCGAGGATCTGCTCGATGTTTCCCACCGCCTCCGCCGTCTCAATCTGGACTGTTACGCTAACGTAGTCGTTGGCATTCTGAAGGTAGTCACCCACTCTCCCCCATCTTCCCGAGCGGGCCAGCGCGCTTCCGATTCCTCGGATTCCTCGGGGCGGATATGAGGTAGCTTCGACGATTCTTAGGGCCTGCTCGGCCGTGGAAACCATTGGGACGATTACGTTTTGAACACCGAGGTCCAAGACCTGTTTGAGGGTAACTGGGTCATCACTTGCCACACGGACCGCGGGGACAACCGGATAGGCAGCAATGGCTTGAAGTTGAACCTGCATCTCGCTGAGTGATTGCGGAGAATGCTCTGCATCAATCAGAATCCAGTCGAGGCCTGAGCCCGCGCAGATTTCGGCCATCACCGGAGAACCCGAGCAGACCCACATTCCCACGAGGACACCGCGCGACTCACGAAGGCGATCAGCAAGAGTCGGCGGAAGTGAAGAAGTCATAACTACTCCTAAATTTAGATCGCTCAGACGAAGCAGAGCCGCATCTCGATGCTAGCGCCGCAGTTCAAGGCAGATTGATCATCATGCTGACTGCGGCGGCACCTGGAGGCCCAAGCGGATATCGAATCTACACAAAGCGGCAGGAGACCGTTCCCATTGGCCCATAGTCCGCCAAGACCGTGTCTCCCTTTTCCGCCCACATTGGGCGAGTAAAAGAACCAGCCAACACGATGTCCCCCGCTCGAAGAATCTCACCGTGTTGCGCTAGCTTCCCTGCCAGCCATGCAACACCCGTCGCAGGGTGATTCAGCACTGCGGCTGCAACCCCGGACTCTTCGATCGTCTGATTGCGATATAGCAGGGCTGACACCCAGCGTAAGTCAAGAGCGTCCGGAGCCATCGGGTTTCCGCCGTAGACCATCGCCCCCATCGCGGCGTTGTCACTGATGGTATCGACTATGGTGCGTCCCTCCATTTCGATCCTGGACGAGAGAATCTCCAGTGCGGGAACCACGTACTCTGTAGCGCGCAAAACATCAAAAATGTTCACGTCGGTTCCGGCGAGTTCGTCCTTTAGGACGAATGCCAGCTCCACCTCGATCCGCACGTTCGAAAAGCGATCGAATGGAATCTCTTCACCGTTTTCATACACCATGTCGTCGAATATCGCACCGTAATCCGGTTCAGTAATCCCTGTCGCAGCTTGCATGACCTTGCTGGTGAGGCCGATTTTTCGCCCAACTAGCCGCCGACCAGCTTGAACTCCGCGATCGACCCACTTCGCTTGAACAGCGTAAGAGTCTTCCACCACCATCTCCGGGTACCGTGCGGTGAGCAGGGGAATCATCGAGCGTGATTCTTCCGCCTCAGCCAAATCATTCGCAATCTTCGTCAACTCTGTGTCTGTCAACATGAGAACTTCCTTAGGTCCGTACGAAAAGTGTGCAACATTGCCTCGCCGCGGCTGCGAAGACACCCGCCAGTGTGGGATTTAAAGACACCATCGTCTTTAAATCCCACACTGAGATCGAGGTATTACAACTGGCTTCCGAGCTTGAACTCGCCCAACTTCCACTCTGGCATTGACGCCTCGTCACCCTCCCGAGTGTATGAAAAGCCGTCCGCACCTATTGTGGCCTCCAGTTCGCTCTCGTCCGTTCGAGCCACCAGTGGCTGGATATTGTCATCTAGATCCATCACAAGCGATGCGTCCCGGTACCAGGACGGCACAACCGGCGTGCCCCACCAGTCTCGACGCTGGTTGTCGTGAACGTCCCATGAGACCTTTGGATTATCTGGGTCACCGGTGTAGTAGTCCTGCGTGTAGATCTCTACTCGGTGACCATCTGGGTCGCGGAGATAAAGATAGAACGCATTGGATACACCGTGACGTCCCGGACCGCGTTCGATCCTGTCGGACTGACGAAGAGCACCTAGCTTGTCACAGATAGCCAGAATATTGTGCTTTTCGTGAGTAGCGAACGCAATGTGGTGCATACGCGGACCGTCACCACCCGTCATCGCCGTGTCGTGAACGGTCGGCTTGCGACGAACCCAGGCCGCATAGACCGTTCCGTCCTCGTCCACAATGTCCTCAGTAACCCTGAACCCAAGGTCCTCCATGTACCCGATCGCACGTGGGACGTTGGGGGTCACCTGGTTGAAGTGATCAAGCCGGACCAGCGCTCCGGGAGTATAGAGGTCATAGCGCCACGCGAGACGTTCGACGTGGTCAACGTCGTAGAAGAACTCGTAAGGGAACCCTAGAGGGTCTTGAACACGGATGATTTCCCCCATGCCGGGAACAACTCCGGCTTCAACTCGGTCAACCCTACAGTCCATTTCCTTGTAGAACGCCGCTGCTTTATCTAGATCCTCGGGAGAACGAACGCGGAACCCGAAAGCACGAATCGCCGCCTGATCGCCCTTGCGAAGTACTAGGTTGTGGTGGATGAACTCCTCCAGCGAGCGCAGGTAGATTTCATTCTCATTTTCTTCTGTCACAACTAAACCGAGGACATCAGCGTAGAACTCACGCGAAGCCTCAAGGTCTGTGACAACCATGTCCATGTATGCAACGCGCAAGATGTCTGGCGGCGGCGAAGCTGGCGTGTTGATTGGGACTGAACCAAGTATCGTGGCCGCATCCAGATTTTTTGTGTTTTCTTTTACTTTATTCATGAGAGCACCTTTGCTTTCTTAGAAAATTGAGTCACTAGATTCACGGATAATTAGGAATGCCGGAAGCACCGCTTCCTTAATATGACTACTGTTTGCCGAATGTTGGGTTATGGACCTCACCCAGGTTGATGTGCACCGCCTGCTGATCGGTGTAGAAGTCAATCGAGCGGTATCCTCCCTCATGACCCAGGCCCGACGCCTTGACGCCCCCGAAGGGGGTGCGGAGATCGCGCACATTGTTAGAGTTCAGCCACACCATTCCCGCATCGACGTTCTGCGCGAAGTTGTGGGCGCGCTTCAAATCATTGGTCCAAATGTAGGCAGCAAGACCGTACTTGGTGTCGTTTGCCAATGCGAGTGCTTCCTCATCGCTATCGAATGGCGTGATGGCGACGACCGGACCGAAGATCTCTTCTTGGAAGATACGAGCATCCGGCCGAACATCGGCAAACACCGTGGGAGCAACAAAGTTTCCTACAGGGAACCCCTGGGGCCTGCCGCCGCCAGCGACGAGACGTCCCTCTTCCTTGCCGAGTTCGACGTAGCTCATAACCTTCTCGTAGTGCTCTGGGTGCACCAGTGCACCAACCTCAGTGCTTGGGTCGGAAGGAAGACCGACCTTCACACGAGAGGCTTGCTCGGCATAGCGCTCGACAAACTCGTCATAGATATCGCGGTGGACCAGGATTCGCGAACCGGCAGTACAACGCTCGCCGTTTAGCGAGAAGACCCCGAAGATTGTTGCATCGATAGCATCATCGAGATTGGCGTCAGCGAACACCACCGCCGGAGACTTGCCGCCAAGCTCCATCGACAACCCCTTAAGGAACGGGGCCGAGTTGGCGAAAATAAGACTTCCAGTCGACGACTCTCCGGTAAATGAAATAAGAGGAACGTCGGGATGCTTAACCAGTGAATCCCCCGCACTCTCGCCGAATCCATTAACAAGATTGAAGACGCCTGCAGGAACGCCAGCTTTCTCGAAAATCTCGCCCCATAGGGAAGCCGACAACGGAGTGAACTCAGCGGGCTTCAAGACAACAGTGTTGCCCGTTGCCAATGCCGGTGCCAACTTCCAAGACTCAAGCATGAAAGGCGTGTTCCAAGGAGTGATAAGTCCGGCAACGCCAATCGGTTTACGATTGACGTAGTTGATTTGACGACCAGGAACCTTGTAGACGTCATCCGTCTGCGCAACAATCAGGTCTGCGAAGAAACGAAAATTCTCTGCGGCGCGACGAGCCTGGCCCAGCGCCTGGGTGATCGGGAGTCCCGAGTCATAGGACTCGAAGGCCGCAAGCCTTTCGTCCTCGGCCTCGATTAGGTCCGCGACCTTGTGAAGCACTCGGGACCGTTCCCTCGGGAGCATCTTCGGCCAAGGACCCTCATCAAACGCCTTCTTCGCAGCTGACACGGCGCGCTCAATGTCCGCCTTTTGTCCTGAAGCCGCTTCAATATACGCTTCGTTGGTAACCGGATTCAGGACCTCGAACGTCTCCGCTCCTAATGAGGGAACCCGTTCACCATCGATATAGTGAAGAATCTGATCTGGCAAATCTGCTGGTACCGCAACATCGGCAACCACTTTACTGTTGTCGGACACTTGGCCTCCTGTTAATCAGACGAACTAAACCCCAAAAGAGGCCTCGTCAAGCTGGCGGATCAAATACGCATCCATGGTCGCCGTGCGGTGCGCACGGACGGCCTCCTCTATTTCTGAGGGCGGCGCCCCCTTTTCAATGAGTTCCAAAATGGCGGAGTGCTCGCGGACGGACTCCCTTGCCCGTCCCGGAACGAAAGAAAACGTTGACTCGCGCAAATTACCAAGCATCGCCCACTCCGCATGAACCAGATCGCTAAGCCTGTGGTTGGGACAACCAACTAGCAGTGCCTCATGGAACTCCTGGTTCGAGACTGTAAAGACGCGCGGATTGAAGTCTTCCAGCGTCCCTTTCATTACTTCGTTTACCTTGCGGGCCTTCTCGATCTGTTCGGCCTTTAGGTTCGGTGCAGAGAGCGCCGTGGCAGCTCCCTCCATAATGGCTAGCGCCTGCATAGAATCGGCATACTGGGCATCATCGATGAGCTTTACGCAGGCTCCGATATTGCGTTCGAAGGTAACTAGACCCTCTGATTCAAGACGCCGAATCGCCTCCCGAACCGGTACAACGCTCATATCTAGCTCACCCGCGATGGAAGAGAGTACCAGTCGGTATCCGGGACCGTACTGCCGATTCAGGATCCTTTCTTTGAGCCAAAGGTAGGCGCGCTCAGACTTAGATACAGAGGACTTCTTATCCTTCTTCTGTTTCTTGTCCTTTTTCTTTACTGAGTCTGTAGCCATTGCTGGTACCGTTCTTTCCACTCGTCGTTCATAGGAAACAAACCTTCGATGGGGTGTCCATCAGCGATCTGTCGCGCCACCCAGGCGTCCGATACCTCAGCCTTTTCGGCCCCGTCTATGACTTCCTTTAGTAGGTCGACGGGAATGACGATCACTCCATCACGGTCGCCAACAATGATGTCACCCGCGACGACTGTCGTTCCTCCGCACGCAATGGTTCCGTCCACTTCCAAAGGAAAGTGTTTGCGTCCGAGGACCGCCGGGTGAGCTCCCCTCGTATAAACAGGAATCTGAGTATCTGCGACGGCATCGTAGTCACGTACTCCACCGTCAGTTACGATTCCTGCCGCACCTAGAACCTTGGCTCGAAGCGCAAGTATGTCACCCAAAGTGCCCGAACCGCTCTCACCACGGGCTTCGATAACGATGACCTCACCGGGCCCAAGAGAATCAAATGCGCGCTTTTGAGCGTTGTGCCCCCCACCGTACTTCTTGAATAGATCTTCACGACCGGGGAGGAACCGAAGCGTTCTCGCTACCCCGACCATTTTCTGATCTGGATGTACGGCGTTTACACCGTCTACAGTGACGTTGTTTAGGCCCATTTTGCGTAGTTGGGCACTGATAGCCGCGGTCGGCAGATCCATGAGCCGTGAACGTAAGGCATCAGTAAGCGCGGGGGCAGGCTTCAGGCCCCACGCCTCAGAGATCTGCTGAGCATCCGTTGAGGGAACGTCTCCCAGCCCGGGGTCAAAGCTTTTGGTTCCCTCCACTACCGTCGTGACCAGCTTTCCGGAGGTGGCTGATTCGTGCGCCACCTCAACTTCCACGACATCCCCCGGCCGGATAACTGAAGAACCCGCCGGAGTCCCGGTGAGAACTATGTCCCCGGGGTTCAACGTAAGGTGCTGAGAAAGATCAGCGACGATCTGTGCTAACGAAAAGAACATCCCACCGCTCGAGTCTTTCTGGACGACCTCACCGTTAACCCACGTGGTCACGGTGATCATTTCAGGATCCAGGCTAGCTGCGGGAATGCACTTCGGACCGATCGGCGTGTATCCATCCCCTCCCTTCGATCTGACGTTCGATCCCTTATCCGCCTTACGCATGTCATAGATTCCGAGGTCGTTCGCCGCAGTAACCCAACCAACATGGGACCATGCATCTTCTTTAGTCACCCAACGAGTAGGTAGACCGATAATCAGAGCAATTTCTCCCTCAAACGCCAACAGCTCGGCGCCCGCAGGGCGAGTAACGGAGGACCCCGACCGCGCAAGCGAACTGAGCGGCTTAAAGAAATACGACGGCGTCTTGGGTTTGCGTCCACGCTGAGCGGCGCGAGATTCATATGAGAGATGAACTGCGACTATTTTCCCCGGCCTTGCCGGTAGGGCTGCCATAGCTAGTTCATACTCTGGCACTGTCAATGCGCCAGACTTAGAGTCCGTGGTAGATGAACCGGAATCTACAGTCATTTGTCATCCTCCATCAGTGACCCGTTCGCATCGCATATGCGTGACATTCTTGAAAGCTCTCCTGGTGCATTTCGAACCGATCTTTGGTTGACCCTTGCATCATATCTAAAATAATATACGATGTGTTTCACAAGGGCAAGCTAAAGGTGGTTTGTTCCTAATAAGACTCGACAAGGGAGTTACGAGTTATGGCCGAAACTGACTATGTAATTGCTGAGGGGGAAAGAACTCTCAGACCGCCAAGCCTGAAGACCGTATTCAAGGAAAACCCCGATCAGGGCCGCGTCATCGCGGCCACCGTCATTGGCACCTCTCTCGAATGGTATGACTTCTTCGTATATGCAGCGGCAGCCGGGCTAGTTTTCGGCAAACTATTCTTTGAGCCCGCGGGAGGCGGAGCGGCAATGCTCCTCTCCTTTGCGACGGTTGGCGTTTCGTTCCTGTTCCGCCCGTTAGGGGCAATAATCGCGGGCCATTTGGGTGATCGATACGGCAGGCGCGTCGTACTCGTAACAACTCTTTGGACGATGGGGTTAGCAACGGCGGCAATTGGTCTGCTACCCACATATGCAAATATCGGCATCGCCGCACCAATCATTCTGGTTCTGCTACGCGTACTGCAGGGTATTTCCGCTGGCGGCGAGTGGGGCGGCGCCGTCCTTATGGCTGTCGAACACGCGGCGCCGGGTCGACGTGGATTGCTCGGCGCTCCGCCACAAATCGGCGTTCCCCTCGGACTGCTACTTTCATCCGCAGTGATGGCTATCGTCGCTTGGATCGCTCCCGGCGACGCATTCCTTGAGTGGGGTTGGCGAATACCGTTCTTGCTTTCGGTCATATTGGTCTTTGTTGGCTATTGGGTTCGAAAGTCGGTCGAAGAAAGTCCCGTGTTCAAAGAGATCTCAGAGCGTGCGCAAGAAACACGCACTCCCCTTTCTGCCCTTCTCAAGAACTTCCTCCCACTGGTCATTGTTGCGGCACTGGTCTTTGCAGGAAACAGCGCAGTCGGCTACATGACCACCGGAGGGTTCATCCAGGCGTATGCGGCGGACCCGGAGGGACCGCTCGGACTCCCTCGCGCCGATATTCTCTGGGCTGTCGCGGGCGGAGCGGTTGTGTGGCTAGCGTTCACGCTGATCGCTGGTTGGGCATCTGACTTTGTCGGAAGACGCAACGCATACTTCATCGGATGGGGACTCCAGCTTATTGGAGTTCTAGCGCTGTTCCCACTCATCAACCACGGCAGCGCCCTATGGCTGTTCGCCGGCCTCGGATTTCTTAGTATAGGTCTGGGGTTCACCTATGGGCCCCAGGCTGCTTTCTATGCCGAACTCTATCCAGCCTCCGTGAGGTTCTCCGGAGTTTCTATCTCGTATGCTCTCGGCGCAGTTCTGGGCGGGGCATTCTCACCGCTTATCGCACAGTGGCTCCAGCAGTCGACTGGCTCATGGCACGCTATCGTCTGGTACTTGGTCGGGATGACGCTGGTCGGCTTTTTTGCCACGCTGATGTTGCGAGACCGCTCGGGGATCCCCCTCGGTCCCGACCACGAAGCAGAGCAGGCAAAGAGTCCGCTTATCTGGAAGAAGTAGAACGCTGAGACAAGGAGGATCCTCATCGTTCGGGGTTATGTTTGTTCACTCTGTACAAGCTGAAAGGCGGTACGAGCGGTGCTTAGGGTCCTTGGTCTCACATCGACGGGCCACAGAGCAGGGAGATCGCCGACGAGACTGCGGAACGGAGTCCTCGGCACCACCGACAACCGCCGAGCGGATTCCTTAGCCTCGCTGACAAGCAGTGGAGCGGAAACATGGCCGATGTCGTAATTTCCTGAGACTTCATTTTGGAAGGGTAGCCGCAGTCGCCACGTCGAACCGAAACCGTGCGGTTTCCGGCTAAAGACGTGGCTAATGCGGCTGTGTTTCCCATTCGAGGGTGCGTCTCCTGGTGACTGTCACTACACCCTGGCGAGTTTTCTTCGCCTAGTTGAAAGGATTTGGCGTCAGCGTGTACTTCGTTTGAAGGTACTCCTCAATGCCCTCCGGACCACCTTCGCGCCCCAGGCCGGACATCTTCCAACCTCCAAACGGTGCAGCCGCATTCGACACCATCCCCACGTTCAGCCCCATCATGCCGGTTTGAAGAGACTCTATGAGGCGTTGCGCCCTGGCGAGGTCCTGGGTGTACGCATAGGAAACCAATCCGTACTCGGTCGAGTTCGCTAGCGAAATGGCATCTTCTTCTGAGTCGAATGGAACCACCGCGAGAACCGGTCCAAAGATCTCTTCCTTCAAAATATCTGACCCCGGTGCCACGTCGGAGATTACCGTGGGCTCGACAAAGCTCCCGGGGCCTGGAATCGCGACCCCGCCGATCATCAATGAGGCTCCCCGCGCCTTGGCATCAGCGACAAGAGCCAGTGTCTTCTCCACAGCTCGATGATCGATGAGTGGTCCGATCACTACATCCTCCTCGGTGCCTCGACCGATCTTCATCGCCTCAACCCGCTCCGTCACCCGCCTCACGAACTCATCCACAAGACTGCGAGCCACTATAAAACGATTGGCTGCAGTGCAAGCTTGTCCGATATTGCGGAACTTGGCCTGGAGTGCGCCCTCAACAGCTGCGTCAAGATCGGCGTCGTCAAAAACTAGGAACGGCGCATTGCCGCCCAACTCCATCGAAGTACGGAGAACGCCCTGCGCCGCCTGGCGCAAGAGTTGCTGACCAACACCTGTAGACCCCGTAAAAGAAACCTTTCGTAGGGCCGGGTGTTCAATGATTGCTGCCGAGACATCCACCGAGTGAGAGGTGGTAATAACGTTCAGCACGCCGGGCGGCAGACCCACCTCATCGAAAATCTGCGCCAGATAAAGGGTAGTCAACGGGGTTAGCGCAGCGGGCTTGACCACCACCGTGCAGCCGGCGGCAAGCGCTGGTGCAATCTTGCGCGTCGCCATCGCCAAAGGAAAGTTCCAGGGAGTAATCAGAAACGCGGGCCCGACCGGGTGCTTCGTGACAATCGTTCTTCCGGTACCCTCCGGATTCGGCCCATACCGACCATCAACGCGTACAGCCTCTTCGCTGAACCAACGAAGAAATTCCGCTCCGTAAGCTACCTCTCCGCGTGCTTCTGCCAGAGGTTTTCCCATCTCAATCGTCATGAGCAGAGCAAACTCTTCAGCTCGCTTTGTAACCAGGTCGAAAGCACGACGCAGAATGTCTGCCCGTTCCCGTGGCGGCGTTGCCGCCCACGCAGGAAAAGCCGCGTCCGCGGCCCGGACGGCATCTACCCCATCTGCAACAGAAGCACTGGCAATCTTCTTCAGTACTTCGCCCGTAGCAGGGTCGGATACCTCCAACGTTGAGTCGTCCGACGAGGGGCGCCACTGCCCACCAATCAGCAGACCTGTCGGGATCTTCCCTAGCAGTTCGTTCTCAGTTGTCATTTGCACGCTCCCCTTTCAGGAGGGTCAAGGTCGCCCGTGACAACGTCGCTCCGGAACTCAACAATCGTCGATGATCACCGTCATAACCTGTCCAGCAAGCCGGACACGCAAACATATACTGAACGGAGCTACGTCTGTATAGAATCGTATACGATCCATCTCGCGCGGGCAATAAGTCGCGACAAGGATTCTTAGGTCGAATGAGGTAAGAGTGATAACCGAAGCGGGCCCCGGATTAGCAACAGCCCTTTCGAACGGGATCGTCGTACTGAAGTTAGTGACTGCATCGCGCTATCCGCTAACTGCGGCATCCATCGCAGAGACAACCGGGCTTTCAAGAGCAACGACTCACCGTCTACTCCACACCCTAGAACACCACGACTTACTGGCCACCACAGAAGATGGACGGTATCAATGCGGACCTGGGATTGCCCCTCTTGCGGCCTCAGTGCAGCGCAGCTTCCGTCAAATGGTCGCCCCCGCGCTCCGGTCCCTAGCCGACCGAACTGGAAAGACCTCGTTCGTAGCGGTTCAGGACGAGGACGAGTGCGTGACCCTACTCTCTGCCATTCCCACGGGTTTTCAGACCTCCATCGCGCAAGCACCGGGCACTCGCCACTCAATAACAGCTGGCGCGCCCGGAAAAGCAATCCTTTCCGTGATCCCCAAAGATGCCTGGCCAATTACCGACCCCAAATCGACGAAATACCAGGACTTAAGTGAAGAAATTACTGAGATTTGGAACCAGGGTTACGCGGTTAGTGAGGGAGAAGTGCTCCCGGGAGTCTCCTCGATAGCCGTTCCTCTTACGGTTCCCGGTGAGCGCCCGTGCGCACTGGCACTGCTCTGCACCGAGCAAAAGATTGACCGTCAGCAATTGGTGGCGGCTTTGAAGGAGACCGCGGCGAACATTGAGAACAGAGCTTAGCTCCCACTGGCAAGAAACTGCGTAACACCTCAGATCAAATTGCCGTACCATCTGCCACCAGTTCTCATGGACGAGACTATTTGAGGCAAGGAGCGCTCTACGCGGGCGCATTACCTGAGGTACGTCGATCTATTGCCATTGCCTAACAAATCATATACGATCTGTTTCAATATCCGCATCTTTGTGGATATTCTCGACGTCGGATCAATCAACTTAAAGAGGAGTTGAGATGCTGTTCCACCACCACGGATACGTTTCTAAAGACCCGCGGACTAAGCCAGTTTCGGAAAATCACCAGCGCACCGACGAAATCCCCAATGAGATCGACGTACTAATCGTCGGCGGAGGACCCGCCGGGATGATTCTAGCTGCGCAAATGTCTATGTTCCCCTCAATCAACACGCGCCTTGTCGAGCGGCGTCCCTCGCGGCTGGTTCTTGGCCACGCAGACGGTATTCAAGCTCGGTCCGTCGAGACCTTTCAAGCCTTCGATTTCGCCGAATCCATAGTTCAGGAGGCCTACCATCTGACCCAAATGAACATTTGGGGTCCGGATCCAGAAAAGCCCGAAGACATCATTCGCACCGGCATAACCCTTGACGACGAAACCGGCATTAGCGAGTTCCCACACCTGATCGTCAACCAGGCTCGCGTTCTCGACTACTTTGCTGACTTTGCGGCCAATTCTCCATCGCGCTTCCTTCCAGATTGGGGTTGGGACGTCACCGAGTTGGTTGTGGAAGACGAGGGTGACTACCCAGTTCGTGTGAAGCTCAAGGGCACCGCAGAATTCAACTTGGACGAAGAGAAGATAGTCCATTGCAAGTACGCCGTCGGAACCGATGGCGCGCGTTCGATAGTTCGAAAGAGCATCGGCCGCGAGCTGAAGGGCGCGCAGTCCAACCATGCCTGGGGAGTCATGGATATTCTCAGCAACACTGACTTTCCCGACATACGCACAAAATGTGCGATCCAGTCCCAGTCCGGCTCGATTCTTCTGATCCCACGCGAAGGTGGATATCTGGTCAGACTCTACGTTGATCTCGGCGATGTCCCAGAAGGCGACGGCGGAAAAGTTCGCGAGACGCCACTCGAAGAGATTGTTCGGCGGGCAAACGACATCCTGCACCCCTACAGCATTGATGTGAAGCATGTGGCATGGTGGTCGGTATACGAGGTCGGGCATCGGGTGACAGACAAGTTCGACAACGTGCCCGCCGACTCCAAGGAAATTCCCAGAGTCTTCATCGCCGGCGATGCCTGCCACACCCACAGTGCCAAGGCCGGCCAGGGGATGAACGTCTCCATGCAAGACACATTCAACCTCGGCTGGAAGCTAGCGTATGTTCTCACGGGTCTAGGTCAACCAACGCTCCTAAACAGCTACTCGGCCGAGCGTCAAGAGATCGCGCAGAACCTGATTGACTTTGATCGCGAATGGTCCTCAATGATGGCGAAGAAACCCGAGGACTTCGCAAACAAGGGCGAACTGGCAGAGTTCTACGTCTCCACTCAAGAGTTTCCAATGGGTTTCATGACACAGTACAAGCCCTCAACCCTAACTCGCGATGCCGATCAGAACCTCGCCCGTGGCTATCCGATAGGAAAGCGCTTCCGTTCCGCAGAAGCCATTCGCGTCTCGGACGCCAACAGGGTCCACCTTGGGCATCTACACAAGGCAGATGGTCGCTTCCGACTGTATGTATTTGCAGACAGGAACGGTCTCTCCCCCGATTCCCCGACATGTGAGTGGGCCGGGTGGTTCGGTTCTGATCCGAAGTCACCCCTGGTGAGGTACACCCGGGAAGGACACGACCAAAACTCCATCTTCGACGTAAAGGTCGTATACCAGGACAAATACACCGACATCAACGTGCATCATGTACCCGAGGTTTTCCGCCCTGAAGTCGGCCCCTACGGGGTGGAAGATCTAAACAATGTGTTTGGGACCGGTCTTGGTACCGATATTTTCAATGAAAGAGGTATCGACAGGGAAAATGGCGTGGTCATAGTAGTTAGGCCCGATCAGTACGTTTCAGCTGTCATGCCACTAAGCGCGACCGATGCTTTGGCAACGTTGTTTGATGGTTTTCTGCAACAAAGCAAATAATCCCGGCTCAAGACGTCCTCAGATATCTTGGACAGAATCCATGATGTCTGAGGGCGTTTTCCAGTCTGCTACATCCTCATCCTTTATCGCCTGGCCGGTGTGACGCTCAACCTCTGCTACGACCGCCCAAAGGCCCAAACCTTCAGCGCCGTACTCCCCCAGTTCGGTGTCAAGGCTTATGGCAGCCGGTTCCACGCTAGAGAGCTCAGCGAGGATCGACCGGACCACAGATTCAATGTTTGAAACAGTCTGGACAGCGGACTCACCGCCGCTAACAAAGGCAATCGGACCGTCAGAACCCATGTCCTCAGACGCTCCCTCTAAGCCCGATCGCTCTTCAGCACTGGTCTCTGCCGATTCTGTGGATACCTCTTTACTTCCGGATTCTGCCGAGTCGCCCAGCAGAGCTTTCAGATCATCGCCAAACAGATCACCGATACTCATTGATCAACCAACCCGGTGAAGCCAGCGGACCGGGGCCCCGGCGCCCGCATAGCGGAAAGGCTCCAGTTCCTCATCCCAGGCTTGTCCCAGAGCCAGGTCCAAAGCATCGAGCAACTCCTGGTGGCTCGACGCGGATTGCAGTGCTCCCCTGATTCGATCCTCTGGCACCACCATGTTGCCAACTGAGTCCATTTGAGAATGGAAAATGCCTAGCGAGGGCGTATGCGCCCAACGCCCACCATCAGTGCTAGCAGTAGGTTCCTCCGTCACTTCGTAGCGCAGATGTTCCCAGCCGCGGAGAGCCGAGGCGATACGCGCCCCGGTGCCAGTCGGCCCCGACCATGACAACTCGCTACGTAGCATTCCGGGCGCCGCATCTTGCGGGGTCCACTCCAAACGAATCTCTCGCCCGATCGCGTTACTCGCAGCCCACTCCACATGAGGGCAGAGCGCAGCGGGTACAGAGTGCACAAAAAGTACACCTCGGGTGTTGCTTCCTGACATGGCAACCTCCAGTTCAACCAGGATCGCTTCCCCGACGTCCCTGATATCGAACTCTGCCCTTACGGACTTATCGCCAAATCAACGAGGTGATAGTCCAAGTATGGCCCAAGTGATGAGGTTCTTACCAGTCTGCATTTCTGATGTCGCGCAGTGCCCTCTTTCGCGTGGACCTATCGAGGCGATCAATGTAGATCATTCCATCCAGATGATCAGTCTCATGCTGGAGGCAACGGGCCATCAGTTCCTCTCCCTCAACCACTATGGGCTTACCATCCAAGTCGATTCCCTCAACGCGGGCATACCAGGCACGCTCCGTCGGGTACCACAGTCCTGGCACGGAGAGGCACCCCTCTTCCCCATCCTGGTACTCCTCCATCGAGATCTCAGCGAGACGAGGGTTAATGACGTAGCCAATCTCCCCATCGATGTTGTAAGAGAATGCTCGCAAGCCGACACCGATCTGGTTTGCCGCCAGACCCGCACGACCATCCATATCAACGTTTTCTAGCAAGTCCTCAATCAGCGACTTCACTCTTTCGTCAATCTCTGTGATCGGTTCGCACGGAGTACGAAGAACCGGGTCGCCAATAATTCGGATCTCTCGGATAGCCATTACCGTGTCCCAGCTTTCTGTTCGTCGAGTAACGCGGTGTGCAGAGCAACTACGCTCTCGAACGCCTCTTCCACAGCGATTTCCTGACGATCACCCGTGGAACGGGAGCGAATCTCGACCTTGCCGTCCTTCAGACCTCGTCCAACGACCACGGTGATTGGGAACCCAATCAACTCAGAATCCGCAAATTTCACGCCTGCGCTAACCTGGCGACGATCATCAAGGACAACCGAGAGTCCTGCAGAATCTAGGTCCTCACCAATCTGACGTGCGGCCGTCTCAAGCTCCTCACCCTTGCCAGCGACAACCACATCAACGTCAAAAGGCGCAACCGCGGCGGGCCATTTCAAACCGTTCTCGTCATTGTTGGCCTGTGCGAGCGCTGCAAGAACCCGAGAAACACCAATTCCATAGGAACCCATGGTAACCACACGCGACTTGCCGTTCTCGTCGAGCACGGTCAGTCCCAGAGCTTCCGCGTACTTGCGACCCAGTTGGAAGATGTGGCCAATCTCGATGCCGCGGTGCAACTGGAGTCCGCCCGACCCGTCAGGAGCCGGATCGCCCTCGCGAATCTCAGCCGCTTCGATGGTACCGTCCGCCCTAAAGTCACGACCCATGACCATGCCATAAACGTGCCTGTCCACAGCGTTGGCACCGCTCACCCACACCGTTCCGTCGACGATACGAGGATCGACCAGGTAGCGAACTCCCTCGCCCTTATCATCCAGACCCAGTATCGCCGGACCAATGTACCCCTGAACCAGTCTCGGATACTTCTTGAAATCATCCTCGGTCGCAACTTCAATTTCCAAAGGAGATACAGAAGCTTCGAGACGCTTCATATCGACCTCGCGGTCACCCGGAACACCGACGACAAGGAGGTCACGCTTTCCAGAAGGATCCGTGGTTGCAAAGACAACGTTCTTCAAGGTATCGCCAGCTTCCCAAGGGCGATCCTCGCGTGGGTGTTCCGCATTCAGCAAATCAACCAGTGTCTGGATAGTACGCGTGTCCGGCGAGGGAAACTCGACCGGGTCCGGTAATCCATCAATTGGCTTCGCATCAGGCTGCGGAGTCACCACGGCCTCAGCGTTCGCGACATATCCACCGGGAGAGACGACATAGACGTCCTCACCCGCCTCACTCGGCGAGAGGAACTCTTCGGATCGAGAACCGCCCATAGCCCCGGCCACCGCCGAGCAGATTACGTAGTCCAGGCCGAGTCGCTTGAAGATCCGCTGATAGGCGTCGCGCTGAGCCTGGTACGACCCTCCCAGTTGCTCGTCGGTTAGGTCGAATGAGTAGGCGTCCTTCATCAGGAACTCTCGCCCTCGTAACAAACCGCCACGGGGACGTGCCTCGTCCCGATACTTAGTTTGGATTTGGTACAGGGTAAGAGGCAACTCTTTGTACGAAGAGACCATGTCCTTCACCAGCAGGGTGAACATTTCCTCGTGCGTTGGGGCCAGCAAGTAGTCATTCTTACGCCGGTCCTGGAGACGGAACAGGTTGTCGCCGTATTCTTCCCAACGCCCGGTCGCTTCGTACGGCTCCTTCGGTAACAGAGCAGGGAAAAGTACCTCCTGAGCGCCAGCGGCATCCATCTCTTCTCGGACAACGGTTTCGATTTTCCTTAGCGTCCGAAGGCCCAGCGGAAGCCAAGTATAGATTCCGGGAGCAACCCTCCTGGTGTAACCGGCGCGCACCAACAGCTTGTGGCTCGACAACTCAGCCTCGGCCGGGTCCTCACGCAGTGTCCGGACGAAAAGCTGGGACATGGTTGTAAGCAATTGTTTACTCACCCTTCGCTCTCGGCCCCGCGCAAGCGACGCGGTTGGCCCCTACCAGGCACACGCCTGAGTCTGTCTTAGATTATGAGGCAAATGCTGCCTTCCCGTCGTCAGCTACTCAGTGACGGGTGCAACATGCTTCCGTGAACCGCGAAGCCATTTCTTCACGAGCACCGCGCTGAGAATCATCGCAGAGTATGCGGCGGTCTTCCCCGCCGCTCCATTCGGCAGATAGCGCTCACGAATCTGAACCGTAACTGTGCCGTCCACGCTGGGGATCAGTCGGATCGCGAGTGATGCTCTCCAATACGCCTCATTGGGGTTCTCATCTACCGAACGCTCGTCTGTTTGAACGACCAGCAGCTCGTTTTCTGACTCGTAGACGGTCTGTAGCGGAACGTCCCACAGGTCGGCGTATGCCGTAGCCAAATCCTCAACCAGCGGCCAGACTTCGTCCGCAGTGGCAGCTAGCGTTCCCGCACGGTCGGCCTGCACCGGGGCAGTCGGGAGCACCATGTCGCCCGGCATCGAGACGAGAGACTGGGCCGCCGTCAGCCCGCTACGACGAGGGAATCCGCTTACCACCAAGGCCGTCGCTACAGCGCTGAGTCCGAGCGAGAGCAAAAACTTCCGTCCCGTTTTAGGCAATTACCTCGACCTCGCCTTCGCCTTCTTCCAGTCCCATCTCCTCGGCAAGTTGATTCGCGAACTGGATCAGAGTCTCAACGATTTGTTCTTCCGGGACAGTAGCGACGACGTCACCCTTTATGAAGATCTGTCCCTTGCCGTTTCCCGAAGCTACTCCAAGATCGGCCTCACGTGCCTCTCCCGGCCCGTTAACCACGCAACCCATTACCGCCACCCGCAGTGGAACGGTCAGGTCTTTTAGTCCCTCAGTTACCTCTTCAGCAAGGGTGTAGACATCCACCTGCGCCCTACCGCACGAAGGGCAGGAGACGATTTCAAGGGTGCGCTCACGCAATCCCATCGACTGAAGAATCTGCAGGCCGACTTTGACTTCTTCGACAGGAGGAGCCGAGAGCGAGACACGGATCGTGTCACCAATTCCTTCACGAAGCAGTGCTCCGAACGCGGTTGCCGACTTGATGGTGCCCTGGAATGCAGGACCCGCCTCCGTGACTCCCAGGTGTAGTGGCCAGTCTCCCGCTTCCGAGAGAATCTCATACGCGCGAATCATCGTCACTGGATCATGGTGCTTCACCGAGATTTTGAAGTCATGGAAGTCATGTTCCTCGAACAGCGAGGCTTCCCAGATTGCTGATTCGGCCAGCGCCTCCGGGGTGGCTCCGCCGTACTTGGCGTACATACGCCGATCAAGCGAACCGGCGTTAACCCCGATACGAAGTGAAGTCCCATGGTCCTTAGCAACCTTGGTGATCTCAGCAACCTGGTCGTCAAACTTACGAATGTTTCCCGGGTTCACGCGAACCGCGCCGCAACCAGCCTCAATCGCCTGAAAGACGTAGCGGGGTTGGAAGTGAATGTCCGCAATAACAGGAATCGTTGATTGACGAGCAATGATCGGCAGCGCCTCAGCGTCCTTGTCTGTTGGACAGGCAACGCGCACAATATCGCAACCCGCCGCCGTCAACTCGGCAATCTGCTGAAGCGTCGCACCAATGTCGTGGGTCTTTGTCGTTGTCATCGACTGGACACTGATTGGGCTTCCTCCACCGACGGGGACATCGCCCACGTGGATCAGCCGGGTCTTCCGTCGGTTGAAGGGGTCGTCCTTCACCGTTGGCATTCCTAGAGAGATAGCTTGACTCACGGTTCTATTATCCCCCTCCTCCTCCAGAGCAGGGCACGTCATTCGTCACCCTCAGAGGATGGTTACCGGATTCACGATGTCGGCGAGGACGAGAATTACGGTCATCGCCATCAGGGCGATGAACACGCCGTAGGTAAGCGGCATCAGACGTGCGGTGTCAGCCGGAGCTGGCTTCGGCTTCCCACGCAACTTCGCTACCACGTTCTTTGCTCCCCCGTAGAGGGCCCCGGCAACGTGTCCACCATCGAGAGGAGGTAGAGGAATGAGGTTGAAGACGAACAGCGCCATGTTCAACGAGGCAAGTAGAGAGAGCATCATAACTACTCTGTCCTCAAACGAGGGGGCAACAGTGACAGTCCCACTTGCCGTTGTCTGCTCCTGGCTCAGGGAATCGGGCGAGGTGATTTGGCCGGCGATCCGGGCGACTCCAACTATGGACACCACCCCGTTTGGGTCACGCTCTTCACCGGTGACGAAAGAACGCGCCATCTCATAGAGACTCACCGGAAGAGCGGCCACCGCCGCTACCGTGCCGGTGAACTGGGTCCAGACCACCCTGCCGACGTCTGAGAGGTCTCCTCGTTCCCGTTGTAGTTGACTGACGATTCCGATCGAGCGCTCGCCGTCATCATTGATATCTGGAACCACCGTCACCGCGTCTGTCTGTCCGTCGGAACGTTGTAGTTCTACAACCGCGCCGGATTCTGGCGTGTCCTGGATCAGGGATCGTAGCTGATCCCAAGACTCTACTTCACTCCCGCCCCAGCTAAGTACAGTATCGCCCGGCAGAATTCCGGCTACGGCCGCAGGGCTCGGCGTCTCATCGTTGACGATACTTTCAATCGTGGTCGAGGGAGCCTGCCAACCGAAACCAAGCAGAATAGTTGCCACAATAAGGAAGCAGAGCAACAAGTTCATCAGCGGCCCACCGGTCATGACCACTAGTTTCTGAGGAGTTGTCAGCTGGTAGAACGGTACTCCTGGCACGCCCGAGCGACGTGCCTCTTGGATATCGGCCTGTGATTGACGTCGTGCCTCCTCAGCCATTGTCGGCTGACCGTTCGCCTTCGTCATCCGCTGCCCCGACCTGGTTGGGGGGAACATTCCGATGATCCGCACATAACCACCGAGGAGGACTGCCTTTATGCCATACGTAGTCCCCTTGTACTTGGTCTTCCAAAGCTTGGGACCGAAACCAATCCAGTACTCGGGTACCGCAGCACCGAACTTCTTGGCTGGAATCAGGTGCCCAAGCTCATGAAGCGCCACCGAGATGAGCACTCCGAGGATCAGGACAACAAATCCGATCAACCACATTACTGAGAACTCTGTCCTTCAGAGATAAGCTGCTCGGTACGTTCGACAGCCCAGCGCTGCGCCTCCATGATGTCGTCAAGGGACGGGGCGGACACCCCATCATGTTCTTCAACAACCTGAGAAACGGTGTCCACAATGCAGAGCCAACTGAGCCCGCCTGCAAGGAAGCGATCAACACAAACCTCGTTCGAGGCATTCATTACCGCAGGATGGGTCTGTGACATCTCCAAGCAGGCTTGAGCCAGAGTCACCGCCGGGAAGGTCTGCTCGTTAACCGGCTCGAACGTCCACTCCGTAGGACTAATCCAGTTGAGTGGTGCTCCAACGCTCTCTAGGTGGTTAGGCCAATCCAGTCCTAGGGCAATGGGAACTCGCATATTCGGGTAGGCGGCCTGGGCAATGGTAGATCCGTCATTCCAAGTGACCATCGAGTGCACGATCGACTGTGGGTGCACGACCGGGGTGATGCGACTTGGCGGAACGTCAAAGAGGACCGACGCTTCAATAATCTCAAGCCCCTTGTTCATCAGAGTCGAGGAGTTAACGGTGACCACGGGCCCCATTGACCAAGTTGGATGGGCCAACGCCTGCTGCGCAGTCACGTCCCTGAGTTCACCCCTAGTCATTCCGCGGAAGGGCCCGCCGGAGGCAGTGAGAACCAGCGAATAGAGGTCAGATTCTCCGTCAAGATTCTTCGAGGTCAGTCCCCTGTTGTGGCGCCCCGCCATCAGCGCCTGGGCGATCGCGGAATGCTCTGAATCAACCGGGATAATCTGACCGGGTCTTTGCACCGCCTTCTTTACCACGGGTGCCCCGACAACCAGAGACTCTTTATTTGCGAGGGCCAACGTCGATCCGGCCTCAAGCGCGGCGAGCGTCGGGGCAAGTCCAACCCCACCGTTAATTCCGTTGAGAACCGTGGCGCCTCTGAAGGTGCCAGCCAGTTCGGAAACACTATCCGGACCGAAGCTGAGTTCGGCACCGACCAAATCGGCGCTGGATCTGAGTAGTTGGAGCGTTTCCCGGTCAGTGAACTCATCGTGGTTCTTGGCAACAGCGACCAACTCCGGAGAGAACTCTTTTATCTGCCTGTTCAAACGTTCAGGGTCAGATCCGGCCGCTGCAAGACCAACTACATTGAATTTTTGCGGGTGCTTACGAATGACCTCGAGTGCCTGGGTGCCGATAGAACCGGTTGACCCTAGAATGACGACACTAATGACCTGGTCATCACTAGATCGCATTAGGAGACCGCCAGCAGAACGTACATGGCACGCGCCAAGAACGCATCTACCTGTGCCTCTGCGTATGCCTTCTCACCCTTCGCCGCCTTGAACACAGCGAACCTTAAATCGGACTCCTTGATGCCGGAGTTCTTGTCAAAATAATCCGCGAGACGATCGAGTAGCTGGTCTACTTCCTGGGCATCATATCCTTTGCCCTCGGGATGACTAAAGCGGTCACCGTGCGGACGCAATAGACGGGGGTAGAGGACGGTGGCATCGTCCGCGATCTTTGCGTACCACGCTGCCTCGCCATTACGAGTGATGTAGTTGGCACGATCTCGCTGGATAAACGCAGACTCTAGCCTGCTGAGCGAGCGATCCACCGACTTCGTGTCATACCCGCCTCGAACCAGGGGGAATGCGGCTCGCCTAATCTCGTCGAAAGAAATCTGGTCAGCAGTAGCGCCACCCTCGTACGCTTCGCGCGCGTCACCAAAGAACTGGAACACCATTTCCTTGTCGTAACCGCGTGAGAGCTTGCCAGCGGATGGAAACAGCTCGCTCATTGGGTCTTCTCCTTTGCGGGCCCGCTGCCCACAGACGTTTTCGATGCGTTCTTTGAATTGTTACGCTTAGCCCACTGCGTGGCAAGTTGTCCGCAGGCACCATCGATGTCGGCTCCGCGGGTGTCACGAATGGTAGTTCGGATTCCGTTCTCACGAAGGATCCTCACAAACTCGTTCTGCGCATCAAGCGTTGAGGCCGTCCAAATGGTTCCCGGAGTCGGATTTAGTGGGATGGGATTCACGTGAGCCCAGCCTTTGCCTCGTTTATTGAGTTCGTCAGCGAGGAGTTGCGCACGCCAAGGCTGGTCATTCATGTCCATTATCAGCGCATACTCGATTGAGACACGACGCCCGGTCTTGACGAAATACTGTCGCGCGGCATCGAGCAACTCACCCACTTTCCAGCGTGAATTGATCGGAATAAGCTCATCGCGAAGGTCATCATCCGGGGCGTGCAATGAGATCGCCAGGGTGACCGGGAAACCCGAATCCGCCAACTTACCTATCCCGGGCACCAGGCCAACGGTAGAAACGGTGACATTCCTGGCGCTCATTCCAAAACCTTCCGGCGCCGGGTCAAGCAATCGGTGGAGTGTCTGCGTGAGGGCTTTCCAGTTCGCTAAGGGCTCCCCCATCCCCATGAACACCACGTTGGTGAGGTTCGTTGCACCGCCCGGTAATTCTCCGTTCTCACAGGTCAGCCGAGCATGGCGAACCTGTTCGACGATCTCGGCGGCCGAAAGGTTTCTGGTAAGCCCCATTTGCCCCGTCGCGCAGAAAGGACACGCCATGCCGCAACCGGCCTGCGAGGAAATACACAGAGTGGTCCGACCCGGGTATCGCATTAATACCGACTCGACATTAACGCCGTCATGAAGTTGCCAAAGATTCTTTACGGTAGTGCCCGCGTCAGCCGTCTGTTTACTTATCTCCTTTACTAGAGGGGGAAGCATTGTAGTTGCCGCCCCAGTCCTGTCCGCTGGGGCAAGGTCAGTCATCTCAAGCGGGTTGCCCTCGTTCCGACCGAAATAATGCCGGGAGATCTGATCAGCGCGAAAAGCGGGGATACCTATTTCCTTTGCCCACTTACGCCTATCCGCAGCGGGGAGGTCAGCCAGGTGGGTCGGAGCCTTCCCACGTCTCGGTGCCGCGAACTGCAGCACCGGTCGCGCATCAGGAGTCACGGCTCCCTCGGGCGGTTGGTCAGTAGGGCGCACCTCGCGCCGTTTCGGCCGAATGGCTGACTGCTGGGAGGTCATATCACCAACTAAATGCAAGCGTGTAAATCAGGAAGAACGCCGGTGCCGCGAAAAGGATGGAGTCAACGCGGTCCATGATCCCACCGTGTCCGGGCAAAATCCCCGACATGTCCTTAAGGCCCACGTCTCGTTTGATCAGTGATTCAGTTAGGTCGCCAAGCGTGCCGATCACCGAACCAACGACTGCCATGACCACCGCCCACCACCACGGGATATCCATGACGAACGTACCGATGACTCCCGCAACCAGGCAGAGGGCCACCGATCCGGCGAACCCTTCCCATGACTTCTTCGGGGAGAGCTTGGGCGCCATCGGATGCTTGCCGTAGAGCACTCCCGCCATCCATCCGCCCAGGTCGTTGCAAACTACAACCACGATAAAGAACACCAGAGGCCACGGCGACTGCGTATAGGCCGAGATCAAAGCTACGAACGACCCAAGAAACGGAACATAGACCGCGGTAAAAACGCTCGCAAGGACATCCAAAACTGGACGGGTCGAAAGGGATGACCACAGCATTCGGTTTATGACAATCATGATTAGGGTCAGGTAGAGGGATATCATCAACCACCCGACCGAACCGTATGCACCGGCCACCAGCATCGCTGCGCCACCCAGATACACCGGGACCAACATCACCGTCATATCCCGTCTGGCAAGCGCCCCGGCAATCTCCCATGAAGCAAGCCAAACCAGTATCCCGACTATCACCAGGAAGACTGGACGCGCAAGAAACAGTGCCGCCGCAACGACAACGATGAGTACAACAGCCGACGCCACCGCTGCAGGGAGGTTGCGACCAGCACGCCCCGAAGACGGCAGAGGTTTGTGGTCAACCGTTGGGTTCGGCCTGATGATTGTTAGCAGGCGCGATGCCTTGTCTGTGCCCATGGGATTTGGATCGGTTCCTGCCGCTAGACGGCTAGCAACTCTTCTTCCTTGGAGGCCAGAGCCGCATCCACCATGTCGACGTGCTCTTTTGTTGTGACCTCTAGCGCCTTCTCTGCCCGATCCGCCTCGTCCTCCCCGATATCGCCGTCCTTCTTGGCGGTCTCGATTTGGTCCTTTGCCTTACGCCGTGCCCCACGAATGGCGATTCGCCCATCTTCGGCGCGGTTCTTCGCCTGCTTCACATATTCGCGACGGCGCTCCTCGGTGAGCGCCGGAAGCACAACCCTAATGACCTTGCCATCATCATTGGGGTTGACCCCAAGATCAGAATCTCGGATTGCCTGGATGATCTCATTTGTCGCATTCCGGTCAAACGGGGAGATCAACACGGTGCGCGCCTCAGGAATATTGATCGAGGCGAGCTGTTGCAAAGGGGTTGGTGCGCCGTAGTACTCGACAATGAGCTGGTTGAACATGCCCGGATTCGCACGTCCTGTACGAATGTTCTGGAAGTCGTCTTGCGTCGCCTGAACTGCCTTGTCCATGCGCTCTTCGGCTTCCAACAGAATGTCGTCGATCATTGGTCTTCCTAATCTTCCTTAGCCTGAACCGTAACCAGTGTTCCGATTGTCTCACCGATTAGCGCTCTAGTTACATTTCCCGGCTCGTTCATACCAAACACCCTCATTGTGAGACCATTCTCTTGCCCGAGGGCAAAAGCCGCCGCGTCCACCACCTTGAGTTGCTTCGCCAGCGCGTCACCATAGGTGACATTACTCAACAGCTTTGCATCGGGATACTTATGAGGGTCGGCGGTATAGACCCCGTCAACTCCGTTCTTTGCAACTAAGAGCTCATCGCAGTGAGTCTCAAGAGCACGCTGCGCCGCAACCGTATCCGTAGAGAAGTAAGGCATCCCAGACCCAGCGCCAAAAATGACGACTTTGCCCCGTTCCATATGTGCCATGGCTCGAAGCGGTAAATAAGGTTCAGCTATCTGAGTCATGGCGATCGCCGTCTGCACTCGAGTCTCGATGCCCTGGCGTTCCAGGAAGTCTTGCAGTGCGAGGGCATTGACCACGGTCCCTAACATTCCCATGTAGTCGGCACGCGCCCGGTCCAGGCCGTTCGCTGCCAGTTCTGCGCCGCGGTAGAAGTTCCCTCCGCCCACCACCACGGCAACCTCAACGCCCTGCCGGACCGCGGCCGCTATTTGCGCCGCCACTCCCTCAAGGACCTCTGGATCAAGCCCGATCTCCCCGCCGCCAAAAACCTCGCCAGAGAGCTTCAGCAAAACTCGTCTGCTCTTGTCCTTATATGCTTCGGGCATTTGAACCTCCGTGAGGGATGACTACGAAGAGTTTACGCGAAAGCCCCCGTTCCGAAGAACGAGGGCTTTCAGCGACAAGAACTAGCGAGTCGTGTTATGCGCCGACCTGGAAACGGACGAACTCCGTCACCTCACCGCCCTTGGACTCAAGAACCTTCCCAACCGTGGTCGAGGGATCCTTAGCGAAGTCCTGATCTACCAGAGCATTGTCCTTATAGAAAGCGTTGAGACGCCCCTCAACGATCTTCTCAACAATCTTCTCCGGCTTACCTTCCTTCAGCGTTATCTCGGTGAGCGTCTGGCGCTCGTTATCGAGAACATCCGCAGGAATAACGTGGCGGGAAACCCACTGCGGCTTGAAGGCCGCGACATGCATCGCGATGTCGTGTGCGAGATCTTTACCAGCCTCGTTCGTCACCACGAACACGCCGACCTGCGGAGGCAGATCGGGGTTGGTCTGATGCAGGTACAGATCAACATGGTCGCCCTCAACTCGGGCGATACGACCGATCTCGGTCTTCTCGCCGACGGTGGCTCCCATACCGTCCACCAGATCCTTGACCGTTCCCTCATCTGTTGGAGCAGCGAGCAACGAATCGATGTCAGCGGCATCCGTCGCAACTGCAGCAGCGAGCACCTCGTTGGCAAAGTCGATGAACTTCTGGTTCTTTGCAACGAAGTCGGTCTCGGAGTTGACCTCAATCATGATTCCGGTCTTCGCGTCATCGGAAACCGAAGCAACGATCAGACCCGCACTTGCATCACGGCCCTCGCGCTTCGAGAGCGACTTGAGACCTTTCATGCGGATTATCTTCATGGCCGCAGCCTTGTCACCGTCGGCCTCAACCAGAGCGTTCTTGACGTCCATCATTCCGGCACCGGTCTGTTCGCGAAGTTCCTTCACGTCAGCCATTGTGTAGTTAGCCATCGTTGTGGCTCCTTTCAGTCGGTCAGCGGTCGTTACTTGTCGGCCTTGGCCTCTTCGGCCTCCACGGCGACATTGGAGTCAGCAGCGTTCTTCATCATCTCAGCGTTGGGTGAACCCTGGACCTCGTCATTGGCAGCCTGGTCCTCGATCGCTTCCACGGACTCTTCGGTTACCGGTACATCGGTAGCCGCTTCAGCAACCACCGAGCCATCGGCCGAGGTCTCTAGCAGTTCCCGTTCCCACTCAGCCAAAGGTTCAGCTTCAGCGGTCTCGGCCTCGCCCTTCTTCGGGGCGGAACGCTCAATGACGCCTTCGGCGACAGCATCCGCAATTACGCGGGTCAGCAGGCCGACGGATCGAATAGCGTCGTCGTTAGCGGGGATTCCGTAATCGACCTCTTCAGGATCCGAGTTGGTATCCAGCATTGCGATTACGGGGATCTTCAGTTTGCGAGCCTCGGTGACAGCCAGGTGCTCTTTAATGGTGTCGACAACCCACACAGCCGAGGGAACCTTCTGCATGTCGCGGATACCGCCAAGGGTACGCTGCAGTTTGTCCTTCTCACGGCGCTTCATCAGCAGTTCCTTCTTGGTCAGGCCTGAAGCAGCCGCGTCCTCGAAGTCGAGTTGTTCAAGTTCCTTGAGGGTCTGGAGACGCTTAGAAACCGTCTGGAAGTTAGTGAGCATACCGCCCAGCCAACGCTGGTTTACGTAGGGCATACCGACGCGTGATGCCTGCTCAGCAATAGCTTCCTGTGCCTGCTTCTTGGTTCCGACAAATAGAATCGATCCGCCGCGAGCGACAGTCTGCTTCACGAACTCGTAGGCGATGTCGATATCAGCAAGAGTCTGCTGAAGATCAATAATGTATATGCCGTTACGCTCGGTGAGAATGTAAGGCTCCATTTTCGGGTTCCAGCGACGTGTCTGGTGTCCGAAGTGCACTCCACTTTCGAGGAGCTGACGCATGGTTACAACAGCCATGATCGTCCTTTCAACTGCTCGCGCAGTCTAGGGGGCGTCGGCTTACTAGAAACCCGAGACGGTCCGCCCCGAGTCCCTGGTGCCGAAGCCCAGATTTCGGTTGTCTATTCGGGCGCCCAACTGGGTCCCAAATCCTGGTGTCACGGCCGGAGGCTCTCGGAACCAGATGGAGCCGAGACCATCGCCCCGCACCCCGAACCGCAGTTCGGTAGTGACACGCGAAGTCACCCCGGAGAGGGTGCTTCGATTAGTTTAGTGCAGCGTGCCTACCTAAAGGCGCTCAGAAAGTGAGCATTGGCGCACGTTGGGAGTTATCCACAAGCCAATGAGAGGGGCGTTTCCTTCGGTCCAGTCTTCCGTCACTGTGGGGTAATGAAGGAACAAACCAAGCATTTCAGAGACTCAGTTTTCGGCTCGACCAGAGCCCTCATGCTACTGACCGTCATTACGGTGGCTGCGATGTTGTCCATTGTCGTTCCAGCAATAGCAGCGAATCCGATGACCAGCCCTTATTGGATTTGGCCGACAGTGACACCGGTCCAGGTGACGGTTCCATTTGATCCGCCACCCCAGCCATGGAACTCCGGCCATCGCGGGGTGGACCTAAAAGTGGCTATCGGGGACTCGATACTCTCCCCCGCACCGGGAACGGTTGTCTACGCGGGAGTCCTCGTCGACCGGCCCGTGATCTCGGTTCTCCACGCTGGTGGCCTTCGCTCAACCTACGAACCGGTTGATCCGTTAGTTAACGTGGGTGCCATTGTCGAAGCAGGAACACCTATTGGAACCGTGTCCAGAGAGGGAGCTGGCGAGCATCTAGGTCTCCACTGGGGCGCTCGATTTGGAAAGAACGAGTACATCGATCCGCTTCGAATGATGGCCGGCCCCTCGATCTTGAAGCCCTGGTAATCCTAAGACTCCTAGAAATCTTGGGAACCTTGGGAACCTTAGGGCCAGGAGAATCCCTCAACCGAGCTCTCGTTCCCTTTATCCGGTTTGCCAATCACATAGGGGACTTTTCTCCGCGCTTTTGCGGCGGGTCGTCCCCCTATGTGATTGGCAAACCGGATAAAGGGGGCTGTTAGGCCCTGGGATGCGCCCTCCTGTAAGTCTCCGCCAACCGTCGGGCATCCACATGGGTGTACCTTTCAGTCGTTCCAAGTGAGGAATGTCCGAGATACTCCTGCACGAAACGTAGATCAGCGCCGTTCTCAAGCATGTGGGTCGCGGAGGAGTGCCGCAGTCCGTGGGGAGAGACTCGCTTGATTCCGGCCCTCGCGGTGAGGCGTTCGAGGCTGACTCTCACCGTGCGAGGATCTAACCGCCTCCCTCGCATCCCTAAAAAGAGTGCGTCACTTCCTTCACTGTTGTCCGGTAGCAGTATCTCCCGAACATCGATCCATTCTGAGATAGCAGCTACTGCGGGGCGGCCAAACGGCACGACGCGTTCCTTGCCTCCCTTTCCCCAGACACGAACTCGCAGGTTGTCCATGTCGAGGTCGTTGATGTCTAGCGAGGTGAGCTCAGAGACCCGGATAGCGCTGGAATAGAGAAGTTCGAGCACGGCCCAGTCGCGCACGGCAACAGCATGCTTCTTGCTCTTCGCCTTATCCGCCGCAGCCAATCTACCCTCTTCTGCTTCCTTGCGCGCCCGCTCAAGTAGGTCGTTTACTGCTTCAGGCTGCAAGACCGCCGGGAGTACTGAGTCCGGCGAAGCCGTCTCAAGAGCGGTTGAAGGATCAGACTCGATTACTCCCTGAGTTGCAAGGTAAGCGCAAAAACTACGTATGGATGCTGCGTTTCGGGCTACCGTCGAACGCGATTTTCCCTGATGGACTCTTGCTGCCAACCACGAGCGTAACGAGCGGTAGTTCAGAAGTTGATTAAGGGTGGTCGCAGGGGTCGCCTCCCAGGAGTCCCTAGCCGGGCCAAGCTTTTCTAGCAGTCCTTCCACGTCCGATGAGTACGCGGTCGCAGTCTTTTCGGAATGGCCGCGGCGAACCACAATGTCGCGCTTCCATTGCATAAGCACCTGAGCTACCGTCAAGTCTGTCGATCGCTGTTCCACATCTCGATGCTACGCGGGAAAGACCGAGCGCAGCGATCTTCTGGAGTTAGCGGCCGAAATGTATGTGGTGTAAGGAACTCTCCAGGGGCACGCACATCTCGATGCTACGCGGGAAAGACTCGTGACCAGCCCCCTGCCTCGCTCCGCGCCACCAATCCGAGGGCCTGAAGCCCCAGTAAAGCCGTATGCACTTCCTGAACCGACAGTCCAGCTTCACCGGCTACAACTTCCGGTTCCGCCTCCCCGCTACGAAATAGTGCGTCCCAAGTTCTCCGTTCTATCGGATCTGCACGAGCCAGAGTGGCTGGAGCCTGCTTCACTGCTCTTTTCCGGTCAGTGAAAAGCGGGTGCTCAGAACCACTCTGACTGTCAGAGACGCCGAATCCCGAGCCTGTCATGGCGACAACATCACCGACCGAAGCAACAAGATTCGCACCGTCTGCGATCAGTCGGTTGGTTCCGACAGAAGCTGCTGAGGTGATCGGACCGGGTATTGCTCCGACCTCTTTACCCAGTTCGACCGCGCGATTCGCCGTCGCCAAAGCCCCGGAGCGGGAGCTAGCTTCCACCACGACGGTGGCAGCCGCGAGCGCCGCAATAATCCGATTCCGTTCGATGAAACGCCATCTGGCGGGACGAAATGAGGGAGGCATCTCGGATACCAAGGCACCCCCGCAAGAGAGTATTTGTTTGAACATTGAGTGATTGCCAGCGGGATAGAGATTGCTGAGACCTCCGCACAATACGGCGACTGTCGGGCAGAGCCGATCAGCCGAGTCGTCGGATTTTCGACTGCCACGCATCGCCCCACGGTGAGCGGCCGCATCAATCCCGTACGCGCCTCCGGAAATCACGGCAAATCCGCCGGCGGCGAGATCGAAAGCAAAATCGGTGGCTATGACATTGCCGTAGGCGGTTGAGGCTCGCGCCCCAACCATTGCGACCGCGTCTTGCGTCTCCGTTGGGAGTCTTCCCAGCACCCACAGCGCATGGGGTGCTCCGGCGCCCAGGTGTTCGAGCCGGGAGGGCCACTGTTGGTCCGAGGGGATGATGATTCGTCCCCCTAGTTTCTCTATCCGGCTCAACTCCTTGTCGAGGACCAGATGGGAAAGTCGCAGATGGACTCTTTCGTGCACAACCCCCCAGGAATCGTGCTCTCCGATTTGCGGATCGGCGTACGAACTCGCCGCCCACGCTAGCGCTCGGGTTGGTCCCAGTTGTTCAAGTAGCTCGCCAACCCGGTAGTCTGCGGGTTCCGCAATCCCGCTCCAGGCCGCCCTCGCCGTTCGTTCGTCGAGAGCGAGGGCCTCACTCGCGGTTAGATCCATGATGGAGCCCCCTCGGTCATTCCTCTCAGTTTCATAGCGAGGGAGAGGTCGTCGGCGTGTGGCTCGGCTCGTCCAAATAGATCCGCGCTTGACCAGGCCATCCGTAACACACGATCAGCACCTCGAAGCGAGAGAATCCCTCGTTCAACAAGTCGTTCTAGTTCCCGGGTGTAGCGGCCCGATATCTGTTCGCTCTGTCGGATGAACCTACCGGGCACCTCTCCGTTGACGTTCCATGGCGTTGTTCTGAGGCGATACGTGCTTCTCTCCCGCGCCAGGGACACCATTTCGGCAACGGCCTCAGTAGTCGTCGAAGTCGAATGTACCAAGTCGAGATGTTTTGGTCGGTCCACGTGTATCTGAAGATCGATACGGTCTAGAAGGGGACCAGAAAGCCTGGACCGGTAAAGACCGATCCGGTGCGGAGAACAGTGACAAGAATCGGCATCCCCCGATATCGCACCGCCACAGGGACAGGGGTTAGCGGTCATCACTAGCTGGAATTTCGCCGGAAATGTGACCTGGGTCTTGGCACGATGAACTGTGACCTGAGCCTGCTCGATTGGTTGTCTCAGCGCATCAAGGGTCCGCTGCGAGAATTCGGGGGCTTCATCGAGCAACAGGACCCCCGCGTGAGCAAGCGATACCGCACCGGGGCGAATCGGATTTCCTCCACCGACAAGAGAAATCATCGTGGCGGAGTGGTGTGGAGACTCAAGCGGCGGACGGCGTATCAGGGCGGGCGAACGATCCCCTGCCAGCGAAGAGACCTCACCTCCGATGGCAACTCCCGAAGTCGATCCGATCGAACGAAGCGCTGTTGCTACAAGGGAATCGGAAGTGTTGAGGTCCGGGAGGATACCCGGAAGTCTTCTGGCGAGCATTGTCTTGCCGGCGCCCGGCGGCCCGTGAAGAAGTAGATGATGTCCTCCAACCGCAGCGATGGTCAAAGCAAGCACGGCATCACCTTGACCGTGAACATCCGCAAGATCGGGCCCGTCAATTGTCGGGTCCACCTGTACCTCTGGCACTGCGGAGGTCTCCGAGCCACCATTTCTGGTCCGATGAGTGCTGAGCGCCTTAAGGCTTTTCCACCGCCCGTCGCCCACCGCGAGCGTCCCCCCTTGGGGGTCCGGCTCTACCCTAAAGGCTGCTAGAAGTTCATCGAGGTGGGCACAACCGACGACTTCTAGCTCTTCCAGTAGTCTTGCTTCTGCTTCGTTCTCTGGAGCAACAACAATTCGCTGGAAGCTGTTTGCTGCCGCGGCAGCGGAAGCTGGTAGCACCCCACACACTGGCAATAACGAACCATCGAGACCAAGTTCTGCCATGTAAATAGTGTCCGTCCCAGCCACCTCGGGCAGAATTCTTCGAGCAATGAGCATCGACACCGCAATTGCCAAATCAAATCCCGAACCGGCCTTGGGGAGATCCGCAGGAGTGAGGTTCACTGTGACGCGCTCGTTGACTGCACCTATTCCACAACTGAACAGTGCCGCCCGAACCCTTTCTTTTGCCTCGCGCAGAGAAGTGTCCGGTAGCCCAACCAAAGTAGTTCCGACCAGTCCCGGCCCGATGTGCGTCTGCACTTCAATCGGAACGCCCGAAAGGCCCGCGAGGGCGATTCCATAGGAACGAGCCAGCCCGCTCACTGTGCCACATCCTGCAGCCAGGCGAAAAGCGGTTCGCGTCCCTCTCGCAGCCCAACCCCCAGGATGTCGAAACGGCAGGTGCGCCAGCCACCATGAGATCGCATCCAGGCCAGGCCGAGTCGGCGCAGTCGATCAAGTTTCTGGCGATCGACTGCGGTGAGGGCCGCCTCCGGTGGCAACCACCGCCGGGTCTTCACTTCGACAAAGACCACAGTTCCGTCACGCTCAACAACCAGGTCCAGTTCACCGCGCCTGCCATCGTGCCAGTTCTGATCGAGGACGGAATACCCCTGAGAAACCAAGAAGACGGCGGCGGCACGTTCACCTGCCCGCCCCACACTCTTACGATCAGATTTTTCCGGCTGTCTTGTCGCTGTATCTAAGATGCTCACCCAGAAAGAATGCCCAGCCAAACCGATGCCCCTCCGACACCCTGTGTAAAAGCCCCAGGAGCACCGCTGAGGAGAAAGTACTGTGGAAAAACCAGAATCATGGTGAACGGGTAGCGCTGCGGCTGACGGAAACGATCGAGGAGCGACTATCGACCTCGCGAAGCGCGGGAGATTTAAGAGCCCGCAGACGTTCCGTCAGGCGCGGCACGATGGCAGACGTTCCGGCGGGCACGGCGCAAAGACTATGGGTTCGGGATTTCCAAATCCGGCTTTGAGAGCTCCTCGACGTTCACATCTTTAAAGGTAACAATCCGCACCGACTTCACAAACCGGGAAGGTCGGTAGATATCCCAAACCCACGCATCAGTCAGGGTGATATCAAAGAAAATATCGTTGCCAATCGGCCGAGCCTGCAACTCCACCGCATTGCACAAGTAAAAACGTCGCTCGGTCTCAACCACATAGTTGAATAGCTGAACGACATCACGGTATTCGCGGAACAACGCAAGCTCAGAGTCGTTTTCATAACTCTCTAGTTCCTCGGCGCTCACGACCCACCTTCATCCATCAAATTGCCTGTGACCTCAACCGCTAGTCCGGGAAGGTTCCAACCCAATCGATGTCTTCTAGACGGACCCATTGTCCGCAAAGCCTCGATGTGAGATGGAGACGCGTATCCCTTGTTCCGCGCCCAATCGTACCCGGGATCAGCGATGGTCCCCATGTACCGGTCACGTGAGACTTTTGCTAATACAGAAGCCGCTGAAACCACTGATGCATCACGGTCGGCTTTGACTCGGATGGCCACATCTATGCCCAAGGACTCAATACTCGGACAGCCGCCAACCGTCGTCTCAAGCGTCGAGAATAGATCCTGCTCGGGTGTCTTCAGCCAGTTGTAGTTGCCGTCCAGAAGGATGCAGATGCGTGCGATCCCGGCTACCGGAGGAAGAAGCATGGCGATAGCACGCAGACCCGCAAGCCTAAGCGCCCACGTCAAACCCTGTTCACTCACTTCGCTAGGACTTGACCACCCGACGGTTCCAGAGACGATCCACTGCCGGATTGGAGAGATAAGGGCTTGCCGCCTCACCCCGTTCAATAGCTTTGAATCAGCGAGCCCCTGCGGCGCGGCTCCGGTACTCCGTGAGACAACTGCGGCCCCAACAGCAACCGGTCCGGCCAGGGCACCACGTCCGACCTCGTCCATCCCGATCACCACGTCATATTGCTCAAGCAGCCCCAACTCGATCTCGCGGGTCGGCAACACCGGACTCACGGCTCCGGCACCGCCTCAAACACGCCACGGTTACCCAGTGACGACCACTCACTCACCGGCCAGATCTCGGCCCAAGCGCGTCCGATGACAGCACTCTGATCGATCGTAGCTTCGTCGCCCCTGAAGTAGTGGTATACGGAGTCCGCTGAGTTGCTACGGTTATCTCCCATAACCCACAGTCTTCCTTCAGGGACAACGACCGAGAACTCCGGCGTGGATACGGTTCCTGGGGTGAGTAGATAGGGCTCATCAATCGGCACCCCGTTGACCTGCAACCGCCCGTCGATATCGCAGCAAGAAACTGTGTCACCACCAGTTCCTATGACCCTCTTGACCAAGACCTGCTCTCCGTTAGGAGGAATGAGTCCAAGAAACTCGCCAATGGCCCTGATCGGGTTTGACCCTCCCGCAGCAACCGGCTCCATCCAGCCTTCCGTGTCCTGGAAGACCACGACATCGCCTCGTTCAACTTCCTTCCCCAGCACCGGGATACGATTAACTGCGATGCGTGATCCCGACTGAAGTGTGTTGTTCATCGACTCTGACGGAATCTGGTACACCTGCACAACGAACATCCGCAACAGGACCGCAATCGCCGCGGCGCCCGCAACAATGACTAAAAGTTCAAGCAGCCAACGAAACGGGTGCGAACGTGGGCGTGAATCGTCGTCATTCTTTATGGATTGCCGCGAAGGAAACCCTCCGTCTGGCTCCGTTGATTCGTTCTCCACTGGTATAGTAAACCCCCCGCCGCCAGGCGAAGCGTGGAGAGGAGGGAACGAGGAACCTTCGGTCTGCTCGTCCTCTGTATCTCTCACGTTGCCCAGTCTATCGGGGGGTGGCTTTAGTTGACCGACTACTTAGCCTCGCCGACTCGCTTCTCGCGAATCTTGGCGGCCTTGCCCTGTCGATCACGCAGGTAGTAAAGCTTTGCGCGGCGCACGTCACCGCGCTGCGCTACTTCAATCTGCTCGATCGTCGGAGCGTGGAGCGGGAAAGTACGCTCGACACCGACGCCGAAAGAAATCTTGCGAACGGTGAACGTCTCGGTGAGACCACGACCCTTTCGAGCAATAACGATGCCCTGGAAGACCTGGACACGAGTGCGGTTACCTTCCGTCACCTTCACGTGTACCTTCACGGTGTCACCGGCACGGAACTTGGGAATGTCGTCGCGCAACGAGGCTGCGTCAACTGCATCGAGCTTCTGCATGATTACTCCTTGTCACCGCCGCCGCAGGTCGAGGCGACAAATCTCGAACTGCACTGCCTAGGCAGCGAGTCCGACTTCTGTTCGTGGGCTACTTCAGTGGCGTCCCCCTGCGGCAGGATTCGCCGAAGTGCCCGGTGATCAAGTCTGCCACAGAGCTGATCCGGCAACCAGCACAAAGCCTGGAACGTGGAGCTATACAGAGGTGAGATCAAGCACGAAGACATCATCTAGGTGTGCACGGCCACCAACTACAAACGTCCGCTTCCCAGCCTTCACGAAGCCGTGGTGGCGGTAGAACTTGGCGGCACGCTGGTTGCCTCGGTTGGTGCCCAGAACCATTGCTTCTGGATTCCATGCCACCACCGCGTCTTCGATGGCAAACTCAAGTATCGCGCCAGAGACACCCGATCCGTGCCAATTCGGGTCCGCGTAGCACTTTGACAGGTACGAGGAATGCTCTGGGATCCTGGTCCCACCGACCTCGTCCAAGTCGACTCGGGGAAGAGTAAGCGTGTATGCCACCATCTGGTCCCCCACCTCAGCCACGCAGATTCGAGCGCCATCAGCGACCATCGAAGCGATCGCCCGCGGACTCAAGCTTGACTGGATGAAGTCTTCGATCTCTTCACCCGGAGTTCCCGGCGGGCACGCCAGGGGGAACGTTCTCCCGGCCAGTTCGGAAACCCGTTGAATATCAACCTCCGAAGACTCCAGCACCCGAAACCTCACGGATGCCCTCCGAGGTTGGAGCAAAATTCCCTCGCGTGCCAACACCTCCCGATCACGCCTATCCAGCGAACCTGGCTGCTCCAGGAGCTTTTCGATCATGTCGGGTCTGCGTTGCGCTGTCTTTGCCAGTGCCCGGTCTCTGCGCCACCGTGCGATACGCCCGTGGTCACCACCAAAGAGGACGCCCGGAATCTCCCGATCCCTCCACTGTCTGGGCCTGGTATAAACGGGATACTCCAGTAGTCCGTCCGCCGAGTGTGACTCTTCGACGAGGGAGTCCGGGTTTCCAACAACCCCGTCAACCAGCCGCGAGACTCCTTCGACCAGGGCGAGGGCTGCCACCTCTCCCCCGTTCAGCACGTAGTCGCCCAGGGAGAACTCAAGGACTTCCACGCTGTCTGGCGCGCTCGCATAATACTCAGCAACCCGTGCATCAATGCCCTCGTACCTGCCGCAGGCAACGATTATCTGGTCCGCGGAAGTAAGGTCCTCAAGAAGGCGCTGGTTTAGGGGAACGCCACCGGGAGTCGGAATCGCGAGAACCACGCGGAACGAATCTTGGGACCCGTCCTCGTCCATCGTGGTTTTTTCCAGTGAGGCGTCGATTGCTTTACCCCAGACATCCGGGCGCATGACCATTCCTGCACCGCCACCGGAAGGAGTGTCGTCAACGGAAAGGTGTTTCCCGCTCGCGAAATCTCGCAGATTGTGAACATGGACTCTCAGCGCGCCGTCCTGCTGAGCTTTTCCAAGGAGAGAGAGCGACAGTGGGGCGAAATACTCGGGAAATATGGTGATCAGATCGAAGCGCATTGCCCTAGTCGAACAGTCCTTCTGGAGCATCAACGACGACCCGCTTCTCTTCGATCGAGACCTCTGGGACTATCGCCAGTACAAACGGGACCATTACGTCGGTGCCGCTGTGATTGACTAGCAGGAAATCGTGCGCCGTGCCCTGGGCGAGTCCAGAGACCGTTCCCAGTGGTTCACCGTCCAGAGCCACTACTTCGAGACCCTCGAGTTGATAGGGATACCAGGCGTCCTCTTCCTCGACTTCTGGTGTCATCAGGTGCGTCCCTCGCAGCGCCTCGGCCTGCTCGCGTGTCTGGACCTCCATGAAGTGGAGGATCTGTCGCCCGGAATGAACGCGGGATACGTCCACTGTGACGATGGTTGGAACGTGCGCGAAAGCGCCCGGGGACACAGCGGATGCTGCATCTCCCCGGGCGCTTTGCAGATGTAACTGTGAGCCCACTTCAAAGACCTCATCAGCGCGATCGGTGCGAACCTCGACGAATACTTCGCCCTTTAGTCCGCGAGCCGCGCCGATGATTCCGGCCAGAACCAGGTTATCGCTCACTGGGCCGGGACTTACTCGACTACGTCGACTCGAACCGAACCCGAACCCTTGATCGCGGACATCACGGCGCGTAGTGCACGCGCCGTACGTCCTCCGCGTCCAATGACACGGCCCAGGTCGTCCGGGTTTACGCGGATCTCAAGCAACTCACCGCGACGAGTGTTCCGTGAGGTCACGCGAACATCCTCTGGATTGTCAACAATCCCGCCGACCAGGTGCTCAAGTGCGTCAGCCAGCATGCTTACTCAGCATCCTTGGTGGGCTCTTCCGGGGTTGCCTCGTTAGCGGCTTCCTCGGCGGCCTCGGTGGCAGCGGTGTCCTCAGCAGCGGCGGCCTCGTCGGCCTTGACTGCAGCATCTGCAGCTTCTTCCGCCTTAACTGCGGCTTCCTTTGCCTTGGATTCGGCGGCCTTCGCCTTGGTCTTCTGTGCCTTGTCCTCGGCGGCCTTGATAGCTGCCTGACGTTCAGCTTCCTTGTCCTCGTCCGCAACCTTGATGCGGGAGACGACGTTTTCCTTGCCCGCGGCGCGAGCAAGGTCGCCGTTCAGGGAAAGTAGCCGGCGAGCGGTGTCAGACGGCTGTGCGCCGACGCCTAACCAGTAGACGGCGCGCTCTGAGTCGATTTCAATCTTCGAGGGATTCGGCTTCGGATCGTATGTTCCGATTTCCTCGATCACTCGACCGTCGCGCTTCTTGCGTGAATCGACGACAACAACGCGGTAGTAGGGGTTGTGGATGGAACCCATCCGCTTCAAACGAATTCGAACTGCCACTTGAGTGGTATCTCCAAATCTAGAATCTCTGAGGCCAAACGGTAACCGGTGGGTCACGGCACTGCCAGGCCTCGGGTGGACACGCTCTGTGGGATGAGAGGGGTCCGCACAGCGCGAGTACAAGTGACAAGTGTAGTCAGGCCGGGACGACGCGAGCCACTTGGGATGGGGTTTACCCCGTGGAATCGGTCACCGTGGAGGTCCGTGAACGACCTACATACCCGAGAGAAGCCGCTTCAAGTCGTCCGGGAGCGCGTCCAACGTCTCGCGCGAGGGCGGCTCTTGATCGGGCTGCTGCACACCAAAAGCGGATCCTTTGGCCTGTGGCTCAGCAGTTTTCTTCCGCTGCGAGGCAGGCAACAGGGCCTCAAGTTCCTGTTGCTTCCGCTTCGCCGGATTCCCCGAGCGAGCCTTCTTTGCGATCTTGCGTTTTTGGGCCTGAGCCTTCCTGGCCTGTTCCCGCTGTTTGGCGCGTCCTCCACCCCCGCCTCGAGCCATTGCGGCGAAGTCGGGAGTACCGCCTGGTCCCATAGCTCCGCCCATTTGGGTCATCATGGTCTTAGCACCCTCGAAGCGCTTAACCAGACCATTGACGTCGGCAACGGTAGTTCCCGAACCCCTAGCGATCCTCGCACGACGCGAACCATTAAGGATCTTCACGTCCTGACGCTCGGCCGGAGTCATTGATCGAACAATGGCCTCGACCTTATCAACCTCTCGCTCATCAAAGTTTTCCAGTTGGCTGCGCATCTGGCCCATTCCGGGCATCATGCCCAGGACCTTCTTCATCGAACCAAGCTTTTTTACCTGTTGCAGCTGCGCAAGGAAATCATCCAGGGTGAGTTCACCGGACATGACCTTAGCGGCCATCTTCTCGGTTTCTTCCTGGTCGAATTTACGTTCGGCCTGCTCGATCAGGGTAAGAACATCCCCCATGTCGAGGATGCGTCCGGCCATCCGATCCGCGTGGAAACGTTCGAAGTCGTCCAGTCCTTCACCGGTGGAAGCAAAGAGAATCGGCGCGCCCGTCACCCCACGCACTGAAAGGGCGGCCCCGCCACGAGCGTCGCCGTCCAACTTCGACATCACGACACCGGTAAAGCCAACCCCATCACGGAACGCGATTGAGGTTTGGACGGCATCCTGACCGACCATGGCATCAAGGACGAACATGATCTCGTGCGGGTTGACGGCGTCCCGAATTTCGCGGGCCTGCTCCATCATCTCCTCGTCGACGCCCAGACGCCCGGCGGTATCAACGATGACGACATCAATGCCATTTTCGATCGCGTATTGAAGGCCGCTACGAGCCACCTGAACCGGGTCACCGATGCCATTGCCGGGCTCAGGGGCCCATACCTTGACTCCAGCGCGTTCACCGACCACCTGAAGCTGGTTTACCGCATTCGGACGCTGTAGGTCGGATGCAACAAGAAGAACCGACTTATCGTTCTCGCGAAGCCACTTTCCAAGCTTCCCAGCAAGAGTAGTCTTGCCCGCTCCCTGCAGACCAGCAAGCATGAAAACCGTGGGTCCGCGCTGAGCAAAGACCAGTTCGCGGGTCTGCCCACCCAGGGTCTCGACCAGTTGATCATGAACTACCTGGACAACCTGTTGACCTGGATTTAGTGCCTTTGATCGAGTCGCTCCGTAGGCCTGTTCTCTCACCTTAGCAACAAAGTCGCGAACAACCGGAAGTGCCACGTCGGCGTCTAGTAGCGCACGACGAATCTCGCCTAGGGTCTCGTCTACGTCGGCCTCGCTGAGGATGCCCTTCCCGCGCAGGCGCTTGAAAGAATCACTCAGACGGTCTGAAAGCGTGTTGAACACAGTTCTCCTCTTAGGTTTCGACTAGAGACTACCGCAGACTAATCTCCGATAATCGCGTCAACGAATCCTTCCGGGTCAAATGGGGCCAGATCATCTGGCCCCTCACCCAGGCCCACCAGTTTTACGGGGACCCCTAGTTCTCGCTGAACAGAGACGACGATGCCGCCCTTCGCCGAGCCATCAAGCTTGGTTAGAACTATGCCGGTAATCCCAACAACCTCACTAAAGACCTGAGCTTGTCTCATGCCGTTTTGCCCGGTGGTCGCGTCAAGGACCAGCAGCACCTCCTCCACGGGAGCCTGCTTCTCCATGACCCTGCGGATCTTTCCAAGCTCGTCCATCAGGGTGGCCTTGGTCTGGAGTCGACCGGCAGTGTCAACAATTACCACGTCAGCAGCAGTGTCCACGGCTTCTTTCACGGCCTCGAACGCAACCGAGGCGGGATCTCCACCTTCGCGATCTGAGGAAACAACCGGCACACCGACGCGATCGCCCCAGGTGGTCAGTTGCTCAGCAGCGGCGGCCCTAAACGTGTCGGCTGCCCCGAGGACGACTGACTTGTCCTCGGCACGCAGCAGACGAGCGAGCTTGCCAATTGTGGTGGTCTTACCGGTACCGTTCACACCGACCACCAGAACGGACGCAGGTAGTTCTTCGCCACTGTCAGACGAGGGCTTAACGAGGTTCAGCGAGCGATCCGTGTCAGTTCCGACCAGAGCGAGCAGTTCCTCCCTCAGGACCGCTTTCGCATCGGCGGAGGAAAGACTCCCACGGACCTTTGCCTCAGTGCGCAATCGGGTCATTATCTCTTCGGTTGGCCCCATGCCGACATCCGCCAGAAGTAAGGTCTCTTCGATCTCTTCCCAGTCCGATGCGGAAAGATCGCCGCGAGAAAAAACAGAAAGCAGCGCGTTGCCAATAGATCCAGACTTCGCCATACGGGAGCGAAGTCGCTGCATTCGACTGGTCACTGATTCAGGAACTTCAAGTTCCTCGGCCTCTTCAGCCTGTGTTTCCGCCTCGTCTTTCGCCGCTTCCGGTTTCTCAGAAATTGGTGGCTTAGTCTCGACTTCTGTCGAAGAAATGTCCGCCGAGGTGGGGCCACCACGCCTTGTTCGGGAGACAACGAACCAAACGATGAAGGCAATCAGCAGCAACACCAGGACAGCAACAAGGATGCCGACCGGCGTCTGTAGGAACTGGGCGAAATCGTTCAAGACAATTCCTTTCAGTCTTCGGGAGGGAGTGAATCCCTGAAGTCTTCAATCCGGGGGACGTACTTGCGCCACTCGTCCTCGGGGCGGGGTTCGGAGAGGTAGCGCAATCCGCCCACCCACTCCCCTAGTTGCTCCGGTTCAGAAGGGGCAGGAACGGCGGTTGTCGGTTCGATATCCTCGTCGTACTCGTCAAATATCCGCCGATTGTCTTCTTGATTCTCGTCCTGCTCCAAGTTTTCCTGAGTTGCCGTAAGCGCCGCACTGGGGGGTGGAGGAGGCGGCGGAAGCGCCTCGGTGAACTCGAAATTGGGCTCTGTCACGGACTCTGTCTCAGTCTCAGCGAGATCCACAGATTCGGGCTTGATCGTGGTGTCAATCTCGGCTTCCTCGGAGAACCCAGATTCGGGCTCTATCGTGATCTCGACTTCTGACTCAATCTCTGGGACGACGATATCCGCAGACTCAAGCACCTCTGTCTCGGGTATTTCGAACCCGAGAGCAGCTTCAGCGTCCTCGGTCGCCTGGCGTTCGGCCCGTTCCTTCGCTTCCTCTTCAGCAGCGAGCTTTCGCTGAGTTCGCTCGACGTTCCAGTCCGCATAGCGTGTTTGAACCGCCGACCACACACCAGCAAGCGACTTTGTCACCGTCGCCCAGAATTGACCCGGGGCAATCTCAGGAACGGGACTTATCTCAGCTGGCCCCGGGTTCCAGCTCCCAATCAGATCCAGCTCCCGCTTCTCATCAAAAGTTAGCTGGGGTTCCTCGGGTTTCTCCCGTTCGTACCCGGAATTTTCAAAGTAGTTGTAATCGCCGTCGTAGTCTTCCCACGCGGTCTTCGTGTCGGTAGCGGCCCCTCCGTGCTCGTCGTCAACAATCGGGATTGCATGGGTCAGGACAGAGACACGCTCCGGAACAACTCCCACCTCGGCCACTGCCTGAACTGACTGAGGAGAAACAAATTGCGTCTGAGCCGACTGATATATCTCTGGTCTGACTCCATAGGACCTTACATAGGGATCATCCAGTAACTCAGTAAATGAGACCAGACGAGGCTGCACAGGTTCGCCCCTGAGCGTCTTTATCCCCGATCGCTTCAGGTCTGAAGCATTTTCTTGCCACTGAAGACGCCAGGCGCGGGTCGGCTTCTGCATCAGAGCGGCACCGACGATTATGACCATTGCAACAAGCAATAGCACCACAATCACCAGTAGCACGAGTGCACGACCACTAACCACAGCTGTACCGTAAAACCTTTCTTCCAGCAGACAAGGGCTAACCCGCCCTTATTATCCCCGGCAAACGAGTTACGGGGAAAGCCGACCTTCGATTCGGGACCACCTTGATCAGTTGTCCATTCGGTGTGACACCACTGCCGTGACGCCACCCTTCATTGAAACACCGTAGAGCGCGTCGGCAATCTCCATCGTCCGTTTTTGGTGTGTGATTATCAGCAACTGACTCTCGTCACGCAAATCCTCAAACAAGCTCAACACCCGGGAGAGGTTCATGTCATCCAGGGCGGCCTCAACCTCATCCATCACATAGAACGGGGAGGGACGTGCCAAGAAGATGGCGATCAGATAGGCGAGGGCAGCAAGTGAGCGTTCTCCACCGCTAAGAAGCGAAAGACGGGTGACCTTCTTTCCCGAGGGCCGTGCGTAAATCTCAACCCCGGTCGCCAACGGATCGTCTGGATCAGTTAGTTCTAGTCGACCCGTTCCACCCGGAAACAGACGCTCAAACACTCTGGAATACTGCGCCGAAGTGTCCTCAAATGCAGAGTTGAACGAAGCCTTAACCTGTGCGTCAACGTCACGAATTAACTCAAGCAGATCGGCCTTTGAACGGTTCAAATCCTCAATCTGTTCAAGCAAGAAATCCAGCCTCGACTGTAGAGCCGCATGTTCCTCAACCGCCAGCGGATTAACCACGCCCAAGCGCTGTAACTCCCTTTCGGCACGGCGCAACTGTTCAGCGGCCTTCGCCCTATCGAAGGGGACAGGTTCGACATCTTCTCCCCCACCTGGCCAGGGGTGCTGCGGCCCAAATTCACGAATGAAGTTCTGCACTTCCTCAGGGAGTTCGTCAGCCTGAGTTTCAGTGTCCCCGTCGACCTCGGCCGAGGACAATCCCAGGAAGTCAAGCACCTGCCGGGCCAGGTTCATGTGCGATCCCTGGAACTGTGCGAAGGCGACTTCGCTCTGTAGCAGGTGCTCCCTGGCGCCACCGCGAGCGGCTTCCAGTCCCTGCAGCTGGCTCCGCGCCGCACTTGCTGCAGACTCCGCAACCTGCCGCGCTTGCATGACTTCTTCCTTGAGGCTCGCGCAACGGCCAGCCCCAGCCTCACTGGCGCGTGATGCTTCGCGCGCGCGCTCGGAGATCTTTTCGGCCCGTTCGAGAGTAATTTTTGCCTTTGACTCTCGTCGCAACTGCCGCTCGCGATCCTCTCGAAGACGCACTGCTTGGGTCTGGAACGCCCGGGCCTGGCGGTCCATCGCGCTACTGCGTTCCGCAGCTACGTGTGCCGCCATTCGGGCGTTGCTATCGGCCTCTCGGGCCTGTTCCAGTGTGCTCTCTTTCTGAGCTAGTTCCACCCTGGCCTCCGCAAGGAACACCTCGGCGGAGTCCGGCCGGACCGGGACATCTCCCCCGGTCAAGCTCTGATACCGCGACTCGGCTTCCTGCTGGGTTGCAACCGCTCGCTGGACGCCCTGAATCGCTCGCTCAAGGTCCTGTGATGCCGCATGGTGTAGCGCAGAAACCCGTGCACGCTCCTGAGCTTCCTCCGCCCTTAGCGCGTCGCTGGCTCGAAGCATCTCTAGCGCCGACTCGCGAGCACTGCGCGCTTCAGACAAAACTCCGCGCGCGGCGGCCGCGATTACCGAGACCCGTTCCAACTCCTTTTGTGCGTGATCCACCTCCACGCATGCGTCCTCGTAATCGGCGTGCAGCCGAAGGGTCGAAGTCTCTGTCCGACCGGGGAGCCTCACCGAATGCGACGTGAAAATCATTCCGTCGGGGGTCGCGACCCGGCGCGGAGCCGCCGACTGCTCACTCAGGACTTCGGCGACCTCGTCGAGGTCCTTGCAAAGCAGGCAATCGCCAAGAAGTTCACGGACCGTGGCGGCCAAGTCTGCGGGTGCCTCCACCGCAGAAAGCGCCGAGACAGAACCCTCTCGCTGGGAAAGAGCCGCAAGGCAATTCTCAGCATCGGTCGACGACATCTGAACCAAGCCCGGGATCGGCTGCTCATCCCCCTCGGCAAATGAGAAATCAGAGGGCAACATCGAATGTAGCGGCCCTCCCGCACTTATCACCCGCGCCTCAGCCATTGACCCCAAAAGCGCAGTGACCGCATCCTCCCAACCGCGCTTAACTCGTATCTGAGATGCCAGTGTTCCCTTGGACGAGGACAGAATCCGTTTCGTCCAATTCGCCCGCGGAGACCCGGCGACGCCTTCGGCAACACTCTCAACCCGGTTGAGCGATCGGGCAAGTGTCTCCCGCCGCGATATCTGCGATGACAGAGCCTCACCCGCGGTTCGTTCGTCCCGTTCGGCCACCTGGACCGTATCCCGAGCCCTTTGTTCGGCCTCCGCAGCCTGTTGATAGTGGGATTGAGCGCCCTGGCTCGAGTCATCGAGAGAACCCCGGTCCGCATCCAGTTCCGGAACACTCGCCAAGCGCTGTTCGGCAGCCTCACGAGAGATGCGAGCCTGCCTCAACTGTTCTTCGGCTGCCGCCAACGCAGCAGAGGCCCGCTCAATCCGCCCCTGGTGCGCAGCAAAGTCCTGTTGTGCCTTTTCCAGTTCGAGTTGCTGCTGGTAGAGGTTCTTCCTCGCCTGCTCAGCCTCGATTTGGCGGGTGCGTCGTTCCGTCTCAACCTGGACCGCCGCCATCGCCGCTTCGTCGGCCTTCTCCTTGGCTTCAGCGGCTTCACTCTCCGCTTCTTCTGCTCGCTTTACCGCGATTTGGACGGCGTCATCGGTGATCGCGGACGGGACTCGTCCGGCACTGGCACCGCGCTCAGTGGCAATCTCGGCAATGGCCGACAGGCGTTGTGACAACTCTCGGTAGTCGCGATAGTGGTCGGCCACGACCTGTAACTCCGCCGAAAGTCTATCGACCTCTGCCTGCTTAGTGTCCGCCTGCTCTTGGAGAACACGGATCTGTCGTTCCATGTCACCGCTAGCCTCGCGAAGACTGTTGAGCGAGGCTCGTTCACGTTCGAGACGCTCCTCGGAGTCGACCATGTCGGCCGCCAGCAGACGAGCGCGAGCGTAGTCCAAGCGTTCTCTAACACCCGCGGCTTCCCGCGCAGCCTTTGCCTGTCTAGCCAGCGGGCGTAGTTGGCGGCGTATTTCCTCGGTTAAGTCGAGGACTCGGACCAGGTTCCCGTCCATCGTTTCGAGCTTGCGTAGCGCCCGTTCCTTGCGGCGCCGGTGCTTTGCAACCCCGGCAGCCTCGTCAATGAAAGCCCGCCTGTCCTGCGGTGTCGCAGTTAAAACGGCATCCAACTGACCCTGACCGACAATGACGTGCATCTGTCGGCCCAACCCGGTGTCGGAAAGCAATTCTTGCACGTCGAGGAGACGCACCTGCTGCCCGTTGATTGCATACTCGGAGCCGCCCGAGCGGAACATAGTCCGTGAGATCGTCACTTCGGAGTATGAAATCGGAAGTTTGCCGTCCGAGTTGTCGATGGTCAGTTCAACCTGAGCCCTACCGAGCGCGGGTCTCTGCGCAGAACCAGCGAAGATCACATCGGCCATATTGCCGCCGCGCAAAGACTTCGCGCCCTGCTCTCCCATGACCCAAGCAAGGGCGTCAACGACATTCGACTTACCTGATCCATTTGGACCAACCACCGCCGTGATGCCCGGTTCAAAACGAAATCGGGTTGCAGAGGCAAAAGACTTGAAGCCGCGAAGCGTCAGGTCTTTCAGATACATGGAAGGTCCTCAGTGCGTACTAGACAGGGAAGCGAACGAGGCTTAATGGTACTGAAGCTCAGGGAACCACAGGGCAATCTCACGGATCGCCGAAGTCTCAGAATCTGAGGCATGTACCAGATTCTTTACGGCCTCAGTCGCCCAGTCACGCCCAAGATCTCCTCTGATGGTCCCCGCTGCCGCGAGGGTTGGGTTGGTGGCTCCAACAATGTTACGAATTCCTTCAATCACCCGGTCGCCCTCTACGACGACGGCAACAACCGGGCCCTCCATCATGTACTTGATCATCGAGGGGAAGAAGGGGCGCTCCGCGTGTTCGGCATAGTGCTCACTCAGCAGTTCCTCACTCGCAAACTTAATTTTGAGGCCCTTCAGGACATAGCCCTTAGCCTCGATTCGACGCAGTACCTCGCCTGTGAGGCCACGTGCAAAACCATCGGGTTTGACCAGAACCAAGGTGTGTTCCTTGTCGGAATCCAGTAGATCAGGGGTCGGCATTGATACTCCTTTGGGATGAACTAACTGTGGCAATCATAAGTCCCGATCACCACAGACAGTTCATTACCAACCCAACTAGTGTCCTGCACCGCAAAAACCTTGCCCAGATTGCGCACCACACCGGCACACGACACTAAACCTGTTCGTCAAATCCAGCGTTGATCCCGTCAGCAATTTCACGCGCAGCACGGAGCGCGTCAGGACCCTGAGCTCTAACAGTCACCTCTTGCCCAAACTCCATGCCAGCTGCCATGAGTTCCATCGCTGAAGCACAATCGGCTTCATCAATCCACACTTCGGCATCAAAACCGGCAGCGAGCGTTGCAATCTTTGCGGCCGGCCGAGCGTGGAGTCCCGCCTTATCGGCAACAATCGCCTTGACCTCCACAACCTCTCCGGCTTGCGAGGCAGTTGAGGCCACTGTCGGGACAGACGACGATAGCTCCCGACACATCGACTGAGCGGCCTCGACCACAGCAGAAGCCACCCTGTCCAGATCTCCGCCTCCCTCAGCCACCACCGCGGCCGCGACGGCGCCCTCAACCAGCGGTCCTGGCACATATCGAATCAAATCCGGCTCGGTTGCAAACTCAATAACTGAGTCGACCGTTAGCGTCGCCGAACCTAGATCGGTGAGGACAACGACTCCGCGTTCCCCGGACGACTCTAGGGCCCGCGCAACCTCCAACTCGATCAAATCAAAGGAAGAGCCCAGACCGCCGGTGGGGTCACCACCGGCAGCGCCGATGTGAACGTTAGGAGCCATTGCCAAGGCCAGCTCCCGCGTTCCATCTGCAATCAACTTCGAGTGAGAAACCACCACCAGCGAGACGCGCGATGGTGCCGTATCACCCATCGTTTGAGTCTCCGTAGACTTCTTCGGCAGCATCTGCCGCCGCCCGGAGAATCAGCGCCGATGAGACCGCGCCGGGATCAAGATGACCACGAGAGCGCTCCCCCAGATAAGAGGCCCGACCCTTGGTCGCCTTCAGCGGTTTCGTTGCCTCGGCACCGTCGCTGGCGGCGTTCGCGGCCGCCTCAAGTGCCGAGACAACATCGCCACCGTCGGCGCTCGCGGCCTCAGCCGCGGGCAGCCAGGCATCGACCATCGTCTTCTCTCCGGTTTCAGCCTTGCCACGAGCCTGGATTCCCTGGACCGCTCCGGTAAGAATCTTTCCTACCGAATCCGCATCCAGTTCACCTTCTGGGAACTGCTGTGCCGCCTTGAGGAACGCGGTCCCGTAAAGCGGTCCAGCGGCCCCGCCGACGGTCGAAAGCAGAGTTTTGGCAACATACTTCAGTACGTCACCACCACTCTCCGCACTCTCAAGTCCCTCGCCGCGAATCACTGCCGTGAATCCGCGGTCTAGGTTCTCGCCATGGTCGCCATCGCCAATCTGCCGATCCAGATCTATGAGCAGTTCACGGTTATCTGCGACCACGACAGCGGAGTTCTGAATCCACTTTCGCGCCCAGTCCAGGCTCTGTGTCATGTTGCTATCTCCTAATTAGTCCACGCGACCGTGTCTACGTGAGCATCGAACAGTTCGAGCATTTCATCATCGAGGCGCAACAGCGAGATCGAAACGCCCGGCATCTCAAGGCTAGTAACAAAGTTCCCAACCATCTGACGTTCCCGAACGATCAGGTCTTCCTGTAGCAGTGACGCCAGCCTGCGGAAGACTATGTACAGTTCGGACTCTGGGGTACCGCCCATTCCGTTAACCATGGCGATTACCCGATCGCCCTCTTTCAGACCCAGATCGTCACGAATCTGTTGGTAGAGCTCAACCGTCAGCGCATCTGCTTCTTCCATTGGGCCGCGACGATATCCGGGTTCGCCATGGATGCCTATTCCCAGCTCAATTTCGTTGTCTCCGAGATCAAATGACGGCTTGCCCGCGTGTGGAACCGTACACGGGCCAAGCGCCAGACCCATTGAGCGCATGTTCTGATTGACGCGCCTGGCAATCTCCGTGACCTCGTCCAGGGACTTACCCTGTTCCGCAGCCGCGCCGGCAATCTTCTCGACAAAAACTGTGCCTGCCACGCCACGACGTCCGGCGGTGTACAGCGAGTCTTCCACGGCACAATCATCGTTGACAATGACCGACGAAACCTTGATATCTTCCATTTCGGAGAGGTCCGCCGCCGTCTCAAAGTTTAGTACGTCGCCCGTGTAGTTCTTGATGATGTATAGGACCCCGGCACCCCGATCTACAGCGGCTGTTGCAGCAGCGATCGGGTCTGGTGTTGGTGAGGTAAAGACCGGACCGGGAACCGCGGCATCGAGCATGCCCTCGCCCACGTAGCCCGCGTGCAACGGTTCGTGTCCCGATCCGCCACCGGATACCAGGGCTACTTTTCCTTCTGCCTTGGGAACGGCGCGCTCCACCCAGTCAGGACCTAGGTGAACAATGACCTTCTCTGGGTGTGCAAGCGCAAGGCCCTCCAGCGTCTCCGTTACGACATCGTGTGGATCGTTTATCAGCTTCTTCATTGGCGCTACCTCTCGCATAGTCAGTGTCTGCTTCACGACCACATCAATTTCTATGGTCGCGTGGCGGAACCTCCGTGGCAGCGAAGAACTCTAGTGCCTGAGCCGACGCTGGACAGGGCGTTCGCCTCCAATCTTGCCATCCCACGATGACGTTGTCAGCGCCCGGGAGCGGGTACCAAGTGAACTACCGCTGAAACAGCGCGGTCACGTCGCCAGCAAGCATGATGGAACCAAACGCAACGACCGCTCTCTGAAGACTCGGATCACTCGGCGCGTCCATTAGCTTCACGGCCTCTTCCAACGCATCGGCGAGGTCGGGCTTGACGTGGACTCGGTCCTCGCCAAAGACCCCCACCGCGATCTCTGTGAGATCATCAATGTCGATGGGACGTGCCCCCTGCATCTGCGTCAACACTATCTGATCCATGGCTGGCTCAATTTCGACCAGCATTGCCTCAATATTCTTGTCGGCCATGGCCGAAAACACGCCCACCAAGTAGTCGAGGTGGAAGGCTTCTGCGAGTCCGGTTCTCATGGCCGCAACTCCAGCTGGATTGTGCGCGGCGTCAACGATCACGGTCGGTGATCGTCTAACGATTTCGAGTCTTCCGGGCGAACGAGCCTGAAGGAACCCCGCCTCTACAACCTCCGGCGGCAGGGCCTTGCCACCCATGATGGCCTCGACGGCAACCAACGCGGCAGCCGCGTTCTGCGCCTGATGCTCGCCATGCAGGGGAATAAACAACTCCTCGTACAACGCCGCAGGCGTGCGAACGGAGATCATCTGCCCGCCAACGCCCGGCTGTCTAGACTCGACCGCCCAGTCACGATCCTGCAGACGCATGATCGAGTCAGTCTCCTGTATCCGCTGTTCGATGACCGCGAGTGCCGCAGGGTCCTGACTCGAAACCACGACGATTGACCCAGGCTTGATAATCTGGGCTTTCTCCCCCGCAATCTCCTCAATGGTGTTCCCCAGGTATTTCTGGTGGTCAAAGGAGATCGGGGTGATGACCTGGACACCAGAGTTCACCACGTTGGTTGCGTCAAAGCGACCGCCCAATCCGACCTCGATAACGGCAGCGTCGACCGGAATGTCTGCAAAAGCCGCAAGCGCAGTAATCGCCAAGGCTTCAAAGTAGGAGATCTTTGGGGTTCCAGCCTCGTCGGCCTTCTCATCAACCATGTCGATATATGGGGAAACGTCCTGCCAGGCAGAGAGGAACTCTCGCGCTGAAAGAGGCTGTCCGTTCACTTGGATCCGTTCACGCACACTCGTCAGGTGCGGTGAAGTAAACGCACCCACGCGAAGTCCGAATCCGCTAAGTAGGGCCGAGGAAAGACGGGTGGTAGAGGTCTTGCCGTTCGTCCCCGCAATGTGAAGTATCGGATACGCGTCCTGAGGGTCACCGAGGATGTAGAGCACCTGCTGGACTCGATCTAGGGTTGGATCGAAGTCGTGCTCGGGCGTCCTGGTTATCAAGTCCTGGTAGACGACGTTTAGCTCCGCTTCGGCTTCTGCCTCGTCCAGCAGGGCCTCGTGTTCGGCGATCCGTTGGGTGTCGGGATCTATCTCTCCCCGATCCTCATCGCTATCTTCCTCAAGGATGGATGCGATTAGCTCGGGGTCGGCTCCTGCCAGCAGTGTTTCTTTGACGATCCGCCGAAGTTGTTCAAGGTCGCCCTCATCCTCGTCTTCCTCGCCGCTGCCTTCTGAAGGCACATCGTCTTGGTCATCGTCCGACTCGTCATCCTCGTCGGCCGCGATCAGATAGGGGATCAGTTCGGGGTCGATCCCGTGTGGAAGATCGAAGTTCTGCTCGTCGCCGGTCCCGGCGCCAGTCGAATCACTCATGGTGAAAACTCTAGTCGCTTGGTCCGGCGTTACCGTAAGTCGGACTATTCGGGTGTTTGTGCCTGGGAAGTGCCCGTGTGGGACGGGAATATTCAGTCCGTCAGAGAACAGGTTCATCCACAAAGTGCTCATGTGGGAGGGGAGTCTCTGCCAGGGTTGACTACGGAAGCCCTATGTTCCGCATGATTTCTTCTGGAAAGAGGCCACACCGGCAGATACTCAGCCCAGCAGGCAACAATAGCAGGGCTCCATCGCAAGATATCCGCCGGAGTGGCACTTCCGCCCAGCAAACACGCAAATGACGCAAGAAACCACGGGGCGCACCGGGAGACTCAAGACCAGAAGCACCCCGGAGTCTCTAGAGCTTCGTGACCCTAACCGACTGCTCCGCCCCGGCGACGATCTCAAGTTCCAACGCCAGGGTCTCCTTCGCAATCATGTCCTCGAACGCCCGGGCGGCAACCAAGCGGCCCTCCGGGACGACCAGATCGATCCTGATGCGATCCGCAACGTGAAAACCTGCGTCCTTACGAGCGTCCTGGATAGCACGAACCAGGTCGCGAGCGTAGCCTTCTTGCTCTAGGTCTTCCGACACGGCGGTATCCAGAATGACGAATGCCCCCGAGTCCAGCACCGCGGCAACCTCATCCCCGCTCGCCTCCACCCCGATTGTCAGGGTGAACTGATCTCCGGAAAGTTCCACAGGTGCCCCGTCGAGTTCCACTGCTGGGAAACGGACTGTGTCAGCCTCGCGAGCTTCTTCCCACTGTCCGCTCTTTGCAGCAGCAAATAGCTTAGAAGTGAGAGGGCGGACCGCGCCGGGGAATTCTCGCGGGTTGAGGCCCAGGGTGCGCTTCACCTCGAAGCCCGACTCCTCGGGTGCCTCAAAATCAACCTCTTTCACGTTGACTTCGCGGGCGATAATCGGCGCAAACTGCACGAGGGAGTCCGGGTCGCTCGCCACCACAGTCAGGCGTCCGAGGGGTTGGCGCACCCGAACATTGTTCGTTTTTCTGAGGCTGTGCGCGGCGGAGACGATCTCTTGAACCTCGTCCATGTTGGCAACCAGGTCGGCGTCCATCCACGTCTCAGGAAGCTGCGGGAAGTCCGCCAAGTGGACAGACTCGCCGCCAGTTAGTCCCCTCCAAATTTCTTCCGTCACCAGCGGAAGTAGTGGGGCAGCGGCCTCTACAAAAACAACCAGGGCCGTGTACAGAGTGTCAAACGCATCGCGATCCTCGTCCCAGAAGCGGTCACGCTGGGTTCGGATGTACCAATTCGTGATCACTTCAAGGTGATCGCGCAATCGGGCAGTCGCGCGCGCAATATCGTACTCGTCCATCGCCGCGCGAACCTCGTTTGTCACCTCGTATGTTCGGGCCAAGAGGTAGCGATCCATCTCAGGAAGAGCGGAAATGTCATCGCACTCCACATCCAAGCGCCTGGGAGCGATCCCCGCGCCACCGTCACACGCGTTGCCGTAGAGAGTCAGGAAGTAGTACGCGTTCCAGAGAGGCAGAACCACCTGGCGAACCGCGTCGCGCACACCGTCCGAGGTGACGATTAGGTTACCGCCGCGTACCACTGGCGAAGCCAATAGGAACCAACGCATTGCATCGGACCCGTAGTCGTTGAAGACCCCCGTGACGTCCGGGTAATTACGCAGCGATTTACTCATCTTGCGTCCGTCATCACCCAGAACGATTCCGTGCGAGATGACGTTGAGGAATGCAGGACGATCAAAAAGTGCCGTGGCAAGAACATGCAACAGGTAGAACCAGCCACGGGTCTGGCCGATGTACTCGACGATGAAGTCACCCGGGTAGTGGTCTTCGAACCAGTCCTGGTTCTCAAACGGGTAGTGAACCTGAGCGAATGGCATCGAACCAGACTCGAACCAGCAGTCCAGAACTTCGGGCACACGACGCATCATGGAGCCCCCCGTGGGATCATCTGGGTTCGGTCGAACTAGGTCGTCAACATCTGGACGGTGCAGGTTGATACTGTCGGCATCCACCCCAAAATCGTCGGCAATCTGCTGATACGAGCCGTAAACGTCCACGCGTGGGTATTCCGGATTGTCCGACTTCCAGACCGGGATCGGGGCCCCCCAAAAGCGGTTACGGCTGATGGACCAGTCCCGAGCGCCTTCAAGCCACTTGCCGAACTGTCCGTCCTTGATGTGGTCTGGAACCCAGTTGATCTGCTGGTTCAGTTCCACCATGCGGTCACGGAACTTAGTGACCTCAACAAACCACGAGGACACCGCCCGGTAGATCAAAGGCTGACGGCAGCGCCAGCAGTGCGGATATGAGTGCAGGTACGAGGCTTGACGGACCAGGATGGGACGGCGTGCCTCGTCCTCGCGAGCTATCGGACCCTCCTGCTCGCGCAGGTCTGAGAGGATCAGACGGTTCGCGTCGAAAACCTGAACGTCCTGGTAGTCGGAAACCTCAGCGGTGAAACGTCCACGCTCATCGACTGGAACCACTGCCTTGATTCCTGCTTCTAAGCAGACGTTCATATCGTCTTCACCGAAGGCGGGGGCAATGTGTACCAGACCCGTTCCGTCTTCAGTCGTAACGAAGTCACCCGCAATAATCTGGAACGCATTCGGGCCGGGAACTCCCTCTTCGCGTCCCTCAAAATAGGGGAACATTGGAGCGTACCGGCGGCCGAGCAGGTCGGAACCTTTCATCCGGGACACGACGAGTTCCTCGGCAGTGGGAAGGTCCGTCTCGTCGCCCTCCTTTTTCTTGGATGAGGGGTCCTTTGCTCCAAGCTCAGGCGCATAGACATCCAGCAGTTGTTCAGCGAGGATGACCTTCTTCCCCGCCAGCGCGCCGCTGGTAGGCTCCACAGCAACATAGTCGATATCCGGGCCAACGGCGATGGCCAAGTTAGACGGAAGCGTCCAAGGGGTCGTGGTCCAGATTAGGGCGATCTCTCCCGTCGGCTCCCCGTCCTCACCCAGGAGCTGGACGCCGACGGTCGCCGTCTGGTCTTGACGGTCCTGGTAAATATCGTCGTCCATCTTGAGTTCGTGATTAGACAGCGGCGTCTCGTCATTCCAGCAGTAGGGCAACACGCGGTAGCCCTCGTAAACGTACCCCTTGTCGTACAGGGTCTTGAACGCCCAGATCACCGACTCCATGTACTCCGGGTCCAGGGTCTTGTAGTCGTTCTTAAAGTCGACCCACCGCGCCTGACGAGTAACGTAGTCTTCCCACTCTGATGTGTAGCGAAGTACGGAGGCGGCGCAGGCGTCGTTGAAGGCCTTAATTCCAATTCCAGTTGGGCCCTCGACCTGGGACTTATCGACGATGCCAAGCTGTTTCTCGGTCTCTAGCTCGGCGGGCAGACCGTGGGTATCCCAGCCAAAGCGGCGCTCGACGTGGTGACCGATCATCGTTTGGTATCGACCGACAACGTCCTTGACGTATCCGGTCAGGAGATGACCGTAGTGCGGAAGTCCATTCGCGAATGGAGGGCCGTCGTAGAAAACAAACTCATTAGAGCCTCGTTCGCCCGCATCACGGAAGTCGACGGACTTTTGGAAGGTGTCGTCTTCCTTCCAGTATGCCAACACCTGTTCCTCAATCTTCGGGAACGAGGGTTTAGCACTGACCTCAAGGTCTTCTCGGTGCAACGGAAATCGCTTTGAACTGTCCTTAGCGACCATTGTGGTTCCTCTCGTGTCCTAGCTCCCTTGCGTAGGACGAGGTCTCTGCTTCTCAACAGAATCCCCGCGGTACCACCCCGCTTGCGCCCTGAGCGAGCGCCCCTCGATTACGGCTGTCTCGGGCCTACCCGTCCGGTTCTAGTACGGGGAGTAAAACGATCACTCCTCGGTTCTTCCGGATGCTCCCCGGTGATGTCCCGATCCGTTCTTGCTGGATTAGGCCGGCTCAATGCCCCTCCATGGTAAGTGCGCGCGGCTGATATTGCGAAGATGGCGGCTGTGAGTTTCCGCGCGTCGAGACGAGAGCTCTCGGCCTCAAGCGAACGGCGGTTAAGGGTCTTTACAATATACCCCCCGGGGGTATATTGTCCAGTTGTAACCAGGACAACCACGGAACTAAGGAGACCACCAATGGCAACCGCCTCGTACAAAGTAACCGGAATGACCTGCGGGCACTGCGAGATGTCCGTGCGCGAAGAAGTGTCGGAGATCCCCGGAGTTACTGACATCCAGGTTAGCGCCGAATCAGGCGATCTTGTAGTTACCGCTACAGGAGAGATAGACGACGCTGCGGTGCTCGCCGCAGTTACCGAAGCGGGGTACTCGGCTACGCCAGCGTTCCGCGGTGGAAGCAACAGAACCGCAGAACTGTGAAGGCAGGCACCCGACTCGCGCTCTTCGCAGCGGCAATGGTGGCGGTCTTCATGATCGCTTTCTTTGTTGCATCCGCGATCACGGGTCAGATCGATGGCTGGGATCCGGGTGTAACCCAATCCCCCATCTCTCCATCCGAAGGACATGGCCACGACAGCCACTAGGTAGCCGGTGCTAGCAACGACCTCGTGCTACGTAAGGGAGAGAGGCGACGATGAGTATTCAGACAAATCCACCGGCCGGGGTGTCGATAGAACTCGATATCGGCGGAATGACCTGCGCATCCTGCGCGAACCGGATCGAACGTAAGCTGAACAAACTCGATGGTGTAACCGCAACGGTCAACTACGCCACCGAAAAGGCCAAGGTCACCGTTCCCGAGGGGTACAACCCCGATCTTCTCGTTGAGGAGGTGAAGAAGGCCGGATACTCAGCCGAGCTTCCAAAACCAAAGACTGCACCCGTCGATAACGGTGAGCAGCCCGAAGACCGCGAGTTGACCGAACTTCGTCAAAGGTTGATCGGCGCAGTGGTACTGGCGGTCCCCGTCATCCTCCTGGCAATGATTCCGGCACTCCAGTTCAGGAACTGGCAGTGGCTCTCTCTGACTTTGGCGGCGCCGGTGATTGTCTGGGCGGCATGGCCATTCCACAAAGCAGCTTGGGCCAACCTCAAACAGGGTGCCGCAACCATGGACACACTGATCTCTATGGGGACCCTTTCCGCGTTCCTTTGGTCGCTGTATGCCCTGTTCTTCGGAACGGCTGGCGAACCGGGAATGAAGCATCCGTTTACCCTCACCGTCGCCCCGTCAGATGGCGCGTCCAACATCTATCTTGAGGTCGCCGCTGGCGTCACAATGTTTATTCTTCTGGGTCGCTACTTCGAGAAGAAATCGAAGCGGCAGGCTGGAGCTGCGCTCCGCGCCCTACTCGAACTGGGTGCCAAAGACGTATCACTGCTCAAAGACGGGATTGAGATCAAGGTTCCGATTGACGAGTTAAGGGTCGGCGATGAGTTCGTCGTACGTCCCGGAGAGAAGATCGCTACCGATGGTGTGGTGGTCTCGGGGACTTCTGCGGTTGACGAATCGATGCTTACCGGCGAGTCCGTCCCGGTCGAGGTGGCCAAGGGCGACCCTGTAACCGGCGCCACCGTCAATGCGGGGGGTCGTCTGGTGGTGCGAGCTACCAGGGTTGGGTCTGATACCCAGCTGGCTCAGATGGCGAAGCTGGTCGAGGACGCACAAACTGGTAAGGCGGAGGTTCAAAGGCTTGCAGACAGAGTCTCGGGCGTCTTCGTTCCTGTTGTGATCCTGATCGCCGCCGCAACTCTCGGAGCCTGGCTTGGCGCCGGCTTCCCCGTGACAGCGGCCTTCACCGCCGCAGTCGCCGTGCTCGTCGTAGCATGCCCGTGCGCGCTTGGGCTTGCAACCCCGACGGCTCTGCTGGTTGGAACCGGTCGCGGCGCTCAGATGGGCATCTTGATTAAGGGGCCCGAGGTCCTCGAATCTACCCGCGACATCGATACCGTAGTGCTCGACAAGACGGGAACGGTCACCACGGGAAAGATGACCCTCGTCGAAGTTATTGCCGAGACGGGAACACCGCAAGAAGAACTATTGCGAGTCGCCGGAACCGTTGAAGATGCCTCGGAACATCCGATCGCTCGCGCCATCGCCGATGGCGCACGAGAGGCGGTGGGGGCCCTCACTCCTCCCGAGGACTTCAAGAACGTCGAGGGCAAAGGCGTTCAAGGCGTAGTCGACGGGAAACTGGTTATCGTTGGTCGCGAGTCACTACTGGCAGACTGGGGACAAGACCTATCCCCCGAGATCGCCGCTAAGAAGACCCGGGCCGAGTCGGAGGGAAAGACCGTTGTCGCCGCTGGTTGGGATGGTAGCGCCCGAGGCATTCTAGTTGTTGCAGACACCGTGAAGCCGACCAGTGCGGAAGCTATCGACGAGTTCAAAGCGATCGGTCTAACACCGGTACTTCTTACTGGTGACAACAAGAAAGTCGCCCAATATATCGCTGATCAAGTCGGTATCGACGAAGTAATCGCCGAGGTTTTGCCCGAAGCCAAAGTCGATGTGATCAAGCGGCTACAGGGCGAGAAACGAGTAGTCGCAATGGTCGGTGACGGCGTAAATGATGCGCCCGCGTTGGCACAGGCCGATCTGGGCATGGCCATGGGAACCGGAACGGATGTTGCAATCGAAGCCTCTGACATCACTCTGGTGCGAGGTGACCTCCGGGGCGCGGTGGATGCAGTGCGGCTGTCACGCAAAACCTTGGGAACGATCAAGGGCAACCTGTTCTGGGCATTTGCATACAACACGGCTGCCATACCGATTGCCGCCCTTGGAATGCTCAACCCGATGCTAGCCGGGGCCGCAATGGCATTCTCTTCGGTATTTGTGGTTGGAAATAGCCTGCGACTTCGCGGATTCCGTAGTATCGCGGCCGACTAGTCAGTTTTCCTTAGACCTAAGCAGATAGGACAGCACATGACAACGCAAGATCAGATAGAAGCTATCGAGGATATCGAGGAACTAAGCGAAACGGCCGAAGTGGCAGCGATACTAGATCTTGAAGATGAGGACAAGCCCGCCCACTACGGTTACATCAACGATAAGGCCAACTATATGCGGCGGATGAGGCGTATCGAAGGGCAGGCCCGCGGCATCGCAAAAATGATCGAAGACGAAAAGTACTGTATCGACATTCTTACTCAAATAAGTGCGTTGACCGGAGCCATCCAGACGGTCGCTACCGGCCTCCTTGAGGATCACATGAACCACTGCGTCGTTCGCGCAGCCCGCATGAGTGATGAAGAAGCTCAAGCAAAGATCGAAGAAGCTGCGCAAGCTATCAGACGCCTAGTCCGCGTTTGATTCACAGGCAACGGATCTGGGCGTTCTCCCCAGCCACAACGCTTTGCCCTCCTCTTTGTCGGTGGGCGCGCATAGACTGGAATCGTTGCAAGCAACGCCGCTAGATAAGGGGTAGCCATGGCACTTCGAGCACAAATCACCGGAGCAATAACCGAGCCCGTTCTGCGTTGGACCCCGAAGCAGCAGCCGGTCCTCGACTTCCGAATCAATGCGACTGCTTCTGTTCGTAACAAGTCCACGGGACAGTGGGAAGACGTGGGCTCTCCAATCTGGGTGAGCGTGGCATTTTGGGAGCAGGAAGCGCAGACATTGAACGAGGTCTTGAGTAAAGGCGACCGAATCACCGTGGAGGGAACTCTGGTTCAGGAGACCTACCAACGTCGCGACGGGGGCGAGGGAAACTCGCTGTCGTTACGATTCCCCAAGATGCTAGGGGTCATCCCAAGCCGCCGCTGGGCTGATTCTCAAGGCAGTGCTTCTCCATCAGCAACTAGCGGCGGGGCATCCTACAGTCCGCCGACAGACGACCCGTGGGGCGCCCCAACCTCAGAGAGCTCCGCTGCCCCATTCTAGGCCGACGGACACACTTCTCTGACAGTTATTGAGGCAAGTATCTATGAAAACTCAAGTGGTCTGACCTAACTCTGGGCTACCAGTGGGGACGCCCCCTCGTGCAGCACGCGTGTTCGTTGAGTGTTAATTGCTGCAGATCCAGAATCAGAACGCCAAAATCGTAACCTTCCTCACCTCATAAGTAGCCGTGGCTACCCAATTAACTGGATAGACTCGCCACCCCAATTGGTTGCGTGCGGCGTGCTCTCTCGGCTTCTTCACAAGCTTGTTGAGCGAGTTATCCCGCTACCGACCCAGATGGTCAAGCTCATCGTGTCAACGTCGCAGCGCAGCCTCCACTCAACAGGTGGATAAATTAGAGGAGTCAGAATGGACTGGTTTGAGGCTTTCGGTTGGCTCGGTTCAATACTCGTCGTGATCTCACTGGCACTCCCCAACACTCTTGCCTTTCGAACAACGAACTTGATCGGCAGCGGGATTGCCACCCTCTACAACTTGGCTCTAGGAATCTGGCCATATTTCGTGATGAACGCGGCCATCTGTATCGTCAATGTCTATTGGCTGATTAGGATTCTGCGTGCGCGCCAAGAGACGACCACAACAGTCGAGACGATCACAAGCACAACGATGAAGTGACAGACCGGCTGAGAAAGCGGGCCAGCGCCTTCGGTTCGAAAAACAAGGAACAGCCAGGACTCCGTCCGAAGCGTGCAACGGAACCGGTCCAGTCGATCACATTCGCCAAGTTGAACTGGAAACGGGCCCCGACTCAAAAGTCGAGACCCGTTCATCCCATCAACACAGTGTGAGGATTGAAACGCCTCCAGGCGCTTAGTGACGTTTCATCTCTCGCGTAAAAGCCTATGCGACAACCTTTGCCAAACCCTTGGGCAGACCTGGGAAATCTCTGGGAAACTATTACCCCGACGTTACCCCTCAGACTTTGAGCGCACAGCACGCAGGTAACATGGACGGATGACCAGTTCTGATATCAACTTAAGAGCGCACGTCCTAGACCCAGAAGCGATGGACACATCAGTTCGTCCTCAAGATGACTTCTACAGGTACGTGAATGGCACGTGGCTCCAGAATCATGAAATACCCGCTGACCGAGCGTCAGACGGCGCCTTCTATCAGCTTGCCGACCTGAGCGAAGATCGGACCCACGCCATCGCTGAGGAAGCCGTTGCCGGAACTCTAGAAGGGGACGCGGCCAAGCGGATCGCAGTTCTCTACAGCCAGTTCATGGACGAGGAGACACTTAACCGCCTCGGAGCAGAACCTCTTCAGCCACTACTTTCACAGATCGCAAATGCAGAGACGCACGAAGAACTCGCCTTCGTTCTTGGCTCCCTAGTCCGCTCGGGCGTCGCTGGTTGGTTCGACATGGAGGTCTCGACAGATCTCAACAACACCGACCGCTACGCGGCTTACTTCGGACAGTCCGGCCTGGGCCTTCCCGACGAGTCGTACTACCGTGAACCCGAGTACGAGGACTACCGCCAGAAGTACGTCGAACACATCACCAGGCTGTTTCCTCTGGTTGGCGTGACTACTCAAGAAGCCGCTCCGGAAGCTGCTACAGAAGTCATGACATTCGAGACTCTACTCGCCGGCCATCACTGGGACATCGTCAAGTGCCGTGACATTCAGGCCACCAACAATCCTCGAACGTGGGAGGAACTGGTAGCCGATGCCCCGGACTTCCAGTGGACCGAATGGCAGCGCGGACTGGGCATCGACCTCTCAGATAAACCGATTGTCAGCTTTATGCCCGATTACATGGGCGAAGCGGCCCAGCTATGGAAGAGCTCTCACCTGCACACCCTCAAATACTGGATGGCTCGTCAGATTGCCGACGACTTTGCCCCGTATCTAAGCAACGAGATTGCTGAAGAACGCTTCGACTTCTATGGTCGTACCCTTTCTGGAATCGAGAAGATGCGTCCACGCTGGAAACGAGCGCTCGGTCTTGTCGAGGACGCGGTCGGGTTTGATATGGGTCGTCTCTACGTCGAGCGCCATTTCCCCGCCGAGTATAAGGAGCGAATGGAGCGAATGGTCCGGAACCTCCTTGAGGCCTATCGCGGTTCAATCAAAAAGCTTGACTGGATGGGAGAGGAAACTAAAAAGAAAGCCCTGATTAAGCTCGACACTTTCATGCCGAAAATCGGGTACCCGGATAAGTGGCGTGACTACAGCGGCCTGGAGTTTTCAGAGGAGCAGGGCCTACTCGAAAACATTCTTGCCTCGGAGGCCTTCGATCTTGAGTGGGAGTTCAGCAAACTAGGGACAGAGGTCGACCGCACCGAGTGGTTGATGACCCCTCATACCGTGAATGCCTACTATCAGCCAACGATGAATGAGATCGTCTTTCCGGCCGCGATCCTCCAGCCTCCGTTCTTCGACCCCGAGGCCGATGATGCTGTTAACTACGCAGGTATTGGTGCTGTCATCGGTCACGAAATCGGACATGGTTTTGACGATCAGGGCGCCCAGTTCGATGAGCTAGGCGCAGTCAACGACTGGTGGACGGACGAGGACAAGGCGGCTTTCGAGGAGCGCACCAAAGCCCTAATCAATCAGTACAACGGATACTCTCCTGCTGCACTCGACGATTCCAACAAGGTAAACGGCGCCCTCACCATCGGCGAGAACATCGGTGACCTTGGCGGTCTTGGCATCGCATGGCAAGCGTGGCAGGCAGCACTTCAAGAACAAGGAATCGCGAGTCCGTCAGATGCACGTGTTATTGATGGCCTTACGGGACCCGAACGATTTTTCGCCTCCTGGGCCGCAATCTGGCGAAGCAAGTATCGTGATGATTTCGCGATCCAGCTGCTTGCAATCGATCCTCATTCGCCCGCCGAGTTTCGTTGCAATGGCATTCTTTCGAATATGGATGCCTTTGCGGACTACTACAGTCTGAACGAGGAAGATGCCATGTGGATCGCACCCGAGGACCGAGTCACCATCTGGTAACCGCCGTCGTACACACAAGCCAAACCAAAGATTTCCAATCATATAGGGGGGCGATTTCGCCGACTTTATCGGCGTGTTGCGACCCTATGTGATTGGAAATCCGAGAACAACAAGAAGGAACTAGAACATGCCGGGACTGAACCTAACCCTGGAAGAAGCACAACAGAGGGCCTCGCTGATCACTGTCGACAGCTACGACGTTGACCTGGACCTAACCGGTAGCGACAAGGTCTTTCGTACCAAAGCAACCATCGCCTTCGATGCAACACCTGGAAGCGAAACCTTTGTGGACATGGTCGCTGAGACCATTCATTCGGCCGAGCTAAACGGTCGGACTCTTGATGCCTCAACATATCGGGACTATCGTCTGCCAATCAGCGACCTGAAGGAACACAACACCCTGGTCATCGATGCAGACTTCAAATACATGCATACGGGCGAAGGGCTACATCGCAGTGTCGATCCCGCTGATGGCAAAGTTTACCTCTACTCACAGTTTGAGGTTCCCGATGCCCGTCGTGTTTATCCAACCTTTGAGCAACCCGATCTCAAGGCGACGTTCACCTTCACAGTCAAGGTTCCAAAGGACTGGACGGTTCTCTCGATGTCTCCGACTCCAACCCCGCAGATAGAGGGCGATTTCGCCACCTTCCGTTTTGCGCCGACTGAACGCATCTCCACGTACATCACCGCGATCATTGCGGGACCGTACGAGGGTAAGACAGGCGTTATTCGCTCCATTGACGGCCGCGAGATCGACCTCGGTGTCTACTGCCGCGCTTCACTGGCTCAGTATCTTGATGCCGATCTGATCATGGAGATCACCGAGCAGGGCTTTGATTTCTTCGAGAACGCATACGGCATCCCCTATCCGTTCACGAAGTACGACCAGATCTTCGTCCCTGAGTACAACGCGGGAGCAATGGAGAATGCCGGCTGCATTACCTTCCGCGATCAGTATATTTTCCGTTCCCAGCCCACGGACTGGGAACTTGAGAGTCGAACCAATACCATTCTTCACGAACTGGCTCACATGTGGTTTGGCGACCTGGTAACCATGAAGTGGTGGGACGACCTTTGGCTCAATGAGTCTTTTGCCGAGTTCATGGCTCACCTCGCCACCGCAGAGGCCACGCGCTGGTCCGATGCTTGGGTCGGCTTCATGAATCGCAAGGACTGGGGACTATCCCAGGACCAGAAGCCGTCCACCCACCCGGTAAAGGCACCGATCCGCGATCTCGAGGATGTTGAAGTCAACTTTGACGGCATCACCTACGCCAAGGGTGCCTCAGTTCTGCGTCAGATGGTTGCGTACGTTGGTCGCGAAAACTTCTTCAAGGGCCTAAACGCGTACCTGACCAAGCACGCGTATGCCAACGCCACTCTTGAGGATCTGCTCTCCGAACTCGAAGCAGCTTCAGGTCGCGATATGGATCATTGGACCAAGGTTTGGGTCGAGGAAGCCGGCGTAACCACGCTCCGCCCCGAGGTCACAGTGGATGAATATGACGTCATTACTGGCTTGGACGTGGTCCAGGAGGTCTTCACACCGGGCGCATCACTGCGACCCCATGCACTAATCGTCGCGGGCTACTCGCTGGGCGAGGACGACAAAGTCCATCAGGTCTTCAGTGAAGCAATGGACGTTGACGGTGAGCGCACTCAGGTTGCTGAAGCCCTTGGCAAACATCGCCCGGATCTGATCTTGGTAAACGATCAGGATCTGGCGTATGCCAAAATCAGGCTGGACAGAGAGTCACTTGGATTCGTAACCCGCAACATCGCGAAGTTCCCAGATGCTCTAACTCGCCGTATTCTGATTGCGGCCGCGTGGGACATGACCCGGGACGGCGAAATGCCCGCGACCGAGTTCCTGGACCTCGCACTCGAAGACCTGAAGGTTGAGGACTCCGTCTCGGCTCGCTCTCAGATACTCCGGCAAATCGACGAAGCAGTGACTTCCTTTGTCGCGCCGACGAATCGAGGGGCGCGAATGGAGTCAGTTGCTTCCCGAATCCTCGAACTTGCCAAAGACGCCGAGCCCGGGTCAGATGCCCAAAAGATGCTGGTGCAGTCCCTTTCAAGGCGTAGCGTCAGCGTGGGGCAATACGACTTCATTGACTCGCTGTACCGAGGAACGGAAGTCCTCGATGGTCTTGATATGAGCCTGGATCTTCGCTGGGATTTGCTGTTCGCACTGGTTCGCGCCGGACGTGTGGGTGAGGAGGAAATCGCTGGACTCCAGGCTGAGGACTCCTCCCTTACCGGAGACCAGAACGCAGCTCGTGCCCGCGCAACCGTAGATTCTGATTCGGTACGCGAGAAGACTTGGCAGGCAATCATGCACGATGTCGAGATTCCGAATGACACTCGTTGGTCAATGGCTCAGGGTTTCTGGTCGCATTCTCGCACCAAACCACTTGAGTACCAGCGCTACATTGAGCGCTTCTTCGACCAGTTGGCAAAGACGTGGGAGGAACACACCTTCCATATTGCCTCACGTCTCGTTACCATCATGTTCCCCGACCCGCTTACGGGGTATATCCCAAACGAGGACATTGCCGGGCGCGCGCAACAATGGCTGGTAGACCATACGGATCAACCCGAGTCTTTGCGTCGTCTGGTCGCCGAGTCTCGCTCAGATTGCGAACGCATGCTCGTGGCACAGAAGGTCGATGAACTCGACTGATTGCGTTCTGTATCGGACGTAAGTTCGACACAGAACAAAAGTGTGACGAGCCGCTCCCCAGATTTGCTGGGGAGCGGCTCACAACTTGGCTCTCTTCAGTCCGCTCGGTGATACCTTGAACGAAACGGCCAAGAAGAAACACTCATGGCCGCGAGCAAAGTGAGCGGGGTCTTACACATGTCTCAAGCTGAAGAGATACTGACCGGCCTGGGTGGCAAGGCAAACGTCTTAGAAATCGAGCCTTGCATAACCCGACTGCGCGTTGATGTACTCGACCCGAATGTGGTCGATCAGGATGCGCTCTCGAAGGCTGGAGCCTTTGGAGTCGTGCAGGTCGGCGGATCCGTACAGGTCGTGGTTGGTCCAATCGCAGACGATCTAGCAACGAAGATCAACGAGATTATCTAGTGGTCAAGCGATCTAGCTGAGGATTTCGCGCTTTCCTCGCCCGAACTCGCTACGCATCACGGCAAAGACGCCCTCGCCCTCCACCCCGGCCGCCCGCTTGCCTAGATCTTCTAACCAGACTCTATTTCCTTCACTGTCCGCGAGCGGGACCCTCCAGTTCGGATACTCATGCTCGGTCCCCGGGAAGTTCTGGGGACGTTTCTCCCCCACTTCATCCACCAGGGCGGCCGCCACGAGGCGTGAGGGAGTTCTTGAGACGTACTGGTGAAGTGCCTCAATAATCTGTTGTTTTGTTGGATCGGCCGGAAGTAGGCCGTACTCAGTTAGCCGCGCGATGGTCTTCTCTTGTTCTGCGCGATCTCGTTCTTTTACCAACTCCACCGGGTCAACCAGCAAATCTAACTCACTACGAATCGCGGTCTGGACCCCCTCCAGATATCCGGCGGTCGGAGGGAGATCGTGCGTGTTCACCGTAGCCAGGACGTCGCGTCGGTAGCTGTTTGTGTGGATCGGCATCCCTAGATCGTCCATTTCGAACCAGAACACCGACGTTCCGAGGATCCCTCGTTCAGCGAGATAGTTCCGCACCCACGGTTCCACGGTTCCAAGATCCTCCCCAATGAGGACCGCGTCGCGACGGTGAGCCTCCAACAACAAAATCCCGACCATCGCCTCGTGGTCGAAGTAGACGTAGGTTCCATCAGCGGGACTACCGTCCGCAGGTAGCCACCATAGCCGGAACAGTCCCAGGATGTGATCGATTCGCAGCGCATCTGCCAGTTGCAATGCGGAGCGGATGACCTGTTTGAAAGGCTCGTATCCCTCCTCCTCAAGGCGCGGTGGAATCCACGGGGGTTGCGTCCACGACTGGCCCTTTTGCGCATACATGTCCGGCGGGGCACCAACGTACATTCCAGGCGCAAACAACTGGGGCGAAGACCAGTAATCCGAACCTGTCGGATGAATCCCAACGGCCAGATCAGCCATTACACCAATAGGCATTCCGATTCGGTGAGCCACCCGGTTTGGTTCTTGAAGTTGCTCGGCTGCGATCCACTGTAACCACTGATAGTAGTGGACCAGCTCTGCGTGCTCCTCGCCGAATGCCCTGGACTCCTCAGTCGCAGCGCTTCGGTATTCCTCGGGCAGCTCGCTTGTCCCCAGTACATCTGTGATAGCTGACCAGAGGGCGTGACGATACAGGTCACTGCCGCCTTCCACGCAGAACGCATTGAACTCAGCCGCGCGATGTAGGGACCTTGGCACTTCGAATATCCAGCGAAGAGCTTGGTCTTTAGCTTTCCACGTCTCGTCACGCTTTAGCTGAGCGCGACGATCCTGGTTCGAGGTGGACTCACGTAACTCGTTGATCCTCTTTCGCTTGTATTCGGACAGTCGGGCATACTCTGGGATGTCCTCCGGACGAATGTACATCGCGCTTAACCAGCGCCTTGAAACAGGACGATAGGGCGAGTTATCGATCGGCGTCACCGTCTCGGAAGCGTGCAGAGGGTTAATGAGGACGAAGTCGGCACCCTCTTGCGCACACACCGCAACCAGATTTGAGAGGTCCGCACAGTCTCCTACCCCCCAGGAGTTTCGTGACATAACCGAGTACGCCTGGACGTTGACTCCCCAGTAACGCTGGTCGCCCGATAGGACGGAGGGATCCACGCGGTTTGGGACAATGTAGAGGTGTGCTGAAACTGGCTCACGGCCCTCAACCCGTGCGTAGACACGGTGATATCCCAAAGGAAGATCTCCTGGAATCTGGAAGGTAGCCCTCCCTCGCAAGATGCCGTCGACCATCTGCGGGGGAACGTAGTTGTCCCTCTGTGCTAGGTCGCCACCGGTTCCGTCCTCAAGCACATACCAGACATCGACCTGCTGACCGTCATTGACGTGGACGTAGATGTCCGCTTCCTGCCCCTCGCGAACAACGGTACAAACCGGGAGAGTTCGCATCCAGGGAAGACTCTCAGCATGTTCGATCGCCCTGTATATGGCTTCGTTCGAACAGCCGGGCCATACCGGTAGTCCCATGGACTGAAGCACGCGGAGCAGGGATTCTTCGGAAACCTGCAAGAGTTCGCCCGTAAATCCGTAGTACGAGGTTGCAACACGATTTAGCCCCGCGAGGTGTCGCAGGGCGTCGATATCCATCTGCTCTCTGGAATCGTGTCCGCTCGCATCTTCGCCCATGATCTCCCCTACACAATCTGAACCCGCGTCAGCTGTCCGCCATTAGAGAATACCGCGATCAAGTGGCAGACTTCGCGTCCAGAGTATCGGCATCAGGCTAGAGAATGGACTACATGCCTAGGCCCATTCACGTTCCTGAAATCGATGAAGAACCAGTCGCGTCAGTGCTACGGGTACTTCAACTGAGAAAAGTCCCAAACTCCCTAAACCTCGCTGACGAATATCGAACGGCGATCGCACGAGGACTCATCGCTTCGGAGACGGACATCAACGGATCAGCCCTGGATGCCGACTCGTTCGAGGGAGACTCGCTCCCCCAGGTTCGACGTATCTACGGCGGTCAGGTGATCGCTCAGGGACTACTTTCGGCAGCGGCAACAGTGGACGACGAGGCACGGCTCCCGCACTCCCTGCACGCCTACTTCCTGCGCGGCGGAAACCCGGACGAGACGCTTCGTTTTGATGTCACTCGACTCCGCGATGGGCGTTCTTTCTCGGCTCGCTCGGTTACCGCCTGGCAGGATGACCGAGAAATCCTCACCATGACCACATCCTTTCAGGCAAATGAAGAGGGAATCGAGTCACAGGTAAATCACCGTGACGTGCCACCTCCAGAAGAGGTCGATTCGGCGCTGGAGCTTTTCCGCACCATCGATCATCCAGTGTCGAAGTTTCTCGGTAAAACAGCGGCATTCGATGTCCGCCACGTACAGAAATCTCTCTACGTTGGAGCGCCCGCGGAGAGTACGCCCTCTCAGCAACTGTGGATGAAGATCCGATCTGCGGTGCCTGATGGGGCCCCTCAGGTCATTCATCGAGCTTTGTTGGCCTATGTAGTTGACCAGGTCATGCTCGAACCGAGCCTGCGGTCGGTAGGACTCTACTGGTCCGCCCCCGGGATGTCACTGGCATCAATTGACCACTCAATGTGGTTCCACCGAGACGTCGATATCAATGACTGGCTGCTGTTCTCGGGCGAATCCAGTTCGGTCAGCAACTCGCGTGCAAAGTCAGATGTTCGCATCTATACGCGCGGGGGCAGGCTAGTGGCTTCAGCATCACAGGAGGGCATGATCCGCATCCCCAAAGATGGTGAGCGCTCTTCGGGTCACTGGACCCTCAACGAGTCGAGGTAGTCCTTTGCGGCACTCTCCAGCGCGGCCAAGGACTACCCAGGGGACTTCCGGACTCGAACTCGTGTGTTCTGATGACCTAAAGAATCCCGAGAGGGGCTAGTCGAGGATTTCTTCGGGTTGGGCGTCTGTTAGTCGCGGGTTAGGCGTCTGTGAGTAGCGCTCTTCGGACGTGCTGCCTCGGGGCCCAACCGTTCGATCTTGTTCTTCTCGTAAGCCTCGAAGTTACCCTCGAACCAGTACCACTTAGCCGGGTCCTCGTCGGTACCCTCCCACGCCAAGATGTGAGTGGCGACGCGGTCAAGGAACCAGCGGTCGTGGGTTACGACCACGGCGCAACCCGGGAACTCTTCGAGCGCCTTTTCGAGGGAGCCAAGGGTCTCAACGTCCAGATCGTTGGTCGGCTCGTCAAGCAGCAACAGGTTACCGCCCTGTTTGAGGGTTAGCGCCAGATTGAGGCGGTTACGCTCTCCGCCGGAGAGAACTCCGGCAGGCTTCTGCTGATCGGCTCCCTTGAAACCAAAGGCTGAAATATAGGCGCGCGATGGCATCTCAACGTTCCCCACCTGAATGTAGTCAAGTCCATCAGAGACAACCTCCCACAGCGGCTTATCGGGGTCGATTCCCGCTCGGTTTTGATCTACGTAAGAGATCTTCACGGTTTCACCAATATTGAGTTCCCCATCATCGAGCGGCTCTAGGCCGACGATGGTTTTGAACAGAGTCGTCTTTCCGACACCGTTGGGGCCAATGACACCGACTATGCCGTTTGGAGGAAGTGAGAAACTTAGGTCCTCAATGAGGACACGATCACCGAATCCCTTCTTTAGGTCATCGGCCTCAATGACCACGCTTCCCAGTCTGGGGCCGGGAGGAATCTGAATGTCCTCGAAGTCCATCTTTCGGGTACGTTCGGCTTCGGCCGCCATTTCTTCGTAACGCTCAAGTCGTGCCCTCTGCTTGGCTTGGCGGCCCTTAGCGCTAGTGCGTACCCAGTCGAGTTCGTCCTTAAGCCGCTTGGCAAGTTTCTGATCTTTCTTGCCCTGAATCTGCAGTCGGCGCTGCTTCTCTTCTAGGTAGGTGGTGTAGTTTCCCTCATACGCATAAAGTCGCCCGCGATCGACCTCGGCAATCCACTCGGCGACGTGATCTAGGAAGTAGCGATCGTGGGTGACGGCAATGACCGCACCCGGGTAACTTTTTAGGTGCTGTTCGAGCCAGAGCACGGACTCCGCATCCAGGTGGTTCGTGGGCTCGTCGAGCAGAAGAAGGTCAGGTTGCTCAAGTAATAGCTTGCACAGCGCCACGCGACGACGCTCGCCACCGGAGAGGACACTTACCTGCTCGTCGCCTGGAGGACAACGCAGGGCATCCATGGCCTGCGCCAGTTGCGAGTCCAAATCCCAGCCGTTCACTGCGTCGATCTGAGTCTGCAAATCGCCCATTTCGGCAAGAAGCTTGTCGAAGTCAGCGTCTGGGTCGGCCATCTGCTCAGAAATCTCGTTGTAACGTGCGAGCTTATCAACGGTTCCCTTTACGCCCTCCTGAACGTTCTCGAGAACGGTCTTTGACTCATCAAGCTTCGGCTCTTGCTCCAGGATTCCCACGGTGAAACCGGGAGTCAGACGCGCCTCACCATTCGATGGTTCATCGAGTCCCGCCATGATCCTTAGGATCGAGGATTTGCCGGCGCCGTTGGGTCCAACCATGCCGATCTTCGCTCCAGGAAGGAACGCCATCGTCACGTCATCGAGGATGACCTTGTCGCCGTGCGCCTTACGAGCGCGGACCATCGAGTAAATGTACTCTGCCACGATTCTCCGTATCTCAGTTGGGTGCGGAATAGCTGTTATCAATGCTAGACGGAGGTTCGACTTGTTCTAAGCCCGAAGTGAGTCAGTCGCCTCACTAAGTGGACGACTGAAGTCTATGGAAGCGATACAACCACTGGTCTCACCGGGCGACTGAGGCTGCGCGAAAGTCTAAGCAACACCGTTTTTTGGTGCTTCCCACCGCTAACCGGGAGCGCCATCAACAGAAGCAACTCCATAGAGGCCACAACCAGTCATCTAACTAAGTCAGTCGTCAAGGCTGCACGGACGTCTCGGTAGCACCGATTCCGCTAATCGGGCGTGCAACGCCACGGAGGTGCCTCACGAAGTGCCAATTACTGGTGAACTCTGGCTGAGCCAACTAGGCGGCAATCTCTTCTTCGTTATCCTCTTCAGTGGGATCGTCTACTTCGACGCTCACCAAATTGTCGGCGTCAACGTCTGTGTCAGTGTGCGTTTCGTCAACCAGACCCGGCGTATCATCTCGGGAACTACGATGAACGTTCTCCGACACCTCCGCTGATTGCTCTTCCACGGCCTCTTCCATTTCCTCGACCTCCACCGTCTGCCTGCGCAAACGAGAGAACGAGGAAATCCCAAAAACCATGTCGTGCCCCACTGAAACGGCATGAATGGCTATATCTGCCTTGGCCTCGCCGTCACGATTTATCCATGCCTGAGCAACAGGACGACCGACAACCAGGACTGGTGCGCCTCGACGAACCGAAAGGTTGACGTGCTCTGCCAGGGTTCCCCAGAGCTTGATGGTGTACCACTGGGGCTTGATCTCCTCCCACTGACCATCATCCCGACGACGCGATCGAGGGACGGCCATGCGGAACCTCCCGAAAGTCTTTGCCTCCGGCTCATCGCTACGGTGTAGCGCCACGTCGCTCGCCGCACGACCTCGTAGGACCACTAGGTCTTGAACACTCATTCTCTTTTCCTTTCAACTCGGGGCGACAACCCTCGTCCGACCTAAGTTCTCAGGAAAATCGGTTGAGTGCTCTAACAAGTCTGGCGGTCTGTGTATAGGCACCAAAACGGGTCCCTGTGCGCAGGGACCCGAAAAAGCGGTGAAGCTCCGCTCTTTAGGCGCTACTCGAACTCCGCAAAGTTCTTCTTCGCCTCTTCGACCACGTCGGCTGCCAGATGATGATAGAAACCGGACTCTGGGTTGAGTTCTTGTGGGAACAGTGCCCGCCTGTAGTACTCAAGTTCAACGATCGAATCTTGAATGTCAGCAAGTGCCCTGTGACCACCGTTCTTGTCGGGAGCACAGACGTAGACCCTGGGGTACCAGCGCTTCGCGAGTTCCTTGATGGTTGACACGTCGATGATTCGGTAGTGCAAGTGATCCGTCACGTTAGGCATGTAGGCGCGTAAAAAACGTTGATCCTGCCCAATCGAGTTCCCCGCCAGAGGAGCTATCCCGGGATTCGGAACTATCGACTTGATGTACTCAAGTACCTGCTTTTCGGCCTCTTCTAAGCTCACCCCATTCGCCAACTGATCGAGGAGTCCAGAGCTAGTGTGCATCTCGCGAACGAAGTCGGTCATCTGCTCAAGCGCCTCATCGCTCGGCTTAATAAGGATGTCGATTCCTTCGGCCAGCGGATGAAGCATGGAATCGGTGACGATGACTGCTACCTCAACCAGCTCGTCAACTGCTGGATCCAATCCGGTCATCTCACAGTCGACCCAAACCAATGGTGTCTTATTTGCGCGATCAGGGGGAATCATGTCATTCACCAATCCAGAATACGTTGGGTCGACGCGGAAATCGCCCTGCGCCCCTAGACTGAGGCCCGTGACACGATCTTCAAACTCTTCACGTACCGTCCTTCGCGCCGAGCGGCACTCCCAATCTCCTTTGGTTACCGCGGATCAGATCGAGGACGCGGCTCGAGTCCTCGACGGGGTCGCCCGGATTACTCCGGTGCAACCGATTGAGCGTCTTTCTGAGGCGGTCGGCCTGCCGGTAGTTGTGAAGAGAGAAGACCTTCAGCGCTGCCGTTCATTCAAGATGCGCGGCGCATACAACCGGATCGCCCGACTAGACGAACAGGAACGATCCAAAGGAGTGGTCTGCGCCTCTGCGGGAAACCACGCGCAGGGTGTGGCTCTGGCCTGCTCGGAACTAGGAATCAGAGGAACGATATTTCTTCCCTCCTCCACCCCTCGCCAGAAGCGAGACCGAATTGCCAGCCTCGGCGGCGACTGGGTGAAAATGGTTTTCGTCGATGGGGCATTTGACGAAGCACAGATCGAGGCGGAGCAGTTTGCGGATGAGACCTCGTCAATCTATGTACACCCGTTTGACGACCCGGAAGTAATCGCTGGACAGGGGTCCATCGCCAAGGAGATCTCAAACCAGCTCGGATCGGACCTAGGAACTGTCATCGTTCCAATTGGCGGGGGTGGCCTTATCTCTGGGATCGCCACCTGGTTCAAGCACAACCGGCCGAACGTAAGAGTGATCGGGGCTGAACCAGCCGGAGCCTCGTCCATGTACACGGCGTTAAGGGAGGGCGGACCAACCACGCTCGAATCCATCGACGCGTTCGTTGACGGGACTGCGGTAAAGCGCGCGGGCGACACGACCTATCAGGTTATTAGGGAACTGGTTGACCAGATTGTTCTTGTTCCCGAGGGCGCGGTCGCAAGGGAAATGCTCGAGCTTTATCACACAGACGGGATCATTACAGAACCTGCTGGAGCACTTGCTTCGGCGGCGGTCGCGATGGTGGCGAGTGGTGAGTTACCGGAGCTGAAGCTGGAGGGAACGACGGTCGCCTTGGTTTCGGGCGGCAACAACGATCTATCGAGGTATGCCGAGGTCCAAGAGCGCTCCCTGGTCTATCAGGGACTGCGCCACTATTTCTTGGTGTCCTTCCCACAGCGGCCGGGAGCTTTGCGGGAATTCCTCGACGGTATCCTGGGGCCAGATGACGACATCCTTTACTTCGAGTACATGAAGAAGAACAACCGTGAGACGGGGCCGGCGCTGGTCGGAATCGATATTCACGCCAGAGAGGACCTCACCGGACTACTCGAGCGGATGAACGCTTCAGATCTGCAGATCGAGCAGTTGGATGCGGACTCCGAACTTCTCAGATTCCTGATCTAATGCCGCGAGTGAGGCGCCCCCGGCGCGATTCGAACGCGCGACCATCAGATTACAGGTCTAACTCTTCCCCTGTTTCTGCACTCGCTCTGAACCTTCTGGCCATCTCGGTTGCGCCAGTTCTAGGTTCATTGGAACGGTGCCATGACATCTGCTAAAAACCTCTCGCGTGCCGAGGTGTGCTCGACATGCCGAAGCGACACTCAGGCCCTGGGTCTCCCTCGCGTGAGCTACGCCTTGGCGTGCCAAGGTGTCGCGCACGCCAAGGCGCCGTGGGCGACTGAACCGGATCACGACGCGGCATCGGTGGAATCGCTAACAGCAGCGACCAAGAAATGGCTGAACACGCCAACACACTCGCGACAGCAACCAAACAAGCCAACGCGGCCTAAGAATCAAAACGAATTCTGAAGGTAGCCCGCGACTTCATCACTAACAACAGCCTGACCAATACATCTTTGCCCCTCCGGCGCGACTCGAACGCGCGACCATCCGCTTAGAAGGCGGGTGCTCTATCCACTGAGCTACGGAGGGTGAGCTATCTTGCATCCACGAATATAGCGCTTCTCTTCCGCCAAGCGCCAAATGTGTCCCTTAGTGAAAGCTCACAAACCTCACATTTCATGACCTGCCTCACTCTCCCCGTTGCGAAATGGCGCAGCAACACTCAAATCGAGTAGAACTTACCAACGGCGAGACGAAGGCTGGATCGAGTCTGCGTGAGGACGTTCCCGTTGTTGGGAATGATTTGGTGGCGGACTTTGTTTTGCCTCACCGGCAAGCACAAGAAGAACAGCCTGGGAGCGTAGTGCAACCCCTTTGAGGTAAGACCGGCGACTGCGGCCTTACCCCTGTCATGGCCTCGGGGCGGCAGATCCATCTAGTGGGTGAGCCTCGGTCACACACCTGCAAGCCTCCCGCAGAATTGTGCCCGCGAACCGGGCAGACATGAAGCGGGGCAAGCACCTGTTGATTGGCGCCTGCCCCCGTGTCTGGGTTGTTGTTATGGCTCATATTTGTAGACCTTGTCGCGGGTGTTCGCCTCCAGAACGAGGATCATCATTTTGTTGCCTTGAACGTCACCTAGTATTCGATACCCTCCGGCGATCCGCCAGGACCATAGGCCTTTGAGGTTGTTGGTCATTGGTTTGGCTGTGGTGGTGGGATCATCAAGTTTGGCGGCTTCTTCGAGCTTGTCAAGAACGAGTGCGGCGACAGGCTTATCGAGACGGCGTATCGCCTTGGCCGCATGGTTGGTGTACTCAATTTCCCAGACCAAGTTCGGCCTTAAGTTCGTCGTGGCTGATGGTTTCAAGGGTGCCAGCGCGTGAAGCTTCTACGTCAGCGAGGATGCGATACTCCCATTCGAGACGGTCGAGCTGGCGTTCAATGGCCTCGTTGATGTAATAACTCTGAGTACGTCCAGTTTCGTGAGCTAGGCGCTTGATTCGAGCCTCAGTATCTGGGGCAAGTCTTACAGTCGTCGTCATAATCACTCCTTCCGACTACATGTATTCTACGTATTCGTTGTTGCCCCGTTCAAGGGCCGGTTCGCGGCGGTTTCTGGCGTCAGTGCATCAGCATACTTTCGATAACCTCACTTGACTTATGGAAGTCAAGGCGTTCTCGGGGTTGATCTTTCAGTTGCCAGATTTCCTGGAAAGGCGTCACGCCGGCGCATACCCCACCCGGCATCCATTGGGAAATAGCTGCGCTGGCACGGGTTCAACCGACTGGCGACTTCGATCAAGACAGATCGCCATATCGGCCGATATTCTGAAAGCCCAACGCCGGAAGGATTGCCATGACTCGCAACGTTCAAGTCAAGCGGATTTATGAGGATGCTTCTCCAAAAGACGGTGCCCGCGTTCTTGTTGACCGACTATGGCCGAGGGGCATCAGTAAGGACCGAGCCCAGCTAACTCTTTGGGACAAGGAAGTCGCCCCCTCCACCGAACTCCGCAAATGGTACGGACACGATCCTGCCAGGTTCGAAGAGTTCCAGAAGCGATACAAGGACGAGCTATCTTCGGGCGAGCAGACCGATGGATATCTACGACTTCAAGAACTCGCAAGAAAGGGCCCGCTCACGTTGCTAACGGCATCCAAAGCAGTCGAGATCAGCGAAGCAACCGCCCTTCAGAAATTGCTCAACGGGAGCTGGAACCCCAACGAGAATGACGAATAGCTCTTCCTCGGAGACAGTGCAAATCCGGTCTGAATCAACCAGACCGGACTCACTACTTCGACGCCGCTGGATTTTCAGATGGGGATCGCCTCGATCACCCGGCCGCTTCCCAATGTTGGAGTTCCGGATCGCTCCGATCACCAGCAATGGCTAATCGATGTCTACCTGAACGGCCTGCGTCCCAGGTAGGTCCTCGACGTTAAGACGGCACTGATCGCCTCACCCGCCTCAGTTCTGGTCGCCTCCTCATACTCCGACCCGATTTGTAACCGTATTAGTTGAGCCAGGCCGACACAACCTCCAAGAGCGGAGTAGTTGGGCGGCCAATGAGGCGAGAAAGCTCCCCCGGAGCTTGGTCGTCAAGCTCACCGGCGGCGATGGCCTGATCGGTCGAGACAAGAAAATCAACAGCCGCGGCAGGCACGCCAGCGTCAAGCAGAATCTGACGATGTTCTTCTGATGAGACGTTCTTCGATTCGACCGACCCACCGGTCCTGTCACTTATCAACGCAGCCAGGTCCGACAGAGTCCAAGGCTCGTCGCCAGATAACTCATAAGTTGCACCTTCGGCATCATCAGCCGTTAGCACCGCCGCTGCGGCCTCGGCATAGTCTTTACGCGAGGCAGAGGCGATTCGCCCGTCTCCGGCGCTTCCCAACAGAACTCCACTCGCTGCGGCCTGCTTGACTAGATCTTCGAAGTTCTCCGTGTACCAACCGTTGCGCAACAGAGCCACGGTGAACGGAGCATCCGCAAGCAACCGCTCAGTCTCCTGGTGTTCTGGTGCCACGGCGATAATTTCGGCCGTATCGGCGTGCAGGAAGCTGGTGTATGCGACGAAGCCAACTCCGGCATCTGTGGCGGCCTCGATCACTGCGCGATGTTGAGGAACCCTCTGCCCGATCGCGTTACCCGAAATCAGAAGTAGCCGGTCAACTCCATCCAACGCGGGCACCAGGGTCTCAGGACGGTCATAGTCAAACTCACGTACCTCGATTCCTTTAGCGGCCAGATCGGAGGCTTTTTCAGGGTTCCGAGCCAGCGCAACGAGGTTCTCGGCACCTGTCCTCTCTAATAGGGCTGTAGCAACAAGGCTTCCTAGTTGGCCGGCAGCACCGGTAAAGGCGATTGTCATGATGTGTCCTTTCGACTGACAACGAATATTACTTACTATTCGTAAGTGCTTACTAACGGTAAGCTAGGCTGAGCAAAAGTGTCAAGCACCGCGAGCGGATTGGGAAAGGAGAGCATCGATGGGACACAGGACAGAAGAGGTTGAGTTTGCTCCAGACGTTCTTGAGTCGAATTGCCCGTCCCGAAGATTGCTGCGGGACGTTACCGGCCGCTGGGCACCGCTTGTCCTTATCTCGCTGGACGATGGCATTAGCCGCTTCGGGGACTTGCACCGCGCAATCGGCGGCTCCAACGAACGCATGTTGTCACAAACGCTTACAACCCTTGTTGGCGATGGGTTTGTCACCCGCGATCAGGGCACAAACGAACGCCCGGTCTACGGGTTAACGGAAGGAGGGCGAGAAATCGCCCGCCAGCTCAAGGCTCTGCGTGACGCGGTCTACGATCATCTGAATGCGTCAGACGCCAGTCCCACCGACGTGGCACTCGAGTAACTCAACTCGCTGGGGTCTACCCTTTGGGAGTTGTCTGGGTCACCATTAGAACATGGACAAGGGCGAGCAATTCATTGAAGCAGATGGACACTCGGTCCGGGTCACACATCCAGACAAGATTCTCTACCCCGCAAGTGGCACCACGAAACAAGACGTTATCAACTACTACCGCTCCATAGCCGAGACGATGCTGCCGCACTGTCGGGATCGCGCTGCGACTCAGAAACGATGGCCGGGCGGAGTGGGCAACGACGGACTAGGTCAGTCTTTCTTCCAGAAAAACCTTAGCGGTTCGGTTCCCAGCTGGGTGCACACTGCAGATATCCAACACAAGGACCATGTCAACACCTATCCACTGGTAAATGACGAGGCGACCCTCATCTGGCTCGCCCAACTGGCCGCGTTAGAAGTACACGTGCCACAGTGGCGTTTCGACGCTGATGGAAACCCAATGAATCCAGACCGCCTAGTCTTCGACCTCGACCCGGGCGAAGGTGTCACTCTCAGAGACTGCGCCAACGTGGCTTTCATGATCCGTCGGAAGCTTCGCAAACTCGGGCTCGAATCAGTTCCCGTAACAAGCGGGAGCAAAGGCATTCACATCTATGCCCCTCTGGGTGGCGATCTAACCTCCGAGCAGGCCGTGACTATGGCTCATGAAATAGCCCAATCTCTGGAGCAAGAGCACCCCGAGCAGATCACGAGTTCCATGAAGAAGTCTCTTCGCACTGGAAAAGTCTTCGTGGACTGGAGCCAAAACAACCCGTCCAAAACCACCGTGGCCCCGTACTCGCTCCGCGGAAGGACAAGGCCGACCGTTGCTGCTCCTCGCACATGGCACGAACTCGCTTCCCCTTACCTGCGTCAGCTCGAGTTCGAAGAAGTGCTCGACAAAGTCGCCAAGCGAGGCGACCCGCTCGCCGAGCCCACCCGGTAACAGCCATCCGAGGGTGTCGGCGCGCATCGTCATCGAGAAACCCGGATCCCGATCTGCGCCTTGAGCCTTGGCAAAATTTCTGTCACAACCACTGGAACACACCGCCCAGATCACTAAGAGTCACTAAAGACGACGGACTTGTTATTCACCGAGTCGCCACCTCAGCACGGCCATACTCCTCGCGGCCAATCCATGACGGCGCCCCCGTCGCTAATTGAACGCCCGCCTGTACTGCGGCGGCACGTAGTCCACCTCGTACTGAAGCCCCTTGGCTGCATGCAGCGCAAAGTTCGGGTCGCGCATCGTCTCACGTCCGATCAGCACAACGTCGGCCTGCCCACTCGCCAGAATTTGCTCAGCCTGCAACGGATCATTGATAACGCCAACCGCGGCTGTTGGCACATCCGATCGCCGACGTACCTCTTCCGCGAATCGCACCTGGTAACCGGGACCCGCAGGGATTCGGGCGAGGACATTCCCACCCGTAGACACGTCAATCAGATCAACGCCGCGCCCCTTCAGCCAGTCCACCAGGCGAACCGTGTCGTCAGTCGTGATGCCACCTTCTGTCCAATCGGTGGCCGACAAACGTACCAGCACGGGGACGTCCTCTCCCACTTCTTTCCGCACGGCGTCGACCGTTTCGAAGAGGATACGTGCCCGGTTCTTGGGAGTTCCCCCGTACTCGTCACTTCGCTGGTTGCTAAGTGGTGAAAGGAACTCGTGAATCAGGTATCCGTGCGCGGCATGCACCTCAACAAAGTCAAACCCAGCCTCCACCGCGCGTCGTGCCGCTAGCGCAAACGCCGCAACAATCTCCGCGATCTCGTCAGTAGTGAGAGCGCGCGGCTCCGCAAGACCCGGGAATGCGATGGCCGACGGAGCGACCGTCTGCCACCCACCGTCCGCGAGCGCCATACTCCCCTTGCGGTCGACTCCCCACTCCGGCCACACCGACGCCTTCCGTCCCGCGTGAGCCAGTTGGATGCCGATGGCCGCCTCTTGGGAATGAACAAAGTCAATGATGGGGACGAGGGCATCCCGTTGCGCCTCATTCCAGAGTCCTAGATCAGCAGGAGAAATCCGTCCCTCGGGAACCACTCCTGTCGCCTCAACAATCACCGCACCAAACCCACCCCGAGCAATTCCCCCGTAATGCACCAGGTGCCAGGGGGTTGCGACACCGTCCCACCCCTCGGCCGAATACTGACACATTGGCGGCACCCAGATCCGGTTCCGGACGGTAAGTCCACGAAGCACAATAGGATCAAACAGTAAGTGCGACAAAAGAACCTGGCCTTTCCACAAACGCAGTCCAATAGTTACGAGGATAATCGGCTTGGATGGCACCGACCATTCATTCCCCGCGTTCTGCGACATTTCTGTTCTCACGAACTCGCTGACATTTGCCGGACGTTTCCGTACCGGAACGCCTGTCAGAGTTGGTGGCCATGTCCGCTGTCGGCAGCGTCCAGTACGTCGAACCACTCAGTTGATAGCAATGATCTTGTCGTCATCAGGACCCGGGTCAACGCGACCGTCAGTGTTATTGGTCAAAATCCATATCTTCCCATTTGGTCGAACAACCACGTCACGCAAACGTCCGTATTCCTCCACATACAGTTCAGTAAACGAAGTTAAGTCGCCAAGCGGAATCACCCGGAGCCTCATCCCACGTAGGTTCGCCATATAGATGCTGCCATCGGCAATGGCGATACCGGACGGACTTGCCACCTCCGGGGTCCAGACCGCGATCGGATCAATGAAACCTTCAGCGCCGGAGACACCCTCGTGTATCGGCCAACCATAGTTACCGCCCGGGTGAATAATGTTGAGCTCGTCCCACGCATGGTCCCCAAACTCAGAAGCGTACATGGTTCCGTCTGAACCCCAGGCTAGTCCTTGAACGTTACGGTGACCGTAAGTGTAAACCGGCGAACCCTCGAACGGGTTATCCGCAGGGACTCCACCATCGGGGGTAAGGCGAAGGATCTTTCCGGCAAGCGAGCTAAGGTCCTGCGCGCCGGTTGGGTAGTATGCGTCTCCGGTTGTTGCGTAGAGCATTCCATCCGGACCGAAGGCGAGACGTCCCCCATTGTGGTTGGTTGAGAAGGGAATGCCGTCAAGCAAGATCTCTTCGCTGCCCAACTGGTAGCTGCCGGGTTCGCCCTGAAGCTTGAACCGAACAATCCGGTTGTCTGCGGGCGAGGTGTAGTAACAGTAGAGGTAGCCCTCGTTCACCGCGAGACCGAGTAGGCCGCCCTCGTGCAAGGGTGCAGCTCCCCCGATTACGCCTACCTCGCGAGTTTGGCCGTCATCGGTAAGTTCAAGGACGCGGCGCGAGTCACGTTCACTAATAAAGGTGGCACCATTACCAAAAGCAATCGACCACGGTGCAGCGAGGTTCGTAACGACGACGCCGCTCGCGGTATCAAGGAATGTTGGCTCCGGCTCTTCCTCCGGCAGTGACTGCGGGAGTTCCTGTGGTCGGCTCTGTGATTCGTGCGCACTGCTCTGTGGTGTCGGATCGGGGTCCGTGGCAATCTCCTCGGCGGGCTGTGAACAACCCGCAAGGGCAATCGCCACGGCGGCTAGACCCGCCCAGGATAACTTTCTTCGCCTATTCGGACGGGTACGCATAATCGGTCCGATCTGATCGGTTACTTGAGCACTCCGGATTGAGGCTAGTTACGATTCAAGCAGCCCTAGGCGCTCGAAAGCTAGAGCCAGTCCACCCTCGTCCACCCCGGCAGTAACCCAGTCTGCGGCCGCTCGGGCTGCGGGAACGCCGTCGCCCATCGCCACCGAGGTTCCTGCGACACTAAGCATCTCGATGTCGTTGTCCGAATCTCCAATTGCGATCGTTTCCTCGATTGGAACGCCAAGCTTCTCCGCGATCTTCATCATTCCGACCGACTTGTTCATTCCCGGCGCCCCGAGTTCTCCGATCACGCTGACGTGTGTGCGTAGTGAACCCGGGATCACCTCGTATCGGTCGCCAAAGTGTTCCTGGACGTCTTCCAAGGTCGCCTTTGCATCGCTTGGAATCGCAAAAACTGTCTTAGGAGCGCTTTCTGGGACTCCTACACGAACGTACGGCTCGATCTGGGTCAGGTATGCGCTCCAGTCAGCAGCCGAGTCTCCCCCGGCCTCTGGTGGAATGAAGACCTTGAGGATGTCACCTAGTGTGTTGATATTTGTCCCGGTGAGCCAGTAGTGGTCGATGCCTTTGTCCATCAGCCACTCAGATATCTCCGTCAGCTCTTCTTGTGGCATCCGCACATCCAGGACAGGAGTTCCGTCGACCTCTGCGTATGCGCCGTTCAAAGCAACAATGTCCCGGAATCCGATATCCCAGAGGAACTGATAGATCTCGACCTTGCTTCGTCCCGTGCACAGAACTAGACGGTGACCGCCGGCGACGGCGGCAGTCAACGCCTCTCGCGCGGAATCGGGAAGTTGTTGGTCGTCGTTCAGTAACGTGCCATCTACGTCAAGGAATACAAGTCGGCTCACAGGTCCATACTGTCAGACGGTGCGCAGATCGCGCAGGTGCTGCCGCGAGCGCAACGGCACAGTCCGCGACCTGTTACGAAGACACGGCGCTAAGATTTAGTTGTTGCCACTGAGGCTGAAGAAAGTTCGACGGCCTACGGCGACGACATTCGCGAGAAGGCTTAATGAGCAACCACAACCATTCCGGACCAAACCTATTCCCTCGCAGAGGAACATTTTCTGAGGCGAGTCGGATCGCGCAACTTTTACGCAAAGAGACTGTCGGCGGCTTCATGTTGGTAGCGGCGGCAGTCATCGCAATGATTTGGTCGAACTCCCCCTGGTCTGAGAGCTACGCGGCCATCCGCGACTTCAAGATTGGCTATGCTCCTTGGCACCTGGAGTTAAGCATTGGTCAATGGACCTCTGATGGGCTGCTAGCAATTTTCTTCTTCATGGTCGGTCTGGAACTGAAGCGTGAGTTTGTTATCGGAGACCTAAGGAAGCTCAGCACAGCTGTAGTACCCATTGCGGCAGCCTTTGGCGGAGTCGCTGTTCCAGCTCTTATTTACACTGCCGTGGTTTCTGGAAACCCGAATCTACACCACGGATGGGCAATCCCAACGGCGACAGACATCGCTTTCGCGGTGGCGGTGCTGGCAATCATCGGCTCGAAGCTTCCTTCCGCATTGCGAATATTCCTTCTCACGCTTGCCGTCGTTGATGATCTGATCGCCATCACGATCATCGCCGTCTTCTACTCTGACAACATCAACCTTGGTTACCTTCTAGCATCGCTTGGAGTCATTGCAGTTTATGGGGTAATCGCGCAGCGTTACAGGGGCATTTTCGGCCTGCAACCGTTTGCCGCGTGGGTCGTGCTGTTCCCGATTGGTGTGGTCGCGTGGGCATTTATGCACGCATCGGGAATCCATGCCACGATCGCGGGAGTTCTGCTCGGACTGACCATTCCTGTCCTTCACCGCAGCAACGCACCAGAGGAGTTCAAGAAGCGCCCCGGACTCGCCGAAGAGTTCGAGCACCGTTTTCGACCTCTTTCGACCGGAGTGGCAGTGCCACTGTTTGCCCTGTTTGCTGCGGGAGTGCCGCTCGGCGGAGTAAACGGGTTTCGAGAGTCGCTAACAAGCACGGTATCCGTAGCGGTTATGTTGGCCCTGGTACTTGGCAAGCCCCTTGGAATTGTCCTCACGACCTGGGTGACCACTCGGCTCACCCGAACGGGACTCGACCCCTCTTACCACTGGATCGACATGGTTGGGGTAGGAATGCTGGCCGGAATCGGCTTCACCGTCTCGTTGCTGGTGGCCGAGCTTAGCTTTGATCACGGAAGTGTTGAGGGTGACCACGCGAAAATAGCGATCCTTGTCGCATCGGTGATTGCGGCGACGATGGCATCCCTCGTCCTAATTCCTCGTAATCGTCATTACCGACTGATTTACGAGGGGGAACAAGTCGACGCCGACCAGGACGGCATTCCCGATATCTACCAGAGTAACGAAGAATAACCGTTCACCCGGCGAGCGGAAATAGCATCGTCAGGGTGCCGATTACTATCAGTACAAGGCCGACCAGCGCTTTTCTAGACTGCCTTTCCCCGAATATCAGCCACGCCAAAACAACCGTGACAAGAATACTCAGCTTGTCGATTGGAGCAACGACGCTAGCTGGACCATCCTGCATCGCGCGCCAGTAGAAAAGCCATGAGACTCCAGTTGCCAAACCTGAGAGCGCAATGAACCCGATTTCGCGTCTGGGAATAGCGCTAAGTCTAGAAGCCTCGCCACTTATGGCCACCACGATCCAAGCCATTATTAGCACCACAAACGAGCGCACCGCGGTTCCTAGATTTGATTCGACGCCTACAATACCGACCTTTCCGAGGATTGCAGTCAGCGCCGCGAAAACTGCCGAACCCAGGGCATAGAAGACCCAAGAACCGGCGCCCTTCTTGGTTGGATCGGGGCGCCATTCAACCATCAGGTAGGTACCAACGGAGATCAGAGCAATACCAACAAGGCGGGCAACAAGACTGTTCGTTTCGCCAAGTAAAAAGACTGCCAGAAGCACCGTGATTACGATGCTCGACTTGTCTATGGCCGAGACCGTTGAAACCGGTCCAAGCTGGATGGCGCGGAAGAAACAGAGCCACGAGGCACCTGTCGCCAAACCTGAAAGGACCAGAAAGAACCAGGTTTGGCCACTCAGATCACCGATAGCCTGCCAAGATCCGACAATCGTTACCATCAGTAGAGCGCTCAGAAGAACGACAATGGTTCGCAGCGCAGTGGCTAAATTCGACGGAGTCTGCTCAACGCCCGCCTTGGCAAGAATCGCGGTGAGCCCGGCAAAGAACGCGGCGCCGAGAGCAAACAGAATCCACACGAGGCTAGATTGCCTCTGCTTTCAGCAAGAACAGCGGAATCTGCCTGGTCTCATCATCAACCGTCTTTGTCTGGCTATAGACCGTCTCAACTGAGTGGACCCGGAACCTTGCTTCACGACACCATTTTGAGAGTTCATCGCGATCGAATCCATGATGGCCGTTAAACCCCTCAAAGTTCTGGTGCCAAAACCCTCCATCCTGATCCATGTCAATCGCCAGCAATCGTCCACCGACTGGGAGCAGACCCCAAATGTTCTCTAGGACCGTCTGCAAATCATGAATGTGGTGGAAAGCGAGGGTACTGAAAACTACGTCCACCTCGGTGTCAGGCAGAGGCCGCTCAGCGAGGTCCCATTGCAGGGCGCTTACTTTTGGGCCGTTCAGTTCTTCTAGTTTTGTCTCGACCTGCTCGATCATTCCCGCAGATGAGTCAACCAACAACAAGCTCCGGAACTGGTCTTGTAGCTCAAGTCCCAAAGCACCCGTGCCGCACCCGTATTCAAGTCCTCGCACCCCATCGATGGTTGGCGGCAGAGCCTCACGGATAGCTGATGCAAAGACCTTTGCTCGCTCAAGCCTGCGCTGCCGATCCCATGCAGAAGCTGCTTTGTCGAACTGATTCATGTCACAACTCTAGTGTGGCGGCTGTGGGCCCCTCCGCGCTCATGGCTAAGCTGAAACGATGACTAAGCGCGACCATTCAAAAGAGCCAGCACCAAAGTATGAACCGATTGTCGAAGCCGCCCACCAGCTCTATGAGCCGGGTGTGCCGTTCGAGATCCCCATTCCCGAAGAATCGGTATTTAGTCTGCTTGAGGAAGCCGGAACCCGCTATCCGAACGTCAACGCCATCGACTACTTCGGTCAGACCTACACGTACGCTCAGATCCTCGACCAAGCTCAGCGAGCGGCCCAAGTTCTCGTGAATATGGGAGTCGAGCGAGGAGACGTGGTGGCCCTCGCTCTTCCAAACTGCCCGCAGGCGTTTGTCGCGTTCTACGCGTGTCAACGCATCGGGGCCGTTGCCGCACAGCACAATCCTCTTGCTACGGCACCTGAGATTGCCGGTCAGCTACGTCGCCATCAGGCGAAGATAGCGGTCGTTTGGGAAGGTTCTGCGGATAAGTTTCCCACCGACGGGGACTCTCCCCTTGAGACCGTTTTATCCGTAAACATCACCGCACAGATGCCGCGAAAGAATCGGGTCCTTCTCTCGCTCCCTGTCAAGGCAGCCAGAGAACAGCGCGCCCAACTTCGCACCGAGGTTCCCGAGACGATGCAGTCTTGGGACCACCTGGTCAAGAACAGTTCGGCGCTTACGGCGGACTATCCGCATGCCAAGGTCGATGACGTTGCAGTCATCCTGCACACCGGTGGCACCAACGGAGTACCCAAGTCCGTTCCCCTCACCCACCGCAACCTGGGTGCGAACGTCAATCAGTGCCTCTTCTGGGTTTTCAAGTTGCACGAGGGATCAGAAGTCTTCTTCTCGCTACTCCCCTACTTCCACGCTTTCGGATTAACCTTCTTCCTTCTAGCCGCCGTCAAGAAAGCTGCGACCCAGGTCGTCCTGCCAAAGTTCAACGTCGACCTAGCCCTTGAGGCACATCGCCGCACGCCCGTGACCTTCTTCGTTGGCGTTCCTCCCATGTTCGAGAGAATCGCAAAAGGTGCACTTGAATCGAACACAGACATATCGACGATTAGGTTCGCCGTCTCTGGCGCGATGCCCCTAAGCGAGAAAGTAGCCCACCTGTGGCAGTCGGCCTCCCACGGAGTGATCCTGGAGGGATACGGTCTTTCGGAGACCTCCCCCGTTATCTCCGGGTCTCCCCTTTCACCGGTGCGTCGCCTGGGCACCCTCGGACTTCCCTTCCCCTCTACCCGTGTGCGCCTAGTTGAGTTGGACGATCCCACCAAAGATGTCGAGGACGGAACACCGGGTGAAATCATAGTGAAGGGCCCCCAAGTGTTCTCCGGTTATCTGAATGCGCCGGAGGAGAATGAGGCGGCATTCACCGAGGAAGGCTGGTTCCGTACCGGCGATATTGCAACCAACGAGGGCGGCTACCTTTACCTAGCTGATCGCCGCAAGGAACTAATTCTCTCCGGTGGGTTCAACGTCTACCCCAGCCAGGTGGAGGAGGTGCTTCGAACATTCCCCGGCGTCAGAGATGTTGCCGTGGTGGGCGTGCCAACGGGTGATGATCGGGAAGTCGTCACCGCCGCACTCGTGATGGACGAGGGTGAACCGCAACCCACCCTCGAGCAGATTCGTGCATGGTCGCGCGATAAGGTTTCGGCCTACGCCCTTCCAAAACAGATCGCGTACATCACCGAACTGCCCCGCAATCAGCTCGGTAAGGTGCTACGTCGAGGAGTTCAGGAGCAACTTCTTGACCCGATGTCGAAGATGATTGGGCAGGCCTCTCGAACGGTAACCGGAATAGTGAGCGAGGTCGGCGAAGCAGCGTTGGATGCACTCTCTTTCGGCAAGCGAACCGACGACGAGGAGGATCGCCCAACAGAGTCCCCAGATGCTACTCCGGAGAAGTAGTCAACCATACCGAGGCAGCGGCCAACCTACATTCCTTGGCATTGGTGTAGATGCACCTATACCAACAGTCGAGAATACGGATATTAGCGGTCCGCCATGGTGGATCTACGCTCCATTCCTGCGGCAGAGGAAATACACGATCGACTCAAGCGAGTTCTGAGCTGGGCAGATGTCGTGAGGAACAAAAAGGCTGATCCTCTTCTGAAGAATCGGACTTCCGATGCCGCGAACATGGCCAGTAAGAGCTTTCCGGCGGCTGTGGCAACTGAACAGGAGTGAAAAATTTGTCCGATACTTCCAACTCGGCAATATCCCACCATTTGAACCCGCAAAATTCGGAGAGTGTTAGCTGAGCTCTGCGATGCGCGACTCGAGCTTGGTTCTCTTTCGATTAAGACGAGAGAAACCCACACCATACTTCATGATCGTGAAACCGAGTTGTTCACTGGTCGGTAGTCCCTGGGATTCCAACAGCTCTGATAGTTCAGCAGGGCTGCTTCCCTCATTAGTTTTGACAATTTCCTGAGCCCGGAGGAACTCTGGCGAACTCATCGGACTGTCCACGATGGCCTGCTCAATCTCGGCAAGTTCTGCGCGCAGCCTCGAAAGCTTCGATGATCTTTCAATCATCATCGTTCCCTAGTGCAATGCCGCAGAATTTGTCCGCCAGTAGACCATACGTTGCCTCGCGCAGCGCTATTGGCGATCTTCGGTCCGTTGAGGGCCACCCGCACATCTACATTCATGGTTCCATTTCAGCCTGACGTGAGCCTTTACGCCATGGTTAGCGCACCACAGTAGAGGTGGGGCCAGCACCACCTTAAGTCTTTCCGGGTGGGATTGCGTGGGTTACAACCCTTCCGCGACAAAAACTCAAAGCCCCAACTTCAACAAATAACACCGACCCAACCACCGAGCTGCCACCAGGTCACACCCACTAACAGTCCCGTTTCACCTGAACTGTCCTCGTCTTTTTGTCCCTGTCTGCCTGGTGTCTCGACCCCGGTTCTTCCGCCTCTCGACTTGGGTCAGTATCCTGCCGTCCCGGTGTTCACTTTATTGGCAGATCGGGGTAGGTGGCACGAAGTCTCTGAACTTTTGGTGGTAGACATCTTGAAAGCTACGCAGCGTTTGGATGAGGAAACCAGGTTCTTCACTGAACATTTGGAGTCCTCGATAGTAGAAGGCTTTCTGTTCATCAAGCACCACGAACGGCATGATGTCATTTCGAAGGCATTGGCCAAACATGACGAGCCGACCAACGCGACCATTTCCGTCCTGGAACGGATGAATCTTCTCAAAGTCGTGGTGAAACTTGGCTATATCCTCGAACGACATCCGCTCTGGCGTGGTATCAAGCAGACGGGTAATCGCCTGATCTACGTCCTCTGGCGCTGTTGTCGGGTCGGTAGTGTTGTAGCTATTGGCCAGGGTCTTCCAGTCCCCGATTGTGAACCAATCTTGGGCGGCGTCCGCCGTCCCCTCTTTGAGGATTCGGTGGAGTTCCTTCATGGCATCTGCCGTGACCGGTTGTTCGCAGTAGTCAAGCATCCGGTCAAAAGCGCGGAAACTATTGGCCGTTTCTATGATGTCGTCAGCGTGAGCGAAACCATCGATTGTTCGTGTCTCATAGAGCGTGCGAGTCTGGTCCTCAGTAAGGCGCGAACCCTCAATCCGGTTCGAATTGTAGGCAAAGGCCAACTGCGTCAGGTGGTAAATGCCGCCCTTAATCTTAGTTCGACGTTGGGCCAGCAACACTCGCTTGAACTCTGGCGCATCAAGAGAGTACTCATCCACTCCGTTCACCGCCTCGATCCTAAGGTGGATATCCTTTTGTCTCGCTGTGATATCCAGTCCTATCAGACAGGCTCTTGGACCGCCTTGAAACGATAAGAAGCAGATGGGCCGATTCTCGTGTGGAGGACCGACCCATCTTCTCTGAACACCATCGGGGTCAGAACCTTCGCTGGTACGCCATCAGGGACTCGAACCCTGGACCCACAGATTAAGAGTCTGTTGCTCTAGCCAACTGAGCTAATGGCGCGTTGCGTCGATAACTCTATTACCCATGATCCTCGCTGACAAACCAGATAGCCCACGTTTGACCCGGTTGTTGCACTTAACACAGCCGACCGACCACCACTCTCGACCCCCGACCGCGCGATTCAAATGTCCAATAGGGCTTGAATTAGGCACGTCGTGCTGCCCAGAGGTGCACCACCCCCGAATTAGGAAACATACAAAAGCGCAATTTCGCAACATTAGAAAACGCGGACAATCGCAAACTCTTCTCACACTTAGGTGAGCCTAATAGCCTTTTGACCCGCGTTTTTGGGTGATCACTTCTCAATGAATCCAGTCGGCGAGATTCTTAATACGTCACGCGGTCAGGTTTCGTAAATCGAAGCGCTTCCGCCGAGAGAATCCCGAAGAGAAAGACAAGAACAATGGCACCAACACTGGATCTACCCCGAGTCCTAAACTGCACCGTAGAAGGGTGCTCCTATAACCACGATGAAGCTTGCTCCGCGGCCGCTGTCACGATCGGATCGAAAGACAAAGCCTCATGCGTCACTTTCATTCCGCTGAGTGTAAAGGGTGGCTTGGACCGCGTTACCTCGTTTGTTGGCGCGTGTCAGAAAGCCGACTGCGTCCACAACGACCACCTGGAGTGCGGCGCCGACTCAGTTCGTGTTGGCGCTGACACAGCGGACTGCCTCACCTACGCGACCGCATAACTAGACCTCAAACCTAGAAGAGGGCCCGGGCCGCTCACTCACAAGGTGAGCGGCCTTCGTCATATCGTTTCCCATCGATATTTCCGGGCATCGTTCGTCAGTGGGGTGCGTTTGCAAATAGACTCATGAGGCAATGGCACATCTAGTTGACAGCTTTGGACGCGTCGCCAGGGACCTACGGATTTCACTAACCGACAAGTGTAATTTACGGTGCACATACTGCATGCCTTCCAGTGGTCTTGATTGGCTTCCGACAGAAGAAACACTGACTGATGAAGAAGTTGTCCGCCTTATGCGGATCGCCGTTCAAAGGTTCGGGATACGGAAGCTGAGGTTCACGGGCGGAGAGCCCCTTATGCGCAAAGGCCTCGAAGAAATAGTCAAGGCCGCTTCATCACTCCGCACGGAAGAGGGACTGCCTCCCGATCTGGCGCTCACGACAAATGGATTGGGACTAGATAAGCGTCTTCAACGCCTCATCGATGCCGGACTGAACCGGGTGAATGTCTCTCTCGACACCATGGACCCGGTTGGTTATGCCAAGCTGACAAGGCGTGATCGACTCGATGACGTAATGCGGTCCATAAGAGCCGTGGACGAAGCGGGCTTGCGTCCACTGAAGATCAACTCCGTGATTATGAGGGAGACGAACGAGGACGCCGTCCTTCCCCTCGCCGACTTCTGCCTTTCAAATGGTTACCAGCTACGGTTTATCGAGCAGATGCCACTTGGACCAAAACACACCTGGGACCGCCGTCAGATGGTCACACAGCAGGAAATCTTGGACACACTAGGGACAAGGTACAAGCTTTCACCCGAGGGCGACCCCGACATGAGCGCCCCGGCGACACTGTGGGACATTGAACCTGACGACACCCAGCCAGGAGGACAAATCGGGATCATTGCTTCGGTGACTGACCCCTTCTGCGCAACATGTGATCGAACTCGAATCACCAGTGATGGTCAGATACGAAGCTGCCTCTTCTCACTTGAGGAAACCGATCTTCGAAGCATCATGCGCAAAGGAGGCACCGACGAAGAGCTCATGGAAGCATGGCTGTTCGAACAGCACCGGAAACCCCTCGCTCACGGAATCAACGAGCAGGGTTTTGAGCAACCCGACCGCACTATGAGTGAAATCGGAGGATAGATGGAGATCCGTTATTTTGCCGGGGCGCTGAAGCGTCCGGCCGACAATCGCAGTTAATCGATGCTCAACAGCTGACTGCAACGACGTTGATCCAGCATCTCAGCGGCGAAGACAAGAGGCTCGCCTCAATCCTTGCCGTGTCAGTACTGCTCGCTGACGGAGTCCGTGTGACGGGCGATGATTCGCTCGCTGCCGTAAAACGCCTAGATGTCCTGCCCCCGTTCGCAGGTGGATAGCCAGGGGCCTGCCTCGAACGAGGCAAAACCAGAGACCATGTCACCAATGGGTCCACAACTGGACACAAGATACCAGCGCAACATTGATGTTCCCGGCATGGGCGATGAGGGTCAAGCCGCGCTCAACAACTCGTCAGTTCTGGTGGTCGGTGCGGGTGGCCTGGGATCTGCTGCGCTCCCCTATCTGGCGGGTGCAGGTATCGGGCGGATCGGAATAGTTGATCATGACGTTGTCGAGTTGACTAACATGCAGAGACAAGTGCTGCATACTGCCCTCGGGGCCAGGAAAGCTGATTCCGCCGCAAGCCGTCTTCGCGCCCTAAACCCAACGATCGTGGTCGACGCTCTCCCATTCGAGCTCACAGAAGACAACGCCGTTGCACTGCTTCGTAAATATGATCTTGTTCTGGATTGCACCGACACCTTCGCGGCAAAGTTCTTGATCTCGGATTCTGCTGAGGAAGCGGGGGTGCCTTTGGTTTGGGCTACGGCCGTTGCTATGCAGGGACAGTGCTCCGTCTTCGGAGTTCCTGATGCCGAGGGCAACAAACTGTACCTTCGGGACCTCATTCCCGAAGAACCGCCTGGAGACACCTACCAGATGGCAACGGAGGTGGGCGTTCTGGGTGCCGTGGTCGGCCATATCGGAACTCTTCAGGCTGTGGAGGCAATCAAACTGCTCACGGGCATGGGCACTCCGCTAGTTGGACGCATCATGTTCTATGACGCGCGGAGCGCAAGGTGGGATGAACTCCCCCTACGGAAGAGAGCATGGAGAGCGAGGCTGTCATGATTTCGGTCGAGGAGTATCTGGAAAAAGTACTGGCTCTAGTGAACCCAACCAAGGTGACCCAAACGACTATCGGCGAGGGTTTGGGTCGAGTCCTCGCTGAAGACTTGACGGCTCGGCTTCCGGTTCCACCGTTTTCAAATTCTGCGATGGACGGCTTTGCCGTGCGGTCCGCCGACCTAGGTGAGAGCGTGACGCACCTTCGGGTCGTTGGAGATATTCCAGCCGGTGCCACCGCAACTCCCGTTCTTGCCGAGGGGCAGGCCGCACGCATCATGACCGGCGCTCCCCTGCCAGCGGGTGCCGATGCGGTGGTTCAGGTCGAGAAGACGAATCAACAACCCGGAGACGTCCCTCTTCCTGAGTTTGTGGAGGTCGAGCAGGTGAGCAGTGGCGCGAACGTTCGATATGAGGGAGAGGACATTCAGCTCGGTCAGGTTGCCGTCGAACGCGGCCAGGTTTGGACGCCCGCAGTAGCGGCTGCAGCGGCATCAGTCGGCTACGGAGTCGTCCGTCTTCGAGAACGTCCAAGGGTGGCGGTACTCGCCACGGGCTCAGAGCTCGTTCACGCCGGGGAGAAAATCGAGTTTGGTCAGATCCCAGATTCTAACTCGGTGCTGATCGCTGGCCTCGTCCAAGAGTTCGGAGGCGAGGTGGTGATTACTGAGTCGGTCGCAGATGAACCATGTCAGTTCCGCGGCGCTCTTGAACGGGCTGGCGCAGTCGGTGCCGACCTAATCGTCACGTCTGGTGCGGTATCGACCGGAGCGTTTGAGGTGGTTCGCCAGGTCCTTGACGGGCAGATTGAGTTTGTAAAGGTGGCGATGCAGCCGGGGAAGCCGCAAGCTTGTGGCACGGTTAATCTGGACGGACGGGACGTTGCGGTCCTGGGACTGCCCGGGAACCCTGTGAGTGTCTTCGTGTCTTCCTGGGTCTATTTGCGACCACTTCTCGCCGCATTCCAGGAACGTCAGGCAAAATGGCCAGAGAGTACCGCAGTTACTGAAGACGGATGGAAGAGTCCGATCGGACGCCTGCAGTTCATCCCCCTACATGTCGAAAACGGCAAAGCGCGCCAAATTCACAGTCTCGGTTCCGGTTCGCATCTTGTTGCTTCGTTCCATAAGGCCAATGCACTGGGCGTTATTCCAGCCGATGTTGAGCGGGTAGATCCAGGAGACACCATTGTCATTCGACCGCTGAAAGGACTGTAGAAATCATGGAGTTTACCCACTTGAGCTCTCGCGGCGAAGCGAGAATGGTCGATGTAACCGGGAAGACGCCTACGGTGCGCCATGCGAGCGCTGAAGCCCTGGTGAAGTGCTCTCCACAGGTCATTCGGGCACTGCGGGACGGGACCGTGCCAAAAGGGGACGTCTTGGCTGTTGCGCGCATCGCCGGTATCGCTGCAGCCAAGAAAGTTCCCGATCTGCTTCCCCTGGCGCACGTAATCGGGGTACATGCGGTCACAATGGACCTTGAAGTCACGGACGAGGGAGTCACACTTCGCTCCACGGTTGGAACCGCTGACCGAACTGGCGTGGAGATGGAAGCGCTTACCGCCGTAACTATTGCGGCATTAGCAATAGTCGATATGGTCAAAGGCGTGGACCGCAGTTCCGAGATAGTCCACGCGCGCGTCACCGCGAAGTCCGGGGGTCGAAGCGGAGACTGGAGTCGCTAGGCCTTTAGGCGGTCCCAGTCCACTCGTGTGAGCCGTCCTCGAACTGTTGCTTCTTCCAAACGGGAAGTTCCATCTTGACGCGCTCAATGACCTCCTCCAGAAGACGGAACGCTTCCGCGCGGTGAGATGCCGAGACCGCGGCCCCGAGGGCAACGTCTCCAACCTCTAGGTGTCCCTCACGATGGATGACGGCTATCTTGCAGGCGCCCGAGGAAGCCGATACCTCATATGCCACTCGCTCAATCACCTTGTCGGCGTCAGGGTGTGCCTGGTAGTCAATAGAACCCACCGCGCGGCCGTCATCATGATTTCTCACTTGACCGCAGAACGAAACTACGGCTCCGGCGGTCCGGTCGTCCACTGCCTTCAGCAGTTCGTCCATATTTATCGCCTGACCGGTAACACCCGCCAAAACCACGGACGCATCGGTTCCGTCGTTGACTCCGCGATTTTGTACTCGCCTTGTGATTTCCTCGTGCGCATGGAAGTGAGACGAAGAAGGCGATCCCATCACGGTTCGTACCGCGTGATCACCATCATTCATTTGATCAACGATATGGTCGAGGAGGGGACCAATCGCGTCGATCGCGTCCGCTACCCCACCCTGTGAACCGGGAGCATTGATTACCAACGCCGGCCCTACCCCCTCGTCGATAATGCCTATGACGCCACGGGACAACACAGAGTACGGGGTCGAGGCCATATCGCGAACGCGGGCCTCTAGCCCGGTCAGGCGTTTCTTCACCAGACCCGCAGTGGCCTCAGGAGTCAGATCTCGCCCGGTTATTCCTGTGCCACCGGTGGTAAAGATGACGTCTGCTTTCCCCCGAGCACTCCTCGTAATTGCATCGGCAACCGACTCGGTGCCATCGCTGACTACTGCCTGTTCGACAATGTCGCCGTATCGCGAAAGAAGTTCAACAGCCCTGGGACCGGAGAGATCCTCTCTTTCTCCTCTCGCCACGCGATCGGAGACGGTAATTACGGCAATCTTCATCATTGACGAAGTGTATCGTTGACCGGAATTCGTCCAGGCGCCACCAGCCTTCTTGGCCGTGTTTCGCGTATCGTTGGATTGTTCAAAAGGTTACTGAGCGCAGGTGGCATTCTCTCTTGGAAACGACTGCAACGCTTACAGGGGCAACTCCCCGCCGTCCCGAAGACGACCCTCGCTATCAGCGTATTCGGGCGCGTCTCACTAACGCGATCCTAGAGTTAGCCAGTCAGAAGCCGGCCGAACAGATTACCGTCTCCGAACTGACCCATGCTGCGGGAATCGCTCGAACGACGTTCTACAAGCACTCTGATTCCCCGGCCTCTTTCCTTGCAGACTACTTAATTGAGCAACTCCACCCTAGGCTTGACCCGCTGGCCGACCTGCTAAAAGATCCCGGGCCTGACTATCTATCTCGGTGGGCCGCGATCATGCTTGACGTGCTAGAGCACGTCCAAGAGAACGAGGACGTCTACTCGCACGTATTTACTCCCGATGGGCAGTCGGTCGTGCTCTCTATGATGACCGCCTATTTCGAAGGAGTCTTCGCCAGCTACGTTCAGGAGTTCAGTGAGCACGTCGGCAGAGTAGAGGTTACCGAGCTCTGGAAAACAATGGCCATTTCGCAGCAGGTTCACAACACCATCGCGATGATCTCGTCCTGGTTGCGCACCGACCTTGCGGATCCCCCCGAAAGGGTACTTGAGACCTACCTGTCGTTGGTTCCTCCCTGGCAGCTGGCTCGCTTCACTGATTCGGGACAGGCCCCCCTTCGACGTAATCGCAAGATTGCCGAGCTGTTACAGCAGGGTAAAGAAAAGGGCTAACCAACCGCCACTACACGCACACCAGACTTGGACTATTGGTACAGAGGGCCAACTCCCCTATCTATCATTCATGCTTGTATCTTGAATCAGGAGCCGCTACATCAAGCACGGCTGGTGCCTCCGACCCTCCAAGAAGTCGAAACGTCCGGGTGAAGATAGATCACCCGAAGCCGCAATCTCACCATCTAGGGAGAACACATGTCCAATCGAAAAGACGATCCGAAAGCCATGGAAAAGATGGCCGAGTGGCTCGACGCAGTTACCGAGACCCTTGAAACCTCATCAGAAGTTGTTGAGAAAAACCAGAAGGCTCTGCTCGACCTTATCTCCGTTGTTGCCCATGGACCCTCGCGTCCGGGAGCTCCTTTAACAGCGTTCTTGGTCGGTTATGTCTCCGCACAGCAGAATCTTCCACCGGATGAAGTAATCGCCAAGGTGTCCGCACTTGCAAAGAACTGGCCAACCTCAGACTGATAATCCTCTCGTGCCTCCTTTTGGTCGATTAAGACGACAGAACTATCAACATATTTGAGGACAAACGTCCTCTCACTTCGCCCTTCACCTCCATTAGTATTACGATTATCTAAAAGACATCTGTCGCTCAGTGGACCTAAAGAACCTCCATGTCGAGCGATGACTACGGAGTCGTCATGGTACTTGGACCGGTCTTACAAGAGTCACCCTCACCAGAGGCGGAGGCGGCCGGAGAAACGTGGGTTCGCACGTTCTGTCGCCCGAACTGCTTTGGAGGATGCCCGATATTCGCTCATGTCCGAGACGGAAAGGTCGTCGGCGTCTCACCCGCCCCTCTTCCCGACCCAAAGTACAATCGCGTATGCCTTCGCGGACTCACTCAGCCTCAGCAGCAGTACAGCGAGCGAAGAGTTCTCTACCCAAAGAAACGCGTCGGGCCAAGGGGTTCCGGGCAGTGGGAACAGATCTCGTGGGATGAGGCCATCGATATGGTCGTGGATAACTTCAACCGAATCAAGGATGAGTACGGTTCACGTGCCATCGCACTAACAGAAGGCTCTGGTAACTACGGGACTCTCAGTTCCTCTCACTTTGGTGCTGTCACACGATTCTTTGCAACCCTTGATGCCACTGTTCTTTCGAATACTCTCGATGTCGCCCAGGCTCACGGCCTTATGCAAGTTTTTGGTGGACTTCCGAACAACGACCCGGCGGACCTTGCGAACGCAAAAACCATTTTCATCGTCGGTTCAAACATGACAGAAGCCCAGATTCACACCTGGCATTTTGTTGCAGATGCCAAGGACAAGGGCGCAAAAGTTATCGTCGTCGATCCAATCTACACACCGACTGCGTCGAAGGCCGACGAGTGGGTACGCATTCGACCGGGTTCGGATCCCGCGATGTTCCTCGCCATGACACGGGTCATTATGGAAGACGACGGACTTATGGACAACGACTTCCTGCGCTATTCAACCGTCGCTCCCCTGCTTGTTCGAGAAGACAACGGACAGTTCCTACGTGCAAGTGATCTGGCTCAGACCGCGATGACCGACGCAGAAAACGAGGAAGAAGCGAATGCAGATGATGTAGTTACTTCCACCGACGGTCTCTTCTCAGCTGGTGGCCCCACAGAGATCATGGACCCCTTCATTGTTTGGAGTGAGTCAGAGGACCGGCCGGTCGAACTGAATGATAACGACCTCGACACTCGTCTTCGCGGATCCTTCGAAATCCAAGGAATCAAGGTGCGCACAGCACTGGATCTTCTGTGGGATGCCGTCTCAGAGTGGACCCTAGAGCGGGCCGAAGAGTTCACTACGATCCCTGCCTCCACTCTACGAGACATGGCCATCACCTACGCCACCGCAAAGCCAGCCAGTATCTACCACTGCATGGGTATCGACCACTGGGACAACGGACACCTCTCAACCTTTGCGGAGTCGGCACTTGCCTGCGTCACGGGGAACGTCTCAAAGAAGGGCGCTCAACTGGGCTTCAAGTGGTACTTCGCTGAGAATTACGACTTCCCAAACTGGATGATGCCCGACGGACATATGGCTCGAAACATCTACACCGACGACATGTTTGAAGTCGCACGAAGCGGCACCATTCAAGGCGAGCCTGACGCGATCAAAGCTCTTTATGTTTCAGGCTGTAATCCGCTAGGCGCGTACTGTGATCGCAATCAGTGGATCGACTGTGTGCTCCCAACGATCGACTTCATCGTCACGGTTGACATCTATAACTCTGACACCGTTGAGTACTCCGATTTGGTGCTTCCAGCCGCACACTGGTTTGAACGCCAGGACATCCAGTGGGCTGCAAATCACCCATTCGTTACGTGGAGCGACAAGGCGGTTGAACCACTTGGTGAGTCCAAGCCCGATATCGATATCCTTCGCATGCTCGCTGAGCGACTCGGCGTCAAGCAGTACTTCCCTGACTCAGACGACGAGATGATTGATATTGCTCTGAACAAAGATTGGGCGGCCGCGAAGGGCTTCTCCCTTGAACAAATCAAGAAGGAAGGAGCCTTCAAGGTTTGGTACCAGAATCCAGACGACCCCAACATTTGTCTGGGGTATGACGGAACCTATCCGACAGCTACGGGACGGGCGCAGTTCTACAATCCGAATCCAACTCCCCGGGTCAAATCAACGACCTCAATGCAGTTCGATCCGATAAAGGAGCGCCTGCCTCGGTTTGAACCTCCGATTGAGGCCTGGCCAGACTCGGACATCCACAAGAAGTATCCCCTCGTCTTCTTCCAGGAACACACTCGGTGGCGCGTCCATACGCAATACGCGGAAGTTCCAATGTTGAAAGAACTGGATCCCGTTCCAACAATTCGAATGAGTCCGTTGGACGCAGAGCAACGTTCGATAAGTAGCGGAGATACGGTCGAAGTGTTCAATGACCGTGGTCACGTGGTAGTAAAGGCAGTCATATCCGATGCCCTTCCAAATGGAATGGTTTCGCTCCCTAAGGGGTGGCTCGGACACCAACACATCGCGGGAGCGCCTTCTGAACTAACACACATGAAGCTCAATCCCGCATCAATCAACCAGAGCTTCTTTGACGTAGCGGTGGACATCCGCCACTGGGAGGGCAGCAGCTATGAGTAGCAGATCCCGAGTAGTTGACCCGGCGGTATATGAAAAGGCCGTTGCAGGGGTTCAGTTGCTTCTAGTCGCGGGCGCGATCGGCGCAGTTGCCCTCGTAATCCGAGCAGTGGGGGCAGCAGGAACGTGCTTTGTACGAGGTGGTAGCGATGACTGAGTCACTACCTATGCCGATACGGCGCTTCAAAGGACTAACAGAGTCCGTTGCCCACTTCGCTTCTTCTTGGGCCGAGAACGCCGCTGAACATATCGTCCGTGATGTATTTGGGTTGATCCCCGCATCCGAAGTAGCCAGCGAGTCCTCGGACGATGATCACAAGCCTTCACAATTCGCGGATGCAGAGGAAATATCCTGGCTAGAATCTGACCGTAAAGAACTCCCCTATCGTCGCGACACGCACTGGGCTATCGCCCCTATGTGGTGGGAGATGGCTTTTGGGGGAATCGGAGCCGCAACATATTCTGTATCTTCCATCGCCAAGAACCCAGTGGGCATGGCTGTCGGCTGGGTTATTGGAGCAGGTGGAAAAGGTCTACTACTTCTGGGGGACCTGGGACGGCCCGAGCGTTTCCCTCGCGTGTTTAGTAAACCTCAAACATCATGGATTTCCCGTGGGTCATGGGCGTTTGCCGTATTTGGCGCATGCGGTGCCGTGTCCCTGATCCCCGCCCTTCCAAAAGGTGTTCGGGCCGCCGCTGCACTAGCGGCAAACGCCGGTGCCGGAGTGCTCACCGTATATGACGGGCTCTTCCTTAACGACGCGGTATCTGTCGCCTCATGGAGATCCCGGAAACTGCCAGCACTTTTCGGGACAAATGCTGTTCAGGCGGGCGCCGCGCTCACCGCTGGCCTGGCTGGTGCCCGTCCGACATGGATCAGCGCAGTCATCGTCGGTGGCGGCGCAGCGGCATCAGCACTGTCCACGGATTACGTGTCAGAGCTAGCGCAGGGGAACACCGCAGCACGACTGTCCGCACGCGACCTAGTCGAAGACAAGCAGAAGCTTCGGTTCTTGGTCATGGGAATAGGTGTCGGCACCCTCGTCCCTATGGCAATGACGATTACTGGACGTAACTCGCGCATGGCTAACGCACTCACCGCAGCTGCCGCCTGCGCCGGCGTCGTCAGCATCCGCAGATCGGTGCTGCAGGCAGGTATCCATGCTCCCGTCATCGACCCGCCGAGAACGCAGCCGATCGGAACGGGACTGAAGGACTCGAAGTACACCTCTGCTAGCACCGAAGAGACCCTCGCAAAGGACAGGGATTAACCATGCGGCTTGGAATGATAGTTGATGTCGGCAGGTGCATTGGTTGTGATACCTGCGCAATCGCCTGCAAGGTAGAGAACAACCTACCTGATGATGTTTGGTGGAACCGGGTTTTGACTGTCGGAGGCGCAGAACAACACACTCCGGCCCTTACGGCCGACCGCCCAACAATGTGGTTCCTGACGGTTGCATGCCAGCACTGTGAGAACCCGCCGTGCGTTCCCGTATGCCCAACTGGCGCAACCTACAAACGCGACGAAGACGGCGTTGTCCTAATCGACTACGACAAATGCATAGGGTGTGGTGCATGCGTTGAGGCTTGTCCCTACGACGGTGTCCGCACCCGGAACAGCGACGAAATCACCCACGCGAACCCATTCGCGCTCGGGAACTACTCAGTGCAACCTCAGGAACCTGCCACCGTCTCCAAATGTACTTTCTGCGAACAGAGACTTAGGGAGGATCGCCTCCCCGCATGCGTTGAGGTGTGCCCGGCACGAGCGCGCTTCTTCGGTGACCTTGATGATCCTGACTCTGAGGTTTCCCAACTATTGGAATCCCGCGAGTCCTTCACACTTCATCCGGAAGCGGGTACCCACCCGTCAGTTCACTTCATCAAGTGACTGTGTCGGCCTAGACCGAGCATGGGGCTAGGCCGGGTAAATGATGATCGCGGATGCCTTCACGGAGAAGACGACCTCTTTGCCCGGGTGAAGGTCAAGTTGAGCGACTGCCTGGACCGTCACGTCAGCAAGTAGTAGCTGTTCCCCTATTCGCGTCCGAACTCGAACTAGCTCCTGATTCGGTTCAAGCTCAGAGATCGTCCCGCGCAGGTTGTTCTGAGGGCTTCCATGTGGGTTGTCAAGAAATACTGAGACTGCGCTTGGGGGAAACACCGCTGCGGCTTCCATGCCGTTCGTGGCAAGTTCATCGCTGCCTTCCCGCTGCGAACCCCGAACCTCGGTCCCATCCCTTGTGACCACCGCCCCATCGCGATAGATCCCGCGAACCAGGTTCAGTCCCGCAAGCCTGGCCGCAAAACGTGTTCGAGGGTGCTCAAGAACATCCTCCGTGGGTCCATCCTCCGTGATCTTACCCGCCTCAAGAACTATCACTCGATCGGACAGCATCACCGCGTCAAGCAGATCGTGGGTGACCATCATCGTGGCCTGATCAGTCAGAACCTGCCGTAAAACCCGACGCAGCGCCGGTGCCACCGCCACGTCCAGCGCCGCCATCGGCTCATCGAGTAGAAGCATGCTCGGGACTGTAGCCAACGCCCTGGCAATCGCGGCCCGCTGTGCCTGACCGCCGGAAACTTCAGAGGGCCTACGATCTCTGAGTTCCGGAATTCCAACTTCGCCGAGCCAGCAATCTGCGGTTTCGCGAGCCTCCTTGCGCGAAGAACCCGAAGCGCGAGGCCCGAAAGCCGCATTCTGAAGAAGAGTCATATGTGGGAACAACAGAGGGTCTTGGGCGAGCATGGCAACACCGCGCGCGTTCAACGGGGTCCAGGCGCCTTTACCATCCTCGTCAATGTCAAAAAGCACCCTGCCGTCCAATACGGCACGGCCACTGTCTGGCCGGAGCGTGCCGGCGATGAGACCGAGGAGCGTAGATTTCCCTGAGCCGTTGTGCCCTAGTACAGCGACTCGTTCGTTGTCAGCCACCTCGAGGCTCACCTCGAAACCACGCGCCGCCACTCTGGCCTCAAACTCAAGACTCATATCTGGCTCCGCTTGGTTATCTGAGCGGTTACCGCCATGACCAGTACCGCCACAAATATCAAAACCATCGATAGTGCAATCGCGCCCTGGGGGTCGCTGACGCGCTGCAGGTAGATCTCCAGGGGCATCGTTCGGGTAACGCCCTCAAGGCTGCCCGCAAAAGTGATCGTGGCACCAAACTCACCGAGAGCTCGGGCAAATGAAAGAACGGCTGCCGAGAGCAAACCGGGAAGGATCAGTGGCAGCGTAACCTTGCGAAGCACCATTGAAGGGCTAGCCCCAAGCGTGGCAGCAACAACCTCATACCGCTGTCCATATGTACGTAGTGTGCCTTCAAGCGAAACAACTAAAAACGGCATGGCAACGAACGTCTGAGCCAGGATCACTGCCGTAGTTGAGAAGGCGATGTTGAGCCCCAGTGCCTCAAAATACTGACCAAGAAGCCCTCGCCGACCGAAGGTATACAGCAGGGCCAAGCCTCCCACAACGGGCGGAAGGACCATCGGTAGAGTGACGATGGAGCGAACCAGTTGCTGACCTCGAAAGTCCTCTCGTGCCAGAATCAGTGCGATCGGCACACCAAAAAGTAGGCACATAAGAGTCGAGATCGAGGCCGTCTTGAGGCTCAATTTCAACGCTGTCAACGAGGACTGGCTGGTGATTAACTCAAAGAAATTCGACCAATCTATCCGGGTCGCCATTGCCACAAGTGGCAGCACAATAAATGTGGCGCCAATCAGTGCGGGAAGGTAGAGCCATTTTGGCAACCCGGAATAGATTCGAGTCAAAGAGCTACGTCCCTAACTCGGCAGTCCGAAACCAGCTTCGCCCAGGAATGCCTGAACGTCAGCGCTAAGGATAAAGTCGACCCACGCGCTGGCTAGTTCCGCTTGTGGAGCGGCTTTCAAAGCAACGATCGGGTACTTGTTCACCGCCACATCTGACTCGGGGAACGGAATGGCCAAGACTGTGTCACCAGCGGCCTTTGCGTCAGTCTGGTACACGAGTCCTGCGTCACCCTCACCAGCCTGAACCTTCGCAAGAACGTTCGTAACTGAGTCCTCCTCAGAAACAGGCTTTAGTGTTACACCAGTCGATTCCTCAACCTTCTTAGTGGCTGAACCGCAGGGAACCTCGGGAGCGCAAATGACCAGTTTTAGGTCCTCTTGAGCCAGGCTGGCGAAGTTCGTGATTCCTGCAGGGTTACCCGGCGGGGTCACAATCTCTAGGGTATTGGTGACAAAGATCTGAGGTTCACCGTCATTGAGGCCGGCCTCCACTATAGGTTCCATCTGCTTCTCGTTCGCCGATGCGAATACGTCTGCTGGAGCCCCGCCCAGAATCTGCTCCTGCAGATCCTGCGATCCGGCGAAGTTGAACTTTACGGTTACGCCGGGATTATTCTCTTCGAACTGCTTTGCCAGTTCGGTGAATGTCGGCTCCATCGATGCGGCAGCGAACACAACCAGATCACGTTCTTTGGCGGTCGCTTCCGTCGTCGCGTCATTTCCTGTCCCCGGGTCGGCGGACTCAGGAGTGGTTGTTTCATTCGTGCCAGTAGAGCAACCTGCGAATGCGAGTGTGGCAATCCCGAGCATCGCTACGGATTTTAGTCCTCTGGTCTTCACTTCTATCTGTCCTAATCTAGTGGGGTTTCCACGACTACCATCGTGGCCTTGACAGTTGCTACGGCAACCACGCCCAGCTCCAGGCCAAGCTGATTGACCGCCTCGGTACTCATCAAAGAAACAACACGGAAAGGTCCACACTGCAACTCAACCTGCGACATAACTTTGTCCGAGATGACGTTGGTTACCAGGCCAACTAAACGATTCCGCGCGGAGGTTGCCGAGCTCAAGGGGCTGGGCGGTGCGACGGCCTGTTCCTTCGCGAACTCGGCCAGGTCCTTGCCATCAATGACCTTCCGCCCCTTTTCATCGGTAGTCGCGGAAATGATTCCTGCATCAATCCACCGGCGAACCGTGTCGTCACTGACATCTAGGAACTGTGCGGCATCTTTTATCCGTATTTGCGTCATATCAGACATAATACTTATGCAAATGCGCCTAGCCCGCCTCAGTCGCACCTCTTTTGTTTCACTATGGCAACTTTTTCTGCCAATCGTCAGTTAACGCCCAAGCTCGAACTTGCCACGGTCCGCTAGCATTAGAACCCTGCAATGTATGACAGGAGCGGCCATGACTAACAAGCAAAAGATGTCGAGGGACTGGATCAGCCCCTCGACCGGGGCAATCATCGCCATTATTGCGCTGGTCGGGTTGTTCTGTTCCGTTCAGTTATTGGGGTCGGAACTGAAGCTTCTTAGCGATCCAGACGCAATCCTCGTCTGCGATGTGAACCCACTAATCGCGTGTTCAGATGCGTTGCTAACCCCTGAGTCCCATCTCCTCTTTGGCCTACCGAACTCGATGATGGGAATCATTTCGTTCTCGATGCTACTGGCCATCGCGGCTGTTCTTTTGTTCCGCGGCTCTCTGCCTCGAGTCATTCGCGTGCTGCTGGTGGTGGGAGCCTTCGTCGGTCTGATCTATGTTGTCTACTTTCTGTACCTTTCGATCAGCTACTTCGGAAAACTTTGTCCGTACTGCATGGGCGTTTGGGCTGCCACGCTGGCGTTCGCTCCGCTCGCTCTAGGCATTGGGGCCGGCACGGGAGCGTTTGGGCAGAAATCGGTAAA